>UQSG01000052.1 GCA_900543695.1 uncultured Clostridium sp. | reverse complement strand
TCAAACCCTGGAACATTTTTTATCCTCGCTGTAACATATGTTTGACAAACCTACAGGCGTTTACTGAATTTTCAGCGCGTTTTTATTGCGGATCCCTGAAAAATATGTTATACTCACAAATTGTTGAAACTAAGCCGATTTTGGCTTATGGGAAACAAAAAACTGATGTATGGTAGGAGTGTGCAACGTTTATGAAGATTCTTCAAAAAGTTTTGGACGACTGCAAGAAGAGAAACCCGAACGAACCTGAATTTCATCAGGCCGTGACAGAGGTTCTGGAATCCCTTGAACCAGTGGCGGAGAAGCATCCTGAATGGGTAGAAGCGGGTATTTTTGACAGAATCGTTGAACCGGAACGCCAGATCATGTTCCGTGTAGCATGGGTAGACGACAACAATAAGGTGCAGGTTAACCGCGGCTTCCGTGTGCAGTTTAACAGCGCGATCGGGCCATATAAAGGAGGACTGCGTTTCCATCCTTCCGTCAACCTTGGAATTATTAAATTCCTTGGCTTTGAGCAGATCTTTAAAAACTCGCTGACAGGCCTTCCGATCGGCGGCGGCAAGGGCGGCAGCGATTTCGATCCCAAAGGGAAATCGGACAGGGAGATCATGCGCTTCTGCCAGAGCTTTATGACGGAGCTTTACAGACATATTGGAGCCGATACGGATGTTCCCGCCGGCGATATCGGCGTGGGCGCGCGGGAAATCGGATATCTTTACGGGCAGTACAAGAGAATCCGGAATGAATTCAGCGGCGTACTTACGGGCAAGGGCATTCCGTGGGGCGGCAGCCTTGCCAGAAAAGAGGCGACAGGCTTCGGACTGTGCTACTTTATGGAGGAAGCGCTGAAGGATCAGGGCAGCTCCTTTGCAGGAAAGACGGTCGTTGTTTCCGGCTCGGGCAATGTTGCGATTTACGCGGCACAGAAGGCGGCGGAGTTGGGCGCGAAGGTTGTCGCAATGAGCGATTCCAACGGATATGTTTACGATCAGAACGGAATCGATCTTGATCTTGTAAAACAGATCAAAGAGGTCGAGAGAAAGCGGATCAGGGAATATGTCAATACGCACAAGGATGCTGTTTATACGGAGGGCTGCAGAAAGATCTGGACGATTCCGTGCGACATCGCGCTGCCCTGCGCGACTCAGAACGAAATCGACGAGGAATCGGCGAAGACGCTTGTCGCGAATGGCTGCAAGGCGGTCGGCGAAGGCGCCAACATGCCTTCCACATTGGAGGCTACGGAGGTTTTCCAGAAGAGCGGCATTCTCTTCGGACCTGCAAAGGCGGCAAACGCCGGCGGCGTAGCGACCTCTGCGCTTGAAATGTGTCAGAACAGCATGCGTTACTCCTGGACCTTTGAAGAGGTTGACGCTAAGCTGAAGGATATTATGAAAAATATTTACCGCAACGTAAGCAAGGCTGCGGAAGCATACGGACAGAAGGGGAATCTTGTGATGGGCGCCAACATTGCCGGCTTTGAAAAGGTAGCCGAGAGCATGTACGCGCAGGGGATCGCATACTGATCAGCCCTTTGCAGGATTTCTGAAACAGGCAGAACGGACAGCCCGGCGACAGATCGCCGGGCCGCTTTCGTTTATAAAAGGCCTGCCCGCCTATTTTAATTTTTTCTTTTTCCGTGTATAATGATTCCTGCGTCTGAAGGCGCAGGACGTAAATGCTTGGTGTCAGGAGGCTGTTATGAAATATACGTATCGTACATCCGGAACGTGCTCTTCCGAGATCAGGATCGAAGCGGACGAGAAGAGCGGCGTGATCAGAAAGGTAGAATATACAGGCGGCTGCAACGGAAATTTAAAAGGAATTTCCGCAATTGTGGAGGGAATGAAGGTGGACGACGTGATTCGGAAATTCAAGGGAATCCGCTGCGGCATGAAATCGACCTCCTGCCCGGATCAGCTGGCAAGAGCGCTGGAGCAAATGAAAAAAGCGGAGGAAACGTCATCATGATTCATACATTCGGATACGGCACGGAAGTGCAGCAGATTGAAATCCCGGAGGAGAATCTTTATCGGGAGCTTCTGGCAAACGACACGGTGGAAAAAAATCCTCAGGATGCCGACGTCCGCTATTCGCTGGAGCATCCGATTGCAAGCGGGAGGCTCAAGGACCTGATCAGACCGGGAGAGAAAATTGCCATTGTTACAAGCGACGTAACGCGTCCGATGCCGACTGCCAAGGTTATGCCGGCGCTCCTGGAGGAGCTTGGCGCAGGCGGCGCCGATTTTAATGATATTACTCTGGTATTTGCCCTCGGCAGTCACAGAAAGCAGACGGAAGAGGAAAAAAGGAAGCTTGCCGGGGAATTTGCGTATCAACGAATCCGCGTTGCGGACAGCGATCCTGACGACTGTGTCCGTATGGGCGTTACGGCAAACGGAACGCCCGTTGATATTACCCGGATTGTAGCGGAGGCCGACAGAAGAATCGCTTTGGGGAACATAGAATTCCACTATTTTGCCGGCTACAGCGGCGGCGTGAAAGCGATTATGCCTGGGGTTTCGACGCCTGCGGCAATCCAGTCCAATCATAAGCTGATGATCCGCCCCGAAGCCTGCGCCGGGAGGCTGGAGGGAAACCCCGTTCGAGAGGATATCGAGGAAGCGGGCAGAATCTGTCCGGTTGATTTTATTTTAAATGTCGTATTGGACGAACATAAAAATATTGTAAAAGTCGTTTCCGGTGATCCCGTGGCGGCTCACAGAGAGGGCGTGCGCTTCCTGGATCGTTTGTATACAAAGGAAATTCAAGAGCAGGCTGATATCGTGATTGTTTCGCAGGGGGGCGCACCGAAGGATCTGAATCTTTACCAGACGCAAAAGGCGCTGGACAACGCCAAGCATGCCGTGAAGGACGGCGGCATTATTATTCTGATCGGCTCCTGTGCGGAAGGCTATGGCGAGCGCACGTTCGAAGACTGGATGCTTCATTCGGAGTCGCCGGACGCTCTCGTGGGCAGGATTCGAAAAGAGTTTGTTTTAGGAGGCCATAAGGCGGCGGCGATCGGAATGGTACTCCAGAGAGCTGAGATTTATTTAGTGTCGCAGATGGATCCGGCTCTGGTAGAACGGTCTTTTATGAAACCGTACCAGTCGGCACAGCAGGCATTTGACGACGCGATTGCAAAGCTGGGAGCAGAAGCGAGGGTAATTACCATGCCTTACGGCGGCTCGGTGCTTCCGCGCCTGGTGAAATAATATACAAAACAGGAGTGGTATTTTTGCGGAACGAAACAGTCATCGTATTGGATTTCGGCGGACAGTACAGCCAGCTGATTGCAAGAAGAATTCGGGAGCAGAACGTTTATTGCGAGGTTCTGCCCTGTGATACGCCGGCGGAGGTGCTCGCACAAAAGCAGCCCAAAGGTCTGATTTTCACAGGGGGGCCTGCGAACGTATATGCCGAAGCTTCGCCGAAATGCAACCGCGCAGTTCTGGAGCTTGGAATCCCCGTGCTTGGCATTTGCTACGGCATGCAGCTGATCGCAGCGCTTTTGGGCGGACGTGTGGCGGAAGGCGGGAGTGCAAACAAGGAATACGGGAAAACCAACGTGCAGATCGACGGAAGTTGTGTTTTGTTCCGTGAATGGGAGGCCGTAAACGTATGCTGGATGAGCCATACGGATTACGTTGCCGAGCTGCCGGACGGGTTTACGGGCTTTGCTTCGTCAAGAGGCTGTCCGATCGCCGCGATGGGAGACGCAAAACGTAAAATTTATGCGGTACAATTTCATCCCGAGGTCGTTCATACGGTTGGCGGTACGTCTCTTCTGAGAGCGTTTCTGTACGACGTGTGCGGGTGCAGCGGCGACTGGACCATGAGTGATTTCACGGAGCGGTCGATCCGAGCCCTGAAGGAACAGATCGGCGATGGAAAAGTGATTTTAGCGCTTTCCGGCGGCGTGGATTCCGCCGTGGCGGCTGCGATGGTGAGCAAAGCCGTAGGGAAGAATTTGACCTGTATTTTTGTTGATCATGGCTTGATGCGGAAAAATGAGCGCCGGCAGATCGAGGAAGTATTCGGCACGAAATTTGATTCTAATCTTGTTGTAGTTGACGCGGAAGCGCGGTTCCTTGAAAAGCTGAAGGGCATTTCCGATCCCGAACAGAAGCGTGTGATTATCGGCAAAGAATTTATCGAGGTTTTCCAGGATGAAGCGAAAAAGCTGGGGCCTCCGGAGAATTTTTATTTTGTGCAGGGAACGATTTATCCGGATGTGATCGAGAGCGGCGTCGGGAAATCGGCTGTGATCAAAAAGCATCATAATGTCGGCGGACTTCCCAAGCATATTAAATTCAAAGCGATTATTGAACCGCTGCGGGATCTTTTTAAAGATGAAGTGCGCAGATGCGGCTTTGAGCTTGGTTTGACAAAGGAAATCGTAATGCGGCAGCCGTTTCCGGGGCCGGGCCTGGCGGTGCGGATCCTGGGTGATCTCACGAAGGAGCGCCTGGATCTTCTGCGCGATGCGGACGCTATTTTCCGCGAGGAAATTGCAAAGGCGGGCTGGGAGGACAAGGTGAGCCAGTCTTTTGCCGTTCTGACCAATATCCGGAGCGTCGGCGTCATGGGCGATGAGCGGACGTATGATTACACGATTGCGCTGCGCGCCGTTACGACGACGGATTTTATGACGGCCGATTGGGCGCGGCTTCCGTATGAGCTGCTGGAGAGCGCTTCTACGCGCATTGTGAATGAGGTGCGGGGCGTCAACAGGGTCGTATATGACGTTACGAGCAAGCCGCCGGCGACGATAGAGTGGGAATAAAGGCCATCATTCCACAGAGTATCTATTTTTACTCTAAAAGCACTGATTTTATCGTGTTTATTCGTATTCTCTGTATTAGCCCCATTTTTGAGGCAATACAGTTCCGAAACCAAAAGTGAATAGTTCCCCGTGGTTAATAAGTTACCTCTCAGCATCACTTTTAAGGTACTGAGAGGTATTCCTTTTTAAGTATAACATTGGAAAAGTTGATTATCAGCGGCACAGTAGCAACCTTAACGACAGCCGCAACCGTGGAGATCAACAGGAGCCGGTTGTAGACGTCTTTCATGCTTTCTTCCGTTGTTGCTGCAAAAGCGTTCTTGTTTTTCCCCTTTCACCCCCTTGACTTAATACCATTGGACTTTCTGCCTGTAAAGGCTGAAATATCTATATAAAAAAGTGCCGGCATCGGTACGCCCATAAAGGCAAACCCGTACTGTCGGCACTGAATTGCAAACTTAACAGCATGTGCAATGTGGAACTGTACCACGATGCTTCCCAAAGGGAATACGCACAAAAATCAATTACGCAGTAATTATACCGCCATATATTGTGGTTGTTGAGTGCTTGCAATCTATATATAGATATTTCGCTGTTGCTGTAATATTATTCTAACGATTCCATGACGGAAATTACCGTATCGCAGGTATCTTCAAAGGGAATATCGGAAGCATAATCAAACTCCTTCTGGTATCTGCTCCATTGTTCCTGCATCACTGCACTGTTCTTTACCTGGTCCATAATTTGTTTGTATCCTTTGACTGTTTCTGCAGAACCTCTTTTCTTGCAGGTGGCAGCAAGTGCTTCTTTCAAGGACGGCAAATCAATGTTCTGAGATTGCAGCTTCATCAGTACATAGATGTCATAGTAATCTCTCGGGCGGGTATTCTGATCCGAACGGGAAATTACTGTTTCCAATTTTTCTGCCAAAATGGTTTCAAGGTTGTATGCTAAAATGGAAATGCTGCGATCTTCAAGTAAAAGCTTAAAACTATATTCTATTTCCTTTGGTGTTATCTTATCGCCGGTGGTAACATCCAGCTTCAGCGGAACTGCCATGGGAGGATAATCTGCGGTCAGCGCCACGCGATAACCGGAATATTCGTCGTTCTCACGAATCTCCCCGATTTGGCGAAGAGTAAAAGTGACTTCATCATTTAACTCTATGCCGCAGATTTCCTGAAACATTTTCTGAATGATTTCCTCATTTACAGGATAACCTTTCAATGTTACATCCATATCCATAGTCGCTCTTGTATCCAGACCAACCATTGCTGCGATCAGGAATCCGCCTTTTAGGATGAAGTTGTCCCGATATTTAGAAACGGAAATACGCTCCAGCAGACGCTCCAGCATATAGTTTTGCAGAACGAGCTGTGCGGAGATATTCTTTTGCTTTGCCATATTTTTGATGATGGCCTTTAATTGCATGGCATTTTTCATAGCAGGACCTCAAAATAGGAACGGACTTTATCACTGACTCGAAAGAGTTTGGAATAATCGGACAGCAATGCGACATTTTTATCGGAAAGCTTTGAGTATTCCTTAAACGCCTGTGTGATGAGCTGGATGTCAATTTGATTACTCTTTTTCAAAATGTCGCATAAGGTACGCTCTCTGTTATATACCCGGACCGTATTGTGAGCCGGAGTTTCTGTCTCTGTTAATCCTACTTCGTATAAACGGTCAATAACCTGGCAGCACCGGATATTTTTTTTCTTTACGCCTGTTAAATTGTATGTCGACGGAAATGTCATGCAAAACTTATTTGGCGTTCGGTCCGTCATATTCCATAGGAACAGAGCCGTATCACAGGAAAAAATCCCTCGCTTAAACCGATTCTGAACCGCAAACAGTTCATCATCCCAAATCTCCGGCAGGACATACACACCGCGCCCGGAACGCTCTAATTTTCCGGTATCTGTCAGGTATTTTAGGTTGCCTCTCGAAATCCCTGCTTCGGTAACCATAGCAGTAGTGATGGTGCCGTTGTTTTCTTGAGCCATTTGTAAAATCATTTCAGTCTTCTTCATAGAAAAGGCACCTCCCAGCTTTATTGACTTTCTTGCTTATTATATTACTCAAATTAAGCATAAAAGTCAATACGTCCGATAAAATTTCGGATAAAGTTCAAAAGATGCCTTTTTCATTATTTGATTGTTTCATCGTTAAATTCGCCAAGCTCCTCATATCCTAAGAAACAGTCTGAGGATAGAGCGGCATCAAAGTATTCGCTGCCCAAAGAAACCTGCTGTGTCTTTGTGAAGTAAAAGCGGTAACAGAATCCGATTTTTACCTTGGAGTGCTTTCCAAGCAGAAGTGAAGTCTCATTGCCGTCCTTGTCTATGATTTTGATTTTACGATATTTCCTGAGCGGTTTAGGCGTAATCGCTACGCAGGTGCCTTCCACAACTTCATATTCTTCTCCTGCAATGACACGGTAGATGTTGAATGCCTTTCCAAAACTGAAAACACAAATAAGAAGGCTGAGAAATAGCATCATCCTGTCTTTCAAAAAAAGAAACATGGCTACTCCGACCAGCAGGCAGACAATGCCGATAATGCAGGTAAAAAGTAATTTTCGCCGCAGAGGGGAGGGAGAGTTTTTTACTTTATCCATAGCCTACATCCTCTCAAATATAATTTGACGGCGCAGATACAGATTCGCAACAGAAGTCAGCACCGGACGGCACTGCGGCGGAAAACGAACGCTGTGAGCAATGTTTTCGCTGGTCGTATATTCATCATGATAGAGAAGATCTATCAGCTCGTCCTCCGTTTCAAATTCATAGGTGTTCAGATTGGAACATTTAATCATCTCCGCGGTAGATAAAATTGCCTGATTAGCCAGTGCCATGACCTTTTGTTCCTCGCTGCTGCGTTTATCTTTTCCGAAGATCTTTTTCGTAACCGAATATGGCAATCCTTCGAATACAGTTAAACGGATAAAAGATATAAAACGCAGTATTGGATTTTCTGAAATCGGAATAATATACAGGTCTGAAAGAAGATCATATAAACAGTCAGCTCCGGTTTCACCGCTGCCCTCAGCGATAAGACCGCGCATGTTAAGCCGGTTCATACATTCTTCCAAAGGACGATGCGACATATATCCGGTTTCCTGCACCCTCATTTCATAGAGGGATTGGACTTCATCTTCTGAGAGGATCCGCCAGTTCAGGGTAGACCAAAGGATCATTTCCTGGATGTCTAAAATGTACTCTTTGTTTTTCAGGATGACTGTTGTGGTCAAGCTTTTTTGTAACACTTGTGGCTAAAAAATATCGCTTGGCAAC
>UQSG01000051.1 GCA_900543695.1 uncultured Clostridium sp. | reverse complement strand
TTGAGCAAAAGTCAGCGTGGGATTGATGTGGTATCTTTATCTAAGTGAACCCCCCGTTTCCCATTTTGAAACGGCCTGCGGTGAAATATTTAACGCCGCTGCAAGCTGTTCCTGGGTGATTTTCTTTTTCTTGCGCAGCTCGATAATGTTTGCGGCAATTGCATGTTCCTTCATACAGATTCATTCCTTTCTTCTTGTCATGGGAGGCCTCCTAAAGCTTATGTTTATTATATTGGAAAAATCTGATTTTTGTATCACCTTTTAAGCGTTTTGCGCAACCCGCAGTTTCTGAATCTCGAAGAAATCAACTTTTGGTTGTTTTTTGCTGCGTCTGTTCATATAAAGCTTCCAGATGCTCCTCCTCATTCTGGCAGACAAAAGCCGCAATGCTGTTCTCTTCCGATGCGCTATCGTACACGCGGCATCGTCTATTCTTTGCAGTTCAGCAAATATTGCAGAGTTTCCTCGCCGCGATCGCTTTTGTTGTTCCGGATGACGATGTTTTCACAATTGGCGGCAACGATGTCGTACTTTGCATATTCCGCGTTCTCCTGCGGGTGATAGCAGCAGTTTTGAAAACGGTTGCCTTCAATTCGGACATCGCTCGCCGAGACTACAAAAATACCGCTCCGCGGGAGATCGATAAAAAGGTTGTCGTGTATGAAAAGCTTCTCATGCACGCCGGCGGGGTATTCCAAAGAATTGGCGTCATGGCAGGCGTTGAAGATAATCGCGCCCTGGCTTGCGATGCTGTCGATATGCGCGCAATATTCAATGATATTATTCCGGATTTCAACGGTTCTGCACGGCCCCGCCTCCCACCAGACGCGAATATCCGGAGCAAAGAGCAGCGCGGACAGCGACATTCCATAAAAGTAGCAGTTCTCGATCAAGACGTTATGCGTCTGGACGAGAAAGCCGCGCGCACGCGTGCTGCGTATGGTGCAGCCGTCGATATGCAAAGACGCAAAGTACTGCGCGTTGGCAAGGATGTCGCCGGCTGCGAAGGCGCCGGTTTCTTCGCGGAAGACCGCGTTGTTTTCCTCGTCGATTGTGTCGATCACAAAAGAGCCCTTTCTGAGAAACGTCTCAGAATCATAAACATAAATGGCGTCGCCGGGGATCGCCCATTTTTCAGGAAGCGAATGGGGGCCGTAGGGACGCGGGCAAAACATGGCGAGGGTTCTTTTTTCTGAATCCAGCTTGCGGATGCAGGCGGCAATGCTGTGAAGGTTCAGCGTATCATCGCCCATATTCTCCATATGGCAGTTTCTGAGCACCAGCTTCCCGGCAAGGCCCAGCGCGTGGATGCCGTCGGCGTTTGCCGCCATCAGGCGCTCGGAAGTGTCAGGGACGCGGATGCAGAAATTATCAAAGGTAAAATCTTCGCTGCGCGGGTGAATGGTCGCGCCGAAGCTGGCCGCCGAGTAAATGATAATGTTTTTCAGGAGCACCCGGCGGCACGAGACAAATTGAAAAACGGTATTGCCGGATACCTCGTAGCGGAGGTTGATTTCATGTCCGATTTTCAGCGCGGGCGAAAGCGCTCCGAGCTGCAGGCGGACGAGATGCTCCCCGACGACTTCGTACGGAAGCCCTACAAGGCGCGTCGTTCTGCGTCCGTCGGGCGCGGTGAACGGCAGACGGACGAGGTCCATATTATAGGTGGCCAGCGCATAGTCCGGCGTGCCTTTTTCGTCAAAGCTGTTTGTTGCGCAGAAGTGCTCGAATCCGGTGACGGGAAATTCTTCATAAATTTTCAGGTCGACAGTGCCATTTTCCCGGTCGATCGATGTGACGCGGCCCGCGGCGCTGACGGGATGATCCGTATCAAAGAAGAAATCGTGAAATGACGTGTCCTCGCAGTCTGAAAGCTCGAATACGTTGTTGTTCGCCCAAATCGGCGCAGTCGGATCGAAATGAGCCAGGATCGTCGCGCGATTTCCGCGCACTGTCAGATTTTTCGCGCCGCGGATGCGGATCGGCAAATGGATATGGTAGTTTCCCTTTTTAAACTGTACGCAGAACTCCGTGCCGCTTTCATACGCAAGTCCGTCGAACAGCGCCTGCAGCGCGGCGGCGCAGTCCTCTCCCGTGTCCGGTTCAATCCCATAATCCAGTGTGCAGACGGTTTTTATGGACATCGATAAAACCTCCTCAGAGCTGAAAATTTATCATATATGAAGCAAAAATGCCGATTCTGTGCAGTTTGCGCAGCAGAAGCAGCTTTAAGCATTATGAAAACAAAATAACCATCCACACTATATCATAATTCGTTCTTTTGTGCAATACTGAAAGGAAACGAAAAAGCGCTCCCCTGTTGCCCGGGACAGGCCGTTCTGCTATAATGAAGCGATTCTATAAAAAGGTGGGGAAAAATACGATGGAGCAAACGAAAAAAAGTGATGCGGCGTACGGCTGTTTTCTCATCATCCCGCTGAAATATGATCCAGACTCCTTTGATCAGGCACGGCTGGAGCAAATTGGGAGCTGTATGTCCATGACTACTATGGATTTAAATGAAAATATTAAGGCCATGCTGTCTCCCTCCGGCGAGGCTGCGGTGGGGAAAGGCTATCTCGTAGCCTCGGATATGCTGACCGCTCCACTAAGAGGCCAAGCAGAAAAAAGTGTCGTTCATGCCTTTCAGGTTTGTGATGGAATCGAGCGTTATGCTTTTGAGTTGGGCGACTCTTGGCTGTATGTCTTCCATACCCGGGTGGCGTTCTTATGTCTGAATCTCTCCTTTTCCAGGATGGAGGCCCTTAAAGCGATCTGCAACCCGGGCTGGGCTCACAACAACGCCTCTTTTGATTGGCTTGAACGAGCGGGAGAGCCGCATCCTTTCGATATGGAGCAGTGGCTGTCGGCCTTTCTGACGCCGCTGGGCCTCCGCAAATTTTTTGACGGCGATGCATCCTTTCTTCTGGACGCTTATGTATACGTTTTTGCAGTAGTTCCGCAGTGGTTTGATGAATTGGAACAGATGCGGCGGATCGTCTTCAATCTGCATAAAATGATGCCTCTGGATGCGCCCATGGAGGATGCGGCGGAGGAGGATATCCGCTATGTCTACGCGGCGAAAAATCAGAATCAAAATGCTTACCGCTGGGGCTGCTGCGTTACCTCCCAGACGATTTCATATGTGATCGCGGACGAAGATATGAATTTTACAGCGCAGCGGGATGCCCAGGCGGCAGACGGCCTGCCTGTCGTGCTCCTATCACTGTATGAGAAGTACACCTGTCTTCGTTTCACAGAGCTCATTACGCGGATGAAAAAAGAGCAGATTAAAGAGCTGAAAAATCTGATGCTGAATTTTCAGGCCTTTGGCACGGTAACGCCTGCAAACCTCTCCCGCTGGCATAATGTTAAGCAAATCTATGCGAACCTTCTGGACGTCAACGACATTCCCGCCGCCATTCAGGATATCAGCGTCAAGCTGAGCATTCTCACGGCTCACCAGGAGGCCATTGAGCGAGCCCGCAGCGAAACGGTGATCAACCTCATTACCCTGTTCGGAATCGTATCGATTCTGGCCTCTGTGTTGTCTATCGTACAAATTCTGGCAGACGGCGATCTGCTGATCTGGGCCTCCACTATTTTTACCGCCATCATGCTGGCGCTGGTCACTGTTTTAGCCATTCTGCGCCGCTGAGTATGTGAAAAAGAAAAAACAATACAAAAGAGCCCGGCCTGCAGATCCCGGTCGCGGCGCCGAAAAGAGCGATCTCTGGTTTTATGGAAAGAGAATCATTTCTCCGCGGCAAATTCAGAATTCTGTTTTATCATATCAATAAAAAACTGATGGACAGATAAGTCGTTATTAAGCTCCGGGTGAAACGCAGTTACAAGCTGGCCTCCCTGACGCGCAGCAACAATATGATCATGAACGACCGCCAGAGGCCGCGCATCGCCAGACACCTCCTGAATGTAAGGCGCGCGGATAAATGTCATGGGAATTTTGCCGATGCCTTCGAAGTTCGCTTCTGTGTAAAAGCTGCCAAGCTGCCGTCCATAAGCGTTTCGCACTGCCGTTATATTCATTGTGGCAAAATGCAGCCGGGCATCATTTTGTATTTTTGCGGCAAGCAATAACAGCCCGGCGCAGGTGCCAAACACAGGAAGCCCTGCAGTGATGCGATTTTTCAGCGGTTCATAAAGCCCGAGCTCCCGCATTAGTTTTCCCTGCACGGTGCTTTCTCCGCCGGGAATAATCATCCCGTCAAAGGACTGTTCCAGATCTTTTTTTTGACGGATTTCAACAGAAGAAACTCCGAGCCGCGACAGCATCTGCTCATGCTCTATAAAAGCTCCCTGCAGTGCAAGCACAGCGATCCGCATCGCTTATTTTCCCCTTTCCGCCATCAGCAGCTCAATTTCCTGCTCATTTATGCCGACCATCGCTTCGCCCAAATCTTCAGATAATTCCGCCAGCATTTTGGCATCCGTAAAATTAGTGACCGCTTTCACGATCGCAGCCGCTCTCTTTTCCGGGTTGCCTGACTTAAAAATGCCGGAGCCGACAAATACCCCTTCTGCGCCAAGCTGCATCATAAGCGCCGCGTCTGCCGGCGTCGCCACGCCGCCTGCGGCGAAGTTTACCACGGGAAGCTTTTTGTGTTCATGGACATACAGTACGAGATCGTAAGGAACCTGGAGCTGCTTTGCCATGTCGAACAGCTCATCGTCTGCCATCGCGCTGATGCGGCGGATTTCGGCCTGCATCCTCCTCATATGCCTTACCGCCTGCACAATGTCGCCCGTACCGGGTTCGCCCTTCGTCCGGATCATAGAGGCGCCCTCGTTAATGCGGCGGAGCGCTTCGCCAAGATCCCTTGCACCGCAGACAAACGGTACGTCAAACTTCGTCTTGTCAATATGATATTTGTCGTCCGCCGGCGAGAGCACCTCTGATTCATCGATATAGTCAATCTCAATTGCCTGCAAAATCTGCGCTTCCGCAAAATGGCCAATGCGGCATTTTGCCATAACAGGGATCGATACCGCGTTTTGAATCCCCCGGATCATTTTGGGATCGCTCATGCGTGAAACGCCGCCGGCCGCGCGTATGTCGGCAGGGATTTTTTCAAGCGCCATGACGGCGCAGGCGCCTGCCGACTCTGCGATTCTCGCCTGCTCCGGGGTGGTTACATCCATGATCACGCCGCCCTTTAGCATCTGAGCCAGGTTTTTATTTAATTCATATCTGTTTTCTGCCATTTTAGTGATCCTCCTTGATTTGTGAATAAAAGTATTGTACAATCCTTTTGAACATATTAAAATATCCAAAAAAGGAGTATTATATATAACCAGATGAACTGCATCATTGAAAACAAATCAAAAATCCCCGCATATATCCAACTGTACAATCAGATCAAAAAGGCCATTGTCCAGGGCGTCTATGCTTTTGGGAGCAAACTCCCTTCCAAGAGAATCATGGCCGCAGAAGCAGGGGTCAGCACGATCACAATAGAACACGCGTATGCATTGCTTTGTGAGGAAGGGTATGTTGAAGCGCGTCAGCGCAGCGGATTCTTTATTATTTTTCGTCCGTCGGACGGGTTTTCCGCCTCCTTTGAAAAACCGGTTTCTTACCAAACGCCCCATAGTCCGCACAGCGCGCATCATTCATCATTTGAATTTCCTTTTTCCGTCCTGACCAAGACGATGCGCCGCGTTATGAACGATTACGGGACAAGAATTCTTGACAAGTCTCCAAATCCGGGCTGCCCGGAGCTTCGCGATGCAATCCGGCAATATCTCGCTCGCAACCGCAGAATTTATGTCGGCTTCGAGCAGATCGTCGTCGGCTCCGGCGCGGAATATCTGTACGGCCTGATTGTAGGTGTTTTAGGCCGTGAGAAAATTTTTGCGCTGGAATCCCCTTCCTATGAAAAAATCGAACAGGTATACAACGCGGAAGGCGTGGCGTATGAATTTCTTCCGCTTGGAGCGGACGGAATAGAGAATTCCGCGCTTGCAAAAACAAAAGCAAGCGTTTTGCATATCTCTCCGTACAGAAGCTTTCCCTCCGGAATCACCGCATCGGCATCAAAAAAATATGAATACATTCGCTGGGCACAGCAGGCGGATCGCTTCCTCATTGAGGATGACTTTGAATCGGAATTTTCGGTTTCCAGCAAACCGGAGGAAACGTTGTTTTCACTGTCTGAAGCCGACAACGTGATTTATCTGAACACCTTTTCAAAAACGATCTCGCCGTCTTTGCGCGTGGGATATATGGTTCTGCCAAAGCGCCTTATAAAACAATTCACGGAAAAACTCGGATTTTACTCCTGCACGGTGCCGACATTCGAGCAGCTCGTATTGGCGGAGCTCATCTCATGCGGGGATTTTGAGAGGCATATTCATCGCGTGAGACGGGCGAAGCGTAAGGAATTATTATCCGAAAAGCAAAGCTGTGAATGTTGACGAATGATAAAATAGAACGGCTCCGTCTTTGCACAGACAATGTTCTTTTGCCGCAAAAGATTTTTACGGATTATAAGTAAAAACTATTGATATTCCGGAGGTTTTTAGCCTTACTGTTAGTAAGGAATAACATAAAAACGATAAACAACGCAGCGGCTAATAAAATTTCTATAAAAGTCCGTTTTATTTGTATTTTCAGAAACTGCCTGTTATACTCAAGAAAACATGATAAAGGCGTCTTAAAAAATTACATGTTGTACATTATTGTTTAAAAGAAACCGAAAATCATTTGGAGGAATGAGTATGAGCGCATTGGACAAGGTAATCGGTTATGAAGCAATTAAAAACGAGCTGTTGCAGATCTGCGATATGATTCACAACAGAGAAATTTACGAAGAATTGGGAGCCAGGCTGCCGCAGGGTATTTTGTTATACGGTGAGCCGGGACTTGGAAAGACCCTGATGGCAAAGAGCTTTATTGAAGAAAGCGGGCTTAAGGCCTACATTGTTCGAAGAAATAAAGGCGACGATGATTTTATCGGTGAGATTACCGACACATTTCACAGGGCTAAGGAAAACACGCCTTGCGTTATTTTTCTTGATGACATGGACAAGTTTGCCAACGAGGACAGCGATCACCGTGACGCAGAAGAATATGTAGCGGTTCAGTCAGGTATTGACGAGGTAAAAAACTGCGATGTGTTTGTCCTTGCAACAGCAAATGAAATGCGGAAACTCCCCGGATCTCTTGTGCGCTCAGGACGCTTTGACAGAAAAATCGAAGTAAAGTGTCCCACTGACAAGGATGCCAATAAAATCATTGCGCATTATCTTTCCGACAAGAAAGTTTCGAAAAATGTTAATATGGAAGATCTTTCAAAGATGATCAGCTATAGCTCCTGTGCCGAGCTTGAAACAATTCTTAATGAGGCGGCAATCAGCGCCGCCTATAAAAGAAAGACCGATATTGAAATGGAAGACCTTGTAAAATCCGTTTTAAGAATGATTTATGACTCACCGGACAACTATACAAAAGCTTCCGCAGAAGACATAAAAAAAACCGCACTTCACGAAGCCGGTCATCTTGTCGTTTCGGAAGTTCTTTGCCCGGGAAGTGTAGGACTTGCCTCTCTGCGTTCTACCGGCAGGGATTCTACGGGAGGATTTATTCACCGGTGCAAGGAGCTTTCCAGAAGACCTTATTATGTTCTTGTATCTCTTGCGGGAAAGGCCGCTGTTGAACTCTACTATTGTGATACCGTCGCAAGCGGCTGCCGGAGCGATATCAATCGGGCTTGCAATTATATCAGGGACGGTATTTCAGAGAACGCTACTCTTGGATTCGGAATGATTGATGTTTCAACACGAAATTTTCCCGTAATTTCCGAGAATATGAACTCTCGCAGCGAGGCCGTGACTCATGCGGAACTCGAGCGGTATATGCGGATTGCCAAAGACATTCTTCTGAAAAACAGAGAATTTCTTGAGAGGGTTGCTGCGGCTCTGATTGAAAAAGAAACGCTTCTCTATTCTGATATCCGCGCTTTGACGGAAAGCACAACCATTACCGAGGTGGCGGTATAAATCACTATAAACTCGTCGGCGTGAAGGAAAACAGCCCATTGGATTTCCGGACAGGAATTCCGATGGGCTGTTCATAATAAGTAAAACGATTTCGTTTTTTAGATAGCCGATTACCGCCTTCTGCTGGCGCCATAAATGAGACGAATGGCCCGCAAAACCGCTTTCTCCGGTTTTCTGTATCCGTGTAGCGAGCAGGCTGTTTGTACTCCCACAGCCGTAAAACAGTGTTTCCCGTTAGGGCGCTGCCCTAATACCCATATATATCGGGCTGCTGCGTTTGGCTGTAAGCTCGGTACACAGTGACTCAGTCCGCCAGCACCAACTGAATATCAGAATCCGTGCGCGTGTCCAAACGGCGCAGCCTTTCCCAAAGAAGCCTGCCGCGTTTCTCGTCGCCTGCGATAAAATCCTGTATATTTTGAAGCAGGCAGTCGCTTTCCGGAAGAGGCTTCGGGTATGCCTCCAAACGGTACAGCGGCGAGAGGAAACAGTCTCTGTCTGAAAACAGGTTCCCGTGCTTGAGCGCGCCGATCGTCCAAGTACCGTTTCCGCCGCGGCAAAGCGCCTGCACACAGCAGCAGTCCGTATTGTCCCCGACCTCCAGCAGCACGGCGGGGCGCTCCGGCTGAAACGGCCGGCAGTCCACGCGCACAATATCACCGGCGCAAAACGGGATGGGCAGATTCAGATGCTGCCCGTCCTCGGAATACCGCCGGGATTCCGGCAAAAACACATAGGACTCCCTGGCTTTACCCAGCTTTTCAAAAAAGCACGCGCGGTCTTTGAGAAAATAATAGGTATAGCCGTGGACGTAGGAGGCTTTTCCGCTCACCGGGTCTGTTGACGGCTTCCATTTTTGAAGCTCGTACCAGCAAAGATTATTGTAATCTTCACCGGCGCTGTCCATGTCATGCCGGATATATTCCAAGGCATCGTCCGCATTGAAAAACGGCGTGCCCGCAGAAATTTTCCGGTCGTCAATCTCTTCATCGTGCCAGGCTTCGATCAGCAGAAAAACCGCTTCGGCGCTCGTTCCCAGCTCCTCTAAAGCCAGCTTTATCTGCTCCGCCTGATACGAAAAGGAAGCCTCAACCATCCGCTGCGCTGCCGGGCCGGTGGCTGACTGCTCCCGCAGAGACAGACTCTCTGGCGGACGATCGGGAAACAGGTTTTCCTTTGCGGCCAAATATTTCATCCAATGCAGCTTATCCGTCAGCGGGACGGGTGCGCCGCAAATAAGCCCGGAAATTTGCTTTTTTGTGAGCGGCACACCGGCAAGGTACCGCCGCATAGCATCAGAGGGCAGAAAGGCCCGCAATACATCGGATTTTTCCTGCCCGGTCAGCCATCCGTCGGTATCATTCGCTCCGTTGATTTTAGGTTCACCGAGAAATTGCTTCATCCTTCTTTTTCCCTCCTTGCCGGCCAGTATCGGTCAATTTCCCTCTGCATATTTTCCCGCCCGACC
>UQSG01000050.1 GCA_900543695.1 uncultured Clostridium sp. | reverse complement strand
GTTTACGGCGTGGACTACCAGGGTATCTAATCCTGTTTGCTCCCCACGCTTTCGCGCCTCAGCGTCAGTTACTGTCCAGAAAGCCGCCTTCGCCACTGGTGTTCCTCCTAATCTCTATGCATTTCACCGCTACACTAGGAATTCCACTTTCCTCTCCAGTACTCAAGATCTACAGTTTCAGTTGCAGTTCCGGAGTTAAGCCCCGGTATTTCACATCTGACTTGCAAACCCGCCTACACGCCCTTTACACCCAGTAAATCCGGACAACGCTTGCCACCTACGTATTACCGCGGCTGCTGGCACGTAGTTAGCCGTGGCTTGCTCCTTAGCTACCGTCATTATTCTTCACTAAGAACAGAAGTTTACAATCCGAAAACCGTCTTCCTTCACGCGGCGTTGCTGCATCAGGGTTTCCCCCATTGTGCAATATTCCCCACTGCTGCCTCCCGTAGGAGTCTGGGCCGTGTCTCAGTCCCAATGTGGCCGTTCAACCTCTCAGTTCGGCTACTGATCGTCGCCTTGGTGGGCCGTTACCTCACCAACTAGCTAATCAGACGCGGGCTCCTCTCTCACCGGATTGCTCCTTTGGCTGCTCTGCGATGCCGCAAAACAGTTTTATGCGGTATTAGCACAAGTTTCCCTGTGTTATCCCCCTGTAAAAGGCAGATTGCCCACGCGTTACTCACCCGTCCGCCGCTAAGCTCTCCTCCTTCCGTCCGAAAACTTCCGAAAAATCGCTCCGCTCGACTTGCATGTGTTAGGCACGCCGCCAGCGTTCGTCCTGAGCCAGGATCAAACTCTCAGATTATTTCCTTACATGTCTCCATGTCTTTCTCTAATCTTACCTTTTGATTGCTCATTCCTTGCATCTTTCGATGCTCTGGCTTCTCTTACTCAATCTCTTTAACGAGTTACATGTTGTTCCTTATCCATCTTACTGTGATAAGTTTGTACGCTGTTTACTTTTCTAAGTTCATCCGCCGTCTCTTTTGTGACAGCTTGCCTATTATATCTCGCCCTCCCTCTCTTGTCAATACCTTTTTTGCAGATAACTTTTTTTTGCTTTTTCTACCAGATATTGTTATCTGCTCTTCTTCTATATACCATATACACAGGATTTATCCAGCTTTTGTATTTTTGCGCAGAAAAAATTTTTTCTCTCCAGAAAAAAAATTTTTTTCTGCGTTTGCCGCAAGAATTGAAAGAAATGTAAGACTTGCAAAAATATGCTAATTGCAATATACTGAGACAGAGTATGCGAAGAGATTTTCCTCGTACATACGAATAGTACAAAAGAGAATCATTATAATAATATGCGAAGGTGAACCATCAATGAAAGCCCAGAAAATCATATCAATTATTACCATCATCGTTTCTCTTTCCTTAATAGTTTATATGTGCGTTATGATGGCGCGGGACTCCGGGGGCGGAAGCATCCTGGATCTGACGTCTTCTAATAATATAGTAATGATTAATACGCCGGCGCCTGAAACAAGCGGCGAAACGCCTGCCGCAACGCAGGCCGCGACACCGACTCCCGCAGCGCCGACCACCCCGATCAGCGTGACGGCCGTACCGGGTGGAACAACCTCGGCAAATCCCAATTACGCCGGAAAAAAATTGATTGCAATTACGTTTGACGACGGGCCGCACGCCACTTATACCCCCAAGGTCCTTGATATGCTGAAGGAAAAGGGCGTACATGTCACCTTTTTCGTGCTGGGGGAAAATTTGCAGTCTTCTGGACAGCGGGCGATTCTGAAGCGCGCCTTTGACGAGGGGCATGAAATCGGAAGCCATTCTTACAATCATCCCGATTTTAAAAAGCTTTCCTCTGATGAAATTACAGAGCAGCTGCAGAAAACGGACAGCGCGATCGAAGCGGTTATCGGGAAAACGCCGATTCTGTTCCGTCCGCCGTACGGCTCCTATAACCAGTCGGTTTCCCAGCAATCCCAGAAGGCGATCGTGCTGTGGAGCATCGATTCGAGGGACTGGGATCATATCAGCACAAAAAGCATCAAAAATTATGCGGCAGCGAACGGTGTTTCCGAGGAGGCTGCAAAAGAAACGCTGATCAACGAGGTGCTGTTCGAGGGCTTTACTTATACGAGCGGCGGGAAGGAATATACGAATCCTTCCGTTGTTTCACAGCTTCATCACGGCAGTATTCTTTTGTTCCACGATATCCATCCGGCTTCCTGCGACGCAGTCAGTCTTCTGATCGACTATCTGAAGCAAAGCGGAGAATACGAGCTGATGACCGTCAGTCAGCTGATTGAAACCGAGCAGCGCGCCCCGATGGCCGGCGATGTATATGCTTATATGTGGGAAACCTACGCAACCCAGAAAAAGAACTGGTAACGCTTTCCGAACGTTTTACAAAAGAGAAGGCCAATGAAAGGAGAAGGAACATGAGAGTAGTAATCTGCGCTGACGCGCATCTGGATTCGGCATTTTCCGTTTTTCGGAAAAATCCTGGAAAAACGCAAATCAGAAGAGATGAGCAGCGGCTTGCCTTTTCCAAGGCAATCAGCGAAGCGAAGCAGAACGATGCGCATTTGCTGATGCTTCCGGGGGATCTGCTGGACGCCAGAAATGCGACGCGCGAGACGCTGGATTATTTGCTCGCTGCATTCGGCTCGATTCCAAATACGTTCGTTCTGATTTCTCCTGGAAATCACGATCCCGCAACGGCAGATTCCCCGTATTTAACGGCGGACTGGCCGGAAAACGTATACATTTTTCGAAAGGGCCTGGAAGCCCTGGAGCTTTCGTATGAGGATACCGGCGAGACCGTACGGGTATACGGCGCAGGATTCCAGGGGCATTTCTGCAGAAATTCGCTGCTGCGGCACCATAATACGCTGCCGATTCTCGACAAAAACAATATCAATCTGCTCGTAATGCACGGAAGCATTACGGAAAACGGCGGCAAAAGCGATTATAATCCGATCTACCTTGAAGATCTGAACGCCTGCGGCTTCGATTTCTGTGCGCTCGGGCATGTACACAGTTACAGCGGTATCGTGAAAAGTGAGAATACCGCATATGCTTACACAGGCCCGTGTGAGGGACGCGGCTTTGACGAAACAGGAACCTGCGGAATTTTAAGCGGAACGATCGCAAAGGGCAGAGTGGAATTAACCTTTCTCCCCACCTCGGTGCGCGAAAGCCACATCGTGCGGATCGATATAACCGCGCTGGACAGCTATGAACAGGTCCTGAACGCAATCCGAAGCAAGTGCGGAAATCCCGAATATCTTTACAAAATCCTGCTGACAGGGAAAAAGCGTCCGCACCTGAATCTGTCTGCCGCCAAGCTCACCGCGGAGCTTTCCCCCGAGTATTTTTATATCAAGGTTGTTGCGGAATATCAGGATGAGGTCGATACAGAGCTGTTAAAAGAAGAAAACAGCCTGCGGGGGTGCTTTGTACGCTGCATGCTGGAGCAGATGGCCGGCGCGGAGGATCAGGAGCTCTTTCAGGAAGCCATGTTTTACGGACTGCAGGCGTTTGACGGGGAGGTGCTGTTTAATGACAATCCATGAAATTAAAATCGGCGGCTTTGGAAAGCACCGGGACGTAGTAATCAACCTCCGGGAGGGCGTCAATATTATCAGCGGCGGCAATGAAAGCGGAAAATCTACCGTCGCAGCCTTCATTCGCGCAATGCTTTATGGTTTGTCCGGCAGAGGCGCTCAGAACGAGCGAAAGAAATTTCTGCCATGGGATCGGGGCGCAAAATACGGCGGCGAGCTGTCCTTTGAGCACAAGGGCGTCCGGTACCGCGTCGCCGCTGCTTTCGGAGAAAGTAAGAGAGAAGACTCCATTACTTTATATAATGATACGACTGGAGAAATCGTCCCCGTAGAAGCGACGAAAACCGTGGGGGAGGTCGTTCTCGAAATCCCGCCGGAAACCTATGATCTAACGGTATACGCTGCGCAGCTTTCCTCCAAGCCGGATCTCAATAACGCCAATATGGATTATCTGTTTGATCAGCTTGTAAAAAAATCCGACCGAATGAAGCAGTCCTCCTCGGAGCTCATCGTGGGGCGGCGAATTAAAACGGCAATGGATGCGATCAGCTCTCCGCGCAGTGAAAAAGGCGCGCTTGATATTTTACGCAGTCAGAAGGAAGAAACCGACGATGCCATCCGGAAGCTTTACGCGCTGGAAACGGAGGCGGAGCAGCTTCGGGAAGAATATGTCCGGCAGCAGGCGGAGCTGAACGACGTGAAGGATCAGCACGCTTCAGAGAAGCCAGATCTGGCCAAAATTACAAAAGCGGTGGAAACCGTCTCCCTGCACGGGGAAGTCAAAAGCTGCGTGATGGAAATAAATCGCTGCGATGAGGCGCTGGCAGAGGCGGCGGCCCGCGCGAAAAAAATTCGCCGCCCCGTGTCCGCAATTCTGATCCTTTTGCTGTGCGCCGCGGGACTCCTGGCGGCCGCCGTAGCCTTCGCGTCGCGGCTCGACGTTTTTTCTTTCCTGCAGCGCTTTTCCCTTTATCAAAAGGCGCTGGAGAATAAGCCAACGGCCTATTTAATTCTTGCCGGCGCGGCGCTTTTCTTTATAATAATATCCTTTGTCATCCTCTCCTGCAGCAGCCGCCGAAGCAGAGACCTGAAAATGGAGCTTTTCGATCTGGAGGAAGAGCTGAGCGGTCTTCTGGGCACGGAATATACTTATGGCGCGAAGCACCACAGCGCCAACCGCGACCGGATCAACGCCGCACTGGAGGCGCATACGGATGAATATAAAAATGCAAAAGCCGTGCTGGACAGCGAGGAGCATAAAAACAGCCGCGAACAGGAATATCTGACGGCCGTAGAAGAATATACGCGAAAAATCGCCTACACAAAGGCATCTGCGGATGCCATGAATAAAACGGCAGACAATCTGGGGGATCTCGAAGCGCTGCGGGAGCAGAGCGAAGAGCTGGCAGCGCGGATCGCCTCGTATCAAAGGAGGCTGGAATGCCTGACGCTTGCCAAAAATGCGCTGGAAGAGGCGTATCGGCGCTGGCAGGCAGATCTCGGCCCGGTATTCGGGAGCGAGGCGGGCGTTTTGCTCGGCCGCCTCACAGGCGGGCGGTATAACGATCTGCGCGTAGCACGTAATTTCGAAATTACGCTTCGGAGCGGCGAGGGCGAGATGCAGCATTTTTACAGCTACAGCGGGGCTACCATCGATCAGATGTATCTGGCGCTGCGGCTGGCTCTCGTTAAAATTATTTCCGCCCCGGAAAGCAGACTCCCGTTGATTTTAGACGATCCGTTTGTGCAATATGACGCAAAGCGGAGACAATCCGCATATGATGTTATCAAACAGTTTTCCGCGGAGAACCGCGTACAGATCATTCTGACCGTATGCGGCGGCGAGAGCTTTCCAAGAGAATTGATCGCAGCGGAGCTGGAAGGCGTATCCTTCGGAGCTGATTTTTCATGATAAAAGCGGTCATAAAACAGTTTATACCGGAGTATCATAATACGAAAGACAGAAACGTCCGGGAGCGGTACTGCGTGCTGGCCGGCGCGCTTGGAATTCTCTGCAATCTTGTTCTTTTTGCCGTAAAATTAACGATCGGCCGCCTGATGAACAGTATTTCCATTCTGTCGGATGCGTTTAATAACCTGTCCGATATGGGTTCTTCTGTGATTTCCATTCTGGGGGCAAAAATGAGTAACCGCCGCCCGGACCGGGAGCATCCGTTCGGGCATGGACGGATGGAGTATATCGCGTCCTTTCTCGTTGCCTGTATTATTTTTATTGTCGGCTTCGAGCTGCTTCGTTCTTCAGTCGATAAAATCCTTCATCCCGAGCCGGTGCGCTTCAGCGTCGTTCTTGTTGTCATTTTGTCGCTTTCCCTGCTGGTAAAGCTCTGGATGTTTTCATATAACAGATATATGGGGAAGCAGATCGATTCCACGGTGCTGCGGGCCGCGGCTTCGGACAGCCTGAACGACGTCGCTGCGACAGCCGCCGTAATTGTCGCTACGGTAGTCGGAAATTTTGTTGCGTTCCCGATCGACGGAATCATGGGCGTCCTCGTTTCGGTTCTAATCATGCGCTCCGGCTTTCAAATTGCAAAGGAGGTGGCGGACCGCCTTCTGGGACAGCGTCCGGATCCGGCGCTGGTGAAGGAGCTTTCGGACAGGATTTTGTCGTATGACGGAATCATCGGCATTCACGATATGATTGTGCATAATTACGGACCGGGACGAAATTTCGCGTCCGTGCATGCGGAGGTCTCAGACGACTGTGATATTATCAAAATTCATGAAATCATCGATGCGGCGGAGCAGGCAATCTTTCGCGAGACGGGCGTGGAAATTGTGATCCACATGGATCCGGTTTCCCTGAACAGCCCCGAGACGCAGGAGCTGAAAAAGCTGGTTGTACAAATCATCTCCGAGATCGATCCGGCTCTGACGATCCACGATTTCCGAATCACGAAGGGACAAAGCCGCATCAATGTTATTTTCGATCTGGTCGTGCCGATCGAAGCGACGCCGGCGCGAAGAAAAGAAATCACCTCGGAGATCGCGGTGCGTCTGCGTGCGGCGGATCCTCGGTATACCGCCGTAATCCAGGTAGATACCTCGTTTGTTTCCTGAGCGGGGGTTTTTCAAAGAAGTTGTTATAAAAATAAAATTATAAAAAATCAATTGACATTAAATTCCAAGGATATATAATATAACTATCATTTACGTTGAATTTAGTATATAAGCGGCTGAATGACCACGATCCATTCAGGTTTATATAATATAGTAAGGAGGTATTATATGTCCAGGTATAAGTGTCTTTCTGTCTGTTTAATTTTATGCCTGATTTTTTCCGGTTTTTCCGCTCCTGCGGAGGCAGCGCTCCCGGAATCGCAGGCGGCGCAGCGTACGGTTCAGGACTCCGTGCCGCTTACGCTGCAGGATAAATTATTTTTCGTGGAGGATATTCCGGAGATTGTCGGCACGGAAACGGCAGCCGCAGAGCTCTATACCAGAAGGCTCCGCGAGGAGGAGCGCAGCTTAAACGAAATTGTTTTCAGAGATACGAGCGGCGTCAACACATTGTATTTGTATTCTTTTCCGGTTAAATACGTTGAGAATGGAGAAATCAAGGATAAAACGCTGGAGCTGGAAACGCTTGAGCGCGGAGGAAAAACGCTTTACCGCTCGGCAGACAACGACGTCGTAACGACCTTCAGCGATCAAATTTCCGACGGCATCCATTTGCAGCACGGAGAGATTTCCATAACGCTGAAGCCGGAGCCGTCTGTGAAAAATTCGGCTCCGCTGAAGGCGGAGACGGCCTTTCCTGCGGCGGATCGGAAAAGCGTTGCATTTCTTGCGGATCAGCCGGTCTCCGGCAATGTTTCCCTGACATATATGGGGTTTTCTCAGGAGCTTCTCATCCAGGAGCGCGCGGGGCAGAATGAATTTGTTTCGAGAATCTACACAAATGGGCTGGAATTATATCAGGACGATTTCGGCCAGCTGCTGCTGCGCGGCGCGGAAGACGAGGAGGCGGTCGCCTATGTCTGTGATCCCGTCGTATTCACTGCGGACAACCGAAATAACCGTCTGCTCACGTACACATATGAAACGGTGGTTCCAAATGAGGAATACATCCTGCGCCTTACACTTCCCACGGACTATCTGGCCGACGAAAGCACCGTATATCCGTTGAGCGTGAACAGCGGGATCGAGATCAACACCAACGGATCGATCGAAGACGTTACGATCAACAGCAGCGCGGGCTCTTCGGGAAGCTCCGGGTCACTGTACGTGGGCAAACGGAGCTCCTTCGGGATTTCCAGAACATTGATGAAATTCCCGGGACTGAATCTTACTGCAATTGATGAGGCGTATCAGATTATCAGCGCTTCGGTGGAAATCCGCGATCTGCTCTGCGAAAGCGAAGCCATGACGGTGAACTGTCACGCCTTTACCGGAAATACATGGAGCGAGTCCTCCGCAAGCTGGTCGAGCGTCAGCCCCAACAGCTATGCCTCTTCTTATACGTCTCGCTCCGTCTCCTACGGCAGCGGAAACGCGGCGGGCGATTCGCAGCGATACTCCTTTGATATTACCTCTATTGCACGCGGCTGGAAGAGCGGGAGCTACGACAAAAACAAGGGGGTTCTTTTCAAGGCTGCGAATGCGGTCGAATCGGGCGGGACATATATCAACAAAACGTTTGCTTCTTCCAACCACAGCGGCTACAGGCCGTGTCTGAAGCTGGAGTACAGCAGTATCTCTCCCACCGTTACCTTTGCAGCGCGGGAAATTACGATGACTGTCGGGACTTCAAGACAGCTGGAATACACGGTAACACCTGCCAATACAGGATTAATTAATTGGGCAAATTCGAATTACACGGCGTTGTCCATTTCCGCTTCCGGCGTAGTTACTCCATATTTTCCCGGTAGATACTCGGTAAGTATCCTTCTCTACTATAACGGTTCCTACGTTTCAAATGACATTTGCTACATCACCGCACTTCCGCAGACATCGGTTTCTTCCGGTGTTTATAAAATACAAAATCAGAGCCAGGGGAAATATCTGACGGCAAAACCGAACGCATCCGTTACGCTGGAAAACGGCCTGTCGGTCGGCTGGGACGGCAGCCAGCTCTGGTTTGTGGAAAATTACGGAAATTTCTGTGTGATTTATTCGCTGGGGCTGCGCGACAGCAGCACGCACGGCGAGAAGGAGATGGTATTTTCAACGAACTTATCGGGAAACATGGTGCAGCTTTACAGTGAGATAGGAAACTACAATAAATGGATCGTAACAAAGGGAAATGCGGGTGAATATTACATCTCGCATTACGAATTGATCAATAAGGGACTGCGGGCCGACGGCACGTCCTCTGTACCCACTCTGGGCTATATCCGGCATGATAACGAAGCAAAATGGAACCTGATTCCCATAGAAGCCTCCAGCTTCAACAATTACTACGGCGGGAGCATCGAAAAGCTCAGCGGCGGCAGGCTGTACGTCAAGGTAGAAGTTGACTCTTCCACATATGAGAACGAAATTTATACGGCGAGCGACGTCTCCTCCGCCTGCTCGCAATGGCGCGGCATTTCTGCCCGCGTGGTAATTTACGGCCCGGGGGATAGCGTCCCTTCCGGGGTGTCGCCTTATGTTGTTAGGATAAAAGGGACGGAAGAACCGCTGGGATACTACGAAGACGGCAGGACTGTCGTCGGAAAATTTTACCCTAAGACATCGACTGGTTTAAATGCCAACATATGGGATAATTATAGCCGAGGAGAAATTTCCCTTGACGTACGGAGCGACGGAATTATGAGCGGCGAGGACGTCCTCATGCGGCGAAGCATCATTGCGCACGAATTGGGACACGCGCTCAAGATGGCTCATCCTCATGCATCAGAGCATCTGGCAAATGTTGCAAATGGCCGGGGCGCCTATGCCATCGAGGGAAACGTGGCGTCCATTATGAACCAGGCGAGCATTTACGCTACTAACAGCAATGCTACGGTTTCTCCTACTACACACGACATCATCAATTTCAAAAACAAATGGGGGTATTAGCAATGAAAAAAAAGATTCTGACCGTTTTTGCACTTCTGCTCCTGCTGCTCTGCGCCTGTGCGCAGACAAAGAAGGAG
>UQSG01000049.1 GCA_900543695.1 uncultured Clostridium sp. | reverse complement strand
GACTTCGCTATTTTTTTCTAGGTTCAACTGTAACACATGTATTGTAATCCTACAGGAGCGCCGTCGTGAGCTGACGGAACAGCTTGCCGCCAGCCGGGAAAATGAGCAGTCCGTGGACGCATGGCTGGACATGGTGCAGGATTATTACAATCTGGAAGAGCTTGACCGCCCTACGCTGGTGCGGCTCATCCAGAAAATTGAGGTCGGTGAGAAGCGCATGGTAGATGGCCACGAGGAACGGGACTTCAATATCTACTACAATTTCATCGGGCATATCGACCTGTGAGCTTGTCATGCTTTATGCGAAGTGAACTAACGAGATGTACGCCCGTGACATATCCAAAAAACAGCGTGCGTCTATGGCAAATCGCCGTGCCAACGGCTTGTTCACCGGCAATTTACCGCCCTACGGATATCTCATCGACCCCGAAAAGAAACACCGCTTTATTGTCGATGAAACGGCAGCAAAGGTCGTGCGGCACATATTCGACCTTGCCTTACAGGGCTACGGCGGCAGAGCGATTGGAACAATGCTGCAGCACGAAAAGGTGTTGCGTCCCTCCTATCACTACGCAGAGGTCGGTCTTAAATGCGGAACGCTTCCGGCAGAAAAATATATCTGGCATGAGCAGACCATCCGCAAAATGCTGCACGATCCCACCTACACCGGAGCTATGGTCGGGAACAAACGACCGACCGTGTCCTTCCAACTGAAAAAGCGAGTCAAAAGCTCGCCGGATGAGTTGGTGATCATCGAGGATATGCATGAGCCGATCATCAGCAAAGAGGACTTTGAAACAGTACAGCGTATGCTTGAAAAGCGGCACAAGGAGGTCGACCTCGTCCCCAAGGGCGTTCTCAACGGTGTGCTGAAATGCGCCGAGTGCGGAAAAACGATGTCCCGCAACAGTAAGAAAAACGGAAAAGACCGTGAGTTTTACTGCTGCCGCACCTACCGAGATCATGGGAAAGCCTACTGCACACATCACTTCCTGTCAAGCATAGACGCACAGAAAATGGTGCTTGCAAGCATTCGTGAAAAGGCGCGGCTTGCCCTCAAGAATGACGGAAAACTACTGCAGGAGCTATGTACGATGGCAGTGGACGAGCTGACCTCCGATCGCAAAACGCTGATGAAGCAGGTGGAAAATGCCAAAGCGCGGCTTGCGGAAATCGACATTATTATCGCCAACATCTATGAGGACAAAGCACTCGGTCGCATTCCCGAACACCGCTACCTTGCCATGACCGAAAAATACGATGCCGAGTCCAAAAAACTGCAAAGCGAGATCGAGGAAATCGAAAATCATTTCTCTGCCGTGGATAAGCAGCAGATCAACACAGAAATGTTTATTGAGATCATCCGTAACTACAGGGATATCCGCAAACTCACTCCGCAGATCGTCAGTGACTTGATCGACAAAATCGTGGTCGGTGAACGGCAGAACATAGACGGCGTATGGGTTCAGCAATTTGATATTTATTATCGTTTCGTCGGTCTGATATGACCGACATTAAAAAAGTGCCTTTCCGAAGTCCTCAGCAGTTCGGACTTGACAGCTCGGTCAGAGTTAACATGATGAGCGTTGTCCATGCGACCACCACCGCAGTCAATTTAAGCCGCACTGTGGCAAGGGCAGCGAAATAAAGGAAAAAGCAAACTTTTTGAAAAATCTTAGCTCACCCCTTGATATTATTTCGGTATACCGATATAATAATATTAAGAGGTGATACAGATGATTATAGACAGTTTGCTTGAAAGAAAGCATATGACAAAATATCGACTTGCTGTCGAGGCGGGCATACCTCATGCTACGCTCAATGATATTTGCAATGGAAAAACGAAGCTGGAAAAATGCTCTGCTGAAACAGTATACAAAATAGCAAAAGCCCTGAATGTAACAATGGAAATGCTGACCGAAAACGGCATACGGGCAGCTGAGCGTGAACACTCATTTGAACACGGACTGCCGGACTATCTCCAGCATGATCTGGATGCATACAAGGAAGGATTAAAAAACAAATCTTCTATTCTCGACTGTCTGTGGGGAGAGTTGTACGGCAGCATTAATATGGCGGAAATCAGTGAAGGTGCGATTACGCCGGAACATGCTGATTACCTCAGGCAAAAATATTTATGGAAAGGAGCTGGAGTATGACAAAAGGCATTGACTTTACGAATTGCCCCCGTGTATTTGACCGGGCATATAACGGGGCGAACGGCAAAAAGATTGCTGTGGAATATGACGGCAGACCGTATATGCTGAAGTTTCCTCCGTCCGGCGAAGGAAAGCCTACTGAGCTATCCTATACCAACAGCTGTGTCAGCGAACACATTGCCAGCAGTATTTTTAATATGCTTGGTGTAAAAGCACAGGAAACCATGCTGGGGACATTTACAGTAAACGGCAGAGAGAAAATTGTCTGTGCCTGTCTGGACTTTACCGGAGACGGAAAGAAACTTTATGATTTCTGTTCCATTAAGAATACGGTTTTGGATTCTGATTCTAATGGCAGCGGTACGGAACTCGAAGATATTTTGGAAACTATTGAAAAACAGCAGTATGTTGATCCTGTCCTCCTGAAGAAGCATTTTTGGGAGATGTTTGCAGTAGATGCTCTGCTGGGAAACTTTGACCGTCATAACGGCAATTGGGGATTCCTGTACGATCCGAAGGAAAAAAAGCGTGAAATTGCTCCGGTTTATGACTGCGGGAGCTGCCTGCTGCCGCAGGCCGATGACACCGTGATGCATGCGGTATTGAACGACAAAGATGCGCTTAATCTGCGGATTTACCGGTTCCCGACTTCTGCAATCAGGCTGAACGGAAATAAAATCAATTACTATGATTTTCTCTCCGATGCAAAATATGAAGACTGTAATCAGGCGGTAAGGAATATTTATGAACGAACCGATATGAATAAGATCAGCGCATTTATTGATGGGATGCCGTATATCTCTGATCTGCAAAAGGAATTTTATAAGCGGTATATTGAAGCACGACTGGATGTGCTTCTGCGCCCTGTCTTTGAAATGACAGAACTGACCGAAACGGAGCAGACAGGACCGGCAATATCCCTGTAACAAAATACTCTGTACAGAGCCATCGCAAAACTGCGGTGGCTTTTTTTATTTATCCTGAGAGGTGAAAAAATGAAAGAAAACAATGAATTGGAACGCAGGGATCTTGCCATTGATTCTGAAATGGAAGTTGACTGCGATATCGGGCAGGAAATCACGGTGTATATCGAGACATGGTTCGATGTTGACAAAAAATTCGGCACACAAATTGCCGATGAGGACGGCACATGGCTGAATCTGTACGGCAAATATAATCCGTTTGCAGATACACTCCGCCTTGAATGTGAAATCAGCCGTGATAACGGCAGTGAGTATTTTGACTATATGCCGACCGAATCAGAAGCAAAGCTCATAAAAGATATGATCACAGAAAAAATCAGCGAACAGTTCGGTCAAACGTCGGAGGAATTCTGTCAAACATTTTATGATACAGATGACCTGTATGGCGAACATTCTAACGAGAAACCAACGATAGGAGGAATTATATGACGCAATACCTGTATCCGCAAAACCTGAAAGCGACGGCAAATCTGTGGCTTTGGGGACTGCGGGATTTTTGTATACTCGGCATTGCCGCATTGCTTTCCATTGTGGCATTGGTACAGCTTCACTTTTTCATTCCGGCGGCGGTGACACTCTGCTACGGATTTTTGACAATTCGCATGGATGATACCACCGTTTTGGATTTTATCAAATATGCTGTTCGGTATTTTATATCAACCCAGCAATACTTTGAATGGAGGTGAGCAGCTTGGCAGCAAAAGAAAAACAGCAGAAAAAGAAAAAAGGACGCTCGGTGCAGGACTTCATCGGCATAAAAACCTTTACGAAATACGGGCTTGCCACGAATAAGGGAGAACTTCTTTTTTATCTCGTCGCACCTACGAATATTTCGGTGCTGTCACATACCAATATTGAAATCAAGATACGCCACCTGATGATGGTGCTCTCTGCTATTCCCGATATTGAGATCACCTGCACCGACTCCTCCGAGTGCTTTGACGACAACAAATCATATTTAAACGGCAGGCTTTCAGAGGAACAGAATCCGAAAGTGCGGAAAATTATCAAAAAAGATATCGAATTTCTCGACCACATTCAAATGGAGATGGCAACCGCAAGACAGTTTTTGTTTATCGCGAGATTGAAAGACCGGAAAGATAAACAGACCTTTGAGGCGGCAAACCGTATTGAGAAAACCATCTCAGAACAGGGTTTTGAGGTACGGCGGATGAAGAAAACGGACATCAAACGCTTTCTTGCCCTATATTTTGATGCCAGTATGAACGGTGAGCAGATGCCCGACATTGACGGCGAGCAGTTCTATGAGGTGGACGATGACGAAGACTCAGAAGATTAGTTTCGCTGTTCTGTCTGTTCTGCTGTCGTCAATCGCCGCCTTATCCGGCTTTATGGTGTATATACAACTATCCAGCCGGCAGAGAGAAAAAGACGAATTTGCAGAACTGACAGAGCTGATACAGATAGTCCCGTCTGAACCGTCCCGATCTGACGAAACACCGCCGTCAGCCAACGATGAGCCGGAATCTGCACAGAAGCGCGATATTACATCCCTGTTCGCGCAAAACAGTGACTGCATCGGCTGGCTGTGTATCCCCGATACACAGCTAAACTATCCTGTCATGTACACACCGGAGAATCCAGAGAAATATCTGCGCCGAAATTTTTACGGGGAATACAGCCAAAGCGGAGTACTGTTCTTGGACTGGCGGTGCGGTCTGCAAAGTGATCATCTCATTGTTTACGGCCATAATATGAAAAACGGTACTATGTTCTCATCCCTTCGGAATTATACTGATCCGGCATTCTGTGCCGAGCATCCGATCATAGAATTCCAAACAGCGAACGGTGTTAGCAAATTTACTGTCTTCGCCGTTGCCGCTGTTCAGAAAGATGACGCTTGGTACAGCTTTATTCATGCGGCTGGCAGCACAGATTTCTCCGAACAGACCTCAGCGATCCTGCAAAAATCGCTCTATGAAACCGGCGTTACACCTGTGCACGGTCAACAGATCATCACTCTGTCAACCTGCCACGGTTCAGGTAAAAACGGCAGGCTGATTGTGGCAGCCGTAAAAATGTAATATTTTATGGCAATTTGCACCGTATTGTTGACAAAAGGGGTTAAAACGGGGTATAATACATTGCAAAGGATATGGCGCGATTTCCCTTAGCACCGGCGTGTTGTGAGGGAATGACAGAACATCTTTTGTAATGGAGGCACTGGGTATGGATCAGCAGGAAAAACTGCGTCAGATAGCGAAAATCACCGCACAGATCGGCGGTCTTCCGAAAGGATATATCTCGAAGAAGCAAATTAACGGAAAAGTCTATTACTATCATCAATGGTCTCAAAGCGGTGTTAAACACAGCAAGTATCTGCGTGATAATGAAATCGAACCGCTTGCCGAACAAATAGAACAGCGCAAAGCGCTGCAGGAGAAGCTGCGCAACCTAAAAGCAAAGTCTTCTGCTGTAATCAAAAAACGAAATGAGGTGAATAGTTTGAAATGTACCTTGATGCATAAACGAGTCCAAGTGGCGGAACTGGAACTGGACGATGCCACCGGCTTGATACAAAGAATCGGAACAGTCTATGCGCCGGATCATCTGCCGATAGGAATTCCGATACGAAAAGGGGTTACCGACCGTGCGGCGCTCAATGAATGGTGGACAGACCGATCCATCCCCGCGAGCCGTTCTGGTGTTCGGGAAGCTCTGGAAACGCTGAAAATTACCAGTACCAAAATACTGCTGGTTCGCTGCTGGGGATTAAGCTTATCGGATCAGTATTGGATTCGTCCGGAAGATTCCGACCTAACATGGGACAGCGTAAATTTTTTTGAGAATGATTTTTCAGACGATATCGGCGATGTTCTGTTCGGCGCGAAAAAAAAGACGGACGGTCTGGACTTCTCCTCGCCGGACAATACCTCGGACGGTAATCTGAAAAAACGCTGGAAAATCATAAACGGCAAACGCTGTCTTATAAAGGGCGGCAGCAATCCGTTCCGTCAGCAGCCTTTCAACGAGGTAATTGCCTCAGAAATCATGGAGCGTCTCGGCATTCCCCATGTTCCGTACACGGTAATGTGGAACAAGGGTGCGCCATACAGCGTGTGCGAGGATTTTATTACCGAAAACATCGAGCTGGTTCCGGCCTGGCGTATTCTCAAAACACAAAAAAAGGATAACAGCACCTCGGTGTATCAGCATTTTATAAACTGCTGCAATACGCTCGGCATTAAAGACGCTGTGCCTTATCTTGACCGGATGATTGTGCTGGACTATATCATTGCCAACGAAGACCGCCATTTTAACAATTTTGGCGTGATTCGTCATGCTGAAACATTGGAGTGGCTTGGCTTTGCACCTATCTATGACAGCGGCTCCTCCCTTGGTTATGACAAAATGCCTGCGCAGATGCGTTCGGAAAAAGAGGTCGTCTGCAAGCCGTTTAAAAACCATCATTCGGAGCAGTTAAAGCTGATATCCGACTTTAGCTGGATTGACTTTGACAGTCTGTCAGATATAGGGGAACTGATTACGGATGTTTTATCTGCGGAAGGTGCAAAGGACTATATGGATGAAAATCGCATTCGGACGATTGCCGGAGCAGCACAGCGCCGGATCGAACAGCTTTCACAGTTTGCTATAAGTTATACGACATTAAGGGAGATTTCCACAGAGGACGATGTGGAAGAAAACATTGCCGAGAGTTACGCTCCGAAAATGGAACTGTAAGAAAAAATATATTTCATGATCAGTCGTTTTGCTGACAGCAGGACGGCTGATTTTTTGAGCCTTCTTCTGTCTGCATCGCGGCAAAAGGAGGTCTAATATGTTCAGAAGGAAACCAAAGATACTCACTCCGGAACAGGCAGAAGAAATCCGCACAAAGGATTATTTTGACTGCATCCTGCCAAGCACCATCAAATTTATGTCAGATCACTATATCATCGGAGACAGTTATCGCTGTGTATGGGCGATTCGTGAATACCCACCATCTACCGAGGAACAGGCGATCCTCTCTCAGCTTGCCGACCGCAGCGGCGTAACCTTACGCATCTATCACAGATTGGTCGAAAGTATGGAGCAGAGAAAAATCATTCAAAACGCCACTCGTCGAAACAAGCTGAAAAGCGGCGGCACCGATGTCAACGAAACCATCGAAGCCGAGGGAAACCTGCAGGATGTGGTGGAGCTGCTGGCAAACCTGAGAAAAAATCGTGAGCCGCTTCTGCATTGCTCTGTGTTCATTGAACTGAAAGCAAAGAATATGGATGCGCTGAAAGAATTACAGAGCGAAATTGCAATGGAACTGACGCGCTCCAAAATCTCAGCAGATAGATTGACGCTTCGACAGAAAGAGGGTTTCCTCTCTGTTCTGCCTGTGGGCACTAATATGTTCGGCGCACAGTATGAGCGTGTTCTGCCTGCCAGCTCGGTGGCAAATCTGTATCCCTTTAACTTCTCAGGAAAAACAGACCCGAAGGGCATATATATCGGAAGGGACAAGTTCGGGACGAACATTCTTGTCGATTTCGACCGCAGAGCCGAAGACAAGACCACAAGCAATATCCTGATTTTGGGCAATTCCGGTCAGGGTAAAAGCTATCTGTTAAAACTCATTCTGACCAATCTGCGCGAATCCGGTAAATCAGTGATTGTATTGGATGCTGAGGCAGAATATCCCAATCTCCGGATGACCTCACTGACGGAGCCTGTCTTTTCATACTCTTCAAGCGCCCTCGCCTCCTGCTCCTTTGTGTACATCTCTCATGAACTCCTTCCTTTTGGAGTCCAACTTTCTGTCCGCACCCCCGAACCTTTTTTTATATTTATTGCATATAATACTGTTTTTTATTCAAAAACAGAGAGAATTTATGTCAAAAGACATAGAAAACAATCATATAAATGTGGGATAATATGTCAAAATAGATTAATTTGATAATTACAGAGGAGATTTTAAACAAGATGGACATAAGAAATGCAGAGTTTATGAAGGAATTCAGAAAGATCACAACATATATGTACAATCATAATTGGCATGAAAAGAACGGCGGAAATATGAGTTTGCTTCTTCGTGAAGACCAGGTCAGCCCTTATCTTGATCTGGACAAGGCTGTAAGAATTCTGCTTATGCCTGCTGCTATTCCGGAGATGGCAGGAGAAATCCTGATCGTAACCGGTACCGGGAAATATATGAAAAATATTAATGACAGTCCTGAGGAAAATCTTGGTATTGTAAGGGTATCGCAGGATGGCAGCTTTTGTGAACTGTTATGGGGATTTTCTGATGGAGGTACTTTTACCAGCGAGATAACAATGCATTTGACCGCTCATTACCAAAGAAAACTTATTGATAAGGATCAACGTGTTGTTATGCATGCACATCCGGCAAATATAATCGCCATGACCCATACCCATGAATTAGATGACAGGGAATTTTCAAAATCTCTTTGGAGGATATGTACCGAATGTATTTGCGTATTTCCAAAAGGGGTGGCTGTTGTGCCATGGATGGTAAGCAGTACTGCAAATATTGGAATACAATCTGCTGAGAAATTTAAGGAGACAAATGTTGTTATCTGGGCCCTTCACGGTATTACAGTAACGGGCACATCCTTGGACGAAGCATACGGAATACTTGAAACAGTAGATAAAGCAGCTCAGGTATATATGTTGATAACTAACAAGGAAGAAAAAAATACAATTACCGACGAATGTTTAAAGCAGATCGTAGAGACATTTAATGTAGACGTAAGAAGAGAGTTTTTATATTAAAAGGAGGCATAAAAATGAGATATATCACAAACCCGGATGAAATCAAAAGGATCATAAATAAAATCATTGAAACAAACGGAGGGATTTTCAGATTAAAGCCTACATGGATCGCCAGGGGCGGTTCATCTACCCCCGGAAGAAGAATAAAGCTAAAGAATATAGATGTTTCACAAAAGCTTTCAGTTAACGAGAGATGGTTTGCCTCTGTTACATACGCAAATAACGGAGAAGAATTCAATAAAATATGTCCCCCGGACCATGGATACAGCTATATAATAACTGATGAAGGCTTAATAAAGCTTGCAGATGCAATCGAATTTTGCAGAGAGGAAATGCTGGGAGACAAGAATAAGAAATGGGATGTTTTACCTAAGGTTTTTGATAATAAAGGGAGACTTCCTTTTCACATCCATCCCTGCGATAAGCATGTAAAGCCGGGTTTGAAAGGTAAACCCGAGTCATATTTCTTCCCTGAGGAACTTAATATGAATCCAAATAATTTTCCCCACACAGCAGTGGGTGTCGATACTGCCGTTACAGATGAAGAAGTTTATGAAAGAATACTTAGGTATAAAGACGGAGACAATAAATTAACAGATGTAGGTACGACCATCAATCCGGAAGTGGGAAGCGGCTGGTATATGCCTCCCTGCACATTGCATGCTCCCGGTTCTTTGGTAACTTATGAACTGCAGGTAGCCTCTGATGTTAATTGCTTGCCCGAATCCCGTGTTGATGACTGGGCTATGCCCTCTGACTTACTTGACGATGCTATTCCTGTTACCATAGCAAAAGATGGATATGAAGCAGTCTGCAAATATATTTTAAGTATGGTACAATGTGAACATTCAGGCAACAGAGTTCATTTCAGGAAAGAATATAATCGTCCGCCCGTTGTTGTAAAAGAGACAGAAGAGGGTAAACAATCATATGAGCAAAGCAGGATATCCGTATGACAATGCACCGATGGAGCGTTACTTCAACACTTTGAAAAACGAGTGTACAAACTTATACGAATTCACAACAGAAGAAGCACTCTATCAAAAAGTAGAAGAATTTGCATACGTTGACTATAATCATGTACGCCCTCACAGCTTCAACGGCTATCGCACACCATACGAGGCACGAATGGCAGCATAGTTGCCAAGCGATATTTTTTAGCCACAAGTGTTACAAAAAAGCTTGACCACAACATATCAATTTGGATATACTTTGATTGTAACAGAAATACCAAACGGTATATATTTTATTGAAAATAAGCAAACATCAAAGTGTATAGACATAGAAAACCAAGTTATGAGTAACGGAACACAAATACATCAATGGGCTTTTCATGGAGGAAATACGCAAAAATGGTTAATTGAACATTACGAGGACGGATATTACATCATACAGTCATGTAATACTTCAGTTATACCTCTTTATTATTTAACTGTTCAGAACGATTCTACAGCAGAATATGCAAAGGTTGTTTTGAAAGATAGAATTACAGATGGAAGTCAATGGAAAATAACATTAACACAAAACGGTGCGTATAAAATCACACCAAAAACAGGAGAAGCAAATAACCGTGTGCTTGCCGTTGAAGTAGTATCAGGAGATAACACTGCCAATGGCTTGGATATGGAACAGAAGAATTATCAGGACAATAACAGTTATTTGGATGAGTGGAATATACTTCTACCTGATAATTATTTAGGTTCTCTACAATATTGGTATGATGATGAAAGTAATGAGATCGGTTACTGGGAAACATCTCCCAAAATATATCGAGAAAAACTAAATAATGATGCAAATTTTTATTTTAATAATGCGACTACATCAGCTGTTGAGCAATGGAACAATGCATTAGGACTGTCGATGTCTTTTGTATCTAAAAGTGAAGCAAATATAACTTATTATGGTGGAACAGTGGAAGAAATCGAAGAAAATACAGAACGAATATTATCAAGTACAAATTTGGGAATTACATATATGTGGTATAACGAAGTTGGATATTATAACTATGAAGGAGAAATCAAGCATGCAGTCTTAATGACAGAGGCACAGTGTTTTCTTGTATCTCGTGGATTAACTAACAATCAATGTATTAAGACAGGAACACACGAATTAGGGCATGCACTTGGCTTTTTAGGACATATTACTGATGATACTGCCATAATGAAGCAAGGCATAATTTCTATTTATACATTAACAAATAAAGACAAACTTCATTTGCAACAAGTATATAATTAGGAGGAAAATAAAATGAAAAAAAGTATAGTTTTACTTATATTATTTATAATAGTGTTTATGAGCGCTTGTACAGGTGAAAATCGTAATAGCAATAATGTTAAATTTAATGATAAAGATACTTTGTATTCTGTAAGTCAGGATATAGTTTATCTTACATTTGAAGAAACTATAGATGCTGCAACAAATATTGTACAGGCAAAATATATAGAAATGGAAGATCTAGGAACATATTATGAATTGCTTTTTAATATTGAAAAGCAATATAAAGGTAATATTACAGAAGATTATTTGTATGTTTATTGTGAAAAGTCTTATGTTAATGTTCCCGAAAAGGGGTACATCTTTGATAATTTAGGTGAGTATATTACTGGAAAATCCTATATCCTTTTGTTAGAACGACATGTTTCTGTGTATTACGAACACGATATGTTTTTAATACTATCAGGAACATACTTGCCTGTGGATAATTTAAAAGATTTGCACATATATGGGCAGGAAACTTTAACAGCTCATTCTTCTATAACAGAGTCAGACACAGTAACATTTCAACAGTTTGAAAGCTATATTACAAATAAGGTGGAGGAGTCTCCTTTACAAGGAAAAAGTTATTACGGAACAGCGTATATTGACTCAAGTGATATTGAAATTATTGTGAAAGATTCGGATTATGTTGTTCGGCTAAAACCAAAAACACAAGGTGATGTACTTGCCAGTGGTAAAACTGCAATATATGATTGTGAAGTGATTAAGCAGTATAAAGGAATTTTGGACACGGAAAATATAAGGGTCAAATTTTTATTGAATACAGTGGACATAAACTCTGAGTATATTGTAGCAATTAACGATTCTGCAGTATCAGGATTATATATTCTTTCATCTAAAAATAGTGTTATGAGTGTGGATAGAGAAAATCAAATTCTTAGTTTGATAGACTATGAAGGGTAAATTAGAAGATGAGAGTAAGCCATTTTTATACATTGTATTAATTGAGTTTCTTAATTACTTTTCTATATACATGCATATATTATTTCAAATATATGCATGTATGAAGAGATAATGTATCATGTTATACTCACAGGACATTTTGTTATTTAAGGGAAAGAAAAAACGAAAAAAATATATGCGTTTTTTATAAAATTAAGAAGATTTTTCTGTATATTGATATCTTTGCAATCAGCGGACTCAAACAGACGGTTTTGCGGAGCAAAACGTACGCGATGCGGAGCGAGCGGACTAACCTCCATTTTTGAGAACGATTGATACCTTATAATGATTGAGGCCATTGAAAAATGGTACGATCATTTAAGGAGGATGCCTTATGTTAGATTACAAGAGCATCATTATCAAACGTTATGCACTGGGCCTAAGCTACAGCGAGCTGGCAAAAGAGTTCGGTGCAAGCAAATCCGGCATCAATGACTTCATCCGTACTTTTGAAAGATGTGGAAAGCTGTCATATCCACTTTGCAAATTGCGGTCCCCAACGGCCGCTGGTGCGGTGGCCAGCGGCCACTGTGCGG
>UQSG01000048.1 GCA_900543695.1 uncultured Clostridium sp. | reverse complement strand
GGACTTCGCTATTTTTTTCTAGGTTCACTTGTAACACATGTATTGTAATCCTACACTATATGCCCTTGTATAAGAAGAAATAATGAAATATAATACAAAAAAACAGGAAAGGCGGCTTCAGAACGGAATGGACGAAAAAAAGCAAAAGCGCGCTGCAGACTATGATATAAAAATTGGACACCTTCCATGCGGCAGATATAACAAAATTACAGATGTCAGCGGAATCCGCGTCGGCCATGCAACAATCAAGGATTCGAATAACTATACGGGTGTGACGGTCCTTCTTCCCTCGCCCGATAATCTGTTTGTGCATAAAATGCCGGCGGCCTCCTATGTGCTGAACGGGTTTGGGAAAAGCGTCGGGCTGATCCAAATTGACGAGCTGGGGACGCTGGAGGCGCCGCTTGCCCTGACGGCGACGCTGAACGTCGGAAAAGTCCTGGACGGCATGATGGACTATGTGCTGGATTTATGCGAAAAAGATGGGATTTCTGTTCAATCTGTAAATATTCCGGTTTTGGAATGCAATGACGGTGTCATCAACCACATCCGGAACCGGGCGGTCTGCAGGGAGCATGTATTCGAAGCAATCCGAAATGCCTGTGAGGATTTTCCCGAGGGAGACATCGGCGGAGGCACCGGTATGATGTGTCATGGCCTGAAAGGCGGGATCGGCTCGGCCTCTAGGATCATAAACATCGGCGGAGAAGATTTTACGGTCGGAATCCTCGTGCAGACAAATTACGGAGCGCTCGCGGATCTCAGGATCGACGGTGAAAAAATCGGAGAACGGATCCTGTCCGGCAAGCTCCAAACGAAGGAAAGCGAAAAGGGTTCTGTAATCGTTATCCTGGCCACCGACGCCCCGCTTTCCTCCCGCCAGCTCCGGCGCGCGCTGAAACGGATCGGCGTAGGTCTCGCAAGAGACGGCTCCTATACAAGCCACGGCAGCGGAGAAGTTTTTTTAGGTTTTTCTACTGCAAATATCGTTCACGATGACGGCCAGGCTTTTCATACTGTGCGCCTGATTAAGGATGACTCTCTGAATCCTGTGTTCCGTGCTGCCGCAGAGGCCACGGAAGAAGCGGTTTTGAATTCCATGCTCTGCGCGGAGCGGGCTGTGGCGATCGACGGAACGCCGATTCACAGTCTCCGGGAATATCTTGAGCAGGAAAAACACCGGGATTGACTGCATAAAATTTCCGCCGCGCAGGAATTCTGTCAGCCGGACCCACATATAATATAGTGATCTCAGGCGAAAGGAGGCGCGCCGGTGGTTTCTTCCCGGATAGCCATCAGTCGTGCCGTCAGAGCACGAAAAAAGTTAAATAAAGAGGCGTACGGCAGATTTCGGCGTTATACTGCGATGCAGGCAAAAAAAACGGCCGCGAGGTTTACTTCCTTCGCAGCCGTAGAAATCGTATTGATGCTTGTGCTCTTTTGTCTGCTGTGAAAAATCATCCGATATAGTCGGCGGGATCTACGCATTCGCCGTTCCGGATCACTTCAAAATGCAGGTGCGGCCCTGTGACGCGGCCCGTAGCGCCCATCCGCGCAATCAAGTCTCCTTTTCCAACTTCGTCGCCGACCGAAACCAGCATTTCCGAAAGATGCGCATATTTTGTAGAAAGTCCGTTTCCGTGATCAATGCAAATATGATATCCGTATCCGCTTTCATATCCCACATAACTGACGGTTCCCTTGCCTGCCGCCCAGATCGGCGTTCCTGTGCCGCTGCCAATGTCCTGCCCTGAATGAAGCTTTGTCTCTCCCGTGATCGGATGACGCCGATAGCCAAACGGGGAATTTACGCCTCCGACCGTCGGATAAAAATCAGGATACCGGTCCATGGTATCCTGAAGTGCGTCCGCCTTTGCGCGGAGCTTTGCCACCAGGGCGTCCGCAGTTTCCGTATAGCCAAGCGCATCCCGGATCAGCATTTCCGTCTCCGCAAGGCTGTTTTGGGCATTGCTTAAATCGGCTGAAGAACGGGAAGCCGCTCCTGCAGTCAGATCGAGATTATTGATCTGCTCTGTAAACTCTGCAATCAGGTCTTCCTTTTCCGCCTCGCTCTCGGCAAGAGCATTTTTTTGTTCTTCAATGATCTCATCTTTCGTTTCAGATTCCGCCTGATTGGATTCCAAAGAGTCCGTCAAGACCTCTATGTCCTTTTCTAACGCTGTTTTCGTATCCGTAAGCTCCTGGGCAAGCTGTGTCTTTTCCGACTGCAGAGCGGTAACCTCCACGCTCAGAACGCAGACGTTCAAAGCAAGCGCCGTAACAGCCGCTCCTACTCCGACAAGAAGCGCCGAGCCCTTCGAAACAGTCCTTGCCTCGTACCACGCGCTGCACAGTCCGTTCTTTATTGTGCAAAAAAATCTTCCCGCCCGGCTTCTGAAGTATCGGAATAAATATTTTTTCGGCAGCCGTCCGCTCATGGCCGCTTTGCGCAGATATTTGAAAAAAGTCCTTGCCTGTTTGCCGTTCTTTATGTAATACATGCCCCGGCGTTCCTTCCCTTCCCTACAAATCTTTTTCTTCAAAGTCCTCTCAATCGCCATGAGGCTTATTATATCAGTTTCGTTTCTATTTGTAAATCATCTTTACGGAATATTCACATTTTCATCAGTCAACATCGGAAAAAGCTCAAGCAGGGAAGGAAATGCGGGCGATTTTCGTCTTCCTGGCCGTCCGCCCATCCCGCCGGGACCATTCATGCCCCCAGAGGTTCCTACATAAGAAAGAATCGTTGAAACCGTAACGGAGCCGAACGCAGAACCGCCGGTATAGGAGCCGTCCGCCATCAGTCCGTCGCTTTCGGTGCCGCCGGAATAAGATCCCCCGGTATAAACCGTATATTCCATTCCGCTCTTGATGTCCGGCGAGCTGAAAATCAAAGAATGATACGTTTTTTTCGATGTAAACGTCAGAAGATCGTTTCCATCTGCATCCTCGATCCGAAGGAGAGCACCGGTCTGCTGCTGGGAAAGCGTCGCAACGATTACGTTTTGTCCAGAGCTGCCGCTGGGATACTCCGCCATACCGCTGCTGCCGGATGCAACAAGAAACCCGCCATTGACAAGAATCGTTCCGTTGGCATCCAGAGCCCCGTTGCCGCTGTCCGCAGGGCCGTTTATGATGACGGATCCGCCGCTGATCGTCAGATCCCCATTTGAGTCGATGCCATCCCCATCGGCATTTATATACAGATAGCCGCCCGAAAGATGAATCTGGCAGGAGGAGTCATACTGCATGCCGCCTCCGCCGCCGAAGCCTCTCCAGCCATCCGTCCCAGCAGTGCTGCCCGCTGAAGCGTTGAGACCGTCGTCCTCAGCCGTCAGGTGAATTTTTCCGCCGCTGATATTAATTTCCAGTCCCTCCAGGCCTTCACAGCTTTTTTCAATATCGATCGTTCCGCCGCTGATGGAAAGCGTTCCGTCCGCATGGATTCCATCCTTTCCGCACGCAATCGAGATGCTGCCGTCCTTCACAGCGGCAAAATTCGCTGCCTGAATCCCGTCATCCCCCGCAGTAACGGAAAGCGTTCCATTCTCTATATATACGTAGCCTTTTTCGGCATGCTCCTCCTTCGTCGACTTGATCCCATCGCCCTCCAGCGCTGCAACCGCAATGCTTCCGCCTTTTATTACGACAAAGTCATTTCCGCGGATCCCGTGATTTTGAGCCGTGACTGTAATCGTGCCGTTCATAATCTTAAGCTCGTCTTTGCAGGTAATTCCGTTGTTAAAATTTCCCGTTACGCTGAGGGAACCGCTCCCGTTAATTGTCAGGGCCTTCTTGCTGAACAGCGCGGCGTTCGGCTCTCCGGTGATCTCTCCCGTTTCTTCATCGCTCTCGGTCACGGCATAGGTGTAATCCGTTCCATCGGTCAAAACATTTTCCGTGCCTGCGGCAAGTGTAATTACAGTTTTTCTCCCATTATTTATATAGATCGGCGCGCTCACTTTGCAGGAAAGCTTCGCTCCGTTTAAAACAAGATGAACCTGATTTTCCCCTGCTTCCACATAAATCTGGCCGTTTTCCAGTGAACCGCTGATTACATACGTGCCGCCCTCCGTAATTTTCACAACATAATATTCGCGCTGCTCTGCCTCGGCGCCGCTGCCGGAGATGGAGGCGCTGCCGCCGTGCAGTTCAATGCTGCACGCATCGTCGTCCCATGTGTCTAAGCCATCAAAATCGCTGTAATTAACGGTCACATTCAGATTCGCGGGTGTGCCGGCCGAGGTGCCATTCTCTTCGCTGTTCCAAAAATTGCTGCCGCCGCTTCCACCGGCGTCGGTTTCCTCGGCAGCCGCCTGATTTCCGCCGGAGCTGCATCCGCAAAGCGCCAAAGCCAGCGCGAGCAGAACCGCCGCTGCTGCAGTAAACCGATAATAGCACTGTTTCATCTGAATCCCCGCCTTTCTTTTCTAAGTATAAAGCAGCATCTGAAGCCGCAGCAAAAAAGGGTACCTCTGTCAGCTCTGACAGTGTACCCACATTCAGTGTCATTTATATGGCGGTTTTGTAGTTTTAAGTGAACAGCGGTGCGGCCTTTTCTCTGCTGTATTCTCTGAAAACAAATGAAATTTCGCCCTCGGCGCCGCCTGCGCCCCGGAATTTGCCAAAAACCGGCTCGCTTTCACAGACAAGCCGCCATTCCGGAAGCTCGTCCAGGTCCGGGAACCAGACGTCTTTTTCAAAGCGGCGGCAGAATACCGTGACATATGCTTTCTCACAATACGGCAGCAGCTGCCGGTATACGCTTGCGCCGCCGATTACAAAGATGTCCTCTGACCGCAGTCCTTCCGATTGCAGCGACCTCAGACAGGCAAAAAGCTCTTCCAGCGAATGGACGACAACCGCTCCTTCCGGGGCATATTCCGGATCTGGATTCAGAACGATATTTCTCCGATCCTTCAGAACGCGTCCCCCGGGAAAGGTGGCAAGCGTATTGGAGCCAAGAATCACCGTTTTCCCCGTCGTAAGACGCGCAAAATTTTGCAGATCCTCTTTCACTCTGGCGAGCAGATCGCCTTTATATCCAATTCCCCATTCGGAATCGACCGCAACGATAACATTCATGCTTCCGCCCCCTTAAATTGCCATTTCGATTTTTCCAATCTTCTCGCCATGCCTGTAATTGCTTACGGTAAAGCTTTCCGGCGTGAAGTCATAAAAATCCGTAATTGTCTTGTCCAGCTCGACCTGCGGCGCGGGATAAACGGGACGCCGGATCAGCTCCTCTACAATTGGGATATGTCTGTCATAAATGTGCGCGTCCGCGATAACATGTACAAATTCTCCGGGAACCAGGCCGGATACCTGTGCAAACATGCAGATCAGCGCCGCATACTGCGCCACGTTAAATGCATTTGCCGCCAGCATGTCCTGTGAACGCTGATTCAGGATCGCACAGAGTCTTCCGTCCGTCACGTTGAACGTCATGCTGTAGGCGCAGGGATACAGCGCCATTTCATGGAGATCCTCAAAATTATAAAGATTTGTAAGAATCCGTCTGCTGCACCGGTTATATTTCAAATCATACAGCACGCGGTCTACCTGGTCGAACATGCCTTCTTTATATTGATGCTTGATGCGCAGCTGATAGCCGTACGCTTTTCCGATCGAGCCCGTTTCATCTGCCCAGAGATCCCAGATGTGGCTGCCAAGGTCATGGATGTTATTCGACTTTTTCTGCCAGATCCAAAGAATCTCGTCCACCGCCACGGATAGCTTGAGCGGACGGATTGTGATCAAAGGAAATTCCTTTTCAAGATCATACCGGTTGACAACGCCGAATTTCTTTTTCGTATAGGCCGGCGTTCCGTCAGCCCATTTGGGCCGGACGCCCTCGTCCTTTACCCAGGTGCCGTTCTCCAGTATTTCTTTACAGGTATTGATAAAAGCGATGTCCGCCGAGCTCATGCTCCTGCCTCCTTCAGTTTCCTTTTAATTCTTTGCAGCGCATTGTCAATTGATTTGCTTTCTTTTCCGAGCAGCAGACCGATTTCTTCGTAGGTTCCGCCTTTCAGGTATTGTTCCAGTACGTTTTTTTCAAATTTACTTAATTTCCCGTTGATTTTTTCTCGTAAAATATCTCTGGCTTCCCGATTGATAATGATTTCCTCGGGATTCATCTGCCCTGTCAGCGGTTCCTGGCTGCCGGCGGCTTCAATCGAGGAAGCGTCTGTCCCGCTGTTCAGTGAAATATAATCGTTCAAAGGCATGTGCTTCTGCCGGGCTGCCGCTTTAATAGCGGAATAAATCTGCCTTCTGACGCAAATATTGGCATACGTTTCAAAGCTCGCGCTTTCCTGTCGGGAATCTGCCGCCGTCTCTGGATGATACGTGCAGACGGCCCGGTACAAGCCGATCATCCCTTCCTGAACGACATCCTCCTGATCTCCGCCAAGCAGGAAATACGCCCGCGAAATCGATCGTACCATCGGCTTGTACTTATTCAGAAGAGACTCGCAGGCGCCCTCGTCCCCGTTTCTGGCTTTTAAAACATATTCCTCGTCGCGCATGGTTACTCCGTTACGATTCTCACGCCTTCCTTCGTATCGATCAGTGTGACGCCCATCGTCTTGAGTCGGTCCCGGATCTCGTCCGCCGTCTTAAAATCCTTCTTTTTCTTAGCCTCTGTCCGCTGATTTACAAGCTCGCGGATTTCCGGAGAAAGCTCTGCCTCCTGCGTGCCGTCATTCTGCACCGGCTTTTCTGCATTTTCCTCCATGGAAAGGCCCAGAATCTGATCCGTAAACAGCGCGAAATCATAAATTTCTCTGCTTTTCACCGGGAAGCGGAGCGCCTTCCAGAGAATGCCAAGTCCGAGCGGAACGTTCAGATCGTCGGAAACGGCCTCCGTAAATTCCTTTTTCCATTCCTCTGCCGTGCCCTCCGGCAATGGCTGCGCGCCGGCCGCCTTATGCTTTGCGAGCGCTTCATACAATCGGTCAAGAGACACCTTGGCAGCGTCCAGCGCCTCCCAGGTAAAATTCAGCTTATTCCGGTAGTTTCCGTTCAGGCAAAAATACCGGTACGCCAGAGGCGAATACCCTTTTTCGATCAAATCCGAAATCGTGTATGTATTCCCCAGGCTCTTTGACATTTTTCCGTTGTCGACGAGGAGAAATTCGCCGTGCATCCAGTAATTGACGGAGCGTTTGCCCGTCAGCGCCTCAGACTGCGCGATTTCATTTTCATGATGGATGGGGATATGATCCACGCCGCCGGTATGGATGTCAAAGCAGTCTCCAAGATATTCGCGCGACATGGCGGAGCATTCGATGTGCCAGCCGGGATAGCCCATTCCCCAGGGGCTCGGCCACTGCATGATATGTTCTTTCGGCGCTTTCTTCCAAAGCGCAAAATCAGCGGGATGACGTTTTTCCGTGTTCACCTCTACGCGTTCGCTGGCACCTGCAAGCTGCTCTTCCAGATTCGCGCGCGACAGGCGGCCGTAACGCGGAAATTTTGAGATATCAAAATAAATTCCGTCGCTTGTCTCATAGCCGTAGCCTTTTTCACACAGCTCTTTGACAAATTCAATCATGACGGGAATATGCTCCGTCGCTTTCGGCGTAATTTCAGGCGTTTCAATGTTCAGACGCTTCAGATCGCCGAAGAAAACGCCGGTAAAATATTCAGCGATTTCCCAAGGCGTTTTTTTCTGGGATTTAGCAGCTTTTTCCATTTTATCCTCGCCCTCGTCGCCGTCCGACGTCAGATGCCCTACATCCGTAATATTCATGACATGCCTCAGCCGGTAGCCATTCAGCTTGAGCACGCGTCTTAAAATATCCATGAAAACGTATGTCCGCATATTTCCAATGTGCGCATAATTATATACGGTCGGGCCGCAGGAATAGATCGTTACACATTCGCTGCGAATCGGCCGGAATTCCTCTTTTGTACGCGACATCGTATTATATACCTTCATGAATCTTCCTCCTGTATCGTGTCGTTATTTTCCCGCAGCTTTTCAAGCTCCTTCTCAATCATTTCAAGCTCCTGCGCTACGGGGTCCGGTACCTTATTATGTTCAAGCGCAATGGAGGGCGCGACGGCAGGCTTGCGGTCCACTCGCTCTCCGTCCATTTTGATGACGCGGGCCTTCATTCCCGTTACGGTGGAATTCTCCGGCACATCGTCCAGCACGACGGAGCCCGCTCCGATCATGGCGTTGTCTCCGATCGTCACAGGGCCCAATATTTTGGCTCCGGCTCCGATCAGAACATTGTTGCCTACTGTGGGATGACGTTTCGAATGCTTCTGGCGGCCGGTTCCGCCCAGCGTCACCTGGTGATAAATCGTGCAGTTATCTCCGATTACAGCCGTTTCACCGATTACAACACCGTGTCCATGGTCGATAAATAAGCCTTCCCCGATCTTCGCGCCGGGATGAATTTCGATTCCCGTCCTACGGTTTGCAATCTGAGAAACCCATCTTGCCAGAAAAAACAGCTTGTGACGATAGAAAAAGGACGATATTTTATGATAAATCAGTGCGTGCAGACCGGGATAAAGAAGGAAAACCTCCGCCGCATTCCGCGCCGCGGGATCTCTTTTCGCTATTGATTTTGCGTCTTTTATAATCCCCATATTTTCACCAGAAGTTTTTCGCTCTATTCTGCATTATATGCCGGCGGGGCGTAAGATTCTCTGCCATGGCGCGGGTAAAAGCGCGGTAAGGGAAACGCAGATCGGAGCCTCGCGGCGGATACGGTCATTTTACCATAGGTGAGATATTATTACAACCGATGGTAAAACTCATTCATATGCGCCCAGCTCGTAAACAGCGCATTTCCCGCCGCCTTCCACGCGGAGCTGTATATATCGCGCCTCGATATCTGTCAGTACGCGTTCCTCTTTGCGGAACGCCGCCGTATAACGCGCAAGCTCCGTCCATTCGTCTGTTTCGGAACGTCTGGCTTCAATAACATATGGCCTCGCAACAGATTTCCAGCGGATCCATACCTCTGACAAACGAACCGGCTCTCCAAAATCCACGCAAAGCCAGTGATGCGATTCGTCGCAGCCGGCGTCCGACTCCCACCAGGTGGAAAAATCACCGTCTACGGCATATTCCGGACCTGCGTCTATCTCGCTGCAGTCCGAGGAAGCAACCGTGCCGAGCGCAAGATTGATCCGCTGATTCTGCGGAACAAAAGCGTTTTCACCGGAGCGGACATACGTTTTCATTGTTTCTAAAGGCGCGCAGACGTTCGTGACACTCTGCAGCGTAATTCTGTTTTCCACACGGAACCTGAAGCGCAGCAGTTCTGATCCTGTATCTTTTACAGACGGCGCAACATAAGCCGAATACTGTCCGGCGCCGACATACCACTCCGCATTTTCTTCACTGTAAGAACGCATGGAATAATTATTGATCGTAAGCGTAACCTTTTGCGTCTCACCCGGTTCAAGCAGCTCTGTTTTTGCAAAGGAGGCCAGAATCGTTTCGGATTGCTCAGCTGCTCCCTCCTCGTACGGCTTTCTGATATAAAGCTGTACGACGTCTTTTCCTGCGGTATCCCCTGTATTTTTCACATTAACGGTTACGCTCAGGGAGTCTGTGTAGATATTAGAGGACACGGAAACGTCGGAATATTCAAAGGTCGTATAGGAAAGGCCATATCCGAACGGATAGGCGGTTTTAACGTCAAACGTTTCGTAGAATCGATACCCCACATAAATATCCTCCGAATAATTTATGTTGTTTTCCTCTTCGGAAGAATTCCCGTAAGAAGGCGCATCGGTATAATAAATCGGAAAAGAGACGGTAAGCTTCCCGCTGGGATTGATCTTGCCGGAAATGATCTCTGCCGCAGCAGTTCCGGTTTCCATCCCCGCAAGTCCTGTGTACAGAATCGCATCGACCTGGCTCTGCCAGGAGGCCACCTCCATCGGATTGCCGGCATTAAGCAGCACTGTGACTGTTTTCCCTTCATTATGGAAAGCTTCCGAAACGCGCTTGATCAGGAGCGCTTCTCGGTCGTTAAGCAAAAAATCGCCTTTTCCGGCAGAATGATCGTTCCCTGCGCCCGTCTGCCGGGAGATACAGATTACCGCAAAATCATTGTCTGCTGCCGCACGTGCCGCCTCCTCAGCGGAAATGGAAAGCTCTCGTGCGTCTACGGCAGGATTTTCGCCCTCCGGATCATCTTTACATTGAGAGTAAAGATTTTTCAGCACCGCATCCGGCGTATATCCTGCATTTTCCAGGCCCTCCAGAAAGCTGACGGAATACAGCGCGTTTACGCCGTCACCTGTTCCGCCGATTCTGGTATAAATCTGTGCGTTTCCGAAAATCGCTGCCTTTTCTCCCGCAGCGGGAAGCGCGCCGTTATCGTTCTTCAAGAGAACCATTCCCTCTGAAGCGGCTTCCTTGGCTATGGAGGCGCCGCCCTCCGCATCAAGCGCGCCGCCGTTCCATTCGTTAAACGTATTGGATTTTGCCACAACACGCAAAATATTTTCACAGCACGCGTCGAGCTGCGCCTGCGTGATTCTGCCCTCCTCGACGGCGCTGAGGATCTGTTCCACGTCCGAATTGCTGCCTGGCAGAGAAAGATCATTCTGCGCCGCAATTCTATCCGCCGCATCGCCAGAGGCGTTTAGAGACGACATAACGAAGCCTCTGTATCCCCATTCCGTACGCAAAATGGTACTCAGAAGCTCCCTGCTTGCTGACGAATCGACGCCATTCATTTTATCCGGAGAAGAAATCAGCGCATACGGCGCGGAATTTTTCACTGCTATTTCAAACGCCGTCAGATAAATTTCCCGAAGCGCGCGTTCAGTTACATTCACATTTACCGTTTCTTTTGCGGTTTTCCCGCTGCCCGTTGCAAAATAACCTGCGGAAGCTCCGACGCGTTCGGATTGGATCCCGTTGATGTAAGCGGCGGCCATATATCCCGACAGGAGCGGATCCTCGGAATACAATTCATAATTGCTGCCGCCAAGTACGTCCCGCTGAAGGTTCAGCCCCGGAAGAAGCAGCATATCAATATTAAAATGCTTCGCATCCCGGCCCAGAGAAGCTCCGACCTTTTCCGCAAGCGTCTGATTCCAGGTGCTTGCAAGGACGGAAACGGACGGGTAAAGCGTCGTCTTCTCCTCAACCGAAATTCCGGCGCCGCCCCAGGCAAATAGAATCGAAGGAATTCCATATTTTTCAAAGGCGGCAGTCGCGCCGACCGCGCCGGGTACGGGGGATTCATGCTCCGTAAGAATGTTATATCCCGTTACCAGCGCAGCTTTCTCTTCCGTGCTCATCGCATCTACTACGCAGAAAACCGTATCCGCCCCCAGCTGTACGATGTAATCCTTCAGCTGGATAACGGCTCTGTCCAGAGGATCCTCATTCAGCTTATCGTCGGCGTTTGCTTTCCCATACAGCAGAACCTCTGCGCTTGCATCGCCTGATAGCTTTCCATTGAATTCTTTCAGCTCGAGCGTCAGATTCGTTCCCTGCTGCTTTGTCACGGCGATATCCTGCTCGACAGTTCCTACTGTTTTGCTGCCGTTGAATACCTTCATTACGATTCTGTCGGCCGTGCAGTCCCGAATAATCATACGCAGAGAAAACGCATCCTCTGAGGCAGATACACTTACGGGAATGATATATTCCGGGCTCTCGGATTCGTCCGCGCCGCCGTTTTTCTTTTTGCAGCCGCCTGCAAATGCACAGACCAAAAGGACTGCCAAAGCAGCCGCAGCAACAAATATCAAACGTTTGCGTGCTCTTTTGTCCATCTTTATATCGCACAGCCTTCCGGAAATTTATCCGCGTGAAATCACATTTGAACTACATATTGTATTATAGCAATTTTTTGTTTATAATTCCATATGTCATATAAATTTAAAATAAATATTTCAAAGGAGATGCCATTTATGTTTTCCGGCAAAATGAAAGCGGTGACGTTCAGCTACGACGACGGCGTAACGCAGGATATTCGTCTGGCCGAGCTTTTTCACAAGTACGGCTTGAAGGCGACCTTCAACATCAACTCCGAGCTTCTGGGCCGCCAGGATTTTCTGGACGCAGGCGGCGGAAGGCGCGTAACGCATTATAAAGTCAAAGCGCAAGATGTAAAATCCATTTATGAAGGGCATGAGGTTGCTGTCCATACGCTTACGCATCCAAATCTGACGCAGCTTGGCGAGCCGGAGGTAATCCGCCAGGTGGAGCAAGATCGTCAAAACCTTTCCGAGCTCTGCGGCTATGAGGTCTTAGGAATGGCGTATCCCTGCGGCGGAATCAATAACGATGACCGCACCGCCGCAATTATCAAAAACAGCACGGGCGTCCGGTATGCCAGAGCGCTGGAGTCTTCAGGAAATTTCGAGCCGCAGAAAAATCTTTACCGTTTCAAATCGACCGTTTACCATATGGATTTTGAAAAAATGATGCGGCTTGCGGCGGAATTTATTTCCATGACTCCGGACACGCCGAAAATATTCTATATCTGGGGGCACAGCTACGAGTTCGATGTGGATGACACATGGAATCGTTTTGAAGATTTTCTGAAATTGATCAGCGGGCGCGGCGACATTTTTTACGGGACAAATCGGGAGATATTACTGCGGGAGGAACCGCAGCCAACCGCATAAAAAAGGGCCCGTGAGGGCCCTGCGTTTTACCGGGCTGCCGGCGGATACTCGTTGCAGAGCAGCCGGTACGCCGGTTCGTCTTCTTCGATTTCGGGAAATCTCCCGACTTTTTCATAAAAGCGATTGTCGTGTTCGTCGTCGTTACACATGGATACTTCTCCGAGCAAAACGGCGCCGCTTCCTTTTTTTACCGTAAAATCGTGATACAGATATTGCTGAATCGTGATGCTTTCTCCCGGGCAGAGCTCCACCTGCGTTCCAGCCGGTACCGTAAAATTCCGCCCATCTTTATGGACTGCGACATCCGTATCTGCAAAGCTCTCATCCGGCGCAGAATTATAAACACGGATTAATACGATCCCTCCGCCTCTGTTAATGATGTCCTCCATTTTCGACCAGTGAAAATGCATCGGCGCGCTCTGTCCTTCTTCCAGCATCAGAAGCTTTTCTGCGTAAGGCTTTGGATAGGCGGGATTTTTCAGGTTGCCGTTGCGGATGGTAATTAAGGAAAAGCCGACCTTTTGAAAGTTTCCCAAGCCATAGTCCGTGATATCCCAGCCAAGCATGTTGTCGCGAATTTCATTATATTCGCTTCCCTTCTGTTTCCATTCCTCCGGCGTCCAGCTGCAGAAAGGAGGCAATGCGAAGCCGTGCTGTGAGACCAGCTGCTCCATGCGTTTCAGTGCTCTGTTGATTTCAGATCGTTTCATTGTGTGCGTTCTCCTTCCGGAAGGCTTACAGTGATGCCAGATATTTGCGGCTTTTTGCGAGGCCTTCCCACGTTTCCATCGTTTTTATGCCTTCCTGCTCTACGATATAGACGACGTCGTCGCCAAGCAGCTCGTAAATTGCTTTGAAATCTACGATTCCGTCTCCGATTGCCGTCCCCTCATAGGGATTTATGGTAAGAACTTCCTTCATATGTACTGTGGAAACTCTGTTTTGATATTTTTTGAGGTATTCTACCGGATCCTGTCCTCCGACGACGGCCCAGCAGACGTCAAGCTGCATGCTTACGTATTCCGGATCCGTATTGTCGTACAAAACGTCCAGCGTCCAGCCCTTATCTCCGTTTTTGGTGAATTCGTGGCTGTGGTTGTGGTACCCGAGCCGGATTCCTTCTTCGCGGAATTTCTTTCCCAGCGCATTCATTTTCTCTGCAAGCTCCAGGACATCAGCTTCTGTCGCAAAAGAAGGTCCTCCCGGCAAAACTGCATTCTGCGCGCCGACAGCTTTCAGGTAGCCCGTCTCCGCCGCAAAATCTCCAAATACATTTGTATGGCTGCTGTACGCTTTTAAGCCGAGTTCATCGAGCCACGCCTTCATCTGTTCCGCAGGGATACCGAAATAGCCGGCAAATTCCACGCCCGTATAGCCCAGCTCGGCAGTCCTTTTCAGCGTCGCATAGACGTCCTTGCCCATATCCGCTCCGACAGAATATAATTGTAATCCTATATGCTTCATACCGCGAAACCTCCAAAAATTGTTTTTCTGTGCCGCTATCATAGCACAGTTATAAACTGCGTGCAAATAATGTTTTCCGAAAAAAAACGGCGTCTGTTCGTCGCAATTCGACGGACAGCGGGAGGGCGGAGGGATAAAATGAAGGACAGAGCAAGCCAAGGGGGAGGGCGTTTGCCATGGCAAACAGAC
>UQSG01000047.1 GCA_900543695.1 uncultured Clostridium sp. | reverse complement strand
GGAAAACCGCTATTTTGCTAATTTCACTTGTCCACTTTATTGACTATAGTCCAATCGAGTTTTCAATAGTTTTTTCCCGCGCGTAAGCTGTGATTTTACGGTGCCGTGTTTTCTGTTAAGAAAATCCGCAATCTGTGATGTGGATAATTCGTAATACAAATGGAGTATCAACACATCTCGGTATTCGGCGGTCATGCCTTGTATCGTTTTATAGATGATTTTACAGCTTTCGTCCATAGCAATGCTTTCGGCAATATTTTCATCACTTTCCAATTCATACGCACTCTCGGATAAAGGGACTGTTTGAATATGATGATCCCGTAGCATATTCAAAGCTATATGCTTTACCGCCATTGTTACATAGTACATACAATCTTTGCTGTCAACATCTTTTATCGCACCCAAATTCCGCATGATCGGTGGTATTGCATTATGTACTGCGTCCTCTGCGTCTTGCGGGTTTTTTAATATTTTCAATGCAACTGCATACATTGTGTTTTTATGCTTTTCATAAATGGCAGTCATTTTTTCAATTTCTTTACTCATACGACCTCCTGAATTATAAGACACTCTCTCAATAATCTATAACACGAAAAAAAGAATTTCGGATGCATTTTTCTGCGGATTTTTACTCAACCATATAATCAAATCTAACTTTTTTATACACCCATACTCTCCAACATTTCTTTCATTTTTTGAATCGCTTTTTCACATATTCTTTTCGCTGTGTTAGCAGAGCTGTATTCGTGATCGGTGGCAATATCGGTATACATCATTTTCGGTATCAACTTCTTTTTCGGCTCGCCGTATTCGTCCAAATCCTTGTAGTCCATATAAAATACGCTTTTGCATTCCAAACAAAAACCGAAATGCTGGGCAAACATAGATTGTTCTTCATAGTTTAGCTTATCAAAGGCTTTCCACAGACAAGAATATAATTCGGACTTGAAAAACAAATAGGACGGATTATTGGAATTATCAGGGACAATTTCTTCCGTGCCTTCTTCGCCGTCCTCATCGGCATATTTACGATACAGCTCCACGGCATTTTCATTCAGCAAACCGCTGAGCAAAATATCTTTCACGGCATCGGTTTCTTCACCCATTTCATCGGCAATCATTTTGAGCGTTTCATCGGTATAGCTTCGCTCGTATTTATCCCATATTGCCATAGCTTTACGCAGCTTTGCAAACTCCGCAAGGCTCTGTGCCGTATATCCCGTGCGGATACTTCGGATATAGTCAAGCACCTCACGCTCGGCATACCTTTCCTTGTAAATGACAAAAGGTGCGCCTATTGAAATATCATAATTTTCGAGTGCTTTTAACATTCCCATAATATACGCTTGCTTTATGTCGGTAAAATGCTCCGGCATAAAAAACTGCTTCATATATTTCTGCACATTTGTGTTTAGCGTGTTTTCGTAATAATGCAGAAACCACGCAAGATATTTATTATCTTTTTCTTTGAAGTAAGCTGCGATATACTCCTGCAATTCCCATTTCGGCGGTGCCGGAACAAGAGTATAACGCTTAAATTCTTTCGGCTCTGTATAAACCTCTGCCACGGCACTCACCCCCCCAATCTTAGTTGTGACCGTTATTTCATTTGCATATCAGTGTCGGCATAGAGCTTTTCACGACTCATATCCGATATATACTGTCCGTTTGCGTATTCGGGATTTTGCTTTGCAAGCTGCATACGGCTTTTCGCAAGAGCCTTGGCTGCGGCGGCAAATTCAGGAGTAACGGTTCCACGCTTTTGCTCGTTGCGGATTGCGGAGCAGCGATTTTTATATAAGCGTATAACTGGATTGCCCTCCACCAGTTCTTTGCGGTTGGTTCTTGCCGCATATTTTCGGCAGGTAATCGACTTGCCTTTCAGCGTAAAGGGAGCGTAACCGCTGCAATATTTCTGCCTTGCGGCAGATTGCATAAGGAAATACTTTTTGCAGATGGGACATTGTCTCGGATAGTGTCCATAGTGCAGTCCCTCAAAGAAATCTGTAATGATGAAGCTGTAATAGCTTTCAAAATACAGCCGCCTTGCCGCTACAAGAGTTTTGCTGTTTCTTGTTTTACGGATAGAAACATATTCTGTTTTTATCGGAAACGGAGCTTGTCCGAATACTGCCATAGCAATCGGCAGTAAATGTGCTTCGTCAAAGCGAGCGACTTTATCTGCCCGAATTGTAAACTCAAGCAACTGTTCAAAGGCTTTGCGCATATCTTCGCTGATGGTATCGTAAAAAGCAAGAGTTTTCTTTATGTCGGTGAGTAAATCTTCCGAAGCGGCAAAAAGTTTCTTATCATATTCTTTCGGCACAGCGCCTAAAGCAATCGAACCTATATCCATATTGGCAACCGCTGCTCTGCGGCGTAAGTAATCCGCTATGCGGTCAGCGTTTTCCTTTATAAATAAAGCTGCTGCTCTGTTACGCTCATCATTTATTTGGAGCATAGAAAACGGCTGCAAGGAAGAAAGCGTTTTTAGGATAGCGGAAATTTCTTCGCTGCACTTTGCAAAATCGGCAGGATTGATATATCCCTGTTCAAGCTCACGCTGTACCGCTAAAATGTTTTGCTTGAAAACAGCAATGCGGGCGGCTGTATCATTTTCATAATACTGATTGAGCAGATGTGTCGCAAAGGTTCCTGCTGGGTATGTTTTGCCGCCAATATGCACTCTGCCGTCACGGTAATCCGCATTAAAGAAGCTGACTGTATTCAAATTTTCGCCTCCGTTCTGCCAGAAAATAATTTATAAAAGATTTTTTGTAATTTTTAAAAACACGTAGTGGAACATTCGTTCTGCTAATTTAATTTTATCACAAAAGCACAGTAATTACAAGACTTTTTCGCTGTTACGCTTTTTGTTTTTGTATTATTACTCTGTTTTTCCAACAATTAAATTTTTCGGGTATTAAAATAAGTGAGGAAGAAAAAAGTCCTCAAATAAAGGGCAAATGAGCCGTCGGGTAATTCCGGCGGTTTTTTGTTGCCCGAAAACGAAAGGAGGAAAAACTATGGTGGTAAAAATCACACCCAAACAGTCGGACAAGGTAAACCAACTCATTCGTAAACTCTGCTGCAATTACGATGCTGGGAACTGTCTGCTGCTTGACGACGGCGAGCCTTGCTGTTGTATTCAGAATATTTCCCGTTACGGAATTTACTGCAACTATTTTTTGAAAGCAGTATTACCCGCCGATAAGAAATTGCACGAAGAAATCTTGCAGCACAATTCTGTTATTTGATAACTGCTCCCACAAACAGTTATCAAAACAAAAAAATTTAAACGCCGGTAGTCCGGCAGAAAGAAGGAAAAACACTATGAAAACTTTAGGAAACACAAAAATTATCGGTATCGACCACGGCTACGGAAATATGAAAACAGCGAATTTCTGTTTTAAATCAGGACTTATCGCTTATGACTCCGAACCGCTGTTTACCGCAGATATGCTTGTATATGAAAACAGGTATTATTTGATCGGAGAGGGACACAAGGAATTTGTTCCCGACAAAATTAAAGACGAGGATTACTATATCCTCACTCTTGCGGCAATCGCAAAGGAACTGAAGTCGGAAGGTATTACCGAATCAGATGTCCACATCGCCGCAGGTCTGCCTTTGACTTGGACAAGCGGACAGAAAAACACCTTTGCCGCTTATCTTACAAAAAATGAAGAAGTCTGCTTTAGCTACCGAAAAGACGAGTATAAAATCCGAATCGTAGGCGTCAGCATTTATCCGCAGGGCTATGCCGCTATTGCTCCCTTTGCCACAAAGCTGAACGGTATTAACCTAATTGCCGACATTGGCAACGGCACTATGAATGTGCTGTATATGATTAACGGCAAACCGCAGTCGGGCAAGATGTTCACCGAAATATTCGGCACTTATCAATGTACTCTTGCGGTGCGTGAAACCTTTATGCAGAAAACCCACCGAGAAATCAACGATTATATCATAGAAGAAGTGTTACGCACGGGAACGGCTGAAATTCCCACCGCCGATTTGAAAATCATCAAAGCGGTAGCAGCGGAATATGTTCGGGATATTTTCCGCAGACTTCGGGAACACGGATATGATGAAAGCACAATGAAGCTGTATGTAACAGGCGGCGGAGGTTGTCTTATCAAGAATTTCTACAAGTTTAACGCTGACCGCACAGTATTCGTCGAGGATATTTGTGCCGCAGCCAAAGGCTATGAGTATCTTGCGGAAATTCAGCTATCAGTGGGTAAAAGCGTATGAGTAGCTATCGTATCAATGTACGTTTTAATCTTGAGGACGATACTGAACGGAAAGCGGCGGAATATTTGCAGGAGCTATACTGCAAAGAGAAAAAGTCCCGTAGCCGATTTATTGTAGAGGCAGTTACGGCATATATGGAACGGATTGCAGAAAAGGACACCGAAAGTCTGCTTCAAAGTATTCGTGAAATTTTCCGTGAGGAAATTCAGGATATATCCATAGCCGCACCTACTGAACGCAAAACAGCCGTTATCGACACAGAATTAACGGAAGAAGAACAAGCTGAAAACGCTGTGAGTGTTCTCTCCGATTTGGAGATGTTCGGATGAGCCAAAGTCATAGGATTTTGGCTCATTTCTATATCTAAATATAAAATTCTGTGCCACTATGGCTCAAAAATAACACAGCTTATCCGCACGAAAAAGCACGCAGTACGGGGCATACCGAGAACGGCTGATGCTGCCGAGAAAGGTATGTCTCATACTGTAACAAGCAGGGAACTTGTACGGCAAGTTCCAACTCAAAATCGGCTGTTTAGCCGATTTACTCTTTAGGGACTGCCGTCCCTAATACCCCGATAACAGAAAGGACTGATTTTATGAACAGAAATCCAAAAGAAAAACTTGCCCGCATAGAGATACGGGTAAAACCTAAAGAAAAAGACAAAATCAAACAACTTGCCGAAAAATGCAATTTATCTATTAGTGAATATATGGCGCAAAGGGCATTGGGATATGAACCGATAACAGTTCTTCCTGATGTCTTTTTTGATTTCTACAACAAATTGTGCCAGCTTTGCAACACAGCAGGATTTACGCCCGAAACAGAAAACAAACTGCTTTCACTTATTGATGAAATCCATTCGGAGCTTTTATTACCACGGAAGGAGGATATGCGTAAATGGCGACAACTGGATTCTGGCCTGTCAAAAACAGGTTAAAAGAAGTAATCGAATATGCCCGTAACCCTGACAAAACCACCGACAAGAAATTCTTGGATGAAGATTTATATGCAGCACTCCGTTATGTTGAGAATGATAAAAAGACGGATCAAACGATGTATGTTTCGGGTATCAACTGTCCGAAACAAAGAGCTTATAAATATATGATGGCTACTAAGCGTCGTTACGGCAAACTCGGCGGGAATGTTGCCTATCACGGATACCAAAGCTTTTGTAGCGGGGAAATCTCCCCCGAAGAAGCGCATCAAATCGGACTGGAAACTGCAATGCGTATGTGGGGCAAGGATTATGAGATAGTAGTCACCACCCATCTGAACACAAATAACCTTCACAATCATATTGTGGTTAATTCAGTATCTTTTCGCACCGGTCGGAAATTTGAGAACCATATTTCCGACCATTACAAGCTAAGAGAGATTTCCGACGCAGTTTGCTTGGAACGAGGGAAAAGCGTACTGCCGCCGAGTAAATTCACAGGTAATCGAAAGAAAGACTATTGGATACACAAAAGCGGCGGTTTAACTCACCGGGATATTTTAAAACGGGATATTGACGAAGCAATTTCAAATACAACCAACTGGAAAGCATTCGATTTATACCTGAAAAATCTCGGCTACAGCTATGCAAGAAACAGCGATTACCGCCATCCTTCCATTATTGCTCCCGGTTGGAAACGCTCTGTCCGTCTTGATTCTTTGGGTGAGCAATATACACAGGAGAAAATACGGCAGAGACTGATTGACAATCAGAAAAATATTACTCTTTACGCAATTCGTATTCCAAAACGGTATGCACCGCTGTTACAGCTTGAATACGAATTTAAAAAAGCACAGCGTATGGACGGAATACAGCTTGCCTTTGCATTGATTATTGAACTTTTGAAACTGATAACAGGCAACAATATAGAGCCGTCATCCCCAAAGCCTCTATCCCCGGCGCTCCGGCAGGAAGTCAGAAAATTAGATCAAACCTTAAAGGAATACAAGCTTCTTTGTGAGAATCAAATTGATTCCGCACAGGAGCTTGTTTCATTTATTGAGAAAAAATCCACAGATATTTCTGCTTTGGAATCAGAACGACAGAAAATTTATAACCGTATCCGACGCCCGAAATCAGAAGAAGAAAAGAAACAGAACAAAGCGGCGGCAAGAAAAATTTCTGCAAAGCTAAAACCTTTGCGTAAAGATCTCAAAACTGCCGGGTCCATCACCGAGCGGTATCCGCATATCTTGGAACTGCTTGAAACCGAGCGTGCTATGGAAATACAAGTAAAAACCAAAAACAGAGAAAGGAATTATGAACGATGAAAAACACACCAAAAAATATTGCAATAGAAAAACTTTTCCCCTTTGAGGGACACCCCTTTAAGGTTCAGGACAACGAAGAAATGAACGCTTTGATCGAGAGTATTCATGAGCAAGGTATTTTGTCTCCGTTAATTGTCCGACCAAAAGAAAACACCACAGATGAATATGAAATTGTATCGGGACACAGACGGTTCCGTGCAGCAGTAAAGGCAGGGATAAAAGAAATCCCTGCCTTAATTGTTCCCCTTGATCGTGATGCCGCTGCCATCGCAGTGGTAGACAGCAATCTGCACCGAGAACTTATTTTACCATCGGAAAAAGCCTTCGCTTACAAGCTGAAAGCCGAAGCATTACGACATCAAGGGAAACGCTCTGACTTAACTTCGGAGCAAGTTGCACCGAAGTTGGCAACTGAAATTATTGCCGAGAGTGATAACACAAGCAAAGACACAGTTAAACGCTATATCCGTCTCACTAACCTTATCCCGCCTATTTTGGATATGGTTGATGAGAAAAGAATTGCTTTCACTCCTGCTGTCGAGCTATCCTATCTGCTCCCCGAAGAACAGACAATGCTGCTGTCGGAAATGGAGTACGGCGACTGTACGCCTAATTTATCTCAGGCACAGCGTTTAAAGGCTCTCAGTATACAGGGATTGTTCACGAAAGAACAGTTATCTGCCATTATGAGCGAAGAAAAAGCCAATCAGAAAGAGCGTGTGAAAATTCCCGCTGAACGTATCCGCAAATATTTTCCGAAAGACTACACTATTACTCAAATGGAAGAAACTATTGTAAAACTCTGCGAAGCGTACCATCGAAAACGGCTGCGTGACAGAGATTCGAGATAGGAGGTGCGCCTATGGGTTTTAAGATGAACGCTGTGATTCACAGAGGAAACGATTATGAAAATTCATTGCGAACCTTCCAGAACAAAAGAGTGGAATATCTTGAACAGGAAATCCGTGCCTTTGATTCCGAAACATTACGATTACTTCTATCCGACCTTCAAAAACGAGGCCGCACAATAGAAACGGTTACAGGGATAGCGGTATAATCAGACGATAAGGAGGACAACTATGATGAAAAAACAAAAACGAAATAATGAGGACAATCGTGGCGTAGCCATATATGCCCGAAAGTCCCGCATTACAAATAAAGGCGACAGTATCGGCGTACAGTTTAAGCAATGCGCCGAATATGCTAAAAGAGAACTTCAGCTTAATGACGATTACAATTTTATGGAGTATGAGGATAAAGGACTCTCCGGTTACTATTCCGACCGTCCTAATTTCCAGCGTATGCTCCACGATATTGAAATGGGTAAAATTCGTGCGGTTGTCTGCTACAAGTTAGACCGTATCGGTAGAAAGACAAGCGACCTGCTGCGGCTTTTGGATTTTCTTGAAAAGCACAAGGTGGACTTGTTGATCTGCTCCAACAATATCAACACCGCTTCCGGCGTATCCAAAATATTCATTCAAATCTTTGCTGTGGTTGCAGAATTTGAGCGTGATACTCTGACCGAGCGTATCACAGATAATATGATGGAACTTGCTAAAGACGGACGCTGGCTTGGCGGAAATACACCCACAGGTTTCACCGTGAAGCGTGTAAAGACCGGCAGTGGCAAAAACAAATCAGCTTACAGTTATTTGGAGAGTATTCCTGAAGAAAAAGCAATGATACAAAAGCTCTATGAAATATTTGCCTCAACCCGTTCTATTAAGAAAACAGCTGACAAGATGAATGAACTCGGCTATCGCACAAAGATAGGAAGCAAGTTCAACACTTCCACTACCAGATTATTATTAAAAAATCCTGTTTACTGCGTTGCAGATGAAATTGCTTACAACTATTTCTACGAAAACGGCGGTGGAGTATGCGCTGAGTTGTCAGAGTTTGACGGTCAACACGGACTATCTGCATACAACAAAACCGATCAAGAAAAGTTTGAGGACGCTGACAGCACCTTCATTTCTCCGAAATTTGTGCAGTTAATGTCTGCAAAGCCTGTTTCTGAATGGATTATCTCGGTTGGCAGACACGAAGGTTTTATTCCGAGTCAGCAATGGATTGATACACAAAATATGCTTGATTCCATTGCAGAAAAGTACAACCGCCCGCACCGAAAGACTAATGCTCTGCTGGCAGGGCTGGTATACTGTCCGCATTGTGGAAAACGCCTGCGAGTTATCTCCGAATCGAACCGATGGACAAACGGCAAGCCGAGATTCAAATATGTCTGTCCCGGCTATCGTTTAGGCGAATGTGCTTTTCGTGCTGTTGACGGTGTACTGCTTGATGAATTTGTAGTCAAACAGTTATCCAATCTATCCGATGAGGACAGCGAATACTTTGTCAAATTACTCAATCAAAAGGTTTCGGATATTTTTAAGAATACTCAGAACGAACAGGAACTAATCGAACTAAAGAAAAAGAAAGCACAGCTTGAAGCTGCTATTTCGAATCAGGTGAAAAATCTGCGGGAAGCAGACGATAATCTAAAACGATTTATTCAGGAGGATGTAAAGGGACTGACAGACGAGCTTTCTGAAACGGAAAAACTGTTACAAAAATTAGAGGATAGCAGGCAAAGTCAGATGTATGCTGTGAGAGATATTGAAGAAATCAAAGAAAGGCTGTTATCCTTTGAAAAATACGCAAAGGACGCACAGCCGGATGTGTTAGTAACGCTGATACAATCCTTTGTGGAGCGTATCTATATCGTTGATGAAAACGACGAGCGTTACTGTCATATCTTTATTAAAGGTTGCACCAAAGAGGACTATGATGAGTTCTTCCGGGCAACCGGTTACATATCTGGTACGAGAGAAACAGGTGCTATCACATCCAAATTGCCTTTGTGTGATTCAGATGAGTGTTGCAAAAATAATGAATTGCATAAGTTTAGATGAAAAAGATAACATCTTTGAAATAGGTGCAGGGAAAGGTCATTTTACTGCTGAATTGGTAAAGAGATGTAATTTTGTTACGGCGATAGAAATTGATTCTAAATTATGTGAGGTAACTCGTAATAAGCTCTTAAATTATCCTAACTATCAAATAGTAAATGATGATATACTGAAATTTACATTTCCTAGCCACAATCCATATAAAATATTTGGCAGCATACCTTACAACATAAGCACAAATATAATTCGAAAAATTGTTTTTGAAAGTTCAGCCACAATAAGTTATTTAATAGTGGAATATGGTTTTGCTAAAAGGTTATTAGATACAAACAGATCACTAGCATTGCTGTTAATGGCAGAGGTAGATATTTCTATATTAGCAAAAATTCCTAGGTATTATTTCCATCCAAAACCTAAAGTGGATAGCGCATTAATTGTATTAAAAAGAAAGCCAGCAAAAATGGCATTTAAAGAGAGAAAAAAATATGAAACTTTTGTAATGAAATGGGTTAACAAAGAGTATGAAAAACTGTTTACAAAAAATCAATTTAATAAAGCTTTAAAACATGCGAGAATATATGATATAAACAATATTAGTTTCGAACAATTTGTATCGCTATTTAATAGTTATAAAATATTTAACGGCTAAAAACAATAGGCCACATGCAACTGTAAATGTTTAGTTATAGGTAGGGTAGCATAAGTTAAAATGCTATTCTGCCTTTTAAAAGTATGGTATACATTCCAGAGAGAGATTGGATATGTTCCCGTATACCGATAGTGCCAAAAGCGAAGTGGATATGTTTCCGAGAACGGACGTACTCAAATGACATTCATTCTGTCCTCTCAAGCCATGTGGAGACGGTCTGTTTGATGTCAAGGGTGGAAGGTAAATAGCCGTGAAAGCCCTGTAATACTGCGGTTTTCGCGTAATCGGACATATTTGATATATTTGGCGTTGGGCAGACAAAACGCTTCTCGGTAACTTATCAAGGCATGATCCGAATCAAAAAGTGTGAGAGTTGAGTTGCCACGATAGATGTCATTATGTTGAGTTGCAGAGTTAGATGTCGGGGAGTTGTGGCTGTGAGATAGATGTCAGAGGAGGAGTTGGATGGATTTTACTACAGATATATTTTCATTAGATAAGCCGTCATCGGTAACATTTAACTTAGTTGGAACAAGGCTGCCAAACAATCACGATTTGTTTTTTTGTTCTAAACAAAAAGAGCTTGTCGAACAATACTCAGCGGCTCGTATATTTTTGAGAGAGACTGAAACCGATGATTGGAAACACTGGTTTAATCCAGTTGAGGATGATGTAACTGATAAAGCCTTTAAGTTGATTTTTAGGTCACATTTTTATGAGACTGCATTGTTTTATTATAATGCTATCGTAGATATGTCTTGGACACTATGCTATGTGTCGGCAGAATTTGCCTGTAGCCAACAGGGAAAAAGAGTAGATTTATCCGGAATAAGACCTATTGATGAGGCAGCAACATTACTTAGAAGTACTGAACGAAACGTGACATCACCTACCGCTGAGAATAATCCCTTTGAGTACCTGAAAATGATGTGCCCTGAATTTATTCCCGCCTTCGACCAGATTATTGATTTTTGGAATGATTTTTCTGATTCAGAAATAAGGAAACGTTATAATTTTTGTAAGCACAAAGGAAGACCAGCATATCAGGAAATTGAAGAGTTATCTTCTGGGCGAGTGATGGGCTTTTATGTTCAAAATAAAGACACGGGAGAGAAGATACAGATGGCGTCAGATATTAGTGATGTCAGGTATTCTTTTTCACTGGAGGATGCAATTGTGCAATTGTGTTTATGATACACTAAATTTACCGAAAAAAAGCGTCAGAATTCCCTGAAAAAAGCAAGAGAAATTCCCTAAATAAAGCGGGACACATTGATTCCCCTTTACATTATATTTATCCTTTATCTAAGCACCACCAAAGATAAAGGAGGAAAGGAAGATGCTCACTATGTCCCAAATCAATCATATCAAAGACTTGAGCAATTGTGGATACCGGATCAGTGAAATCTCTAAAAAAACAGGTGCTGATCCCAAAACGATACGCAAGTATCTTGCACAGGATGACTTCTCACCGCAGCCACCCGTTATCCAGGAGAAGCCATCCAAGCTGGATCCCTTCAAGCCCATCATCCAGGAGTGGCTGGACGAAGACAAGAAACATTGGCGAAAGCAGCACCATACCGCTCAGAGAGTCTATGAGCGTCTCGTGGAGGAACATGGCTATACCGGGAGTTACAGCATTGTCCAGCGCTACATGAAGAAATGCCGTTCCATCCAAACGGAGAAAGCAAACCTGGAACTGATCTGGGATCCCGGACCTGCACAAGTAGATTTCGGGGAAGCAGACTTTTATGAGGCAGGGAAACTCTGCCGCAAGAAATATCTGACTGTGTCGTTCCCCTACAGCAATGATGGATACAGCCAGGTGTTCGGCGGAGAAACCGCAGAGTGTGTCTGCCAGGGGCTGCAGGATATCTTTGAATTTATTGGCGGCGTACCGCCATTACTGATCTTTGACAATGCAGCCGGTGTCGGGCGGCGGATCGGTGACGCAATCCATGAATCGGAACTTTTCTCCCGTTTTCGTGCCCATTATCACTTCCGGGTGCGCTTCTGCAATCCCTATTCCGGCTGGGAGAAAGGAAATGTGGAGCGCAAGGTTGATTATAACCGTGCGAACCTGTTTGTCCCGGTCCCGCATTTCAATGAGATAGAGAAGTATAACCAGAAGCTGCTTGCCTGCCATGAAAAGAAAGCTTCCGAACTCCATTATAAAAAACAGATCCCTATCCGGGAATTGTTTGAAGAGGACAGGAAAGCCCTCCTGATGCTGCCGCCAAAACGGTTCGATGTCTGCCGGTATGAATGGCTGAAAGCGGATGGTTATGGCAAAGTCTGTATGGATGGAAAGCATTTCTATTCTACCAGGCCGGAAAACGTAAACAAACAGGTGCTGGTGGGCATTCGTGCCCATACCGTTGACATTCTTACGGAAGGCGGACAGGTCGTCACGACTCACCGGCGCGCTTACGGAGATAACCGCACAGATATCAGCGATTACAGTACCACGCTGGCTGTCCTGATGAAAAACTCCGGAGCATGGGGAAACAGCGGGCTGCGCCGCGAAACACCGGATGCTTTAAGGGCTTACATGGATGCCCAGCCGAAAGAGAAACTGAAGGACTGCCTCCGGATCATGAATGAGCTGACCAGCCAGTACGGCTTTCAAGCAGCGGCCAGCGCTATGGAGATGGCTTGTACAAGAGGCAGTATTAACATCTGTGATGCTTCCGTGCTTGCCGCAAGGATTACCGGATATGGCATTTATACACCGCCGGAGGCAGGCCCATCCCTTGCAGTATATGATGATATGTTCCTGAAGGAAGGAGGCGCTGTTTCATGATGACACCAAAGATGAAAGAAGATTTCTGTACACAGATCCTTGGAGCAAGCCGGCAGCTTTTCCTTTCGGGCAGGATCTCAGAGATCTGCAGGGAAAAAGGGACGCAGAAGCAGCTGGAGTTTATTCTGGAGCTGCTGCAGGCAGAATTGACTCTCCGGGATGAAAACCGACGAAAACGTCTGATTAAACGGGCTGGGTTCCCAACCTATAAGACCTTTGAGGGGTACAGCTATCACTGCGTAAAGTTTCCCCCTGCATTCAGCAGGGAGGAACTGGAAACCCTTGAGTTTGTCCCGGGGAAAAAGAATCTTGTGCTTTACGGACCAGTGGGCATCGGTAAAACCCATATGGCAATCGCAGCCGGCGTAAAGGCCTGCAATCTCGGTTACAAGACGAAGTTTTATACCGTAACAGAACTTGTGCTGAAGCTTGCGGAATCGCGGAAAAACGGGACGCTGGAGCGCCTTCTGCGGGATCTCCGCAGCCTTGACCTGCTCATACTGGATGAATGGGGATATGTACCAGTCGATAAGGACGGATCCCAGCTGCTGTTCCGTGTTATATCTGACAGCTATGAGAGCAAGAGCCTGATCCTGACAACCAATCTGGAATTCTCAAAATGGGGAGGGATCTTTACGGATGACCAGATGGCCGCTGCAATGATCGACCGGCTTGTCCATCACGGACATTTATTGATCTTCGAGGGGAAAAGCTACCGAATGGAGCACGCCCTCATGCGCAGGGATGCATAATGCCCGCTGAAGGCAGGGAAAATCCCTTGCTGAAAAAAGGGAATTCCGACGCTTTTTTCAGGGAAAAGTACTTGACAAAAAACAATTGGTGGATTTTGATGACAATAAGCTCTTTCCATACATCAGAAAGTTGATAGATACACTTGAAGATATACTGAAGCCATCGCCGATGATTTAAACATGAAAGAGCAAGTCGCCTATCTGGTTTATTACCATTAAGGAGACTTGCTCTTTTTATGCTCCGATGTCGATTGTGATACCGGACTTGAACTCCACGGTGAAGTGGTCGGCGAAAACGGTAATCTTCTCAATGAGCTTTTTAACCAGAGCCTCATCAAACTCTGTAATATCGGTTTCCTGCCCGGCGATGAAGTTCTGCAGTTCCTTAATCCGGTTCATGGCTTCTTCTTGGTGATGGCTGTCGAGCTCGGACTTTTCCTTCTGGTCGCGGAGCCGGAAAATTTCGTCAGCGATGGCATCGTACGGTTCATTCGGTTAATGCACGCGATTATACGGAAGCACAGCTGTTTGCCTGGGCCAACGGAACGCCGGATCTTACAGCATGGAACGAATCTTTCCTCGCGCATTATACTCTCGTTGCCGTAGAAAACGAAAGCATCACCGGATTCGGCGACATCAGGCCGGACGGTTATCTGGACCGGCTGTATGTACGGAAAGACCGGCAGGGCAGAGGGATTGCCGGAAGGCTCTGCGATTCACTCGAGCAGAAATTCCCGGTTCGTAAAATCATAACGCATGCATCCATAACCGCAAGGCCGTTTTTTGAAAGCAGAGGATATCGCATCATCCGGGAGCAGCAGGTAGAACGAAACGGCATCCTGCTCACTAATTTTGTTATGGAAAAATATTTATAGCTTCTCCGGCATATTTTATTCACCTCGGTGCAATATATATCACAGAGGTGAATTAAAATGTCTCCCAACACAAAAAAAAGAATCAAAATTTATTGCATTTCCATTTTAATTCCGCTTGCCGTAGGCGGCCTCTCGGCACTGCTGACCAGGAATGGGATGGAAAAATACGCCGCGCTTTCGCGGCCTCCCCTTTCTCCGCCGGCCATTCTATTCCCGATCGTATGGGCCGTGCTTTATATTCTGATGGGGATCAGCGCAGCAAGGATTTTTGAAAATTCAAACGGATCGGAGCGAAAAAAGGCGCTTTGGATTTATGCAGTGCAGCTCATTTTCAACTTTTTCTGGAGCATTTTTTTCTTCGGCGCCGGACTGTGCATTCTGCGGTGCTGAGCGGCCGCTGGTGCGGTGACCAACGGCCGCTTTGCG
>UQSG01000046.1 GCA_900543695.1 uncultured Clostridium sp. | reverse complement strand
ACTTCGCTATTTTTTTCTAGGTTCAACTGTAACACATGTATTGTAATCCTACAGCACGGAATGAGCCTTTCGGCAGCTTTGCCTTGACATGCGCAGCGGCAAAGAGTATAATCCGTAAAGGCTTTTGGTGGGGTGTAGCCAAGCGGTAAGGCACCAGACTTTGACTCTGGCAGTTCGCTGGTTCGAATCCAGCCATCCCAGCCACGCCGGAGCAAAGCGTACTTTGCTCCGGCTTTTTTGTCGTGCGGCTTCAAGATAAGCCATCCGCCGGCTCCCTTACTCAGATGCAAGCGTCCTCGCGAGAAAGGCAGGCTCCGGCTTGCCGCTTGAAGCGCACGCCAGAAGATCGCCTCTTGCTGACCTTTTGGTTTACCGATATAATCAAACGGTGGAGGTATCAGAAGCTATGCGAAAAACCTACGTCACCAAAATGCCTGATAAAGCAGGCGCCTTTCTTCTCTCCAGTAAAATCATCGCGGCGGCCGGCGGCAATATCGTTCGGGTAAACTATAACAAAGCGGTCGATTTACATACCTTGTTTATTGAAGTCTCTGCCGCGCCGGCGCAGCATGACGAAATCGCCCGCAAATTGTCTGCCTGCGGATATCTTACCAACAGGGATGAAAACAGACAAATCCTGATGATTGTGCTGACGCTTCCGGACAAACCGGGCGCGGTCACCCCGGTCCTTGAAATTCTGAACCGCTATCAGGTGAACATCTCATATATCAGCTCACAGGAAAACGGAACGGCATACCAGCATTTTAAAATGGGCCTTTTAATAGAAAATACGGGCGAAATCAAACGATTGATCGAAGAAATCTCCAGAATCTGCGAAATTCATATCCTTGACTATCAGGTCACAGACCGTCTGCTGGACGGAACGGTATTTTACATCACCTTCGCGAATAAAATGCGCGAGCTGCTCGGTCTGTCGCAGGCGCAAACCAACACCGTGCTCATCCATGCCAACCGGCTGATGCAGCTGCTGGACGAGCAAAACAAATCTCCGCTTCAGACGTTCGACTATATCCGGCGCTTCGCACAATTTGTCACAGAAGCGAAAAACGAGCGGTTTCGCCCGAAGATATCTTCTTTCCCTTTGACAAAGGATCTGCTTCTCTATTGCATAGAGCCGCCGTGCGGAAGCAACACATATATTTTAGAGCATGGCGGAGCGCTGCTGTTTGTTGACTGCGGATTCGCCTGCTACAAAAATGAAATGCTCGCGCTGCTTGAGCGCCTTTTTCCCGGCTTTTCCGGCAAAACGAAATATGCGTTTATTACTCACGCCGATATCGACCATACGGGGCTGCTGCCCATCATGGACAAAATTTATATGAGTCAGAGCTGCTATGATAATTTCGCGGCAGAACAAAACGGCGCTCCGAATTTCAGAGAGCAGAATCCGCTCCACGCCCCTTACTGCTCGCTGAGCAAGATCATTTCTGAATATGAACCGCCGGAGCTTAGCCGCTGCATCGCTGTAGGCGAAAAGCAAGACGATGCGGCGCTTTCCTATATCGGTTCAAAGTGCTTCGGACCGTGGCGCTTTGCGTTCTATGAAGGCAGCGGCGGTCATGTAAAAGGCGAAACGGTGATTGTCTGCAAAGAATTAGAATTAATATTCAGCGGCGATATATACGTCAACATAAAAGGCTTTTCCAAAGAGCAGCAGGAATTCAACCGGCTCGCGCCCTTTCTGATGACAGGCGTGGACTCGGATCCGGCCGCAGCCAGGGAATGCAGAGCCGCTCTGCTCAGCGAATATCAAGGATTTTTACTCTGCCCCGGCCACGGCGCCATGAAAAGAATAGAATAACCCCGCCGGCCGGAACAAAAAAATTTTACAAAAGTATTGACAATAAAACGCGGCAGCGATACAATCTAACCGTTAGAACAAAGACGTTCGGGACGAACGTCTTTGTTCTTTTTTTATTTTATTAAGGAAAGAGGGATTATTTTATGGCGGAATATTCATTGATCGACACCCTGTGGGTCTTTCTCGCAGCGATTCTGGTTTTCTTTATGAACCTGGGCTTCGCCAGCGTAGAGGCCGGGTTTGCCAGATCGAAAAACACGGTTAATATCCTGTCGAAAAACTTTATTGTATTTGCAGTCTCATCCCTGGGCTTTCTGCTCCTGGGCTGGGGGATTATGTTTGGAGGCGACAACCCTTTTATCGGAACCGAGAATCTTTTTATCCTCGGCGGGCAGGACCTTTCGGCCTACAATGACACCCTGACTTCCTCCGTACCTTTTTGGGGAAAATTTTTCTTCCAGCTTGTGTTCTGCGGCACGGCGGCTACGATCGTGTCGGGCGCCGTGGCGGAGCGTGTAAAATACGTAACGTTTATTATCTTTTCATTTGTTTTGACGCTTGTCATCTATCCGATTGTCGGCCACTGGGTTTGGGGCGGCGGCTGGCTCGCAGAGCTCGGCTTCCTGGATTTTGCAGGCGACTCGGTCGTTCACTCCGTCGGCGGATGGGCGGCGCTGGCGGGCGCTATGCTGCTTGGCCCCCGGATCGGGAAATACGGTAAGGACGGGAAGCCGAAAGCAATCCCCGGACACAGCATGTCTTTGGCGGTCATCGGACTCTTCGTTCTCTGGCTGGGCTGGTTCGGGTTCAACCCCGGCTCCACGATGAGCTTTCAGAATCCGTCGGACGTATTCCACATCCTTATGACAACCAACACCTCCGCGATCGCAGCAGTCATCACTGCAACCGCTACCTCCTGGATCGTACTGAAAAAGCCGGATCTGGGCATGACGATCAACGGCTGCCTTGCCGGGCTTGTGGGTGTTACGGGAGGCTGTGCTTACGTATCGATCGAGGTTTCTCTGCTGATCGGCGCTCTGTCGGGAATTCTCGTTGTTTTTGCGGTCGGGTTCTTTGACAAAATGAAGATTGACGATCCGGTGGGAGCCACCTCCGTCCATTTGGGGTGCGGCATATTCGGCACAATCTGCGTCGGCCTTTTTGCACAGGAGGGCGTAACCTCTCTCTCTGTGACCAACGGTCTGCTGTACGGAGGCGGCTTCCGGCTGCTGGGCATCCAGCTCCTTGGCATCGCCGCGATCGGCGCCTTTACCTTTGTGTCCTCCGGCCTTGTATGGCTGGTTCTGAAAAAGACGATCGGCATCCGCGTTTCCAGGGAAGAGGAAATCCAAGGCCTGGATATCGGAGAGCATGGCAACGTCGCGTATCCGGATTTCGCACTCGTGACCGAAGCGATCGAATACGACAAGACTCCCGCCGCGCTGCAGATTGAAGCAAAGCCCGCGGTCAGCGTAGAAAAAGCGGTTCCCGTGGAGCACCGCGAGACAAAGGGCGCAAAAATGACGAAGGTAACGATTCTTACCAATCAAAGCAAATTTTCACAGCTCCAGGAGGCGCTTGATAAACTGGGCATCACCGGAATTACAGTCACAAATGTCCTGGGCTACGGGATACAGAAAGGACACACCGTTTACTTCAGAGGCGCCCCGGTTTCCTCCCGGCTGCTGCCTAAGATCAAGCTTGACATTGTTGTCTGCAAAATCCCGGTCGAAACGTTGATCAAGACCGTTCAGGATACGCTTTATACAGGCAATGTCGGAGACGGAAAGATCTTTCTCTATGACGTGGAGGACGTCGTTAAGATCCGTACCGGAGAGCGCGGATACGATGCGCTCCAGGACGAGGAAGTCGGGGAAGACTGAGACGTTCCCTACTACAACACTTTATTATGCGCCGCCCTTTGCCGCAGGCAGGGGGCGGCTTTTACAGCGTCATCATCCCCGACATGATGCAGACGCCTGCCGCGCCGCAGCCGAGCACCGCTCTGATCTGATTTTCCTCCAGACGGATGCCGCCGATCGCGTAAACGGGAATCCGGACCGCGGAGCACACTGCCCGCAGAAACTCCGTTCCTCTTGGCGGAAGGCCCTCCTTGCAGCTTGTTTCATATATGTGGCCGGCCGTTACGGAATCGGCGCCCAGGGCCTCCGCGCGAAGCGCTTCCTGTACGGAATGAACGGATGCGCCGATCTGCCCGAGTCCGACGAGCCCCGGCCTCCCGCCGGCCGCTTCCAGCTGCCAGAGCGGCAGCTGCACGCTCTGAACGCCAAGCCGCCGCGCCGCCTCGGGAAACCCGTGCAGGATGCAAGGCACGTTATACCGCCGGCAAAGCGCCAGGACCTTTTCCGCCAGCGTCTGATATTGCGCCTCCGTCAGGTCTTTTTCTCTCAGAATCACTCCTGCCGGTCTCACAGAGCAGACGCGCTCAAGCTGCTCCAGAAACGGCCTTTGGCATAAACGGCGGTTTGTGACTGCAATGATATGTCGGCAGAGCGCATCAGACACGGACATAATCGCTCATTACCGGCTGAAGCCCCTCTTGCTTCAGCGCTTGAAATACCTCTTCCACACTGCGTCCGTCGGAAATTTCAAACTGACAGTCTCCCTTTTCCTCCACCGCATCGGAATGTCCGCCGATCCCGGTGCTGACGCCTGCCGAAATTTTTGTCGCTGCGATTTTGACCAGGTTGTCCCGCACACGGGCACATTCTCTTGTTGAAATAGTGATGCCCGCGTATGGCATCAGCAGGCGGTAGGCGCATACCACCTGAAGCAGCTGACGCTCGCCGACATCCGTCGGGCCAATTTTATCGTTATTGAGAATCGGACGCAGCCGCGGACAGGAAAACGAAATTTCCGCATGCGGGTATTTTCTCTGGAGCAGCCAGGCATGGCAGCCTGCCGCAAAAGCGTCCTTTCGATAATCGTCCAATCCCAGCAGCGCGCCGAAGCCTACGCCGCGCATCCCGCCGCGCAGGGCCCGCTCCTGCGCGTTCAGCCGGTAGGGGAAAACGCGCTTGTGTCCGGCCAGGTGGAGCGTTTCATATTTATCAGGGTTGTATGTTTCCTGAAATACCGTTACATAATCGGCGCCGCATGCATGAAGATATGCGTATTCATCAGAATTCATGGGATAGACCTCCAGCCCGACCACTTTAAAATATTTTCCCGCGATCCGGCACGCTTCTCCGATATACTCCACCGTGGATTTCCGCCTGCTTTCTCCGGTGAGGATCAGCACCTCCTCCAGGCCTGTCTCATGGATCGCGGCCAGCTCCGTTTCGATCTGCTGAAAATCGAGCTGCGCGCGCCGTATTTTGTTGTGCGTATTGAATCCGCAGTAAATACAGTAATTTTCACAGTAATTCGCGATATAGACGGGTGTGAACATCGAAATGGAGGTGCCGAAATGCTCCCGCGTCTCGCGTATCGCCTCCTGCGCGATTTCTTCCAGAAGCGGCAGCGCCGCAGGCGAAAGCAGCGCGCCGAAATCCTCCGGCTCCCGGTTCTTTTTGGAGAGGGCGCGGCGCACGTCTTCCTCCGTAACACGATTAGGATCATACTGCCTGGTACGAGCCAGGACCTCCGCTCCGACCGTGGAATCGAGAATCTCCATATCTGGAAGATAAGCCATGTGATCCGTTCTTTTCCTGTGGGAATCCGCAAAGCCTTCGCCGTCGAAAATAGTTTCCTGAATAAGTGACATCTGTTCCAGCTCCTTCTTTTTTAATCGCGGAGAAAGCCCGTGAGCGGGGAAGAGGCGCTTGCCTCCCGTTCCAGGACTCTGCCGGGATGGGCCAGATACGCCCTACGGCCGGCCTCGATCGCCAGACGGAAGGCCTCCGCCATCTCCGGAATGTCACCGGCAGTCGCAATGGCCGTATTTGCCATGACTGCCGTACAGCCCATTTCCATCGCTTCGCAGGCCTGCGAGGGCCGCCCGATGCCGGCGTCCACGATTACGGGCAGATCGATTTCTTCGATCAGAATCCGGATAAATTCTTTCGTACAAAGTCCCTTGTTCGTCCCAATCGGTGCGGCAAGCGGCATGACGCACGCCGCGCCGGCAGAGGCAAGGTCTCTGGCGGCAGTCAAGTCGGGATACATGTACGGCATCACGATAAATCCTTCTTTTGCAAGGATTTCCGTAGCGCGGATCGTTTCATGATTATCCGGCAGAAGATATTTGGAATCGCGGATAACTTCTATTTTTACGAAATCGCCGCAGCCGGCCTCCCGGGCAAGACGTGCGATCCGAACGGCTTCTTCCGCGTTCCTGGCTCCCGAGGTATTCGGAAGCAGGGTAATTCCTTTTGGAATATAATCCAGAATATTCGTTTTGCCGCCCTCGGAAACGCGCCGCAGCGCCAGCGTTATGATCTGCGCGCCAGCGCATGCCACGGCAGCCTCGATCAGATCCATCGAGTATTTTCCGGAGCCCAGTATAAAGCGGGAGGTGAAGGAATGCCCTCCCAGCGTCCATTCGTCGTTTTGTGCTTTTGTCATGTCGTTTTTCCTCTTTTCTGTTTATTTTTCCTCAGACAACTCCTCCGCGATCAGACGGAGCGCCAGATCAGCCTCGTGCCCCGCGCAGACCGCGACCCTCGGCGCCATCAGCCCCCTGCCCTCTGAAGCTTCGGAAACCTCGTCGCCGCACAGGTAAAAATGCGGTCCGATCTGCCGCGTCTGAATCAGATTACTGCCGCCGTAGCCGGCCATCCCGGATGCCGCGATCAAATATTTTTCCGGAAAATGCTCCCGCACCCCGCAGACCAGCATCGCCTTTGCCTCCGGCCGGTCAAATGCCTCGCACACGATGTCGTCTTCCGCGAACAATTCGGAAAGATTGCGCTCCGTCACCTTGACGCAGTCCGTCCGGAAGTCCAGATACGGATTGATTTCCTTGAGCTGCTCCAGCAGCGCGTCCGTCTTGTACATTCCGACGTGACGGAGCAGATAATTCTGCCGATTTAAATTAGTGAGCTCCACACGGTCGAAATCGACCAGATGAAGATGCCCTACGCCGGCCCGCGCCAAAAAAACAGCCACATGAGAACCAAGGCCGCCGAGCCCCGCCACAGCGACATGAGCGCCGTCCAGCCTGTCCTGAAGCGGCCGGGAATGCCGCGCGGCAAGCGCCGCCCGGATATCCTCTCTGGTAATGCATTCTTCCACGCTTCAGCCGCCTCCTACAAAGCTTACGATCTCAATCACGTCGCCCTCCGCAAATACGGTACGCCCATATTCGGACTTGGGAAGGATTTTTCCGTTTCGCTCGAGGGCGATTCGTTCGATTTGATAGCCGTTTTCCAGAAGATACTGCTCCGCAGTGGCGCCCTCCTTCCATTCCACGTCTTTTCCGTTGATCTTAACCATGCGTCCTCCTTCTGCAAAGAAAAAAGCGTTCCCGAAAAAATACACCCGCGGTGGTGTACCCCTTCGTGAACGCTGTTCACTCACAAAAAATCAATGTGAAATTTTAACTGGCCCCGTCCGTTTCCGGTTCGAACCGTGTACTACTTTATTACGATTTGTCCTCTTTGTCAAGAGGGGGTTCTTCCTCCACCGTTCCGCGGATGACATGCTCGCTGTCCTTCGGGAAAATTTCGCTGCAGTACATCGGCACGGAAAACCAGGTGCGGATGGCGCTTTCCTCCGTAAAATCATTTCCGCACGACGCATAGTCCCGGAACAGAAGCTCCTCTGTTTCATGATGGAAAAAGTGAATGGGACGCCGCAGAAATTTTACCCGGAAGGCGACCAGAGCATCCTTCTTTTCGACGCGCTCCGCAATCGGACGCGCAGATTCCTGCCGGATGGACTGCACGGGATAATAATCGAGCTCCATCTGCGTGTCATGGATCGGCTTCATTGCGTCGTTCATCAGCCAGAGAGACTTTGGAGCCTCTTCCACATCCCGCCGATCCATCGCCAGAACGAGCGATCCCCACATCAGCGCTTTTTCATTTGTCGATCCCGGAGCCGTGACGATCCGCAGCTCCGTATGGAAGTCGATCTGGATCTCTGTATATTTCCGCCATCTTCCGCGCATTTCACAGTACGTCCCGGCGGCAGGGTAAAACATTTCGCTGCCGATCCGGACCTCTGTGTGTTCCGCCCAGGCGGGAATCCTGAGAGAAAGCGTCATTTCCTCCCCCGGAACCTGCTCTAAATACAAGCGAACGGTGCTTCCTGAAGGATAGTCTGTCTCTTGGCGGAACACAAACGGCAGACCGTTGAATTCCGTTCGATAACGGCCCTCCTGGTACAGGTTTACCGCTATGCCATCGGGAAGGGAGGTCACGCTCCATTTGGGAACCTCCAGCAGCGCCCTTGGCCCGTTGGCGACGCAGCAGCTTGTATTCATTTCTTCGATTTGAACCTGGCTCAATACGCGGCGTCCCTGAAGCGGAGAAAAATACGCCCACCAGCTTCCGTCCGGCTTCATTGCGCCTGCCAGCGCATTGAACAGGCTGACCTCCAGACGTTCCGCCCATTTTACGTCGTGCGTGACTTCGAGCAGCTTTCTGCACAGCATCATATACGTAGCGGTCACACACGTTTCCATCGGTGCTTCGAGCACCTGCGTCTGCCGCAGCCTGCCCTCGCACCATAATTCGCCGCTTGAGCCGGAGCCTGTGATCATAATCTCCCGCTCGACTACGGCATCCATGTAAGCCGTTACCGCATCGAGATATTGCTTTTTGCCCGTAACGCGGTACAGATCCAGAACGCCTGCATAACAGGACATGATCTCGTAGCCCTTCGGCGCTGCGATTTCAGCCGGAATACAGCCGGGCACGGCCTGCTCCAGCAGCCGGAGCCCTTCCGGGCTGTACGCAGATGGAAGACTCCAGGACGCGACCAGGTTTTCCGCATAGGAAAGATAGCGCTCTTTCTCGGTCCGCTCGTAAAGCAGCACGAATGGCTGCAGAACGGAGCAGGAGGATAATCCGCGCAGCGCCTCAAGTCCGGTATCGGAAATTCTGCGTCCGCCGTCTCCGGTCGTTTTGGAAATCAGCTGATCCGCCATTCTTTTTGCCGCTTCAAGGACACGCCCGCTTCTCGTCAGGTCATAATAGGCCAGCAGGCCAAGCAATGCATATTTTCGCCCCCAAATATCCCAAGGAGTAAAATCCTCTTTGCTTGCGCTGATTCTTCCGTCTTCCTCCTGCGCGGCCAGCAGGCCTTCGACGGCGTCCTCCAGTTTTTTGAAATATTCCGGCCTCGGGTTATACTCGTATGCCAGCGCGGCGGATGTGAACCATTTGCCCCAGAATTCTCCGCAGAACAATCCTTCGGAATCCAGCTTTTCCTGAAAGGCTTTTATAAACGGCTGATAATCTGCGGCCATAACCCCGTTTCCAATACAATTTTCAATCAGGCGGCCAATGTAGCCCTCAATTCTTATTTTTCCATATTCGTCCATTGCAATCAGCCTCCGCCAGATAAATTCGTTGCCCCTAGTATATCATAAAAGTTTAATAAAATGCTGATTTTATTTGTAAAATATGTCCTGGTTTTTTGCTTTGCCTCCTGGAGGCAGCCGGCAAAATCGAAATAGATGACGCGCGCTTTTTGTGCTATAATAAAAACACTTAACTGCTCAATTTGCCATTGCCCTATATTGGAAACGACTTTTTTGGAAAGGGAGGCTGTGCCGGAATGACTGCGCATCGCCATATTTATCGACAGAAGCGGACTGCTGTTCTTATCCTGCTGGCCGCCGTGCTGATCTGCGCGGCAGTGTGCAGAAGAAGCGGCGGGGAGGAAACTGAGCCGGAACGGGAGAAGGGACTTACAGCGTATGTCCTGCGGGCTGACACTGCCATATATATGGAATTCGGAGTACGAAATGAATTCCTGCGCGTTCTTCACGGCGGCGAGCTCTCCGGTGAGCTTTTGCTTTCCGCCCGGCGCGCCTACAGCACGGCGGAACGCGTCACAGACACCTCCTCGCTGGAGCATACGGTCCTTCCGGAGGGCGAAAAAGCCCGCTATATCAGAGTGCAGATCGGAAAGCAGGGCTTTGCCAGTATCTTTGAAATTGAAGTATATGGAAGGGAATAGAACGGAAAATTTTCAGAGCGAGGGATTGAGCGGCAGCTCAAGAATGCTTTTTTGCACCGAAAATCCAAGATGCTCATAAAATGAAACGGCGGATTGATTAAAATTCCATACGTTCAGCTCGACGCTCTGGGCTCCGAGGAACAAAGCGTGCTTTTTTACCTCTTCCAGCAGCGCTCTGCCAAGCCCCCGACCGCGGCTTTGCTCTTCCACGCAGAGATCGTCGACGTAGAGGATTCTGCGGCTGTTCAGCAGCGCGTCTCCGCCGGATTCGCGCACGATGCAGAACGCGTATCCAAAGACGTGCCGCGTCTCGTCGGCGGCAACGAATACCGGCTTCCTTTCATCCTGCAGAATTTCGGCCAGCTGTGCCGCATCGTATTTACTGCTGCCGGAACGGAAAATATCCGGTCGCCCGGCATGATGCAAAGCGGCGATATATTTAAGAAGCCGCTGCAGCTCGGACTGATCTTCCTGTTCCGCTCTTCTGATTACAATTCCCATATTCAGCGCATCCTTTCTATATTTTTCCATAATATTTTAACGCGGCGCGTCCCTTGCCGCAAGACTGCCTTGCAAAATCTTTTCGTTCTGCTAAAATAAACGCATGAAAAATTTTATTTGGGATTTCGACGGAACATTATTCGATACATATCCGCATACCGTAACGCTGCTTCATGAATATCTGGCCGAACAGGGCAGACATTATGATTACGGCGCGCTGTACGCTGTGTGCCGGGAGAACATGGGGAGGGCCCGCATGTTTTGCAATGCCGACGCTGCGGAATGGGCGGAATTTTCTCGCCGGGAGGGAGAAATTGACCGGCCGCCTCTGGCGCGCCCATACGAGGGAACGGAGCGCGTCTTATCGGGAGTTTTTGACAGAAAAGGCAAAAATTTTCTATATACACACCGCGACGCCGTTTCCATCCGCTATCTCGATCGCTTCGCCCTTCGAAAGTATTTCACGGGCTTTGTCACAAGAGAAAACGGCTTCCCGATGAAGCCGGCTCCGGATGCGATCCGGTATCTGCTTGACGAATTTCAGCTCGATCCGGCGGAAACGATCATGATCGGAGACCGGGAAATCGATATTTTAAGCGGGAAAAACGCCGGAATCCACACGTGCCTTTTTACGGACGGGAATCCCGGCGCAGCGGCTTCGGAGGCCGAATATACCGCCGGCAATATGGCGGAACTTTACGCCCTGTTTCTGGGATAAGCTTTAGGCCTTGACGGATTGCTTTTTCCAGCTGTCCTTCAGCGAAACGGTCCGGTTGAAAACGGGCCTTTCTTTTGTATGCTCGTCGTCGCTGCTGAAAAAGCCGTTTCGCAGGAACTGAAAATGCGCGTTTTTCTCACAATTCGCCAGATACGGTTCGACGACGGCGTTTTTACAGACGCGCAGCGAATCGGGATTCAGCTTTTCCGTAAAATCCCTTCCGTCCGAATCGTCGGAGGGATCGGGATCCAGGAACAGCTGATCGTACAGGCGGACCTCTGCCGGTACCGCGTCGTGCGCGGAAACCCAGTGGATCGTTCCTTTTACCTTCCGATCGGGCAGCCAGCCGCCTCTCGAGGCCGGATCGTAAGTGCAGTGTACGACTGTGACATTCCCGTTTTCATCCGTTTCGTAGGAAACGGCCCTGACATAATAGGCGTATTTCAGGCGAACCTCATTGCCGGGGAAGAGCCGGAAATAGCCCTTGACGGGTTCAATCATGAAATCAGACCGCTCAATGTAAAGCTTTTTGGAAAAAGCGACCTTTCTCATGCCCATATCCGGGTTTTCCGGATTGACCTCGGCGTCGAATTCCTCGATCGCCGTCTCGTCGTAATTATCAATGACAAGCTTAATGGGATCCAGGACGGCCATGCCGCGCGGCGCGATCCGGTTCAGATCCTCGCGGATACAATATTCCAGCAGCCCGTAATCTGCGACGCTGTAGCTTGTGGATACGCCGACCATATCGATAAAATTCCGGATGGAGGCCGGGGTATAGCCTCTTCTTCTGAGACCGCACAGCGTCGGCATCCGCGGATCATCCCATCCGTTTACGATGCCGGTTTCTACCATTTTGCGCAGGTAGCGCTTGCTCATGATCGTATACGTAAGATTCAGGCGTGCAAACTCATTCTGACACGGAGCCGGATCAAACGGTCCGCATTTTTCCACCACCCAATCGTAAAGCGGCCGGTGGTCCTTAAACCCGAGGTCGCACAGCGAATGCGTGACGCCTTCAAACGCATCCTCCAGCGGATGTGCGAAATCGTACATCGGATAGATGCACCAGGCGTCCCCGGTATGATGATGCTGGGCGTGTACGATCCGATACAGGACGGGATCGCGCAGATTCATGTTGGGCGACGCCATATCGATTTTGGCCCGGAGCACCCTGCTCCCGTCGGGAAACTCGCCGCTTCGCATCCTCCGGAACAATTCAAGATTTTCCTCCGGAGCGCGGTCGCGGTACGGGCTGTTGGTTCCCGGCTCCGTGAGCGTGCCGCGATACTCCCGGATTTCATCGGCATTCAGATCGCAGACATAGGCCAGGCCGTCTTTTATGAGCTTTTCGGCGCATTCATACATACGGAGAAAATAATCCGAGGCATACAAAACGTTTTTCCAGGTATAGCCAAGCCAGCGGACGTCGTTCATGATTGCGTCGACATATTCCGTGTCCTCCTTGCTCGGATTTGTATCGTCAAAGCGCAGGTTGCAGTAACCGCCGTACTTTTCCGCCGTTCCAAAATCGATGCAGATCGCCTTTGCATGTCCGATGTGCAGATAGCCGTTCGGCTCCGGGGGAAAACGCGTACAGACGGTTTTTCCGTAGTATCTGCCGCCTTCCTTGATGTCGTTTTCTACGATTTCATGTATAAAGTTATTGCTGGCTTCCATTTTCTACCGTTCCTTCCGTTTCGAGCTTTTTGATTCCGACGGCAAGCCTGCGCATCGTTTCGCCGTACCCCAGGATTTCCGCGATTTCCGTGGCGCCTCCGGGACTGACCTCTTTTCCGCTGAGCGCCGTTCTGACGGGCCAGAGAATCTGACTGTTTTTCACGCCGTTTTGTTCTGCCAGAGCGCAGAGCGCTTCATAAAGCCGGGCGGACGTCCAGCCGGCGCGCAGCGTGCTTTCGTTGTCCGTAAAATATTGGAGAACCTTCCGCAGATTTTCCAGCGAATTGACGCGGTCGGTTTTCATTTTTTTATGGCAGTAGATTGCAGTGTCATACTCAGGCAGTTCCTTGAAAAAAACGATTTTATCCGGGATTTCCGTTAAAACCTCAGTTCTTTGCTGAATGAGCGCGCAGATTTTACCGATATCGAGATCGGCTTCGCCGAGCGCCTGTTCTACATACGGCTGCGCAAGCTGCCGGAACTGCTCGGGCGTGCTGTTCCGAATATATTCCGCATTCATCCAACGAAGCTTCTCAATATCAAAAATCGAGGGCGACTTGTTGAGCCCTTCGATGGTAAAATTCTCTTCCAGCTCTTTGAGTGTGAAAAATTCGCGGGTTCCTCCCGGGCTCCAGCCAAGCAGTGCAATATAGTTGAGAATTGCCTCGGGAAGATAGCCCTTCTGGATAAGATCCTGGAAGGAAGCGTCTCCGTTTCGCTTGGAAAGCTTGGTGTGCGCGTCCTTCATGATGCTCGGCAAATGGATGTATACAGGGATTTCCCACCCGAACGCCTGATACAGAATATTATATTTCGGAGTGGAGGAGAGGTATTCGTTGCCCCGGACCACATGGGTTATTTTCATAAGGTGGTCATCGATCACGTTTGCAAAATTGTAGGTCGGCAGACCATCGGATTTAATCAGGATCTGGTCGTCAAGTGTATCGTTATCTACCGTTATGTCGCCGTAAACGACGTCGCTGAAGGTGGTTTTTCCTTCTCTGGGGACTAATTGCCGGATGACGTACGGCTTGCCCTCCGCCAGGTTCCTTTCGATCTCCTCCTGCGGAAGACCGAGACAATGCCGGTCGTAATTGAAGGAGACTCCCTCGCTTGTCCTGAGCGCGTCAAGGCGCTCCTTCGAACAGAAGCAATAATACGCCGCCCCGCGCTGGACGAGCTGTTTTGCATATTCCAGATAGATGGCCTTGCGCTCGCTCTGAATATACGGGCCATAATCGCCGCCGACGCCGGGCCCCTCGTCGTATGTGATTCCGGTCATTCGAAGCGTTTCTAAGACTGCATCCATGGCGCCCTCTACATACCGTCCCTGGTCGGTATCCTCGATTCTCAATATAAATTGCCCGCCCTTTGAACGTGCAATCAAATATTCATATAAAGCGGTCCGTAAATTTCCGATATGCATGAAGCCAGTGGGGCTTGGAGCGAATCTTGTTCTGATGACAGCCATATCCTATTTTTCCTTTCATATATTTATAAAATACTGATTTTATCTTTATAATAATAAAGCGAAACATGTCCGAAGTCAATATTCTGAAGGTTTTTACTTTGAAAGCCGGCCGTGAGTAAAAACAAAAATGATTTTTGAGGTGACAATATCTTGAAATGCTGTATAATACTGTATAATGAAAGAAAGGGGCCCTCAGATGAACATTGCATTGATTCTTGCGGCCGGAAAGGGAACCAGAATGGGCGCCCCAGTGCCGAAGCAATTTATAGAATATAAAGAAAAACCGATTCTGATTTATACTCTGGAAGCATTTGCCAAACACCCCGAAATCGATGAAATTTGCGTTATTTGCCCAAGCAACAGCGTTGATTTTACCCAAAAAATGATAAATGAATATCAGATTCCCAAAATTTTCTGGATCTGCGCAGGAGGGGGTACGCGCCGTGAATCCTCGAAAATCGGCGTCTCAAAACTGATGGAAACGCATGGAAAGGACGATATCGTTTTGATCCACGACGGTGCTCGTCCAAACCCTTCCGCGCGGATTATTACGGAAAATATTGCCGTCGCAAAGGAAAAAGGCGCGTGCGAAACCGTGGTGCCCAGCAGCGACACCATTGCGGTCTCCGTGGATGGAGCCAGACTCCACAGAGTTCCCAACCGTGAGGTTTTATACAATGTACAAACGCCCCAGTCCTTCCGGCTCGGCCTGATCTACCAGGCGCATCTTGCCTGCGAGGATTGCGGCGCCACGGACGACGCGGCGCTCATCCTGCACAGCGGCGGCGAGGTTTTTCTGGTAGAAGGCGACAAGCTGAACATAAAAATCACAACAGAGGAGGATCTCCGAATATTATACAGCATAATGGAATAGGATTCGGAGGTGTAGATTCGGGAATGGCAAGATGTTTATGCATCGCTCGGACGCAGAATCAAGCGGCCGCTATTTTGGGCATGCTCCGTCAATGTAAAATCAGCGGTGCGATCGTTCCAACGCCGCAGCGCTTTATTGATGGTAAAACATGTTCATACAGTGTAGAGTTCCCTGCGCGGTATTTTTCTGCCGTAACGAGTATTTTACGCGGCAACGGCTTCGATAATGAAATTGTTTCCATTTAAAAATACGCTTGCTTTTTGCTTGAAATCAATATATAATTACGGCAGTGGATGCTTGATAGGCTTCCTGGGGTGTTCGACAAGAACCTATATTTTGAACCTACATCATATTTAAGGGATTCCGAGTCAGATGTTTTTAAATCGGGCCGCAAGCTAATTCCGGCATCCCCGGCAGCGGAAGATTGATAATACACACAGGATACCCACCTAGCGCGGCTAGGTGTCAAAATATCGGGGCGGCACTTCGGGGCCTATCAAATATCAAATTTTATTTGTAAATGTTTCTGCCCGCGGAATTTGATTCTGCGGGTTTTTTGTTGTTTTTTCGCGTTTTTACTTGGAGGGAGGTGCGAGAGTAAAAAAGGTGAGAGAAGAGAAGAAATT
>UQSG01000045.1 GCA_900543695.1 uncultured Clostridium sp. | reverse complement strand
GGACTTCGCTATTTTTTTCTAGGTTCAACTGTAACACATGTATTGTAATCCTACAGCGGCGGGGATGGTTTCCGAAAAAAGGATGCTTGTTTTTCTGCCGCTGTTATGCTATAATAAAAAATGATAGGGAGGCATAGCTCAGTTGGTCAGAGCGCACGGTTCACATCCGTGAGGTCGCGGGTTCGAGCCCCTCTGTCTCCACCATGTCGGAGCAAAGTTCGCTTTGCTCCGTTTTTCTTGCAAGAAAAACATCCGCCCGCTTCTCTGCATTTCCTCTTTCACAAAAAGTTACGCTCGGCTCGCCTGTTCGGTTGTAAACGTCCTTACGACGGCTCGCTGTCACTGCCAGCTTTTGCGTGTTACGAGGGTTTAACTCCCACCGCCGAAATGCCGAAAAAAATTTTTTCATGTGACTCTCACAAAAATCCTCGTACGAGCGTACCGGGATTTTTTCTATTCCGGTTTGCTCCGTTTTTTTCCATAAATACTCGGATTTTCGGAAGGGAATAAGCAGTCCTGTCTTTAGAAGCTGCTTTTTTACAGAAGCCAAGTCTGTGTGGAGTATCGTGCCTGAGGATATGCGGCTCCTGGCCTGCGAAGCCGCCGCCTTTACAGGCAGAAGATGTAAACGCGCAATGGACGATATAGCCTTGAAAACATGTGATAAAGGCGGTATACTAAAAGCAAACGGGAAACAGTATAAAACTGTAATTTTGTACACAGGAGGGCGTAAGAACAGTGGTATTGCTGACGGCATTTAAAGGGGGCGCAGCAGCGCGTCGGAAAACCTGCCGGCGAGAGCTGAAGCACTTTCAGAATATCGATTCGGCCGTTTTGGGGCTGAATAATTTTTGCGGAGAACGGTTATGAAGCTGCCGGAGAATTTACCCAGTCTGAAAGGCCGCAGCAGAGAGACGCTGCTGAGCCTTCTGCTTAAAAATGAATACGGCTGTCCGCCGCCTCGCCCGGATCAAGTGGAGTTTATAGTAACCGGCGAGAGGAAAGATGCTTTTGCAGGGAAAGCGTTTCACCGGCATGTATCGGCCAGGCTTACCATGGGTGAGCGGCGTTTTGCCTTTCTGTTTCAAGTGGTGCTGCCCAAAAGCCCCCGACCTGTACCGGGAGTGGTGCTCATCAATTTTACCTCTGCCGTGCCAGATCCATACCTTCCTTCTGAGGAGCTGTGCGACCTGGGACTGGCGGTGGCTTCTTTCTGTTACGCCGATGTTTCTCCTGACTCCGACGATTTTCAGAGCAAAGCGGGGGGCTTCCTTCAGGTTGACAGACGCCGGTCTGATGCCCCGGGAAAGCTCGCTATTTGGGCATGGGCCGCCAGCCTGGTGCTGGACTATCTTCTGACCTGTCCGCAGATAGATCCGGCAAAGACGGCAGTCGCAGGCCATTCTCGTCTGGGAAAGACCGCTTTGCTTGCCGGCGCTTTGGATCAGCGCTTTCAGCTGGTATATTCCAACGAATCCGGCTGCTCCGGCGCCGCGCTGTACCGGGGAAAGAAAGGGGAGACGGCCAAAGCGATTTGGGAGCAATTTCCCTACTGGTTCTGTCCGGCCTTTCAGCAATGCACCGGAAATCCGAAAAATCTTCCGTTTGACCAGCATTTTCTCCTGGCGCTGATTGCGCCCCGGCTGCTGTATGTGTCCAGCGCTGCGGAGGATCAATGGGCGGATCCCTTAGCCGAGTTCCGCGGATGCCAGGCTGCCACAGAGGCTTACCTTGCCATGGGATTGTCTGGCCTCACTGAAACAGGAGATGAACCAAGGCCGGGAGAGGCGTATCATCAGGGAACTATAGGCTATCACCTTAGAATGGGGACGCACTTCTTCAGCCGGGATGACTGGCGGCTTTTTGCAGCCTATGCAGCCCGTCACTGGTCCTGATGAGAGCTTGAAAAGCTGCTCTGAGCTGGATAAGAATGCAGGGCTTTCGTTTTTCACGTAAATTATGGGAGCATTATACCTGTATATTATCGTATTTACATGATTGTGCTGATCAATCTTGCGCTATTGAAATTTCACGTGGATTTTTTGAGCTTTTTTAGAAGGCAAAGCTTTGTTCTGTCCTCTATCTGTGTAAGTTCATGTGCTGAGCAGAGCGCAGTTTTTTGAAAATTAAATCCCAATAAAGTTCCAAAATTTCAACTTTTTGGTTATGTGTATTTTTTATAAAATCAGCTGGCCGCTGCGCAGAGCACAAACCGGCAGCGACCGCTGTGGCTCTCTTTCTCCTATAACGAAAAGCCTTCCGTAGCATATTCTATCAGAGCGTCGATGTTGATCCCGCTTTCCCAGGGCCGGTAACGCGTGCCGGCAGGCTGATCTGCCACATAATATTCCGACCAGGCTCCTGCCTCGTCCAGCAAATCCAGCAGCTTATCATAGACCGCCTGCGCTCCGGGGAGACGATAGCGAACCAGATTACAGAGCAGCAAACCGTAATCGTATCCCACGTTTTTCTGTGCCTCCTCGTTTGAGTATATATGCCCGCGCTCCTTCAGCTCTTCTGTCAGTCGCTTCAGATAATTTACAATGATTTTCTGATCTAATCCTTCAAAGCGCAGATAAGCGGGCATCAGCAGCGCGCTCGGCAAATGATAAATCCGGTCTTTTTTCTGTGGAATGACTCCGCGATTGAAACAGCGGGGACAGACATAAGCGCCGTTTTCACAGCGTTTGGTCCAGCCAAAATAGTCGCATACGCCTTTTCCGAGGTTCATGCAAACGCCATAGCGATACAGGGGCTGCTCTGCATGCAGGAGCCGGGCAGGATTATTCAGCGCATATTGTCCGCCTGCCGCGAAGTTTGCCGGATAATCCCTCTCAACGCTTTCCAAGGTTTTCTCCATTTCGTTTATGTTCAAAGCCGTTTCCTCATGCGCGCCCAGATTTGTCTGCTGAAGAAAGCGCAGCAGCGCTTTGCCGGACAAAATAAATAACATGGTGGCTTCCGCAGAGCCTTCATTGATCACATCCCGCGGAAGCAATTCTCCGGCGATGTACGTCTCATCTCCGTTAAAGGGCAGCATATTGCCCTGCAGCTGCGAAAGCTGCCGCTCATACAGCCATATCAGTAAATTAAGATTGCTTGTCAGAATTTCGGTATCCCCGGTGAACTCTGCATAACGGAAAAATTGAAGCAGTAAATATCCGGGGATTTCCGTCGCATCATTTTCCGCAAAATGGAAAAGGCCTTTTACTCCCATTCCCTGTGCGTTCAAAATGCATTGATTCTCTCGAAATACACCGATATAGAAATCCATCATGCGGCGCGCCTGCGCGTACATCCCAAGACGCAGCATCGCCATGCAGACGCCGTACTGATCCCGGACATAACCTAAATGATAAGCATAGCCGGCCAGTACGCCGCCCTCCTCCGCCTGCTGCACTGTCAGATTGACCACTGTGCTTTCGATCGCAGCAATCAATTCGGCGCGGCGCGGCAAGGCGTCGGGAATCTGTTTTGTAATCGAAATTGTGCTGAATAACTGCGACCACCAAAGCCGCGTCGAGGCCAGCATTTCCTGATACGGCAATTTGGCAAGCCTCGCAGCGTTCCCATCGCATTCGGGATAGGAGGGTCCCCCGATGATCAGCAGGTCCGCCGCACCGTTAATAAAAATATCATAAGAAAATGCGCCGGCAGTCTGAACGTCGGCGGCTCCGCGAATCACGACAGAAAAAAACTGCGGAAACGGAAGCGGATAATCGTTATAAATGGCATTCCCGTTTTTTGTTTTAAAAAGAATCCGCGTTTCTCCCGGAAGACGAGCCAGCTCTTCATAGTGAAATTTTGAGGCATCCTCACCGTATGGCCTAAGCTGAACACAGATCGGCTCTGTGCTTTCCACGCGCCGAACAAGACAGGGCTCCTCTGGTAATGCAAAATCAGTGATTTTGGCAATCTCGGTGTTTCCCAGACGCAAATCCATCTGCCAGATCCCGCACTGAGGCAGGCGCCTGACAGGGGAACGGCTGTATGCAGCAGGATGAATCAACCGGCTCTCCAATATGGGCGGAGAAGAGTAGGGAGGACCGAAGCATTGCAGCATTTCACCATTACAAAAATAAGCGGCCATTTTGCCGTTGCCGATTGTATAAACCGCATTGGAATTCATATCATTTCCTCCTCATATTTAATTCATAAAATACATGCACAGAATAAGAATAAATTGTATTGAAAGCAATGTACAGAAGCATTTTTCTTTTGTATTATAGCGAATTAAGGGATTTCGGATTTATCTATTAAATAACCCAACTAGTCTATTTTATGAAAAATATATTTTTATAAAATATTAAATGTAAAAATATTTATTAGCGGAACGTGGGACTGTTTTGCGGAAGGGAACGCTTCATGAATCATTTAAATCGTCGGACGCGGTATATTGTTCTTTTGATCCTGGCCGCAGTGCTGTTTTCTGTGAGCGGCTGCAATAATAAGGAGAAAGAAATGGTCTTGTCAAAATATGACGGGCCGTATTCCGCTGTAAACGGGAGCTATGGCGGTGTCGACGATTTGGGGCGGGAGCTGCTGACGGACACGGAGGCGGACGGCGTACGCCAGGGAAAAACAGTCGGGATTTTCTATTTTCTGTGCCTTGGCACGCAGGGCACGAATCAGGTCTTCGACGTGCGCGAAATTCTCAAAAAGGATCCGACTGCTTACCGCTCGGACGAGGCCTGGCTCAGCGCAGGCGGCGGAGCCGCGGGAACGCCGCACTGGTGGGCGGAGCCGCTGTTCGATTATTATACGCAGACGGACGAATGGGTTATCCGCAAGCATATTCAGATGTTTTCCGCGGCGGGCATTGATTATTTAATGCTGGACACCTCGAACGGGACGCCGAACACGTATCTGCGGCAGGGCCGGCTTTTGCTTGAATTGCTGGATGAATATGCGAAAATGGGCTATACCGTTCCGAAAATCGCTTACTATACAAATGCGGTTTCCGGGAAAACCATGGATGAAATTTACGAGCAGATTTATTTAAAATATCCGCAGTATCAGTATTTGTGGTTTCAGTGGGACGGAAAGCCGCTGATGGTCGGAAAAGCGGAAGAAGCCAGCGAGGCGGTGAAAAATACCTTTCGGATCAAGGCCAGCCAGTGGCCGAACGAGGAGAAAAACGACGACGGGTGGCCCTGGATTGAATTTGATCGGATTCTCACGGACGAAGCGGTTTACGGCCTGAACGGACGGAAGGAGATTGTCTGCGTTTCGCCGGCGCAGCATTCTGAAAACTGGATGAGCACCAGCGCCTTCTACGGAGGGGAAAACCGTTCGCGCAGCTTTTATGACGGGGAAAACCATATTACCGAGGACTCCATTCTATACGGATATAATTTTCAGGAACAGTGGGAATGGGCGATTGCGCAGGATCCTGAAACGATTTTTATCACGCAGTGGAACGAATGGCACGCCACGCGGCTTGATCTTGAGGTGCAGGATCAGCCTATCGTTTTGGTGGATACGGCGACCGACGAATACAGCCGCGATATTGAACCGATGAAGGGCGGCTTCGGAGATAATTATTATATGCAGATGTGCTATTATATTCAGAAGTTCAAGGGCTCTGCGCCGCGGGTAAATGTAGGCGGAGAGAACACCGTTGATATTGACGGCAGCTTTTCCCAATGGGATGCGCCGGAAATTACGGCGTTGTATCAGGATTTTCAAAATGACACGACGGATCGCAATGCGCTCGGCTATGGCCGTCAGAGATATAAAAATGAAACGGGACGGAACGATATCGTCAATCTGAAAGCCGCAAAGGACGCTGAAAATCTTTACTTCTATGTGGACACAAGGGAAGCGCTGACGGCGCCTGAAGGAGAGAACTGGATGACGCTTTTCCTGCGCAGCGGAACACAGAGACAGGCGCAGTGGAACGGCTACGATTATATTGTCGTGCTGACAGCGGGAGAGAACGGCGGGCTTCAGGCAACCTTGAAAAAATGCAGCGGAGGCTGGAACTGGACCGATGTTGCGGAGGTTTCCGCCCGGGCGGAAGGAAACCGGCTGATGGTTTCCGTTCCCAGAAGCGCTTTGGGAATCGGTGCAGATGATTTGCTGAATATCCAGTTTAAATGGGCGGATAACTATGAGGCGGGCAACGTCTGGTCCTTCTATACCGATGGGGACGCCGCTCCGTACGGCAGATTTAATTATGTCTTCAGCGAACAGAAATGGACGGAAGCATAATTTGGAATACAAGCAATACATAAAAGGAGTGTTTGGAATGAAAAAAGGATTTTTGAAAACGGCGCTGATTTGCATTCTGTGCGCCGGATTGCTTTCCGGATCCGCTTTGATGGGACTTGCCGCAGAAGCGGGAGAGGTTAATGTGAATATTGCCTCCATGGAAGGCGCTACGCATCATTGGTCAGGCACCTGGGGCAATAACGTTGAGGATTCTACAAGCGGGGATCCCGGCTCAAACTGCTTTAACGGGATTACGAACGACAAATGGGGCAGCGCGGAATTGACGGAGGCTGCGCCGCAGTGGATTTCCGTTGTGTTCCCGTCGCCGCAGGAAATTTCAGGCTTTAAGATCTGGCAGGCGGATACGATCTATACCGATAACAGAGGATTTACGGTAGAGTATCAGAATGGAACCGACACCTGGCAGACGGCGCTGACAGTTACGGCAGAGGATTTGGGCGCGTCAGATACCCAGAAGTGGAGCACCTATGAAAAGGACTTTGACACACCGATTACGGCTACCGCATTCCGTATTTACGTTACGGTGGCACAGAAGGGAAAGGACGGCGTGTTTGCGGTTGAATTGTCTGAATTGGAAATCTATACGAAAGAACCGGCCCGCGTTCTTGCCGGTGCAGGAGATACCGGAAAAACGGTTGACAAGGAGGCCGTAGCTTTCCTGGATTTGCAGCAGAACTGCGGCGTTTCAGCATCCTCTGCGTCACAGCCGGCAGCCAATGCCATTGATAATAATCTTGATACCAAGTGGAGCAGCGATGGCAGCAGCGTGCCGCAGTGGATTCAGCTTGAATTTGACGAGCCGGTCAACATTGCCGGGATCCGCCTGCATCAGGATTATTACTGGTCCGACGTAACGGATATGACCGTTGAGGTTTCCGTGGACGGCGGCGAAATGGAAACGGTATATACGTTAACGGACGGTTCGCTTGGCGAGGATTTTGAATATCTGTTTGATACGGTATGGAACACGAATACCGTTCGCTTCGTATTTACGAAAGTGGGCGATTCGTGCATTCGTGAGGAGGGCGGAGCCCCTACCACAAGCATTGATATGAAAGAAGTTCTGCTCTATACCGCAGAAATTGATACGGAGGAGCCTCCGGAGACCTCAGACCCCGGCGACTCCGAGAACCCCGGCACTGAAACGCCTGGCGAGCCGAATCAGCCTACGGGAGATTCCGAACAGCTTGTACTTGTTGCAGTTGTTCTTCTTGCGGGCAGCGCTGTACTGGGATTCATGGCGCGAAGCAGGAAATCGTCCGTGGAAAAATAAGAGAACAGGCGGGAATTTGATATGAAAAAACAAAATACTCGAACTTGGATCGTTTTGACGGCGCTGCTTGCGGTGCTGCTTCTTGCCGCGGGCTGCGGCGGAAACGATGCATCTCCTTCGGACACAGCTCCTACGGCTTCGCCGAAGAGCACGACGAGCGGTGCTACGGCAATCGCTGCGACCTCTGCTCCCTCCGAGACGACGCCGGAAGCGGCGACGCCTGCGGCGACGGCGGAAAGTCCGGAGAAGCAGAGCTTAACGGCGAATCAGCTGGGAAAACCGTTCCCGGAGGATTTGGAAGGCGTCGAATTGCTGCTTTCTCAGGATTACGAAACGGATGATTTTGCGATCGAGGAGGTCACGGAGCAGGGCGAAAATATTACTGTGAGCAACGGGAAAATGAATCTCTGCCTTGACGCGGACGGCAATTATATCGATAGCTGGGCCGGCTGGGGCCTGGATTTTCCGTGCTTCCTGGAGGATTATGAACAGTATGAGCTGAGCTTTGAATTGCAATCCTTCAAACCGGCAGAAGGCAAGTCTGCATGGGATGCCTTCTTTATGGGAGCGTTTATCTCGGACTGCACTGGGGCAAAACCGTATTATACGAATGCAAACGAGACTGCGGACGGCTTTTGGGTTACCTTTACAAATGAGACGCAGGTTAACGTCTATTTCGGCGGCATTAACTGGCCGAATCCGCTGGTAACCATCAGCGTTCCGGAGGGCTTCGATACGGCCAAGCGCCTGTATGTGATTACCAATCAAAACGGTGTCTACTATTGGATGGAAACGGCTGCGGGAGAGCAGATCCTGCTGGTCTCTGCGATTTTCACGGAGGACGACAGTACCGTTACCGTGTATGACGGCAGCGGTCAGTCCGTGTGGAGCGGTGCAAATGAAATCGATCGGAGTGTGGGCGGATTTTTCCGGGCGTTCAATCATTTCTGCCAGACGCAGATCGACAACCTGCTGCTGAAGGCGTATTGATTTTATAATATCATACTTCAATTCAGCTTGTTGACAAGGGCGGCTAATATGACGGGGTAATGAAAGGCTCGGATGTCGTATTAGCCGCTTTTTTATAAAAAACGACAGAGAGCCGCATAGAAGCGTATCCGGACTGGGTGCGCTTTTATGATTCATGCTTTCATCGTCTCCTTTTCAGTGCGTATATGTTTATATTTTTTCATAGAAAAAGAACCGTTTTATTTCTGTGACCGGCCCTGCTTCTGATTTTGAGGAACAAGGCTCCGCAATTTCCAAAACCTGATTTTATATTTGTTTGCTGACGCCTTGTCCGTGAATGCCAGGCAAGCGGTTCGGGCGGCAAGAAAGCTCTTGACGCATTTTGCTGTAAACAAGATGCGCGGCGCATCTTTTTCAAGGAAAGGCGGCGATGCACAGTAAGGGAAATAAAGTGATATCGCAAAATCGGGGGATATGGCTTCGGAAGATATTTACATTTCATCCGATTTATGATTTAATACAAAAGATAAAAATGAACGCGTATTTCAAATTGCCAATTAAGAATTTGCTGCATCATAAGAAAAGAAGTGTTTTTTTACTTCTTTTATTCCTTTGCTGTATCGTTTTTTTCCTGCTTGCAATGTATTTCCTGCGTCTGACAGACGGGTATTTCCGCTTTCAGGAGATTTATAATCTCAATGCAAGAACGTTTGCCGTATCGCCCGCAGAATCCGTCGCCATCGACCGCGAGAATGAAGCGTATCAGGCCAGGTACCGGGAGCTCCAAGAGGAGCTCCTGGCGCTGCCGCACGTAGAAACGGCATTTTGTTCACTGGGCGATACCTTGGGAACAGAACGCGCATCCATAAACGGCTCGGAAGCGAATCTGGATCTTTACGGAGCAAACCATAAAACGCCGCTTGTTATTCAAAATGGCAGACATTTTCAGGAAAATGAAAGGAATGCCATTTTGGCTCCCTCAAGCCTGGCGGCGTCTGTGCTGGGCGGCGAGGTGCTCCTGCGGATCGATCCGGATACGACGTATACCTGTAAAATCATAGGGATCTATAATGATTTTATGAATACAAAAAGGTATTATATTCCGGCACAGGATGCAGAGGACCTGAATTATCGCCAAAGAGAAAAAATGGTTGAGGCAGGCTACGCCACTTCCATGGGACGTCTTTCCTATACCGTGATCGCCGACGATTCCGCCAATATCGCACAGCTTAAGAAGCTGCTTGCCGATAGAAATTATCTCGTGGGGGATCCATATTATATTGCCGAAGAAACGAGTGTGAAGGATTTCTTTTCTGCCGTCGCCTATACCATATCGGCTGCTCTGGCAGGAATTGCCGCGCTCTTTATCGTTTATCTCTCTGCAAAATGCATCCGGGAGCGGAAAGCGGAAATCGGCATTTTAAAGGCAATCGGATATAAAACGTTCCAGATCCGCACGTCGTTTTTCCTGGAATTTATGATTTTGGCCGCGGCAGCGTACGCCATATCTGTGCTGCTGTCCTTTCCGCTCCGTTCCTTATTAAAAAATTATATGAATCGGCAGCTGGCGCCTGTTTTTGATTTTCTCAAGATCCCTACGGCAGATCTGTACTTGCTGGCTTTACTTGGAATCCTGCTCCTTCTATACGGAGCGCTCTTTTTCTCGCTGCAAAAAATCAATCGGATTACGGCGGCGGAAGTATTAAAAGCATAAGAAAGCGAGGCGGGGAAATGGATACGCTGATACGATGCGAACATTTAAAGAAAACATATCGAAACGGCGTTACGGCCGTACAGGATTTTACAGCGCAATTTGTATCGGGCGCTTTCTATCTGATCACAGGCGCTTCCGGGGCCGGAAAATCAACTCTGCTGCATTTGCTGGGACTGCTGGAACGTCCGACAGAGGGAGTGCTTTCGCTTTGCGGAAATGAAATTTCAGCAATGAGGGAAGGCAGGAAGGCAGAGCTTCGCAACCGGTTTATCGGATTTGTTTTTCAATCCTATTATCTGCATCCCAATTTAAACGCTTTGGAAAACGTGATGGTCCCGATGCTGATTCATCGGGAAATTCCTCCCTCTCAACGGAAGCAGCGTGCGGAAAGCCTGCTTGAAAAGGTAGGTCTTTCGGAGCGGAGCAGTCATTATCCCAAAGAACTCTCCGGCGGAGAACAGCAGCGCGTCGCCATTGCCAGAGCGCTTGCCAATGATCCGCCCTGCATTTTAGCCGACGAACCGACGGGAAATCTCGACGCTGAAAAGGAACGCCATATTTTTCTTTTGTTAAAGCGCCTCAGCGCCGAAGAGGGAAAATGCGTCGTTGCAGTGACGCACAGCCCTGAGCCGATGCAATATGCCGACGCTGTGATCCGCCTGTCCAGGGGAACCGTTGTATGAATCGGATGCTCCTGTATAAAAAAATTTATTTGCGAAGAAGCCTGTCTCTTGCCGCCTGCTTTACCGTTCTTTTTATAGCTTATTCAGCTGTCTCCGTTTATCTGGAGACCGCGGCGGCCTGTGGAGCAGCGCTTGGCTCTTTAAAGGAGCAGCGGCAGCTTTCTGTCTCTGTCCGAATGCTCTACGGAGGCGCGCGCATTTTTCTTTTGATTCTTTTTCTTGCAGCCGGCGCATATTCCCATGCGGACAAAATCCGGCAGAGCAGATTTCTCTTTCACTTTGGCTATTCGAAATTCCGGATTTTTCGAGCCAATGCCTGCGTAACCTTTTTGGAGCTTCTCGTTCCGGATCTGCTTGCGGCCGGCCTGTATACTCCGGTTTCCCGCTGGATTTTTCAGTATTTCCAGGAGCAATATCAATTCGACGCCGCGGGCTCCACAGAAGCGCTTCGCCTGCTTCAGCCGGTTCTTGCTTTGTATTATATTGTTTCTTTGCTTTATCTCTCTGCTCGCTGCGGATAAAAGACAAGCTGCCGTTCCCGCGCTTTTGCCGCAGAGCGGGCTCGCGCCTTCAAACGGCATGGAAAAGGCCCCTCCTTTTACAGCTTGATATCAGGATTGTGCCGCCTTTTAACAAAATGATCCGGAAAAGGCGGCTGAAGTGGATTTTCTCTCCCTGAATACTTTTTGCATTTTAAGACATGATAGCTTTGAATGTGATATAAGGGAGGAATGGATCATGCATTCATTATGGGAGCAGACGCCGGCTTCTTCCAGCTTTGAAACGCTGCGGCAAGACATAGAAACGGATGTTTTAATCATCGGCGGCGGCATGGCCGGCGTTTTATGCGCATATCTGCTTCAGCAGGCCGGCGTATCGTATATTGGCCTTATTCAGGAGGAACGACGGATTTATATGTTGCCACCGGGTTTAATAAATGGGGGATGACATCTTCCGTGGCTTCGGCAATGATTCTGTGCGATCTTGTGCAGGGAAAAGAAAATCCGTATGCAGAAGTGTTTTCTCCTTCCAGAACAATCCTGCGCCTGCAGCTGGCAGCAAATGTGCTGGAAGCAGCTGTCGGCCTGCTGACGCCGACCGCCAGGCGATGTCCGCATTTGGGCTGCGCATTGAAATGGAATCCATATGAGCGGACCCGGGACTGCTCCTGCCACGGCTCCCGCTTTACCGAGGCAGGCAGACTGATCGACAATCCGGCTGCGGGCGATTTGAAGAAAAGCCCAAGAAAGTAATCTGAACTCTGCCCGAAGCCAAAAGTGCAAATTCCACAGCCGATCCTGCATTTTCCGTACGCCGCCCTTTTGCTACAATGCAAAGCAGAAAGGACGGTGGACGTTCTATGAAAAAGGGAATCAGTATTTGGGCTTTCCCGAACCAAGAGCCGCGCGATTGCTTTCGGATGGCGAAGCGCTTCGGCTATGATGGAATCGAGCTATCCTTCGATGAAAGCGGTCCGATTTCTCCGCAGTCTGCGGAAACGGAGCTTATGGAAATCCGTAAAGCGGCGGAAAGTCACGGACTCAGCCTTTACAGCCTGGCGAGCGGCTTGTACTGGAGTATTTCTCTGACGGCGGAGGATCCCGCGGAAAGAGAACGGGCGGAACAGCTCGTCCGGAAACAGCTGGACGCGGCGGCTGCTCTTGGCTGCGACACGATCCTGATTCTGCCCGGTATGGTTTCCGGGCTTGGCGCAGCGGATCCGGTAGTTCCGTATGAAATTGTCTATGAACGGGCTCAGGCGGCTCTTTTGCGTTTGGCGGAATATGCGGAAAAGAAGCGCGTAACAATCGGCATTGAAAACGTGTGGAACAAGTTCCTGCTTTCTCCGATGGAAATGCGTGATTTTATCGACCGGATCGGCAGCCAGCGCGTTGCGGCTTATTTTGATGTGGGAAATGTGGTGCGCGACGGATATCCGGAGCAATGGATCCGGATTCTGGGACATCGGATCGCAAAGGTCCATTTTAAAGATTACAAGCGAGCCATCGGCACAATCAGCGGTTTTGTGGAATTGCTGGCGGGAGATGTGGATTTTGCCGCGGTGATGCGCGCGCTCCGGGAGGTCGGATACGACGGATGGGTTACGGCAGAGGTTTTTCCATCAAATTCCGATTTTGAGGCATTTCTGAGAAAAACGTCGGAAGCAATGGATTGTATCTTACAAAAATAAATCTGAAAGGAGCAAGGAAAATGCTGAATGTAGCGATCGTTGGATTCGGAGGAATTGCGCAGGCGGCTCATATGCCGGCATACAGGCATTTGCAGGGGAAGGGAAAAATTCGCCTTTTGGCGGTCTGCGATATCGATCCGAATCGTTTTACACAGAAAATGGAGATTAACATCGGCGGAGGAGAGGAAAATGCCGCCGCGGAGGTTCGCAGATATACGAATCTGGAAACAATGCTGGCAAACGAAACGCCGGAGCTGGTGGATATCTGTCTTCCAACGCCGTTTCACGCACCTGTCGCCTCTGATCTGCTCCGCCGCGGGTATCACGTGCTCAGCGAGAAGCCCATGGCGCGTACCTATGCGGATTGTCTGGAAATGATCCGCGCGGCCAGAGAATCGGACCGCAGACTGATGATCGGACAATGCCTCCGCTTTTTCCCGGATTATTCGTTCCTGAAAAACGCAGTTGACAGCGGTTCGTTCGGAAAACCGCTTGCCGCTGCCTTCCGCAGACAGAGCGCGCCTCCCAAATGGGCATGGGAGAACTGGTACATGAATCCGGAGCTGTCCGGAGGCTGCCTGATGGATATGCATATTCACGATCTGGACATGATCCGCTATCTGTTCGGCGAGCCGCAGACCGTCTCCTGCCGTTCCCAGGATATCGATTCCCGCTTCGATGTCGTATACTCTCAGCTGGATTATCCTGAGCTTCCCGTTACGGCGATCGGAGACTGGTCGCAGACCGGAACAAATTTTGCCGCGGATTTCCGCGTTGCTTTTGAAACTGCGACGCTGATCGGGGAAAACGGCGGCGTAATGGTATATCCGAGAAGCGGAGAGCCCTACCGGGCAGAGCTGAACGGCCCGGATGGCTATACGGGAGAAATCGAATTTTTTGTTGACACCATCGCCTCGCAAGAAAAAAATATTAAAAATCCTCCGGAAAGCGCAGCGACAACGATCCGGCTGATTGAAACGCTGCGGGAAAGCGCGCTGGCCGGAGGCGAACGGATTCCGTTTAAACCCGAGAAAATCTGAGAAAACCGCTATCGGCTTCCTGAAAGCGCCGAGCGAGGACGCATCGCCGTCCGCACGCTGCGCTTTACATAAATTATATAAAAGATATTGCTTTTATTCATAAAAAACAGTATGATTAATTTAATCTATTTAAACGAGGTGAAGCTTATGAATAAGCGCAATGTCCGACGCGCTCTGACGCGCGGATTCAAACTGATCTTTGCCGGTGCTCTCGCCGTCTTTATGATGGCCGCTCCGGCGTGCGACAGCGGAAGCGACGACGGCGGTACGGAGGAAGAAAAGCAGCGCGTTTTCACAGACGAGCTGGAACGTGTGGAGCCCGATGAAAATCTCCATTTCACAATGGCCGCCGTCGGTGACGGCTTTGACGTTTTCGCGCCTGTAGAAAACGAATGGGGCTATCGGTATGGGCCGAGCATCCTTTATTATCCCGACGGAAGCGTTGACGCCTGGTTCGCAACGCCCGGGACGCTCGGGGAATGGGATTGGTTTACCTATAAGCATTCTGAGGACGGAGGCAAGACCTGGAGCCAGGAAAAGGTTGTGCTTCAGCCGACGCCGGATTCTATGGATCACTATTCTGTCTGTGATCCGGGCGTGATCTATTTCGGCGGATATTTTTATATCGGGTATACGTCCACAATCGTAAGTACAAATGGCGGAATCAACAACAACTGCTTTGTTGCGCGTTCCAAGAATCCGGACGGTCCGTATGAAAAATGGAACGGCTCCGGATGGGGTGGAGATCCGCAGCCGATCGTTTATTATAACGAATCCGACACCTCCTGGGGCGCGGGAGAGCTGAGCTTTGTCGAGCTGGACGGCACGCTGTATTGCTATTACACATGGACCTGCCCGGACGGAGACTATGAGATGGTGGCAACCGCCGATTCTACGGATGAAAACTGGCCCGCTACCATGGAATACAGGGGCGTCGCTTACAAAAAAGGCTCGGGGCAGGATTCCTGCGACGTCGTTTACGTTGAAGATTACGGAAAGTTTCTGGCTTTTTCCACATATAACCGCTTTACGGAATCGAGCGGAATCGCTGTTATGGAATCGAACGACGGCATTACGTTTGAGCAGGTTGCAGTGATTCGTACCGGCATCTCACAATACTGTCATAATATGGGAATTTCAAAAAGACCGAACGGACATATTCAGATGGACGACGAAATTTCCTTTATTGGCTACGCATATTCCTCCGGCGGGCCGGATTCCGGTTATTGGGGAAAATGGGCCACGAGATTTCAGGACATTGACTTGTCAGTATATGAAGGAGAAATCAAGGATACCGACAGGGGCGGAAAGGGCGTTCTGCGAAGCGACTATTTCTGGCCGGTTCCGGAGGAATCCGAGCTTTGGACCGTCGGCGTCGGAACGCTGCCGCATAAGATTGAATTCTGTATCGACGACGGAGCTTATGACCTGGATCTGTACTGGTACGATACGCGGCTTCAAACGCACCAGATTACCAGCGCGGACGGCGTAGAATTTTCCGGATACGATCAGAATATTATTGAATTTGACGGGCTTAGGATTTTGCCAAAATCGGTGGGGAAAACGAATGTCAGAGTGACTTACGACGGCTGCTCTGTAGAATTCAAGGTGTACGTCAGGGAAAGCGGCTTTCCATTCAATAAAATTGATCCGGCCATTTCCGCGTTTCGTCCGGTTCAGGAAAATATGGTGGTCTATAAAGACGAGGCTTACGGAGCAAGGCACAGGCAGCAGATCCGCGGCTATGTGATTTTCGAGGACGAAACATGGGGGGAGGCCTACAACGACAGAACCTCCCAGCATCCGGACTATCCCGCGATGGTGCCTGCGGAAACCTACGAGATGGAGTTCGAGGTTGCGGATACTTCTATTCTCCGTGTGGACAGAAAGGGTATTATCATGCCGAAAAAGGCGGGTTCTACCACCGTTACGGTTACGATTACCGGAGGACACAGCTTTACCGTGAACGTCACCGTTCTGGATGAGCCGCAGGAGGGAGCGGAAGGTCAAATAGACTTTACTTTATAAAAAGGAATCGGAGGGCGGCGAAAGTCCGCTGCCAAAAGCGTCCCCGGCCGCCTTGATGCTGCGGCCGGGAACGCGATATTATAATAATAAAATTGAAGTGATTTTTGTGGAAGCGTAAAGCTCTTCCGGAAGGGAGACACTTCGTAGGGAGGTTGGAGCCTGTGAAAAAATCTCTGTAATTACAGATCTTCTATGATAATTGTTGGGCTG
>UQSG01000044.1 GCA_900543695.1 uncultured Clostridium sp. | reverse complement strand
CCTATGAGGACATCGCCCAGATGGATGAGGATGCGGTTTACCGCAAGTTTTATCCTGTAAATTTCGGATCATGAGCACCACTTGCACGGAGATTTAGCCCCAGTGTCACGGCAAAATAGCTCCGCTGTCACGGCGGAGCGCGCCAATAGCCCTTATAATGATGACGGCACGTGTAAACGTGACTAAAATCATAAGGAGGGCTACCTATGGTAGACTACATGGAAATCCTGCGATTGAGTAGTGACCCGAAGAACAGCCAGCGCTGCATCGCCTCGATTGTACACAGTTCCAGACATACAATCCGTGATGTTCTGGAAGCAGCAAAGAAAGCAGGAGTAAGTTGGCCGTTGGATGACACCGTTACCAACGAAATGCTGAAGCGAATCCTCTTCCCAGAAAAGTCTACAGCGGAGACACTTTACACCCGGACTATCCCTACATCCACAAGGAGTTAGCACGTCCGGGTGTAAATTTGACGCTGTTGTGGACAGAATATTGCAGACGATGCGAAAATGACGGTACCACACCGTATATGTACACACAGTTCTGCGAGAAATACCGGCAATGGGCACGGATTACCAAGGCAACCATGCGGATCCAGCACAAGCCGGGAGATGCCATGCAGGTGGACTGGGCAGGCAACACGCTGGATATCTATGACCCGGTTACCGGGGATGTCTCCAAGGCATATCTGTTTGTTGCGGTTCTACCTTGCAGCTGCTATGCCTATGCCGAGGTCTGTGACGACATGAAGCTGGAAAACTGGCTTCTTTGTCATGCCCATGCCTACAGCTACTTCGGCGGTGTGACCAGGCTGCTGATCCCGGATAATCTGAAAACCGGTGTAACGAAAAACACCCGGTATGAAACAGTTCTTAACCGGAGTTACCAGGAGCTGGCTGAGCATTACGATACTGCGATTGTCCCAGCCAGAGTGGAGCACCCTAAGGACAAGCCTTTGGCAGAAGGAACGGTGAAGTTTGCATCCACCTGGATCCTGGCGGCGCTACGGGACCGACGGTTCTTTTCCATACGCGAAGCGCAGGAAGCAGTGGCTGAGAAACTGGGAGAATTGAATGACCGCCCGTTTAAAAAACGCGAAGGCTGCCGCAGAAGTGCCTATCTGACCGAAGAACAGGAGTTTATGAAGCCTCTTCCGACTGCGGCATATGAGCCGGCGGTTTGGTCTCCTGATCTGACGGTTGGACCTGATTACCTGGTTTTTGATGGCATGAACAAATACTCCGTCCCATTTGATCTGATTGGCGAAAAGGTGAACCTGTGCCTGACCAAAAACGCGGTTGAGGTTTTCTACCGCGGTACCAGAGTTGCTATGCATGCACGGCACCGAACGGTACTTCGCGATCCTGTGGTAAAGCCGGAGCATATGACGCCGGAACATAGGAAGTATCTGAATTACAACGAAAGCGAGTTCACATCCTGGGGCAGCTCTGTTGGTGAACATACCGCTTCGGTTGTCCGATATTTCCTCACAAGCGGCAAAGAAACCGAGCAAGGCTACAAGGCCTGTGCCAGTATGACAAGGCTGGCAGACCGCTATGGCGCAGCACGGTTGGAAAACGCCTGCGAGCGCCTGTTGGCATTCACTTCTACGCCGTCCATCCGAACGCTCAGTACCATTCTCAAGAACGGGCAAGACAAGGTTGCCACGCCGAAAAAGCCGGAGGTTCCCAAGGTCAACACCCAGCACGGTATAACCCGCGGCGCTGCCTACTTCCGAAAAGGAGGTAGCAGCAAATGATGAACAACTCCACCATTGAGGCGCTGAAGGCAATGCGTTTCAGCGCAATGGCCGCTGAATTTGAGCGCCAGCTAGGCGATCCGGCTGCATACAGCATGCTTGGGTTTGAAGAACGGTTTGCCCTGATGGTTGATGCGGAATGGAACAGGCGCCAGCAGAACAAACTGGCACGCTGCATCCGGGAAGCACATTTTGCCGCCCCCGGCGCCATGATTGAGGATATTGAATACCACGAAGACCGCAGATTGGACAAAACCCAAATCCTCCGCTTTGCCACATGCAAATACATTGAAGACGGTCACCACATTATCTTAAAGGGTGCTTCCGGCAGCGGAAAGACCTTTCTGGCCTGCGCTCTTGGAAACGCGGCCTGCCGCAAATACAAGTCTGTGCGATATATCCGACTCCCGGAACTGTTGGAGGAATTGAGCCTGGCGCAGGCAAGCGGAGAACTGAAGAAACTGATTAAAAGCTACCGAAAGTACGATCTGCTGATTCTGGATGAATGGCTCATCCGCGGCCTGACGCCTCAGGAATCTTACAACCTGCTGGAGATTGTTGAGATGCGCAGCGACCGGGGTGCGACCATCTTCTGTACCCAATACAACACGGATGAATGGTACGAGCGCATTAATCCTGACTCTGATGACCGAAGTCCTATTTCTGAGGCTATTATGGACCGCATCGTCCACAATGCCTATGAGGTTCTGATTGATGGCAAGGTCTCCATGAGGGAACGCCATGGCTTGAGAAGCATGGGAGCAGTTCCTGGAGAGGCTGGTGATTGAGGTGACGATTACCCGCCAGATGTTGGATACGGATCTGCAAAGCTGGTTTCTCAATGTGAAGAACGCCGAGCGTGCTAAACAAGAGATCTTGGCTCTGTTCTCCGAGGAACCTGGTGACGGATATACCTGGAGTGAGCAGGATATCTGGGAGCAATCCAGAAAGATTATTGACCGCTGGAACCGAATTTGATTCTACGGAACAGAGGGGCAAAGACCCCTCTGCTCTCAGTGGACCTCACGCCCGCGAGAGTGGCGCTGAATCTCCGTGAACGTGGAGCTGTTTTTCCGTGCAAGTGGTGCTCAGTGGCTGAAATTTACACGAACGGACCGATTGTTTTTGAAAACATGGAAACCACGACGCCGGGGATTTTTGCCTGCGGCAACGTTGTTCATGTGCATGACCTGGTGGATTATGTCTCGGCGGAAAGCGAATACGCCGGAGCCTTCCGCAGCCGGATATGTTCGGATGCAGGCAAACGCCGCACCGTCCGCCGACAGTCGGAAACAGCTGGAAATCCGGACCGGACCTGGTCTCACGTACACGGTCCCGCAGCTGGTACGGCTGCCGCTTCCCAGGGACCGGCTGGGAATCTATTTCCGCACAAACCGCGTATACGGAAAATGCCGGATCGACGTATCTGCACTGTCCGGTGAAAATCGCCGGCTGATTCAGTCCTTCCCCAAGGAATATATGGCGCCGGGCGAAATGCAGCGGATCAGCCTTCCCGGCGACCGCCTGGAAGACCAGGACAGCTTCGCCCTTTTACTGGAATGCCGGGAAGGATAAGAAAGGAAATGAAGCCATGAAAGAACTGATCTGCATTGTTTGCCCCAAGGGCTGCCATCTGTATGTGGACGAGGAGAACAACGATTTTGTCACAGGAAACAGTTGTCCGCGCGGAGCCGTATACGGGCAAAATGAAATTCGAAATCCGCAGCGGACGCTTACCTCTACCGTTCGGATTCAGGGAGCCGCTTATCGCAGATGTCCGGTAAAAACGAATCGGCCGATTCCGAAATCCGCGATGCTGCCCGTCATGAAGGCGCTCGATGCCATCGAAATCAAAGCGCCGGTCCGCATCGGCGATACGATTGTCAGAAACGTATGCGGAATCGGGGCCGACATCGTTGCGACAAGGAATTTATAGTGCCGGAGATTACCATTGCATATTACTCCGATCCATTCCTCCGCCGTATTTGATGCTGCTAAGGGGAACGGCGTGCGTTTTCGCCCAGGCGCGCGTGTTTTTTTCCAGCAGCCGGTATGTATCGTTTTTATCGTAGCAGACGATATCGTCCAGCATTGAGGTAAGCAGGCGCTTCCTGCGGAGCCGCGGAAGAGAAAGATACGTTTCACTCAGAAAGTCCGTATAAAGTGTCACATAATTCCGGAAAAGATAAAATTCTGCCGCGCGGCGGGCCGCCAGGCGTTCCTGCAGCGCAATCCGCTCACGAATTCCGATGATGCCATCCAGTCCGTGATATATCATAATTTCAAGCAAACGGAGAAAAGCCTCTGCGGCTTCCTTTCCGGCACGCTCCTCGTCATTTTTGCCCGACTCCTCACGAAACATGCGGTCCAGGGCAATCATTTCATCCGCCGTAAACGCATAAAACAGCATGCGGATGGCTGGAATCCGGACGGCATAATAAAGGTTTTTCTCCGGAACCTCGGGATATGGCCTTGCTCCGCCTGAGAGATTCCAGACGCCGGAACCATTGTCCGTACAGACGAAGCCCCGGCGTCCCTCCAACGCATAGCGCGCTTCAAATGCAAGTGTAAAAAAATAATTCATTACGTCGTGATATCCCGCGGCACGCAAATATTCCTCATTATCCAGGTAATAAATAGCAGACAGCAGCGATCTGAAATCGCCGCTGTCACCGCGGAGCTCGAATCCCGCGTAATTTTTGGTCGGTATGATCTGGAACATGGGTACCCCCTCAATGCGGTGCTACGGCTTACAGATGGGACATGTTTCCTCGTGAGGAAGCTCATACCACCAGTCGCTGGGAAGATAACCATTCAGGATCGCCTGGTAGGTTTCCGGCAGAAATTCGCGCAGTGTTCCCGTAAACTGATATGTCGTGGAAGGCTTGCAGTACGGTCCTGCGATGTGGTGCTTGTTATCCCGTCCTTCGCCTGCATTGCAAAGCGTCAGCGTTTTATGAACGGTACACGTTTCGGTTGGTTCCGTTCCTGCGATAAAGTGTCCGGTGACGATGCAGTTTCCGCGGGAATCCTTATAGCAGTCTTCTCCCGGAAGCATATTCGAATATTTGCAGACCTGTACCTCAACAATATTGTTCGCTTTCGTAAAGTCCTTGTATTCCAGCTCTTCATGCAGTCGGTTCATGACCTTTGTCCACAGATTCTTAGCCGCCCCGTATTCAGCAGACGTAATTGTCTTCTGCATTTCATAACCGTACCACACCGAGCACGTATAATATGGGGTATAACCGCAGAACCAGTAGTCGTAGCTGCTTGTTGTGGTACCCGTCTTGCCGGCGGTCGGAATGGCCTGCCCGTTTCCGTTATAGACCTGCGCGCCGGAGCCGGTTCCGCCTGAAACGACGGACTGCAGCAGATCCGTCATCAGAGATGACGTTCTGTAATCTTCATATACGACAGTAGGAGAGCCGTTATTGGTCAGCAGCGTTTTTCCGTTGATGTCCGTTACCTTTGTAAACGTAACCGGCTTATAGTAGGTTCCTCCATTCGCAAACGGGACGTATGCCGCGCACATTTCCTCCGCGCTGACACCCGTCGTGAACCCTCCCAGCGCCAGAGAAAGCTGCGTTTCAGAGGTACGGTCGATGCCGAGATTCTTCAGATACTGCAGATTTTCCTGAACGTGATCCTTATACAGCGTAACGGCGGCGACGTTCGAGGACTGCTGCAGCGCGTAGCGTACGCTGATCAGACCGTTATAATAATGGTAAGAATTCGTAGGCCAAAGCTCCTCAGGATTCTGCACATCAAAATATACAGGCACGTCGTCTACTACCGAGGTATCATTGATAATGTGCTGGTCGATTAACGGGGCGTATACGAGCAGCGGCTTAATTGCAGAACCAGGCTGCCGATGTGCGCTGGTAGCGAAATTAAAGGAAAGGCTCGTCGTTTTCTCCCCATAACCGCCGTACATTGCCAGCACGTGTCCGTTCGATTGATCCATAATAACGATGGAAGACTGCGCCATATCAGCGGGATCCGAATACAAATGATTTACCGGGAAATTTTCAAGATTGCAGTATTCTTCGTCTACGATCTTTTGAATATCGGGATCCTGCGTCGTATAAATTTTAACGCCGCCCTGATAAATCAAGTTGTTTGCCTCCGCTTTTGTATACCCTTCCGCGATAAACGCCTCGCGCACATCAGCAATTACCGCGTCGACGAAATAACTGTAAATGGAGGCTTCCTGCGCTTCTTTTTTGTAATCGTCGTTGATGTCGAGATCTTCCTGGATGGCCTCGATGTATTCTTCATCCGTAATGAAGCCCAGTGAGAGCATTTTGTCCAGAATTGTAATCTGCCGCTTGTAGCAGTTGGCCCGTCCCGTCTGGGTAAGCGGATTGTAGCGCCCGGGGTTGTTGGTGATCCCGGCCAGAAATGCGCATTCTGCAAGGCTCAGATCTTTAACGTCTTTATTGAAATAGGCGAGCGCAGCAGACTTGACGCCGTACAGATCCTGCCCCATATAAATAACATTCATATAGAGCTCCATAATTTCGTCTTTCTCAAGCCGCTTCTCCAGATCAAGCGCGCGCCACTGCTCGCGGATTTTTCTCGGTACGCTTTGCGCGTCGTCGCCTGTGATATTTTTAATGACCTGCTGCGTGATCGTGCTGCCGCCGTGGCTGTCCATTCCGGGGATCACATAGCCAAGAAATGCGGCGATGGTCCGCTTGAAATCGACGCCATTATGCGTATAGAACCGTTCGTCCTCAATTGCCACGAACGCTTTTTCAAAATAATCCGGCACTTCTTCAATGTCGACCAACTGCCGGTTTTCATTGGCGGTTCCTTTTATATGAACAAGCTCATTGCCCTGACTGTCGTACACAAACGAGGTAAGCGCGGTTGAACTTTTTATATCCAGCTGCTCTTCCGTGAGCGGCTCCGTAGTAATGATACAGCCAGCCACGACGCCCATCAGAAGTCCGCCCGCAATACAGCCGACGACGATGATCAGCATAAAAACTGTTTTAAAAAGAATCTTAAAAGAGGTCCAGAAGCCTCTGGCCACATCCTTCCCGGAAGGCTTTTTCCGAAACGTTCTTTTATTCACTTTTCGCCTCGGGACGGCACGCTTTTCCGGATTCATGAAATTCCTCCTTTGTATAAAGATATTTTAATTATAGCATGATTTCAGAGAAACACAAAATTTATTCTCCGCAGACGGCCTCCCCGCGTCTTGACGGCCTGTGCTGCTTACCATATAATGAAAAATGCAGACGGCTTGAAAAAAGCATATCTTTATAAAATAAAGGGGACGGTCTTTTATGAGAAACAAAACTGTCAGGATTGCGGTGTTCTTCCTTTTTTGCATCTTGGCGCTGCTTGCCTCCGGCGGATGCGGCGCGCGAGACGCCGTGCTCACGGAAATTGAACAGCTTGACGAGACGCAGCAGGCCGATGTTGTTTTTGTGACAATCCAGCATGAGGACGGAACCGGCTGTGACTTTTACGCATATCGGAGAGAATCCGGAGGGCTGACGCTCGCCTGGCAAACGGAGGGCTACGTCGGGCGAAGCGGCGTTGCCGATCCGACGAACAGACGGGCAGGGGACGGGACCACGCCGGCAGGCATCTATTCTTTGGGGGAATGCTTTGGAATCTATCCGGCTCCCGATAACATGACCTTGCCTTACACCATGGTGGATGAAGATGATTACTGGGACGGCGATTCCTCCTCTCCCACGTATAATCAGCATGTCAAAGGCAGCGAGATGCCCGACTCCTGGGATGCATCGAGTTCAGAGCACCTGATAGAATATACAATTTCCTATAATTACTGCGCGATGATCAATTTCAATGTCGAGCCGGCCGTTCCGGGGAAGGGCTCCTGCATTTTTCTTCACTGCACGTATCCGGGCTCCCAGAGCTCGTCGGGCTGTATCGCGATACCGGAAGAATATATGATCAAAGCGCTTCAAATGATGACGGATCATTCCTATATCGTAATAGCCCGCAGTCTGGAAGCGCTTGAAAATGCCGCAAGCTCCTGAGCATACGGAAATATTTTTTCAAGGTATTGACATCCCTGATTGTTTCGGGTATCATAGCTTCAGCTTTCGCGCGTTGCCGCGTTGGAAGCAAAAGGGATAGAATAAAGAAATAAATGCGTTGAGGAAAAGCAGTAGCATTTTTCAAGGCCTTCCAGAGAGCTCCGGGGCGGTGGAACGGAGCGGCGTAGAAAATGTGAACTCGTTTCGGAGCAGCCGGGTTGAAGAAAGAAAAGTAGATCCGGACGTCAGGACGGGCGTTAACCGGGCTTTGAGAGAGCGATCAAGGGATTTCCGCAAGCGGAATACCGGCGTCAGCTAATTAGAGTGGTACCGCGGAGCATTGCAAACAGTCTTCGTCTCTATTTTTACTGAAATTAAAATAGGACGAAGATTTTTTTTTGAAACCAGGAACAAAGAAAGGTAGGAAGCAGGAACATGTTTGAAATGGAAACTTATAAGATATTCGGAGATCGGGAGCATTCCCTGATTGAGATGACGCTTGGCGACCTGCTTGACAAAGTTGCCGAGGTCTACCCGGACAACGACTGCGTCGTATGCAACGACAAGCCGTTTCGTAAAACGTATAAAGAATTTAAGGAAGAATGTGATACGACGGCTAAGGGATTGATGGCGCTCGGCGTTGAAAAGGGGTCCCATGTCGCAATTTGGGCAACGAATTATCCGGAATGGATCGTATTGATGTTTGCATCCGCCAAAATAGGCGCTACGCTTGTAACGGTCAATACGAACTATAAAGTATTTGAAGCCGAATACCTCCTGAAGCAGTCCGACACCGACACGCTTGTTATGATGGATGGGCTCAAGGATACGAATTATTCTGAAATCATCAACGAACTCTGCCCCGAGCTGAAGGACAGTAAGCCGGGGAGAATGGACTGCGAAAATCTTCCTTATCTTAAAAGAGTCATTTATCTGGATGCGAAGGAGAATATGCCGCGGGGCATGCTGCATTGGTCAGAGCTCCGCGAGCTGGCCGCGTCCGTTTCCGATGAAGCGCTCCGCGCGCGTCAGGCGTCCGTAAATTGCCACGACGTCGTCAACATGCAGTATACCTCCGGAACCACGGGGTTCCCAAAGGGCGTCATGCTGACGCACTATAATATTCTGAATAATGGAAAATGCATCGGAGACAATCAGGTTCTTACTTACAGAGACAGAGTCTGCCTGCCGGTTCCGTTTTTCCATTGCTTCGGCTGTGTGCTTGGAATCATGGCCTGCATTACGCACGGTTCTACGATCGTACCGGTGGAACGCTATCATCCCGTCCGGGTGATGCACACGATCCAGGCAGAACGCTGCACAGCGACATACGGCGTTCCGACCATGTACATTGCCATGCTGGAGCATCCCGATTTTTCCAAATACGATTTTTCCTCGCTGCGCACCGGGATCATGTCCGGCTCGCCCTGCCCGGTAAAGGTCATGGAGCAGGTCGTCAATCTGATGCATATGACGGAAATTACGATCCCGTACGGCTTGACAGAAACGTCTCCCGTGTGTACGATGACAAACGTAAGCGATTCCATTGAAAAACGCGTTGCAACGGTCGGCAGGAAGATGCCGTTTGTAGAGGTTAAGGTCGTGGATCCCGAAACGTATGAGGATCTTCCTCCGAACACACCCGGCGAGGTTGTTGTAAGAGGATATTCCGTAATGAAGGGATATTACAAAATGCCGGAGGCTACGGCGCAGGCGATCGATCAGGACGGCTGGCTGCATTCGGGAGACCTGGCCGTTGTTGATCCGGAAGGATATTTCCATATTACGGGCAGGATCAAAGACATGATTATCCGCGGCGGAGAGAATATTTATCCCAAGGAGCTGGAGGAATTCCTTTACACGCATCCGAAGATCAAGGACGTACAGGTGATCGGGGTGCCGGATAAAAAATACGGCGAAGAGGTCTGTGCATGCGTCATTTTAAAACAAGGCGAAACCGCAACGGAAGAGGAGCTGAAGGAATTTATCCGAGAGCATCTTTCGCGCCACAAAATGCCGCGCTACATCTGGTTTATGGACACCTTCCCTATGACCGCCAGCGGAAAAATACAAAAATATAAAATGCGGGAAATGGCTGTCGACGCGCTTCAGCTTTCCGATGCCGCAGCGATTGAAACGGCCTGACGGAGCCGCCGTATATAACTATATAAGGAAGTGAAGGTTGTGGGCATGCAGAACGAAGACGGCAGCTACAGCGAAACGAGACGTCTGGTTGCGCATGATGTAGACGTCAATAACAAACTGAAAATTTCCGCTGTGTTTTCTCATATTCAGGAAACTGCGAACAGTCAGTGTACCTGCTTCGGATGCGGATGGAACGAGCTCATGACGAACTATCGCGTCTGTTATGTGTTATCCAGGATGCGCTTCCGAATGGAACGGTATCCCGGCGCGGGAGATGAGCTGACGATTACCACGTGGCCGGAGAAGAATCCGAAGGCCGTATTTACGCGGTATTTCTGCCTTGACGCGGGTGACGGCAGCCTGCATTATGGCAGCGGCGTATCGCAATGGGTTTTGTTCCACGTAGACAAGCGTACCGTCGTGCGTCCGTCAGAGTGTGAGATTCGTTTCCCTGAGGTAATTTTGCGGCAGGCGCCTCTGACGATGCCAAAGGGAAATCTTTACCCGGAGGACCTTTTTGCAGCCGCTTCAGCGGACAGAATCCGCCGGGCGGAGCGGCTGCCGGCCTACAGCGACTTTGACTATAACCGGCACGTGAATAACGCACGATACGCAGAATGGGCAGCGGACGTTCTGCCGGTGGATTTTTTTGCAAAAAATAAGCAGATCTCTCTGATAGACATCAAGTATAAACATGAAATATCGTATGAATGGTTTTTGACAAGGCCGGAAACTGAGCGCGCGGTCACTTTGGAGTGCGCTGAAACGGAAACGGGAGAATATTGCATCCGCGCTGCTCTAAAGGACGGAACGGAATGCATACAATGTATTATACAATAGAGGAAGAGGTGTCTTATGAAGCTTCAGTATTTTGGAACTGCTGCGGCAGAGGGCTGGCCGGCGCTGTTTTGCGACTGCGACGCCTGCCGGCGCGCAAAGGCCGCGGGAGGCAGAAATATCCGCACGCGCTCGCAGGCGCTGATCGACGACAGACTGCTGATCGATTTTCCGGCGGACACGTATCTGCACGTGCTGCACTACGGTCTGGATCTGAACCGGGTTGATGCGGTGATTGTTACCCATGCGCACGAGGATCATTTTTATCCGAAAGAACTCGGCAACAGAAGAAACGGCTTTGCGCACCTTCCGGAGGACGCGCCGCGCACGCTGACCGTATACGGCTCCGAAAAAATCGGAAAAGCGCTTGCCTCTGTGATCGCGGGAGCGCCGGGCAGAATCGCCTTTGAACAGCTGGAAATCGGAGAAGCGTCGATCATTGCCGGCTACAGCGTCACGCCGCTGCCGGCAGACCACAATCCTGCGAGCGGCCCGGTGATTTATCTGATTGGAGACGGAAAGAGCAATCTGCTCTACGCGCATGACACGGGGTATTTTCCGGAGGAAACGTGGCGTTTTCTGGAAACGTTCGGCTGCGGGCTGACAGGCGTTTCGCTCGACTGCACCGGCGGGCTCGGCGCGCAGTACCGGAACGGCCATATGGGAACGGAGGCCTGCCGCGAGGTGCGCGACCGTCTTTTCCGCATGGGAATCGTGAACGAGCATACCGTATTTTGTCTTCATCATTTTTCCCACAATGGAAAATCAACCTATGACGACCTGAAAGCTCCCGCCGCGGAGCTCGGCTTCGAGGTGTCGTACGACGGCATGACGCTGTATTGCTGATATGCTGATCGACGTACATGCTCATTATGATGATGAAGCCTTCGGCGGCGATCCCGGCGCATGCCTTACGGCCGCCGCGAAGGCCGGCGTCGGCGCAGTGATCAATGCCGCTACGAATTATGAAACGGCGCTGAAAGGACTTGCGCTTTCCCGCAGATATCCGCATTTTTACTGTGTGCTTGGAATCCATCCCGAATATGCGGAGACGTATCGCCCGGAAACTCTTCAGAAAATGGAAGCGCTGATTTCTTCGACGCCCAAAGCAGTAGGAATCGGAGAAACCGGCCTGGATTATCATTACCTTCCAAAGGACGATCCGGAAGAATGCAGCCGCATCAAGCGGATTCAGAAGGAAAATTTCATCGCAAATATCCGTCTTGCCGAGCGTTTGTCGCTCCCTCTGGTTGTGCATGACAGAGACGCGCATCATGACACGCTTGCTCTTTTAAGGGAAAATGTCACAGGAAAAACGGAGCACGTCCTCCATTGCTATTCCGGCAGCGCAGAGCTGGTACGAGATTTTGCCGCTTTGAATTTCAGCTTCTCCGTGGGCGGCGTGCTGACCTTTAAAAATGCATCCCGCCTTGTGGAGGCGGTTAAAGCTATGCCGCGAGACAGAATTTTACTGGAGACGGACTGCCCGTATCTTGCACCGGAACCATGCCGCGGACGGCGGAACGATTCCTCGCTGCTCGTTTATACAGCGCGCCGGCTGGCGGAAATTCTGGAAACCTCTTTCGAGGAAATCTGCCGGATTACAACGGACAACGCCTTTCGGATTTTTGGCAGACTGCACTAAAAAAACGATTTATCCACAAGAAATCCTGTTCACATTGCAAGCATGCTGCATGAAATTCCGCAATCGGGAACGCAGAAGTTGACACGCTTCATATTTTTATACTACAATGATTTTGCTGTTAAATTCGAATTTATATTATATGGCAGTGAGCAATTTGTAAATGAAAATAAGATTGGAGCGATTTGTATTAATATTCGGACGCAAATCAAACAGATTAAAAGATCATTCGGTTTTGTAAAATATATGGTGCTTCTTTTTGGCGTTCTTGCCGTATCACTGTGCGCTGCTGTCGCGCTGTTTACGAAGGACTTCAGAACGGTTACGATCAGCGCAGACGGCAAGCTCTATGAGATTACCACGCGCGCCGATACGGTTGCAGAGGCGGTGGAAGCGGCCGGCATCGTGCTCGGCGCGGAGGATAAGGTGAATTATGACCTTTCCTGCAGCGTCGACGAGGTCGTGGGAATCGTTACCGTTTCACGTCCCCTTACGCTGACGGTCAATCTGGCAAATGACAGACGGATCATTACGACTTATTCGGATAACGTGTCCGATGCACTTGCGGAAAATGACATTCCATTTGACGAGTCGAAGGATATCATATTGGGCGCGGAGGACGGCGCCGTTTGCGACGGCGATGAAATTACAATCGTAATTAAATCCACGAAAACGGTGGAGGAGCAGGAGGAAATTCCGTTTGATACCGTATACGTAGAGGATAACACGCTGTATGAGGGAGACACAGAGGTCGTTACGGCGGGGAAGAACGGCGTCGTCACCAGGACGTATACCGTGAAACTGGAGGACGGCGTGGAGATTTCTCGGGAGCTTGTCTCGGAGGTTCGGACGGAGCCCGTGAACAGAGTTGTTGCAAAGGGAACGAAGGTTTATTTTACGAATTCCAGAGGCTTGAATGACAGCTTTACCCAGCAGTATGAGATGCGTGCGACCGCATATGCGCCGACGCCGGAAAACCACGGTTATGCGACGGCTTCGGGAAACAGAGCACGCGACGGCGTCGTGGCGGTAGATCCAGATGTCATTCCTCTGGGAACAAAGCTATATGTGAAAAGCAACGTCGCCGGGATTCCGGATTACGGCTACTGTATTGCGTGGGACGTAGGAGGCAGCATCAAAGATATGCGGATTGACCTCTTTATGGAAAGCGAATATGCCTGTTATCAGTTTGGTTTGCGTTCCGTAACCGTATATGTTCTGGAGGATCAGAGCATCGATGTGTTCTCGCTGAGAGGCTAAAATGGATCGGCGCTTTCATACGAGGGAACGGATGGACTTTTTCGGCGTCAGACCGTCGAAAGGTCTCGGACAGAATTTCCTGAACGACTTTTCAGTCGTTCAGGAAATTGTTTATTCTGCCGGTCTGACAAAAGAGGATTTCGTGATTGAGGTCGGCCCCGGACTGGGTGCGATGACTGGCCGGCTTGCGGAGTCTGCGGGACAAGTTCTCGCAGTAGAAATCGACCGCAGCCTGATTCCTCCGCTTCAGGCTGTCTGTATGGAGCATGGGAATATTGAGCTGATCGAGGGAGATATTCTAAAGCTGGATATCCGCAGCATTGCTGCGGAGCGTATTGCCGCGTCCGGCGGCGCGCTGAAGCGCGTTAAGGTTGTTGCGAATCTGCCGTATTATATTACTACTCCGATTATCCTGTCGTTTCTGGAGCACGCATTGCCGCTGCTTACTTCCATGACGTTCATGGTGCAGAAGGAGGTTGCCCAGCGGATGACAGCGCGGCCGGGGGGAAAGGAATACGGCGCGCTGACGGTTGCGGTCGGTTATTTTTCTGAGCCGGAGCTCCTTTTTACCGTACCGCCGCATTGCTTTCTGCCGCAGCCCGCGGTGGATTCTGCGGTCGTTCGGCTTATGGTACGCAAGGAGCCGCCGTTTCCGCTGGAGGATCGGGACTTCTTTTTCAAGGTGGTGCGCGCGTCGTTCTGTCAGAGACGGAAAATGCTGGCCAATTCGCTGGCAAACGCTCCATATCTGGGGATTTCGAGAGAAAAAGCGGCCGCGTGTATTGAAGCGCTGGGAAGAGAGCCGGGAATCCGGGGAGAAGTGCTGTCGCCCGAAGAGTTTGGCAGATTGTCGAATTTGATCTTGCAGAATCGCGGCATTTGAGTATAATATATTTGTGGAATTACGGGGTTCTGCCGTTTTATGAATGCGCAGCTTCCCGGAATTTTACAAAACAGCGGATTGCAGAAAGAAGGAAGAAACTATGTATAAGAACGTTTACGTCAACGAATGGGTTGAACAGATGGCGAAGATGACGCAGCCCGATTCTATCGTGTGGATCGACGGCTCCGAGGAAGAACGCGAACGGCTGACAAAGCAGGCGGTTTCCACAGGAGAAATGATGGAGCTGAACAGCGAGAAGCTTCCCGGGTGTTTATATCATAGAACAGCGGAAAACGATGTTGCAAGAGTGGAACATCTTACATTTATTTGTACCTCCAGGAAGGAAGATGCGGGACCGACGAACAACTGGATGGAGAAGAGCGCGGCGTACGCGAAGCTCGGAACCCTCTTTGCAGGCTGCATGAAGGGCAGAACGATGTACGTGATTCCGTATATCATGGGCCCCGCTTTCTCGGAATTCAGCAAGGTCGGTATTGAAATAACCGACAGTATTTATGTTGTTCTGAATATGAGAATTATGACGAGAATGGGTAAGGTTGCCATGGATATGCTTGGCGATTCTCCGAATTTTGTAAAAGGCCTGCATTCCAAGGGCGAGTTGGATCCTGAGAAGCGCTTTATCTGCCACTTCCCGGAGGACAACGCGATCTGGTCGATCGGATCGGGATACGGCGGAAACGTTTTGCTGGGCAAGAAATGCTTTGCGCTTCGGATTGCGAGCTGGCTCGGCAGGAAAGAGGGATGGATGGCGGAGCATATGCTGATCCTTGGCGTAGAGGATCCTTCCGGAAAGATTCAATATGTTTCTGCAGCGTTTCCGAGCGCCTGCGGCAAAACAAACCTGGCGATGCTGATTCCGCCGGAGAAATACAGAGAAAAAGGCTACAAGGTCTGGACGGTGGGCGACGATATCGCATGGCTGCGGATCGGTCCCGACGGCAGACTCTGGGCGGTCAACCCCGAGTCGGGCTTCTTTGGCGTTGCGCCGGGAACCAGCATGAAATCGAACCCGAACGCGCTTCTTACGTGCCAGAAGAATACAATTTTCACAAACGTGGCTCTGACTCCGGAGAAAACGGTCTGGTGGGAAGGCATGGGCGTTCCTGCGCCTGCGCATGCAATCGACTGGAAGGGCAACGAATGGACGCCGGATATGGGTACGAAGGCGGCGCATCCGAATTCCCGTTTTACCGCTCCTGCAAATCAGTGCCCCTGCATTTCGAAGGAATGGGAGAATCCTGCCGGTGTGCCGATTACGGCGATGATTTTCGGCGGCAGACGTGCGAAGGTTGCGCCTCTGGTGTATCAGTCGTTCAGCTGGGAGCACGGCGTATTCGTAGGTGCGACGATGGCCTCCGAGACGACGGCGGCCGCTACAGGCGCAGTCGGCGTCGTAAGAAGAGATCCGATGGCGATGCTTCCGTTCTGCGGATACAATATGGGCGAATATTTCCAGCACTGGCTGGAGATGGGCAAGAAAATTCCGAATCCGCCTAAGATCTTTAACGTCAACTGGTTCCGCGTAGACGAAGAGGGTCATTTCATCTGGCCCGGCTTCGGTGACAATCTGAGAGTTCTGCTGTGGATCCTTGCGCGCTGCAACAATGAAGTGGACGCGGTGGAATCGCCGATCGGCTATCTGCCGAAGCCTGAGGATATCGATCTCGAGGGCACGGAGATTACGCAGGATGTCCTCAAGGGTCTTCTTTCAATCGACAAAGAAGCCTGGACGCAGGAAGTGGAGGATCAGAAAACGCATCTGGAGCGGTTCGAAAAGCTTCCGAAAGAGCTGTGGGAGCAGTACAACGCTCTTGCGGCGAGAATCGCCAAAATGTAAGCTCTGCGATATATACTGTAAAATTATGGAAACGCGGCCGAGCAAGGCCGCGTTTTTTTACGTATATTTTTTCTGCCTGCGAGCCATAATAAGCGCGTATCCAGTTAAAATATTTTAAGGAGGCGCTCTTCATTATGGATAACAAGAAAGATATGAAAAACAATAAAATGGGAAAACAGACGATTTCCTGTGATGTGAAAAGCTGCAGATATAATATGGAAACAGAATGTGCATGTGCTCTCTCTGAGATCCACGTAGCACCCAAAAAAGGATGCTGCTCTCAGACCGAGGACGAGAGCCTGTGCTCGAGCTACCGTTGCAAAAATTGTAACTGAAATAGATGAGTTTTACGGCGCGCTGCCGGAAAAACCCGCGGGTTTGCAAGAAACCTGCGGGTACATATATTTTTGCTTCCTGTGCGGGGCCAGGAAAGAGACTGTATCAGGAAAGTGCAGAAAGCTTAAAACAGGAGGAAGACAGCCGGATGATTTATTTTCTGCCGCGGGCAAAAAATAAACCGGAGCAAAGCGAGCTTTGCTCCGGCCTGGTGGATCATCAGGGACTCGAACCCCGGACCGACCGGTTATGAGCCGGCTGCTCTGACCAACTGAGCTAATGATCCATAAAACAGACGATTTTTAGTATATCATATTAATTCGGGAAGTCAAGGCATCCGCTGAAAATTTCACACGGAGCATGTAGGATTACAATACATGTGTTACAGTTGAACCTAGAAAAAAATAGCGAAGTCC
>UQSG01000043.1 GCA_900543695.1 uncultured Clostridium sp. | reverse complement strand
CCAAATGCTGGAAGATTTTTTATCCTCACTGTAACATATGTTTGACAAACCTACAGCGGTCACCCGCGCACCGGCCTATAGGCGAACATAAAATTCAAAATCGGCTCGCTGGACGGCTGGACGCTTCTGATACGCTCATCCATACCGCAGTCATAGCGGTAATATTCGCCGCTGCGCTCTCCCGTCCCGGCATGAATAAACGTATGCCCCGCATATACGGTGCCGGACGCCGTTGTTTTGGGATTAACGAATACGATGTCGCCCGGCTGAAGCTCGGACTCCTCCGTGATTTTTTCAAAGCCGTGCCGCTCGCACCACGACGGCAGATCCCGCGGATCTCCGCCGGCCGCATACACAAAAAGGCCGCTCTGCTCCGGCTGATCCGTAAAGCCGACGTTATACATCACCCAGCAGACCAGCCTGTCGCAGCTGACCTTTTTGGCGCTGCAGTCGATCGCCGGATTGATCGGTGCGTCGCCGTAGGTAAAGCCTTCCTCCCGCACATAATCCGTTATCGTTTTGGCTTCGCGCAAAATTTCTGCCGCCAGCGGTGAATACGTCGTATAGACAAGTCTGCCGTTAAAATCAAAGACGCTCCAGCCGTATACGGCGTTCTGATCGGCAAGCTTCTTGGCCTCCTCAAGAGACGTGCAGACATGTTTCCGCTCGCCGCCGGCCTCGGCTCCCACATAATATTTGCCGCTGCGTTCCAGAAAAACCCCAACGGTAAGCAGCAGCGTGGCGCAGGCAACGATCTTATACAGCGTTCTCGAAAAATCAGTATGTTTTTTCATCGTTCAGCCTCCCTTTTCTTAATATCGGTTATCAAAAATCCGTGTGGATTTCTTTTCACTGCGGGGGAGCTCGCCGACCGCCACCGGCATAACATTGACCAGAATGCCGATTTTTGCTTTAAATGCAGCTCTGACCGACTCCTCCAGCCGTCCCCGGTCGACGCCGGCCTCCGCCTCGACGAACAGCGTGCAGAGATCCTTTCCGTTTAGGTGGTCGATCATAAACTGGTATTCGCTGGAAGCCCCCTCTACGCCGAGCAGCATTTCATCGATCTGGCTGGGAAAAATATTGACACCTTTTACTTTCACCATATCGTCGGTTCGTCCCAGAATCGTATCGATTCTGGGATATCTGCTCCCGCAGGGGCAGTCGCCGGTGCGGAAGCGCGTCAGGTCATGCGTACGGTACCGGATCAGCGGCGCGCCCTCCTTCCGGAGCGTCGTAATCACAAGCTCGCCGATTTCCCCGTCAGGAACGTTTTTCCCTGTCCTGGGATCTACGATTTCAAAATAAAAATAATCGTCCCAATAATGCATGCCGCAGCTGTGGTCGCAGCTGATACCGATTCCCGGCCCGTAAACTTCTGTCAGACCGTAAATATCGTATAATTTTACGCCAAGCTCGCGTGCAATCCGGCGGCGCATTTTTTCGCCCCATCGCTCGGAGCCGATCAGCGCCTTCCGGAGATAAATTTTGTCGCCGATGCCGCGTCTTGCAATTTCCTCCGCAAGCAGCAGCGCATAAGAAGACGTGGCGCAAAGCACAGTCGATTTCAGATCCATCATCATCTTCAGCTGCTTGTCGGTATTGCCCGGCCCCATCGGAATCGCCATGGCGCCCAGCAGCTCCGCGCCCGCCTGAAATCCGATTCCCGCCGTCCAAAGTCCGTAGCCTGGAGTAATATGGATCCGATCCAGCGGCGTTACGCCGGCCGTTTCATAGCAGCGCTTGAACATCAGCGCCCAGTCCTCCACGTCGCGCTTTGTATAAGGAATGATGACCGGCACGCCCGTCGTGCCCGACGAGGAGTGAATCCGCACGATTTGTTCGTCCGGCACCGCCTGGAGCCCCAGCGGATACGCTTCCCGCAGATCGCCCTTCCATGTGAACGGCACGCTGGCAAAATCCTCCGGCGTCCGCACGGCGTCCACGTCAAATTCTCTGAATTTCTTCGCGTAAAAGCCGTCCTGAGAGACAAGCCTTTTCATCTGCTCCTTGATGATCCGGAACTGTGTTTCATTCATTTTCATCGTTACACCTCTGCACAGCCAAAGCGTTTAACGCCTCTATATTGATATTATGAAATTTTTCCGGGAGCTTGCCTCGGATGACCTCTTCCAGCTCCTTAATCGTAAACGGCAGCTTTCCTGCCTGTACGGCGGCGCCAAGCAATACGGTATTCAGGATTTTATAGGATCCCAGCCGGCGGCACACGTCATCCGTATCCACAAGAACAAGATCCGCAATGTTTTTCCGGAGATATGCGGCGTATTGCTCCGGATCGCCGGCCTTTCCGCCAAGCGCGGCCGTAACGGGCTGGATTCTTTTGCGCGAGGCAACCACCGCGCCATCCTTTTTCAAATACGGGAGGGCGCGAATCGCTTCCGCAGGCTCAAAGCCGATGATCAGGTCGGCGCTTGCGTTCGGAATCAGCGGAGAATGGATTTCATGCCCGATCCGCACGTGGCTCGCAACGCAGCCGCCTCTTTGCGCCATACCGATCGTTTCTGCCGTCCTCACCGCAAAGCCCCGGCGCATTGCCGCCTCCGCGATCAGCTTTGACGCCAGAACGGTTCCCTGTCCTCCAACGCCGCACAGTAAAATATTCGTTGTCATTCTGCGTCTCCTCCCGTCTTAATCGCGCCTGCGGGACATACGCCGGTGCAAAGGCCGCAGCCAGTACAGAGTGCGCTATCGATTTGAAGCCTGTCAGGCTCTGCCGTAATCGCCGGACACCCAAGCTCCGTAATGCATCTTTTGCATTTTATGCAGAGATCCTGCCGTATTTCAGCAGGTGCAGCGGGACGAATTTTCGCGATGCAAGGAGAACGGAAAATCACGGCGCGCACTCCCGTTCCCGCGCAGGCCTCTTTGACGGCATCCGCCGCCTCCCTGATGCGCAGCGGATCTGCCGTTATGACGCGTTCCGCTCCCGCCGCCCGCAAAAGCTTTTCAATGCTGATCTTTTCAGAAGCCTCCCCCATCATTGTAACGCCGGTTCCCGGATGCGGCTGGTGCCCCGTCATTGCGGTGGTAGCATTATCAAGTACGATCAGAATGAGATCCGTTCGGTTATAAAGCGCATTGATTACGCCCGGAATACCGGAGGCAAAAAACGTGGAGTCCCCGATAAAGGCGAAATGCAGAACGTCAGGCTCCGCAATCTGCAATCCCTGCGCCATCGTCACGCCGGCTCCCATGCAAAGGCAGGTGTCCACCATGTCCAGGGGGCGCGCATTTCCAAGCGTATAGCAGCCGATATCGCCGCTGTATACGGCGCTGCGGCCCAATTCCTTCACGGCCCTTTTCACCGCATAAAAGGAGCCGCGGTGCGGACAGCCGGCGCAAAGCACAGGCGGACGGACCGGAAGCTCCGGTAAAAGAGCAGAAGTCTCCGAGGCTTCCGGTTTTGCCGGGAGGCCGGCAAGCTGCCGGAGCGCTTTCAGAATCTCCGATACGGTGTTTTCCCCCGCGGCCGGAAGATCGCCGGTAATTTTTCCGCGGATCTCGCTGTCGATATGGTATTTGCCGCACAGATAAACAAGCTCGCGTTCTATCACGGGATCGAGCTCCTCGACCGTCAGAATTTTCGGATGCTTTTCAAGAAATTCGCGAGCCAAATCGGCCGGAAATGGGAAGGGTGTTGTGATTTTAAGAATTTCAAAGGAAATTTCTCCGTTTCCCGGTTCTGCCCGCAGGAGCTCTGCGGCTTCCCGGACATATTCGTAGCTGATCCCTCCGGCGGCGACGGCAATCGGCGCGCCTGTTTGTCCGACGGACACGACGCGGTTATACGGCCGTTTTGAGAGGATCCCCTCGAGCTCTGCATTTCTTCTTTCGATTCTTGCGTGGTTCAGATAAGAAGTTTTAGGGAAAATCACCCATTTCGCAGTGTCTTTTACAAAGCCCTCCTGCGGCCGTTCCACATCCGCAAAGTCTTCCACCTTTACAGATGCGCAGCCGTGGCAGATTCGCGTTGTCGGCCGCAGCAGCACTGGCGTTCCGTATTCCTCTGAAAAACGGAAGGCCTCCCGCACGAGCTCATAAGCTTCTTCCGGAGAGCTCGGGTCGAATACGGGAATTTTGCAGAAGGAGGCAAAGGTCCGCGTATCCTGCTCCGTCTGAGAGGAAATCGGCCCGGGATCGTCGGCTACGGCAAGGACCATTCCGCCCTTAATCCCCACATAGGCCAGACTCAGCAGCGGGTCTGCGGCAACATTCAGACCAACCTGCTTCATTGTCACAAGCGCGCGCCGGCCGGCCATGCAGGCGCCGGCCGCCACTTCTACGGCAGCCTTTTCGTTGACGGACCATTCCACAAAGATCTTATGCTGCAGCGTGTCGTTTATTTTTGCGACCGTTTCCAAAATTTCCGTGGACGGCGTTCCAGGATATCCGCACACGAGCTCGACGCCCGCATGGACGGCACCGAGCCCGATTGCTTCATTTCCCATTAAAAATTTCTGTTTCATCTAAATTCAACCTCTTTGCGGCAGGATCTATCTAATACCGGAATCTTATCACACCGCGCCGCAAAATTCAATCTCTTCCGAAGCTTGCCGGAAGGCCGAAAAATATGATACAATGCATAAAATCTGAAACGGAGGCGGGCAGAATATGTCTACCATTTTAGTGCAGGGCGCCATGCAGGAAGAAATCGAGCTTCTGGCTCGAATGCTGCCGGGCGGCCGCTGGACAGAACAAAAGGGATATTCCTTTTACGAAACGGGGCTGCACGAAACGAAGATCATTCTTTCTCTGACGCAGGTCGGAATCCTTCACGCCTGTATTTCGACAATGCTTGGGATCGAAAGATATAAGCCCGACGCTCTGATCAATCAGGGAACAGCAGGAGGCCATGTACGGACGCTGGAAATCGGCGACATCGTGATCGGAGAAACGGCCGTTTACATCAACAGTATGCAATCTCCAATCAGAAAAAAGGGCGCCGGAAGCAACGCGCTCGAATGGATCCCGCTGGAAACGAAAGGAAGCGCCCTGCTGGAGGCGGATCCGAAGCTGGTTCGGGCGGCGGAGCAAACGCCTTACGCCGGAACGCTGCTGCGCGGAAGACTTGGCTCAGGCGATCTGTTTTCCAGAGAAACGGACCGCATCGATCTGCTCCACGCACAGTTCGGTCAGCTTTGTGAGGATATGGAAAGCGCCGCCGTCTACAAGGTCTGCCATCTGTACCGCATTCCGGTCATCGGCATCAGAATCATATCAAATAATGAGCTCACCGGCCGCCACGAGGCGCCGGAGCTGTTCCGGCAAGCGCAGGAGAAGCTGCAGGGCTTCCTCTACAGATATCTGCAGGCGCTCACGGCGGGCCAAGGCCCGGCCGAGCCGGCCGACTGCAATCCTTTTTCAGAAGCAGCCAATATTTAAAAAGAAAATAAAAATCAACTGTACATTGACGGCACCATATAGATTTTCTATAATAACAATCAGGATCAATCGTCATGGGGTGTTGTATGAAGCAGAAGGGCTCGCTTAGATATACGGTGCTTTGCATGATCGCATGCAGTACGGGAATCCTCCAGCAGCTTATCGCAGAAGCGGCCGGCTGTACGGATGCAAAAAAAGCAGCGGCATTTGCGCTCCTGGGCGCAGGCTTTCTCTTATATGGGCTTTGGGAAAGCTATCTCAGCGAGCTGAGCAGCTGGATCCCGTTGATTTCATTTACCTGTACGGCGCTGCTTCCGCTTTGCAGCTTTCACTGGCTCATTCTGATCCCGTTTGCACTGTTTTCCGGAATGCTGCTTTCTTTTTGCCTGAGCCGGTTTCTTTCAGACGCCCCGGAGAAGCGGCGTTATTTGAAGCTCGGCGCCGCCTTTGGCTTATATGCCTCCGGACAGGCTCTTTATACCGTTTTGCTTCTGCTGCTTCCAGGGATCTCATTTTCCTTGCAGTTTATGGTTTTATCCGTTTGTCCCCTGTTTGTTTTTCTGCTGAATTACAGAAATGCAGCAGGGATAAAGCAGGCTCACGGATCGCCCCGTTTTTTGCTGCAGCATACGAAAGGCCTGTGTCTGGCTTCGTTTGCGGGGATTGTTCTGCTGCTTGTTCTGCATATTTTTATTTTTCAGGCGCTGTATGGCGGCGCTTCCGCTCCATCCGGGCAGATTGTCCGGATCGCCGGATTTTTTTCTTTCCCCGCCGGACTTCTGCTTGGCCTGCTCTTTGACAGAAAAGCAGGCTGGAGCCTTGTATGCGGATTGCTTCTGCTGACTGGCGTCAGCGCGCTGCTGCCGGCTTTCCCGTTTTCCTCCGCCCTTCCGGCTTTCCTGTACTTCCGGTTTGCGGAGTCGATCTGCGCCGTATTTGTGCTTTTCTTTCCTGCGCTGCTTTACGGCCGCAGGCATTTGCTGTATTGGTGCGGCTTCGGATTCCTGATTCATGCCGTGCTCCGCTTCCTGCGCTGGGTGCCGCCGGAATTTTTCCGATCTGTCCCGTTTCCGTTTCTTTGTGCCGCCGGCTTCCTGATCTGCGGCATGCTGGCATGGGCGCTGCCGTCGTTTCTCAGCAGAAGCCGCACAGAAACGCTGCTGCCGGCCGAGAAGCGGGAAGCTGCCGCAGATGCGCTGACGGAATTCAGGCGGCAATATGCGTTGTCTTCTGCGGAAACGGCCGCGCTTGCCGCCCTTGTCTATGGCAGTCCCGGCACGAAAGCGTTTTCCGTGCGCCGCCTGCGTTCGATCTATAAAAAGACGAAGACCTCTGAGCCGGCAGACCTGGCGAAATTATATTTCGAACAATTCCCCCAGGCTTCAGGCGAAACGACTGATGTAATACAGGGAGGACTTTGACAGCTCCTGCTCAAGATACGCATAGCTCAGCTCCTCTGCCAGCGTTCTTGTTGCTGAAAAAAGATCGGTCCCAAGTCCGAGACGGTCTCCTTCAATGTCAAAGCCCAGCGCGGAAAGCACTGTAGGAAACATATCCAATGTCGTAAATTCCCTGTTCTTTTCCGACAGTGCCACCGTCTTTTCCGTATTAATAAAGCAATTGTAAATTGTTCTGTCCGCATAATTGACGCCGTCTACCAGCGTCGTATCCATTCTCGGATGGTCTCCGGAAATGACAATCACGGTATCTTCATAAAAATCCTGCTGTTTGCACCAATCTATAAAATCAGCCAGCAGGCGGTCGGAGCACGCAAGAACGTTTGCAAGCTGGATCTCATATTCGTCTCCGCATTGTTCGCAGACGTATCCGTCAATATGATGCTGGTCCACTGTCAGAAAGGTAAAATTGAACGGCTGGTCCCCGGAGGCGAGACGCGTCAGCTCATCCCTGGCGATCTCATACAGAATCGCATCCTCGAAGCCCCACCACACATAATAGTCGGATGCAATATATCCCTTTTCAATTGCCGTATAATAATCGAATATTTCATAATTACCGTGCTGTTCAAAATAATTTCTTCTCCCCGCAAAATCTGCATCTGAGCCGCAGAGGAACTCCTGGCGATAGCCGTATTCCGCCAGGATATCTCCCAGCGCAGTCACTCCGGAAGCAAAGGTTTCCCTCTGATCCATTGCGTTGCCATCCGCAGGAAAGGAAAACGGGATTCCTGTCGTTGTTCCGAAAAGCGCGCTCATTGTCCAGACGGTTCCGACGGACGGCCGGAACCCACCCAGCCCTTCTTTATCCGAGAAGGAAATATGCTCTTTTGCCAAAGCCGTCATATTGGGGATATAATTGACCTCCTGCGCGCCGCCCTCCTCCACCGAGGCATATGTCGTTTCCGCGCTTTCCAGATAGATATAAATCAGATTTTTTGCTTCTCCGTTCAGCGTAATGCTCACACTGTCAGGATCGACGTAATAATCCTCATAGATCGTAGTATTTTGCTGCTGATTTTCCCACCAGCTCCTGATTCCGAGCACTCGATTGCAAAAAAGGCAGGCCGCGGCAAGAGAGCCAATGCAGGCCGCAGCGCCGATTCGCCGCAGCCATTTAAGAAGATCGATTCTTCTGCGCCTGCTTCCGAAAGCCAGGGATACGGATACCCTGGACTGGCAAAGCACAAGGGCCGATATAATATACAAAACCAAACACAAAACAGCAGAAGGCAGACATGCCTGCAGGATCGAATCCACCACGCTGTTCCCCGTACCCTTCAGGGGCGACAGCATCGTGTAGATTAAGGTATTGAAATCAACATCATACGTTGCGTCTACCCAGCGCGTAAGGATGTACACAACGGCGGCCAGTATAAAAAGGATGCCGAAAAAGACGGCCGCGATCGGTAAAAAACGCCGCGCTTTATTTTTCTTCGTTTTCATTGCTTTCTACCTTTATTTCAAAATGAAAATATTTCTGAACAAATTCAATGAGAAACGGAAGCAGCCCCGAAGCGGCGATTGCAAACAGGGTGTACGGCGCGCGGTCCAGCGGAAGCGCGAAGGGGTAAAACAAATTGACAATCTGGGAAAGGATTTTTGCAAAAGCAAAGACAAGAACCGTAACGATACAATATTTTACAAGCAGCGGCATAGAAAAAGAAAGCTTCTCCTTCTTCCTGCGGCAGTGAATATAAATTGCGATCATCGGCGGGAAAAACAAATTCATAAATTCGATCATAGCGTTCCACGTTCCTTCTGTCATATTTACGTAAATCGTTCAGCCTTTCAGCGCGCTTAATTATAACATAAATTTGACAGAATCATAACTTTTAACAAAATATTTAATATAAAGCAATCCAGAGAATCTGGCAATCATATCAGATTGTTACGCCGTTTTTGGAAAAAGGCTGTACCCGCCCGCAGAACACTACGTGCCGCTGATCGTTGTGCCGATAAGGATGGCAGGTGATCAGCGTTGCCAGGCCGCGTCCGTTCTGAATCGGCAGGTCCTGATTCACGAGCCTGTGGACTTGTATTTTTTTAAGCCGAATCGGAAGAAGCAATAGCATGGAAGCAGGAATACAAAGCCAAGCAGAGGAAGGAATATCAGCCCGGTATGGTCGGATCTTCCAACGAGGTAAAGGAACGGATAATACTGAAACAGCGCAATCGGAATCACATAGGTAAAGAACCGCAGAATGCCTTCTCCGTAAATGGATAAGGGATACTTTCCAAACTCACGCGCGCCATCCGTAAAGATATTCATAAACTCCAGGCCCTCGATTGTAAAAAAGCTGATTCCTGCATACAGAATAAACAGCGATGCAAATACAGCGATGCCTCCGATCACCATCAGGACAGCCGTCACGACCTTATCAAAGGTCCATACGACGCCGCTTGTCGGAACGGCATATGCAAGCATCAAAACAGCCTGAAGCAATCTTCCGATGCGGGAAAAGTCTATATTCGAGGTCAGCACCTGAAAGATTGCGCTGCGCGGCCGAACCAGAATTCTATCCAGATTTCCGCTTCGAATCAGGCTGGGAAATACATCAAAGCCGCGCACAAAGCATTCCGTTATGGAAAATGACATCAGCAGGATCGAAAAGCAGATCAAGATCTCTGAAAAGGCAAAGCCTTTGACGGAATGAAAACGGGAAAACATAAAATATACGCCGAGAAATGCTGTAAACGAAACAAGAAACTGTCCAAGCGCGGTCATGACGAACGACGCTTTATATTGCATCTGAGATTTTAACAGCATACCAACATATTTGAAATACAGCTTCATCCTCTAGCCTCCCTGGACAATTACCTTTTTCAATGCCCGTTTCATAAGAATGCGGCCTGCGATCATCAATGCCGCAAGCCAGACGAGCTGTGCTGCAATGCTTCGCCAGGCTTCAAAGCCACTTATATGTCCGGTATAGATCAGAAACGGCGTATTTTGCATGGAAGCAAAGGGCAGCGCATACAGAATCGGCTGCAGGGCTTCCGGGAAAAACGGAATCGGTATGATTGCACCCGCAAAAAACTCGATAACCGACGTTGCCAGAATGCGGATTCCCATCGGGGATATCGTATAAAATGCCGAAATGTAAATCAGCATGGAAAACGATATCAACACCAAAAATCCAAAAGTGACGGAAGCCAGGAAGAGAACGCCTGACAGCCACCCCGGAGGAAGCGTTATATTAAACGGCGCCGGAAGAAATGCGGCAGCCAGCAATATCGGAAAGCATCGGAGCACCACTCTTGAAAGCCTTATCGCCATATTTTTCACAAACCACATTGCATAGACATCGCAGGGACGGCACAGCTCATACGCGATGCTGCCCGATGTGATGCTTTCAAAGATATCGTTGTCAAAAAACCATGCCATAAACATGGCAAGAAACGCCTGCTGCATCCATATGTAGCTTGACAGCTGCGGGAAGGTCATCGGGAAATTGTTTTCGCCGCTTTGATAAAAGGCCCAAAACATAAGGATCGTCATGCCTCCCCAGGCAAACTGGGTGGCGATGCCGGCCCAGGCTGCGGCACGGTACTGAAGCCCCGCAATGAATCTGATTCTAAAAAAGGAGAGATACTTTTTCATATTTCAAATTCCTTATACAGCGAAACAACTATTTCATCAACGGCTTCACTCTTGACGGAGATATCTTTTACCTCCACCACGGAGGAAATGTATGAAATCGCCTGTGATACCGTCAGAAATGCGGTGTCTATGATGATTTCAGCATGACCGTCAAGATCCCTGGAAACAGTCATATGCGCAAAGGCCGGCAGGCGCTCTCCCGAATAATCTACCGTCAGGGTTCTATGCGCGGAGCCGCGTGTTTTCAGCTCAGACAAAGAGCCGTCAAGAAGGAGCCGTCCCCTGCCGATCAGCAAAATGCGTTCAGTCAGAGCTTCGATATCCTGCATATCGTGAGTGGTCAGAAGAACCGTTGTTTTGTTTTCCCGATTTATTGTTTTGATAAATTCTCTGACAGCAAGCTTTGAAACTGCATCCAGGCCAATCGTAGGCTCGTCCAGAAAAAGGATCTTCGGGCTGTGTAAAAGCGACGCCGCAATTTCGCATCGCATTCGCTGACCAAGAGAAAGCTGTCTTGCAGGCATCTTTACAAGCTCGCTGAGATGCAACAGTTCAATAAGCTGAGATAAGGTCTTTTTGTACGAAGTCGCTTCGACTTTATAGATATCCCGAATCAGCTCAAAGCTGTCAATTACAGGTACGTCCCACCAAAGCTGAGATCTCTGACCAAAGACAACGCCGATCTCTTGTACATGGGCGATCCTCTCTTTCCAGGGGACGCGGCCGTTAATAACGCATTCGCCGCTGTCCGGTGTCAGAATACCGCTCATGATCTTTATCGTGCTGCTTTTGCCAGCGCCATTTGGCCCGATATAGCCGACCATTTCGCCGTCTTCTATTGTAAAGGATACATCCTGCAGGGCGTTTATACAGGTGTATTCTTTCTTAAACAAAGCCTTGACCGCTTCGGAAAACCCGGCATTGCGCTTTGCGACCTTAAAGGTCTTGTTTATATGCTTCAGCTCAATCATTCCTTACACCCTCCCTGCCGCAGGATCGCTGGCCGGAAAATATCGTAATGCAGGCATTTTTATTCCGTCTGCGCATAGTGCCGGCATGACGGATCTGCCCCAAGCCGTTTTCTCCACATTGCTATTTAGCCGCTTTTCGATATCTTCCAGGCGTTGTGCCAATTCGTTTCTTAAAAATCTGTATGAAATGAGAATAATCTGTAAAACCGCTTTCTTCAAATGCAGCCTGGACAGATTCGCCCGCCGCAAGCAATCTGCAGGCATTTGCGATTCTCAGATTTTCAATATATTTCGACGGGGTAATCCCAAGATAGTTGTTGAAGTAACGGTTAAGCGAGCTGCTGCTGATATAAAAAGCATCCGTAATTTCATTTAAACGATGGATATGCTTCAGATTGCGCTTAATTTCAGACACGATTTCCATCAGCACAGGCGGCATGCCAATATCCTGAGGCAAAAAGACAGTGTATTTTGTCTGAATAAAATAAAACACTTTAAAAAGGAACGTCAGGGTTTCGAATTCATCCTTTGCCGCAGCAAGCTTTCCGCATAAACGAAAAAGCTCCTGCCTCCCGGAAAGATCAAACGGCGTAAGCTTTGCGGAACAGCCGGAGAGGAGAAACGGCGGAAGGATAGACGAAGAATCTTTCGATTTAAACCAGATGCAGACCCACTCATGAACTGTTTTTTCATTTATGACGCAATAATGATAGCCGTTCGGCTTAAAGATTACAATATCTCCGGACGAAATCGGATGCACCGTATCCTCAACAAGAAAGGAAACGTTGCCTTTTATGTTTATATAAATTTCATAGCAATCATGAATGTGTTTTTTGTCCAGCGTAGGATCATCCTCATATACCTCTCTGGAAGCATGAAGCATTTTAAAATGCTCATATCCGGCGGCAAACAGGTCTGTTTCATTTACCTCAAGCAAAATATATTGTCTCATCATTTAACCTTCTATTGTGATAAAAAAATCATGTTTTTAGACAAACATTGCATGTTTCAAAGCAGTCGTTTATGTTATACTTCCATTATATAAGAGAGATGCAGCGTTGTAAATACGTTTGTAATACATCGTTTGACAAAGCGTCCTGCTGTAAGGGCTGTTATATTTTTGTTTCAAAAAACAGCGCTGCCGTATATTTTCGAAAGGCTGAAAATTTTTATATAAAATAGTATGCCGTACGAGGATACCCTTTGGCTTTTGGAGGTTGCGTAATGAGTGAAACAGCTAACAAAGACAACGAACGATACTATGTCCGGGCTCTTCCGGAAGCAGGCTACGATAGCTGGAAGGAACTGGGCTCTTTAGAAGAAGCGAAAAAATATGCGGTGCAGAATTCCGTTTATGGCAGCTGCGTTGCGGATGCGGAGGGAAATATTATTTTTGCCCCGCACGGAAGAGCCGCCGCCGATTTGCTGTATGAAGCAAAATGTATTTGCGATTATACCCGCGATCATCAGTTTACGTATGGGCACGCCCCCATGAATCCCGCAGTAAATCACGACGCCAAAATTGCAAGCTGCGACAGGCTGGTCGGCTGGATGCTTTACAGGCTCGGCTTTACCGATCAGCCCCATGTGCATGGGCTATGTGTAAGCGGCCCGCAATTTACCAATTGGTGCATAGAGCATCATTTTATAAAAATCGAGCGCATCGATGATTTGCAGCCCGCGGATATTGTTTTTACGCGCGAAAGTCCAATGGGAAATCCTCTGCATATTTTTCTGCACGCCGGAAAATCCGATACGGAAGGCCTGTTCTATCGTTATGACGGAGGGAAAATCGAACGTCTGAGAAGCACGCAGCCTTCCTGCGAGGCGATAGATGATTTTATGTACGCATACAGAATCCCCGCTTTGGCGCTGCCGGGGTTATCCTTCAAATACGGCGGCGTGCCATTTACGCTTTTGAGAAAGAAGAAAGAAACAACGGCGGAGGGCATCCGGTATCTACTGCCTGACGGCGTTTTGCTGGATTGTAAAATTGAGAAATTTGCAAAATACGGTGTGACAAGGTGGGTAAATCACTGGTATAATCCCGGGAGCGGCAGCAGCGCCCAGATCACGGAGCTTTGCGATTGCGATATTATTACTTATTTTGATCCGGATCCGCCTGTTACGCGGCGTAATCGCCAGCTGACCTGGGAGCCGGAAACGCTGCAGGTTTTTGAAGCCAAAGCGCCGCATGCGTCGGATGACGACTTTAATCCCGTACCCACGAGAATATGGGCCGGAGATACCCGGAACATAACGGCAGGAGAAAGAGCGCCTTTCTTTGATATCAACAGAAAAGAGAAAGGGATTATTGTTGCCGTCGGCTGGACGGGGGTATGGAACGCGTCGTTCCAGCGGACAGAGCGAGAATGCAGAATAAAAACCGGCATTAAAAACACAGACTTTTATATTAAACCGGGAGAAAAATTCAGAACCTCCTCCGTTACGATTCTCGAATACAATGACGGGCAGGTAAAAGGTCATAATGTATGGAGAAGATATATTAAAGAAGTAATTTCTCCGATCGGGAAAGGGGAGCGTCCCGCTGAATGCCCGTTCTCGGCAATTTTCTGGGGCGGCGTCACCAGCGAGTCGCTGATCAACCGCTGGAAAGGCATTATCCGCGCAGAGCTGCCTTTCGATTATTGCTGGATCGATGCGGGCTGGTATGAGCCCTTAACTGCCGATACGGCCGACGGGCAAAGGCTGGAATGGCTTAATATCGGCATGTGGAAGGTAAATCAGAAATACCACCCTGACGGATATAAAGATGTAATCGAATACCTTGCTCAGAACAACAAAAAAATGCTGGTATGGATGGAACCGGAGCGGATCCGCAGCACCGTTCCTCCCTGGACAAAATATCTCAGGCATCCCAATCCGGACTCTCCGAACAGACTGATCGCCTTAAATGACGACGCTGTCGCAGAAGATGTGATAGAACTTGTTTCCGGCGTTATTCAGGACCTGTCTCTTGCGTGCTACCGGCAGGATTTCAATATGTACGCGCCGGAAGTCTGGGAGTATAATGACGAGGACGGGAGAAGGGGAATCGTAGAAATAAAATACATAAATAATCTGTATTATTTCTGGGATTCTTTACTCGCGAGGTTTCCGCATCTGCTGATTGATAATTGCGCGGGAGGCGGGAACAGAATTGATATTGAAATGCTTTCCCGTTCTGTTTCTCTGTGGCGCAGCGATTATTACGTAAGATGGGACGCATGTCCCGAGGTCTTTCAGATGCACAGCTTAGGATACGCCTCCTGGCTTCCCTACTCCGGCGTCGGATACGGACCGACACTGGGAGATTTATACAGCTTCCGCAGCGCATACGCAAGCGCGATCACCGTGCGGACCTGGGAGCACGCGGATCCGGAGTGGGAGGTGGGCGCCAGCGGAGAGCCTCTTGACTGGGCAAAGAAGTATTTTGACGAATTTGTCTCAGTCCGCAAGTATTTCAGCTGTGATTTTTATCCTTTAATTTCCAATCCGCATGACAGCTTATCATGGGCTGCGGCGCAGTATGACTGCCCGGAAGAGGAAAGCGGAATCATTCTTGCGTTCAGAAGGGCAAAATCTCCGTTTGACAACGCTGTCGTTGAGCTGGGCGGCGTTTCGCCGGATTCGGTATACGTCTTCTTCAACGCCGACACGGATGAAATTACTACGGTCACGGGAGCGTCTCTGGCGGAAAACGGATTACGCCTTCACATTCCCAACAAACGGCAATCATTGCTTCTCAGATATAAGATTGTTAAAAATGATTGAGACCGTCTGAGAGAGAAGGATCATTTAACAGTTATTGCGTTGTAAGCTTAACGTGTTAAATATAAAATTATAAAAAAGTTAAGGAGGCCAAAATGAAAAGAAAAAGCTATTTAACAGTCGTTGTATTGCTGATACTCCTGGCAGTTACTTTTTCTGCCTGCGGAGACGCAAAAGACACAGACGCCGATCCAACACAAAAAGCAACCCCTACACCGTCTGTGGTAACTTCTACTCCCGCGCCGGCTACGGAGGCGCCGGCTACCGCTGCTGAACCGACGTTTGCCACAACAGAAAGATATGTTATCTGCGACGTTTTAAATGTAAGGTCAGAGCCAGTGTTCTCCGGAAGTGAAAATCTGATTGGCTCCCTTTACTATGGCGATCCGATCGACGTCGTTGAAACAGGCGAGGATTATTTCAAAATTCTCTGGTTCGAGGACGGCTATGATTTTGCGTATGTAAATTCGGGCGTGGCTTATACGTCAGAACAGGAGCCTGATAAGATAGAAACGGCGCCGCTTTCTACGGCAGACCCGAACGGCCCGACCACTACGATGTGGATTCTCTCTGTCACAAGAGTCAGGAGCGATCCCAGATTTGTCGGAACAGACAATATTATCTGCGAGCTTCCCGCAGGAGAGACAATCGAGGTTCTCGAAGAAGGCAGTTCTTATTATGTGATTAAATGGCCGGACGCGGAAGGTCAGCTGGCATATATTACAAATGATCCGACGCTGGTTTCAAGAACAGATCCGAATGCTGCCACGCCGGATCCCGAGGCTCCGGCTACGTGACCGTTCAGTTTTTCATTCATACCATAGCAGCTTTCGCAGCTGCTATGGTATGAAATATTTTTAATTGGCTGCGCCGGAGCTGCCCGGCCTGTTTTTTTTTGAAAAGATGGAGACTCGTCATATGATCAAGCCTGATTTTTCTTATTTTTACGGCGGGCTGCCGCACGGGGAGGTTCAAAAAAATCCCATAAAGGCAACCGTAAGCAAACGCGAATTTACTGAGTTCCATGCCGTCGAATGGAACGTATTTTATGAAAACACGTCGGCAGAAGACAGCAAAATCCTGTCGGAAATTTACGATTGCGATGTTTTGCTTGCACTGCCGGAATATACGCGCCCGTCGCCAACACTGAGAATTACCGGGGAAGCGCCCTGCATTATATGGATGCAGGGATGTCTGGAGGGCGAAGCGTATTCCTTTAACGACGAAAGATCGGCGCAGGAATTTGCGTTTCATACGGATTATCTTTTCGAAATCGGCATGAAAAAAGGATATGAAAATCATCACGGGCGCAGCTCGGATCAGATGATGCCCTTTTTTGAAATTACATGCAAGGGAAAAGGGTATATCGCCGCGATTGGCTGGACCGGCTGCTGGCGCGCCGAATTTGAGCGGGAAAAGGCAGGAATCCGTATGAGAGCCGGCCTGCGCTGCGCCGAATTTTATCTGAAGCCCATGGAAAAAATCAGAACTGCTACGATCTTAATAATGAGTTATGACGAAAAAGAGAATCGTTACAACATGTTTCGCGATCTTATCAAAACGCATTATACTCCCAAAATCACCGCAAAGGAGCATCCCGGCGTTTTGGCAGCGCTGTTATGGGGCAGTCTGCCGTCAGACGAAATGGCGAACAGAATCAGACGTCTTTATTCGGGCGGGGCAAAATTTGAAGAATATTGGATCGACGCGGCATGGAACGGGCAAAGCGCCGATAGCGAAAATACATTTGACGGCACATGGGCCGATGAAATCGGCAACTGGGAATTTAAAAAAGACATTCATCCGGACCGGCTCTGCAATGTTTCAAGGACGGCGCAGGAAGCCGGCGCAGCGCTTATGCTGTGGTTTGATCTGGAGCATGCCTCGAATATTACACCGATCGTAAAAGAGCACCCGGAATATTTTATCAATAACGGCGAGAAATTTTTGCTTCTCAATCTTGGCTGCGAGGCTGCGTGGACATATGCCTTTAATTTATTAAAAAATTACTTCAGTATGCTGAAGCTCCGCTGTTACAGACAGGATTTTAATATTCCTCCGGATCTCCCGTGGGAGTTTGCCGATCGGCCCGGGAGGCGCGGAATCACTGAAATATACCATGTTTTGGGGCTTTATAAGCTTTTTGACGCGTTACGAGGCGAATTCCCGGACCTTATTATTGACAACTGCGCAAGCGGCGGAAGACGGCTTGATATTGAAATGCTGAAGCGTTCTGTCACATTGTACCGTTCGGACTATCAATGTATTCAGAATCCCGATCCGGATGTTACGAATACTCACAATACAAATATTTCAAGGTATTTGCCGGCGACAGGCTGCTCCACAAAATTAAAAATGGATTTATACGCGGCCCGAAGCACTTATTCTGCCAGCTGGGGCTACAGCGGCTACGCCACCGCTGCCTGTTCGATGTCCGAGGAAGAAATCCAATGGCTTTCAGAGGTTATAGAGGAATACGTTTCCATTCGCAAATATTTTCTCGGACATTTTTACAATTTCGGATCAGATCAGTTCGACTCTTCCGCGTGGGTGATCTGGCAATACCATGATCCCTCTTCCGACGAGGGCATGGTCATGGCCTTCAGGCGAAAAAACTCTCCGAGCGCAGAGGCTTCCGTATCTTTGAAGGAGCTGGAGGGCGAATATACTTTTTATAACCTGGATACGAAAGAGCATTTTACCGGCGGCGAAAGCCTGGAAATCAGGCTTCCCCGGGAATACAGCTCCGCAATCATCGTATATAAAAAAGCCGGAACCTCTGAAATTGTGTGAATCTCAAAGAATAAAGCGGGTATTTTTAATAGATTGTCTTTGATGCTTTTTCTTTGAAGGGGGTAATCTAAATGCTTTGACGCCTCTGCCGGCTGAACGTTGGCCGTTTTGCAGACTGATGTGCAGGTGACAGTGTTTTTTCGATTTCTGTCGTCTGCGCAGCTTCAGCTTCCGGAGCAGCTGGAGGAGGCAAATTTCTAAATCTGCAATGGATTAAATGTTGTATTTTATCTTGAAATAGTCAAGGTATCTTTTGAATTGGTCTTGTGCAGCATGTAGGATTACAATACATGTGTTACAGTTGAACCTAGAAAAAAATAGCGAA
>UQSG01000042.1 GCA_900543695.1 uncultured Clostridium sp. | reverse complement strand
CGGTGCGCTCTGCGGTTTTTACCGTTTTCTGCGCTGTTTTCGCCGAGCCTTTCCCAACCGTCTTAATCGTCTTTTTCCCTGCGGAACGGGCAGACTCTTTTACTGCTTTCTTCGGCTGTTCCACCGCTTTGATACTCTGACTGACGCCTTTTCGTGGAGCTGCCGCCTGCGCCTGTTTTTGAAGCGACTGCGCCGCCCGCTTTTCCTTGAATTTCTGAATACCGTCCTTTGCCTTGACGATATTCTGCTTTGTCGCCTGAACGCCCTTGCGCCCCTGCTTGTCAAATTGGTGTACGGCTTCGTGGGAAACTCGGTCGATACCGCTTTCCAAACGGTTAGAAGCATATTCTTCCGCACTGCTTTCGGGAACACTAACAGAATGTTCCGCTTTCTCTTTGGTCTGGATAAAGGCGGATTTCATACGCTCGGCGGCAACCGCCGATTTGTCAATCGTTTTGATCGTGCCTTTCGCTATATCCCTTGTCTTAATATCCGGCATAGAAAACCTCCTTTCCAAGCGCCCGTGGACGCTTTGAAGTAAAAAAAAGAGGGAAAAGGTATCAACACCTTGCCCCTCAAAGTGCGAGGGCTGAAAATCCGCTTGAATCAAGGACTTTTTACCCTCTATTTTTCGATTCTGTGCGCTTTTTTCTTGCGTACTCTGCCTGCTGTCTTTTGTATGCGATACCGGCGCATTTCTCACAATACTTTTTCCTGTTGCCACGCTTGATAATGGGAGAGCCGCAGGAAACGCACCTGTCAGGGTGCGTTCCGAGTATCTCCGCTTCCAGCGCCGGATCTGCCGGAAGCACCGCATTGCGGAAATATCTGCACAAAAGCGAGTAGGATATACTCTGTACGCAGACGCAGCCTTCCCCCTCATCAAGAAGCAGACAGTTCCCGTCATCATAATTAGCGCACAGCTTCTTTATCAGGGCGTTAGCTCGGTATCTCTGCCGCCCCGTCATTTGCGGGAGCATTTGCACCACTGCTTTCTGTCACTTTTTTCGCCACAACGACAAGCCTTCCGTTCGTGCGGGAATATTCACAGGTGGAAAGCGTGATCAGCTTGTCGCCGTACTCCGCTGATACGCCCGCGTCGTAAAGGGAAAGCTCCTTACATTTTTCAATATAAGCGTCAAACTCCTCCGGCGACTGAGCGTCCGTAAAGCGGTAATATTTGAAGGCTTCCGGTCTGTCGGTGTAGACAACGGTTTTGAAAACCGCAAGGATTTCATACTCATATTTCTCTGTCAGGGTGTTAAAGGCAATCGTTTTATGTTCCTTCCAGAAATCCTCGTCCTTGAATTTTTCAAGGTCGGCGAACATCGAGCCGTTGTTCATATGATGACCGTAGATCACTACATTGTCCGAGGGCTTTATGTAATTCTATCCGGTGTAAGCGGCAGGTTTTTATCCGACCATTCCGCAACAAGTTCAGGGTGTACCTCTGATAAAATATTGCTCATACTCAATCCTCTCCTTCCTCTGCGATTAGCTTCATTATATTGGGAAAGCGTGGATTGGTATAGTTTGCGACGGGGAGAGTAAAAACTATGAGAAAATACAGAAGCCCCTGAGAAGCTATACCTTCTCAGGGGCGGTGTGAAACTAAAAATTATGCGATTTTTTTGTTACTGCACCGATTTTAGCACCGATTGGTGTAAAATTGGTGTATTTGTGTAAAATCCGAGGTTTTCGGAAAATGAAGTACATCCCGTTTTAGTAGAGCTTTGCGCCCGCCGGAATATGGTCATCTACCATCAGAAGATGGAGCTTTTCTTCGCCTTCTTCGTGGTGTACCGCACTGATAAGCATGCCGCAGGAATCAATGCCCATCATCGGTCTTGGCGGAAGATTGGTAATAGCGATACAGGTCTTGCCGACCAGTTCTTCCGGCTCGTAAAAGCTATGAATACCGCTTAAAATCGTGCGTTCTGTGCCTGTTCCATCGTCCAGCGTGAATTTGAGCAGCTTCTTGGACTTTGGTACTGCTTCGCAGGCAAGCACCTTGACCGCCCGGAAATCGGACTTAGAGAAAGTCTCAAAATCTACGAAATCCTTGAACAAAGGCTCGATCTCTACTTTGGAGAAATCTATCTTTTCCGGCTCGGCTTTTGGGGATTCAATCGGCTGAGAGTTTACACCAATTTCGTCCTTTACACTATTCAAGGGTTTCATTGTCGGGAACAGCAGAACATCCCGGATCGAGCGGGTATTCGTAAGCAGCATAACCAGTCGATCAATCCCCATGCCCATGCCGCCGGTCGGAGGCATTCCAATTTCCAGTGCGTTCAGGAAATCGCTGTCAATGTCGTTTGCTTCCTCATCGCCCGCCGCCTTCAGCGCCGCCTGACGCTCAAAGCGCTCACGCTGGTCTATGGGATCGTTGAGCTCAGAAAATGCGTTCGCATGCTCGCTTCCGACAATAAACAATTCAAAACGCTCCGTATAGCCGGGATTTTCCGGCATACGCTTTGCCAGAGGAGAAATCTCGACAGGATGGTTCGTAACAAAGGTCGGCTGAATCAGATGCTTTTCCGCGTATTCTTCGAAAAACAGATTCAGAATATCTCCGATCCCGTGGCGGTCTTCAAATTCGATGTGATGCTCCCTGGCAAGCCTGCGCGCTTCTTCCGTCGTTTTAATCTCTTTAAAATCCACGCCGGCATATTCCAGTACCGCATCGCTCATGGAAATGCGCCGGAACGGCTTGTCCAGATCGATGACCTCGTCTCCGAACGGAATTTTTCCCGTCCCGTTTACCGCTTTTGAAACATGCCGGATCAAGCCCTCCGTAAGCTCCATCATCCCGTTATAATCCGTATAGGCCTGATACAGCTCCAGCAGCGTAAATTCCGGATTATGCTTCGGATCCATGCCCTCGTTCCGAAAGACGCGTCCGATTTCGTATACCTTGTCGAAGCCCCCGACAATCAGACGTTTTAAATGAAGCTCCAGCGCGATACGAAGATACAGATCGATATCAAGCGTATTATGATGCGTAATAAACGGTCTGGCCGCTGCGCCTCCGGCAATGCCGTGCAGTACCGGCGTTTCTACCTCCATAAATTCGCAGCGATCCAAATAGCTGCGGATTTCCCGAATGATTTGCGAGCGCTTTTCAAATACGCCGCGTACCTCCGGATTAACGATCAAATCGACATAGCGCTGGCGGTAGCGCGTGTCCAGATCCCGCAGGCCGTGGCGCTTCTCCGGAAGCGGCTGGAGCGATTTGGACAGGAGCGTAATTTCTTTTGCTTTTACGGTAATTTCACCCGTTTTTGTTTTAAATACCGTTCCGCGGATTCCGACGATATCGCCGATATCATATGTTTTAAAATCCTGATAGGCCTCGCCGCCAACCGCATCGCTCTTGATATAAATCTGGAGAAGACCGCTTTTGTCCTGGATATGGAAAAAGCTTGCTTTCCCCATAATCCGCTTCAGCATAATCCGTCCCGCCACAGAAACGACCGGACTGTCCGGATCCGGTTCTTCCGCTTCCAGATAACTGTTTTTCACGTCTTCAGAGGAATGTGTCACATCGTATTTTGTGATCGCAAAGGGATTCTTTCCGGCCCGTTTTAATTCCTCCAGCTTATTTCGGCGAATCTGCGCCTGTTCGCTCAGCTCCTCGGCGCTCAGCTCCCGTTCCTCCGTATTTTCATTCGTATGGTTCATTTCTGTTGTTTCGTCCACGCGCGTCCTCCTCGATTCTCATCCGTTATGCCTTTTTGTCGGGAATCCGGATCTTTACGATTTTATATTTGACTACGCCGTCAAGCGTCTCCACTTCTACAATGTCGTCTACTTTCTTGCCAAGAATCGCCTGCCCTACCGGAGATTCGTTGGAGATTTTTCCTGCGATCGGATCGGCCTCCGTAGAACCGACCAGATAATATTCCACTTCTTCTTCAAAATCATAATCGTACAGCGTAACACACTGCCCCAGACGGACAGTGTCTGTATTTAGATCGGTTTCGTCAATCAATACGTAATTTTTGAGAATTTCTTCAATTCGATGCTTCTCCGCTTCGTTTTCCTGCTGCTCCCGCTTCGCGTCATCATATTCAGAGTTTTCCGACAGGTCGCCGAATCCCCTTGCAATTTCGATTCTTTTGATGATTTCCATTGTCTTTTCGCCCTTCAGGTATTCGAGGCGCTCCTGATAATGCTTGAGCCCTTCCCTGGTAAGATGCGTAGGCTTCTGTTCTGCCATGATTCATCTCTCCTCTTTATTATTTTACATTAATATAGTTTTTATCCTTTAGGATAACGTCATGTGCGCCGCCCTCGATCAGACTGGTCGAGGATACGCGCGTTAATCTGGCCGTATCGTGGAATTCTGCGATATCGCACACGCCGCAGTTGCACATGGTGGAGCGGATTTTTCCCAGCGTAATATCCAGATTGTCCCGCAATGACCCGGCGTATGGGACATATGAGTCCACGCCTTCCTCAAAGGACAGCTTTGCGCTTCCGCCCATATCGTAGCGCTGCCAGTTTCTGGCCCGGTTGGAGCCTTCCCCCCAATATTCCTTCACGTAATTTCCATTGATGTTTACTTTGAGCGTGGGACTCTCGTCAAATCTCGCGAAGTAGCGTCCCAGCATCACGAAATCGGCTCCCATCGCCAGCGCGAGCGTCATGTGGTAGTCGTGTACGATTCCGCCGTCGGAGCACAGTGGAATATATATTCCCGTTTCTTTAAAATATTCGTCCCTTGCCTTTGCCACTTCAATTACCGCAGTGGCCTGTCCGCGGCCGATTCCCTTCTGTTCTCTCGTAATGCAGATGGAGCCGCCGCCGATCCCGATCTTCACAAAGTCTGCGCCGGCATCAGCAAGATACCGGAACGCATCTGCATCCACGACGTTTCCGGCTCCTACGCGGACTCTGCCATTGTATTCCGTTTTAATGTATTCAATTGTGTCCTTCTGCCATTCGGAATAGCCCTCGGAGGAATCGATGCAAAGGATGTCCACATCCGCCTTCACCAGCTCCGGGACGCGTTCTCTGTAATCCCTTGAATTGATGCCCGCTCCGACCATATACCGCTTTTCTCCGTCGAGCAGCTCCAAGGGGTTTTCCTTGTGGGAGTCGTAGTCTTTACGGAATACGAAATATTTTAAATTGCAATTTTCGTCAATGATGGGAAGGCAATTCAGCTTGTTGTCCCAGATGATGTCGTTTGCCGTCTTCAGCGTGACGCCCTCTTTTGCGTAAATCAGATCGCGGAACGGCGTCATGAATTCTGCAATTCTCGTGTCCGGGGACATGCGGCTGACTCTGTAGTCCCGACTCGTGACGATGCCCAGAAGCTTACCGTTCTCCGTCCCGTCGTCCGTCACCGCAATGGTGGAATGTCCGGATTTTTCTTTTAATTTAAGTACGTCTTCCAGCGTATGTTCCGGAGTCAGATTGGAATCGCTGACGACAAAGCCTGATTTATATTTTTTTACTCTGGCGATCATTTCTGCTTGCTGGTCAATCGGCTGCGATACATAAATGAAAGAAAGACCTCCGCATTTTGCCAGCGCGATTGCCATTTTATCATCCGATACCGCCTGCATCACCGCAGATACCATCGGGATATTAATGGAAAGCGGCGACTCCTCCTGTCCCCGTCGGAAGCGGACCAGAGGCGTCTTCAGCGATACTTTATCCGGGGTGCAGTCCTTCTTCGTAAGCCCGGGCAGCAGCAAATATTCGCTAAATGTATAAGACGGTTCGTCATAAATAAAAGCCACACAATCAACTCCTAACAATAATTTGATTGGTTAGTATACTACCCGTACCTATAAAAGTCAAGGTTCTGCCGGTAAAGCCGCGGTGAATAATGTATAAAAACAAGAGCGCCCGCAAATACGCGGACGCCCATAATACGGTTTGCGAAGGAATTGCTTATTCCGCTTTCTTCACCGCCTCAGTAAACAGCTTGTAGACCTGATTTGCGTTCAGCGCCTCGTCATAGAGCCGGACAAAGGCGATGTCTCCAGAGAAGAAATTTTCCACCGGTCCCGAGCCGGAATCGCCTCCGATGACAAAATACTGCGCGGTCGGATCCTGTGGGAATGTAAAATTACTTCCCGCACCTCTCGTTTCGACAACAAGCTCGCCGTTTACATACAGGAGCAGATCCGTCCCGTCATAGACCGCGACGGCGTGGATATAGACGTCCTCCTCCATATCCTCCTCCGGATAAGCCCATTGATAGGAATCGCCAATCCGAATAGAAAATCCATACGTCGTAGCGCCGTTTTTATCCGGCTCAAAATCAAAGCCGAATCCTCCGGACTGCATATTCGACGCGATGCCGCAGTATTCCGCCAGCACGTCAGTCGATTTGAAATAAATTTCTTGCGAGAACGCGCCCTTGATCTGATCATAGTAAGTACCGAAATCGTTAATAATATAAGCAGATTGATCCTCCGCCCGGAAAGAAGCGACCTCTCTGCCGATTTCCTCATCCAGCTTGACGGTCGGCTCTCCATAGGCCTCCACTTGAATCGCGTTTTCCGAACGGTCGACCGGAGCGCCGTTTTCAAACTCGATGTCGAAAATTCCGGCTTTGGGAACCTCAATGCTCGCATCGTAGCCCTCCGGCGGAGCCGGCGTCACGACAGGCTTCGGCGTTCCCGGCGTCTGCTGCGCAGGCGTAGCTGCGGGCTTCTCGGTTGCCGCCTTGGTCGCTGCCGGCGGAGTGGTCGCCGTGCCCGAGTCCTCTGTTTTCCCGCCGCATCCCGTCAGAAAAGCAACGGAAAGCATGGCAGCAGACAGCATCGCCGCTATGATTCTGTAAACTCGTTTCATGTTGCCTCCTGTTCCGCTTAAAAAATTAAGCTTAACATAAATTATTTATATTGATGCGCTTATCATAAAGGATATGACGCTTTTAGTCAAGATTTTTATAAAGCTATTACAAAAGGCAAACAAAAAACGCAGCCGGCGCCGCGGCGCGCCGCTCTCAATCCTTTCTGTTTTTCGTCCGGAGATTCAGCTTTGATTCCTTTCCGCGCAGCAGCCGCACAATATTCGCATGATGACGTACGATAATAAGAACCGCAACAAACACGGAAAGATAAAAGACCGGGCCAAGACCGCTTTGCGACCGCAGGATATCGCCCAGAAAATACACACAGGCAGGCAGAGAAGCCGCCGCAAGCAGAGAGCCCAGCGAAACATATCTGGTAATAACAACCGTGATCAGGAAAACCGCGAAAGCGACAAGCGCCGGAAGCGGCGCAATCACCAGCATAACGGAAAATGCGGTAAGGACGCCTTTTCCGCCCCTGAATCCAAAATACAGGGGCCAAGTATGTCCGACGACTGCGAAAGCGCCCGCGATACAGGCGCCGTGTAAGCCCTTCGATGCAAAAATTCCAAGGAGCAGCCTTCCGATCACCACTGCGATGATTCCTTTGCAGAAATCACCCAGAAAGGTAAAAAGCGCCGCCTTTTTTCCGTAAACCCGCTGCATGTTGGTCATTCCCGCATTGCCGCTCCCCTGCAGACGAATATCTTTTTTATAAAGAAGCTTCGACAGGATCACCGCAGTATTGATGCTGCCGAGAAGATATCCGATCAGAGCTGCAGCCGTAAGCAAAAGATAATATTTCATACGCTACGCCTCCTCTTTTCCTTTTTCCCGCACTTTGAACACAATCGGCGTGCCCTCAAATCCAAAACTCTGTCTGAGGCGGTTCTCAAGATATCTCATATAGGAAAAATGGAACAGCTCCGCTCTGTTTACAAACACGGCGAAGGTGGGAGGCTTTACCCGGATCTGCGTCATATAAAAGATTTTAAGACGTTTTCCTTTGTCCGAGGGAGGCTGCACCATGGCGACGGCCTCGTTCAGAACGTCGTTCAGCATTCCTGTAGAAATGCGCATCGCCGCCTGATCCGCAGTGAATCGGATCAGCTCGTAAAGCTTTGCCACACGCTGTCCCGTCAGGGCGGAAAGAAACAGGATTGGCGCGTACGGCATAAAGCCGAGCTTCTCCCGGATGCTCTTTTTGTATTCCTCCGTTGTTCCTGCGTCCTTTTCTATCAGATCCCATTTATTGACGGCAATAATACAGGCCTTGCCCTTATTATGGGCATATCCGGCGATTTTCGTATCCTGCTCCGTTACGCCGTCCTTCGCGTCGATCATCAATATGGCTACATCGCAGCGATCCACGGCAGCAAGACTCCGCACTGTACTGTACCGTTCGATATCATCCGTTATTTTTCCGCGCTTCCGCAGACCGGCCGTATCAATGAAGCAAAAATCCTGTCCGTCCTTGGTAACCCAGGTATCGATGGCGTCTCGCGTCGTTCCAGGAACGTCGCTGACAATTACACGCTCCTCGCCCAATATTTTATTAATGAGGGAAGATTTTCCGGCGTTCGGCTTTCCGACGACCGCCGCCTTGATGCAGCTTCCTTCTTCCTCCGCGTCTCCCGGCTCCGGCAGATAGGCCAGGATCGCATCGAGGACCTCTCCGATTCCAAGCCCGTGCGCGGACGAAACAGCGTAAAAATCACCAAGGCCCAGATGATAAAACTCATAAATTTCCGGGGGAGGCGCGCCGACCTGATCCACCTTGTTGACCACAAGGAGCACCGGCTTTTGCGTCTTTCGGAGCAGCGTCGCAATATCCATGTCATCCGCAGTCACGCCGTCTTTCAGATCCACCATAAACAGGATGACATCGGCAAGCTCAATTGCCAGCTCTGCCTGCCGCTTCATCTGCCGGAAAATCGTATCAGAGGTATTCGGCTCAAGTCCTCCCGTATCTGCCAGCGTAAAACGCCTGCCGCTCCACTCAACCTCTTCGTAAATTCTGTCCCGCGTGACGCCCGGCACATCTTCTACGATGGAAATACGCTTTCCTGTCACATAGTTGAAAAACGACGATTTCCCCACATTGGGGCGGCCGAGTATGGCGACCATTCCCTGTCTGCTCACTGATTCTGCACCTCCGATAAAAATCTACCCGGCAGAATGCCGTAATTCCTACGGCACAGCCGGGTCTCACCTGGTTCGATTCCTCATCAGAAATCCAATGAATTTATTTATCGTCTTCCGCCATCGCAACGACCTCACGGCCCTTGTAATAACCGCAGTTGCCGCAAACCCTGTGTGATAATTTGAATTCGTGGCAATGAGGACACTTTACAAGATTGGGAGCCTCCAGTTTCCAGTTTGCTCTTCTCGTCCGGGTTCTCGCCTTCGACCATCTTCTTTTGGGACAAATCATCTTTCTTACACCTCCCGTGAGATTACGTGTCTTGCGTAATCGCCTGCTTACTCATAAAGCAACGGATGGTATTATATTCATTCCAGCCGTGCTTGTCAAGCATCTTTTTATTTTGCAAGAAGCCTTGCCGTTTCTCTGGCAATGGCAAGCTCTTCATTTGTGGCTATTACAAATGCTTTCACGGCGGAATCGTCCGCAGAAATTTCCACTTCTCCGCCCCTGACCGCATTTTTGGCGGGATCTACTTTAAGCCCGAGATATTCCAGGCCGCTTGCGCAGGCCAGGCGCGCTTCCCCGTCGTTTTCACCGATTCCCGCAGTAAATACGACTGCGTCAACGCCGTTCATAACCGCCGCGTATTGTCCGATATACGATTTAACACGGTAGGCAAAAATCTGCAGCGCAAGCTTTGCCCTCGAATTGCCTTCTTTCATTGCTGCCGTGACGTCCCGCATATCGCTGCTGACGCCGGAAACACCGAGCAGGCCCGATTTCTTATTCAGAACGACGTTCATTTCCTTAGAAGAAAGTCCTTCGTTTTCCATCAGGAACAAAACAACCGCCGGATCGAGAATTCCGCTTCTCGTTCCCATCTCCAGACCGTCCAGCGGCGTAAATCCCATAGAAGTATCCATACATTTTCCTCCGCAGATCGCCGCAATGCTTCCTCCGTTTCCGATATGACACGTAATGATTTTCAGAGCTTCCAGCGGCTTCCCCATCAGCGCTGCGCAGCGCTCCGCCACGTATTTATGAGAGGTCCCGTGAAAACCGTATTTCCGGATTCCGTATTTTTTATAATAATCATACGGCAGCGCATACATGTACGCTTCTTTGGGCATCGTCTGATGAAAGGCCGTATCGAACACCGCAATCTGCGGAACGCCTTTCATTGCGGCCTGACACGCCCTGATTCCGATGATGTTCGGCGGATTATGGAGCGGAGCGAGGGGCACGCATTCCTCGATCGCTTTCATAACCTCGTCGTCGATTATTACGGATTCATGGAATCGTTCGCCGCCGTGTACGATCCTGTGCCCGACCGCAGAGATGTCATCCAGACTGTCTATTACGCCGTATTCTTTATCGGTCAGCGCCCTGACAACCTCCGCGATGGCCGCGTTGTGATCCTTCAGCTCTACCTCAAAGACCTTGGCATCCTTTCCCGTCACGGTCTGCTTGACAAAGGAATCGTCAATCCCGATCCTGTCGCACAGTCCTTTCGCAAGAACATTTTCATTCTTCGAATCAATCAGCTGATATTTTAAAGAAGAGCTTCCGCAGTTGATTACCAGTATATTCATAAATAACCGCCTTTCCTGATATCAGCCCTGCGCCTGGACCGAGGTAATCGCAACGACGCCTACGATGTCTTCCGCAGCGCAGCCTCTTGACAGATCGTTGACCGGTTTTGCGACGCCCTGCAGAATCGGGCCGTATGCCTCTGCTTTTGCAAGCCTCTGGGTAAGCTTATATGCAATATTTCCACAGTTGAGATCCGGGAAAACGAGCACGTTGGCATGTCCCGCCACGGGGCTGCCCGGCGCCTTGCTCTGTCCGATCGCGGGGACAAGCGCGGCGTCCGCCTGCAGCTCGCCGTCCAGCAGCAGCTCCGGCGCTTTTTCCTTTGCAAGCTTTGTCGCCTCGATCACTTTCTCCGTCAGCTCGCTCTTAGCGCTTCCGTATGTGGAATAGGAAAGCATTGCGACAACCGGCTTCTCCTCCACAAGCTGCCGGAACGAGCGGGAGGATTCGATTGCGATATCCGAAAGATCTTCCGCCGAAGGATTTTCCACAAGCCCGCTGTCGGCGTATACAAAGATCCCGTTTGCGCCGTATTCGCAGTTCGGCACTACCATTACGAAAAATGCGGATACCTTTCCGGTTCCGGGTTTGGTTTTTAAAATCTGCAGCGCAGGCCGTACCGTGTCGGCGGTGGAATGCGCGGCGCCGGATACCATTCCGTCTGCCTCGCCCATTTTTACCATCATGGTTGCAAAATAGACGTAATCCTTCATAACTTCCCGCGCTTTCTCCGGTGTCATTCCCTTTGCTTTTCTTAACTCATAGAACGCATTTACGTATTCGTCAAATTTTTCATATGTTTCGGGATTTACGATCCTGCAGCCGGAAAGGTCGAGTCCGGCGGCCAGGGCGTTGATTTTCTCCGGAACGCCGACCAGGATGAGATCGGCTATTCCTCTTTCCAATACCATCGCCGCAGCCTTGATCGTACGGATATCCTCGCTTTCAGGAAGTACGATCGTCTTTTTGTCCTGCTTTGCTCTTTCGCAGATCCGCTCCAAAAAGTTCATTTTAAACACGCCACCTTATCAGTTTTTTATTTGATTTAGATAAAAAATCACGGACAAAAGGTCCGTTTTTGATTTTACCGCTTTTAATGGTGCAAATCAAGTAAAATCTTGTCTCCTCCGCGCGTTTTTACTTTCAGCGGCGCCGCAAGTAAAAAAACAATTTTCAGAGCCGTCATATTTTCCTGCTTTTTTAAGAGCAAAATGGGATAAAATCGGGTGGTTTTATTTGTTAATTTTGTTGAAATTCATCACTTTCCAGAATTTATCATTTGACATATCTTCCTGAATTTTCTATAATTTCTAATGGCTGGAAAGGATTTCATTACATATGGATACAAGAAGAAACAAAAGAAAAAAACACAAGCTGCATAAAGATTTAAAGCGTTTTTCCGTGCTGCTGGCCGGTTTCGTTCCTTTTATCTGTTATATGATCGTCCTGATGCAGGGAATCTCATTGGTTGCCGACGGGAAGACGGGACTCGCTTTTGTCAATACAGAATCGACAGGGCTTGCGGTCCGGGCGTATGCCGGAACCGACAGTATGCTGCTGGACCGGCTGCCAAAGGATTCTCAGATTCTTGTTACGGGCTCCGCCGTGGATGGCTCGGGCGCCGTTTGGTACGAAATAAAATATCTGAGAGCCGCCGACACCTGGCGCACCGGTTACGTCCATTCTTCTTATATCGTATTTTACAATGATATCGCGCCGGTCGGAGAAGATCCGGAATTTGAAGCCTATCTGGAAGAGCAGAATTTTCCGGAAAGCTATAAAGCGCCGCTTCGCGTTCTTCACAAGGCGCATCCCACTTGGATTTTTAAAGCGAAAATGATCGATCTGGACTGGAGCACAGCGCTTTATGAGGAAAGCAAGGTCGGCATAAATATGATTCATCCCTATTATGCCGCCTCATGGCGTTCCATGGAGGAAGGCGCATACGATTGGGAGAGCGGTCAATGGCTGGAACTGGACACCGGCTGTTACGGCGCTTCCGCAACCATCATCGCCTATTTTCTCGATCCTCGAAACGGGCTCTGCGACGACACCAGAATTTTCCAGTTTGAAGATTTATCGTATCTTCCCGATTCTCATACCGCGGAAAATACATACAATATTGTAAAAGGTACTTTTCTTGCGGGCGAATACGAATTTCAGGCCGTCCGGGATGACGGCCTGTATCCTTCTTACGGAATCGTAGAAGGCTCGCAGCAGGAGGATGGTACCGTAACATATCGATTTTCTTATGTGGACACGATCATGCAGGCGGCGGAGTACGCAAAGGTCAGTCCCTATCATCTTGCCTCCCGCATCCGTCAGGAAATGGGCGTCAACGGCTCAGATCTTGCAAAAGGAACGTATCCCGGATATGAAGGATACTTCAATTTTTTCAATATTGGCGCTTATGCGCACAGCGGCAGACCGGCAAGGGAAAATGGAGCGATTTATGCAAAGCAGGAGGGCTCCTATCTGCGGCCGTGGACCAATCCGTACAAGGCGATTCTCGGCGGCGCGGATTTTGTAGGAAGCAGTTATATACAAAGAGAGCAGAATACATTATATTTACAGAAATTTGACGTTACGGACGGTGGGAACGGCCGCTACAGTCATCAGTACATGTCTAACGTCAACGCGCCCAAGGACGAAGCCTCCAGCCTGAAAAAGGCATACACCGATTCCGGCCTGATAGACACCTCTGTCTTTACGTTTGAAATCCCGGTATATCAGAACATGCCCGAGCTGGCTGCGGCGCAGCCGGCTTCCGATGATACGAATGCTACAAACAACAACTGGCTGTCCTCCATTACGGTCTCCGGAGGCTCATTTGAGAACGAATTTTCCCGCACGCAATACGAATATACAGTTAATGTACCTGCGGATACCGCTTCTGTGACCGTTGCGGCGACGCCGTGTGATTCCGGCGCCACACTGCTCGGGACCGGAGAGCTTTCGCTGACCTCGGACACCACGCAGCATGTCATTACGGTTCTGGCGCCCAGCTTTGAGCCGAGAACTTATACGCTGCACATTGTAAAAAACGGCAGCATTCCCTCCACGCCGTCAACTCCATCGGGGGGGACGCCGACACCAACGCCCACGCCTACTCCTACTCCGACGCCAACACCAACACCTACACCTACTCCCGATCCTGATCCCATCCTGGAGAGCGGCGTTTATGAGATCGACACTTACATCACCGGAGTTGAGCCAAATACAGATGTCGCCTCCTTCCTGGGGAATTTTTCCGTACAAAACGGAACGATCCAGCTGATGACCTCCTCTGGCGCCGCGAAAGGCAGCGGGGCCGTTGGAACAGGCGATCTGCTGCAATTGTACAAAGGGAATGAAGTGATGCAATCTTATTTTGTCGTCATTTACGGGGACGTCAACGGGGACGGCAGCATCTCCCTGACCGATATGGTAATGATCCAGAGGCAGCTGCTCCAGATCAAAATTTTAGAAGGGCCGTATTTTTCTGCGATGGACACCAATCACGATCAGACGTGTTCTCTGGCGGACATGGTAACGATCCAGCGCGACCTGCTGGGAATCGGTACTGTTTCGCAGCGCTGACAAGGAGTCAAAACACATGAAAAAAGCAATTTTATCCTTAATCCTTTTACTGGGTTTTCTGCTTCCCTGCGGAGTGCCCGCTGAAGCCGCATCCATGAGCGCATTTATCGATGCAGACGCTTATGCCGAGGTCGGCTCCGAATTTAAAGTTACCGTGCGATTTGAATCGGATACCGGCGCGATGGTGCGCGCGGTATTGCAGTATGACAGCTCTGTGGTTACGTTTCTGAGGACGACCTCCTCTGACGCAAACGACGTGGGCGGAACAGTCAATATTGTCACCCTATCGTTTCAAACGACGCATGAGATTGAATTATATTTTCAAATGAATCAGGAAGCTCCCGCCGCTTTTTCAGCGCAGGTGCTGGAAAGCTCTACGATTGACATGGGATCGCTTGGGACGCCTTACGCCAGCTGTACCGTAACAGGCTTTTATCCCACGCCGGAGCCCGTTACACCGGAGCCGACTCCCGCGCCGACGCCAACTCCGACTCCCTTTATACCGACTGTGGATCCAGAAGCGACGCCTTCCACCCCGCTGGAATTTATGGAAAACGGAGAAATGCGTTTTATCGCAGATAATTTTTCTGAAGAGTCCGTACCGATTCCAGAGGGCTTTGAAAAGGTCCAGTACAATTATAAGGGCAGCGAAATCTTCGTTTTAAAAAACACATATGAAGTAGTCATGATTTATGCCACGAATATCGTCGGAGAAGAAGGCCGTTTTTATATTTACAATGAAAGCAGAGACATTCTTACCCCTTATACGGAATTCGTATTGGGTTCCAACGTTTATACGTTTCTGATTCCTGCCGAAGCACTGCCGGAGGGCTTTACGGAAACCTCCGTTTCAATTGGAGAATATGAAAACGTAACCGCATACGCGATTGCCAACCCGGATTATGCCGATTTCGTATTAGTCTATGCATTTAATCGAACAAATGAACCCGGCTTCTATCTGTATGATACCGCGGAAGGCACGCTGCAGCGCTGCGTTGACGAAACCCTTCTGGGGGCTGCAGCCCCTTCCCCCACCGGATCCGTGTCTCCCTCTCCGACACTGACAGTTTCGCCGGCACGTACCCCGGTTCTGCAGAACACATCGGAACGCGGCGGCAAAATGGATACCAACACGCTGATTCTGGTTGTACTCGGCGTCTGTCTGGCCGCAGCGCTTGCCGCCGTGATTATAATAATCGTACGGAAGCGCCGGATCGAGCAAAGCGAGGAAGAAGAAAACGATGTGGAATTTCTGGAAGATATTATTCTGGAAAAATCTCTCAATCAGGAACAACCGCAGGAGCGAGAGGAACCGGCTGCGAAACCGGAAAGCGCTCCGCTTTCCTCCGAACCGTCCGAAGAACCACAACAGCGACAGCCTCAAAAAGAGCCGGAACCGCAAGAAAATGCGAAAGAGCAGGAACGGAATTCCGACAAAGAGGATGACGATGATGTATTACAGCTCGGCAATCACTTCCCGCGCTGAATCTTCCGGAACGCATCTTGAATATACGGCCGCTCCAGCACTACTTCCGGCGGAAAATTCAACCATGCTTCCGATACCCTTTTGAAATACGAAGCGCAGTCTGCCGCCTCTGACCTTTTTATCTGTATATAATTTTCGTATGAGAGCTTCCCTGTCGATCCATTCCGGGATCCGCACGGGAAGCTTTGCTTTTCTCAGAAGTGCCTCGACTCTTGCAACATCCTCTTCCGAACAATACCCGAGATTCCGTCCGAGCCGTGCCTGCGCCGCAAGGCCAATGGAAACCGACTCGCCGTGAGAAAGACGGTAATCACTGACCGTTTCGATTGCACGTCCGACTGTATGTCCCAGGTTTAATATTTCACGCATCCCCTGCTCCGTTTCGTCGAGCATAACGACACGGTACTTGATTGCGCAGTTTTTCTCAGCGATCCGCCTGCATACGGCGGGATCAAGAGAAAAAACCTTTTCAAGATTGTTTTCCAGATAAGAAAAAAAAGCGGCGTCCGCCATACAGGCGTGCTTGATCGTTTCCGCAAGACCGTCGGAAAGCTCTCTTTGGGAAAGCGTCTTCCACATTGCGATATCGATGTACACCCGTTTCGGCTGATAGATCAGTCCGATCAGATTCGTAGCCGCGTCCGTGTCAACCGCCGTTTTCCCTCCAATCGAAGCGTCCGCGGCAGCCAGCAGCGTCGTCGCGTAATTCACAAACGGGACGCCTCTTGCAAAGGTCCCGGCAACAAATCCCGCCAAGTCGGTAACGACGCCGCCGCCAAACGCAAGAATCAGCGTATCTCTGCGATATCCCCAGGAAATCAGCTGATCTTCAAGGTAAGCTTTTGTTTCCCGCGTTTTACTCTTCTCGCCGGCGGGAAAAACAGCCGTGTTGATTTTCAGCTCCGGCAGCGCACTTTTCAGACGGGATTCCAGCTCTGCTCCGTAATGTGCGTACACGTTAGAATCCGTTATGACCGCAATACTGCGCCCGTCGCTGCGTGCGAGGACGTCCAGATCCTCCTGCAGTCTGTCCTCCAGTCCGCTTCCGATCACGATATCATAAGAATGGTCCACCGTTTTTTTGAGATCAACATGAAACAAGTCCATTGGGGATTGCGCTCCTCTCTATTTTTCGTGTTATTCTAACATAACTTTCCGGCGTTGACAAACCATCCGTTTCTGCTAAAATAAGCGCGGATTTGATTCTGCCGTTCAACAGGAGGATGCGAAGCATGGAAGCGCGTTACTGTTATATTTTCGGCGCAGCCGAATTTGATGGGAATCTGAAATTCAAGCCCGATCAGGGCAGAGATTTTATCATCGCCGCGGACGCCGGGTATCGCCATTTACAGGCGCTCGGAATCCCCCCTGATATGCTGATCGGCGACTTTGATTCGCTTGGAGAGGTTCCAAAAGGCGTAGAGCTGCTGCGCTTTCCCGTCATGAAGGACGATACCGACCTCATGCTTGCGGTAAAATACGGTTTTGCACACGGCTATCGCGAATTCATCATTTACGGCGGCATGGGAGGGCGGCTGGATTTTACGCTTGCAAACTTTCAAATTTTATCCGGTATCGTCAATAATGGCGGAAGCGCCTATCTGATTGGCTGCGGCTCCATGACTACCGCTGTGCGGGATGCCTCCCTGCTGTTCGACGCATCCTTTCGCGGGAGAATTTCCATTTTCTGCAGCGGGGAACGAGCCTGCGACGTTACGCTGCGCGGTCTGAAATACCCTCTGGAGCAGGCCGTATTAAAATATGACGAGCCGCTTGGAATCAGCAATGAATTTATCGGAGAGAACGGCTTGATTTCCGTTGGAAACGGGATGCTCATCGTGATTTATGATGATGCGAATCCCATGATGACGCTCTCTAAAAATAACCCGGCGCGGCGTTGACTTTTCCTATGAGCGCGGGTATAATATCAGTAATAAATCTTATTTTTAAGGAGTGTGTTCGTTATGAATTTAAAAGGATCCAAAACCGAGAAAAATCTTGCGGCTGCTTTTGCCGGCGAGTCGCAGGCGCGGAATAAATATACGTATTTTGCTTCAAAGGCCAAAAAGGATGGTTTTGAGCAGATTGCTGAAATTTTTACGGAAACGGCCAACAATGAAAAGGAGCATGCCAAAATCTGGTACAAGCTTCTGGCCGGCGGAATCGGAACCACGGCGGAGAATCTGCTTTCCGCTGCCGAAGGGGAAAATTATGAATGGACCGATATGTACGCACAGTTTGCCAGGGAGGCCAGAGAAGAAGGCTTCGATGATATCGCGTTTCTGTTTGAGTCCGTCGGTGCCATTGAGAAAACACACGAAGAGCGTTTTCGCAAGCTCCTGGACAACGTGAACGGCGAACTCGTCTTTTCCCGTGATAACGATATGATTTGGGAATGCGGAAACTGCGGACATATCCATTTTGGAAAGAAAGCGCCGGAGTTTTGCCCTGTCTGCAAGCATCCGCAGTCTTATTTCAAGATCAAAGCGCAGAATTATTGATCGCATATAGCGATCCGGCATTTCATCCCCCGAATCCTCTCGGGGGATTTTTTTGTTTTTCTGTCCTCTGACAGAACGGTTTCAGGTCCGCGAGGGCTGTTGCCGGGGACAATGTGCGGCAGACGGCTCTGTCTATGCTTTCCTGATTCAAAAGCTCCTCTTGTCTGCTGACATAAATAATTCACATTCCCCGGAATGTCAACCATTTTTGAAAATGTCCCAAAATAAGTAAAGTATATACCCCGGAGAA
>UQSG01000041.1 GCA_900543695.1 uncultured Clostridium sp. | reverse complement strand
ATATCGTCTATCCCATCAACTATGGATTTATCCCCAAGGTGCTGGGTGGTGATGGTGAGGAGCTTGACGTTTATTTATTGGGTGTTGATGCTCCGGTGAAGGAATATGCTGCGCGAATTATCGGTATTGTCCATCGACGCAATGATGTGGAGGATAAGCTTATTGCCGCGCCTGAAGGACGGAATTTTACCGTTGAAGAAATTATGGAAGCAGTTAGATTTCAAGAGCAGTATTACGATAGTGAAATTGAAATTTGAGATTTGATTGGATAAGGAGACTAAAATGGCAAAAGTAATTCTGATCTGCGGAAAGATCTGCAGTTGAAATAACACTTGCTTTATTCGGTCCGCATTGTGCTGATAAGCAGGATGATTACGTGGAAAGAACACAGAACTACTTGTTGGACAAATCATTGGAGACATCGAGGCTGGAATCGATGTGGTGCTTGACTGGGGCTTTTGGACGAAAGCTGAACGACAAAATGTAACCTGCTACTATCAGTCAAAGGGCATTGAATATGAATGGCATTATGTCGATGTTACAGATGAAATTTGGAAACGCAATATAAAAAAAGGTTTTTGATATACCTACTTTCCTGCACAGAACATCAATGCTGCTATGGATTAGACCCCTATCTATAATGCACTGAAGGACAGTAGTCATCAATGCTTCTTTCACTCGTTGGCGTTCTTCAATAGAATAAGATTTTCGCGGCATCTTTTTATGCTCCCATTTAACAATATAAAATACAAAATAATAAAATAGTATTTATTTTATTATACATTAGAATAATGCAGAAACGCAATCCTAAATTTGTGAATGAAATGTAAATATAAGTTCTTTAAAATAAAATGTTTTTTCTTTCTGCTGTAATCTCTCTTAAAGTGGGGACTTCAAGGAGGTCCATAATGAACCACCCCTAAGTCCACAAGATAGGCAGACTACTCCCTTGTGAGTAAAAATAGATTTTTTAAAGCAAATAATATCCACCTTTTCAAGGTTATCAGGATACATCCACAGGTTAATTTTTTTCTTGTTCTCAAACATGATCCATCTGCTTATTTGTTTTACAACGCCTGCTACAACCCCTCTTTTTTTCCTTGCACAGTCGGTAATTATGGTTACCTACAACCCCGACAACAGGTATTCGGACGGTTTTGCAACCCCTATGGTTTCTGATAGCCAAAAGAGTCGTAAAACCCTGATGCGGTCGGCATTGCCGTCCGCTGTGAACCGGAACGGGGAAGCCTCAGCAACCCCGTTCCTTTCACCTGCTTATTTTTCGACCTTGCTTTACCTGCAAAATACGACCGCTTTACATCTGTAAAAGTTTGCTTAATGGCGTGTAGAACAAGGTAAACACCAAAGAATCGTACTCCTGATTTCTGAATACATAACTTTTTCCTTTCAATAAAAAAGCCTTCAGTTTTTGCTGTGATAATCAAAAACAAAAGGCTTTAAAATGATGTGTTAATATTTTATTGCTGCATGCCAACAGGGAGAATAATAATGATTTTGGGCAAAAGAAAAAGGCGTATGAATTTTTAACTCTCCATACGCCTTTCAGTGCGATTTTTGCTATTTGTGGGTTTAAGTCCTGTCAGTATAGGATTTTGCCGTTTGGCATCTATAGAATCTATGCTGAAAAACTTGCCCTGAAAATGCGAAAAAACCTCGATTTTATCGAAGTTTTTTGCTTAGGCATCTTTTTTAGTGCCCTCTTATGGTGGAGGTGAGGGGAGTCGAACCCCTGTCCGAAACCGTATTCCCGCGAACGTCTACGAGCATATGCCGCCGATCAAATTCCCGATTGTAAATTCAGACGGCCGAAAACGTACAACCGGTAGCTTCATAAATGCCGAACCGCCGCAAAGCTTAAGCGGCTCCGTACCCTGCGCTGACCGCCGCGCAGGCGGGCCCGACTTGATGACGCTGATTGCCGGCGGCACGGGTGACCGCCGGGTCAACGCGGCTGCATTAAGCAGCCTGCAAAGAAGTATTATTTCTTGCGTTTAATTTTAATTTCCCGTTTTTTATAGAGGCCAACGAGAATCCTCTGCTCGCAGTCCGTGTGTCAACGACCCCGTCGAAACCAGTACACCCCCGTAATTTATTCGCGGAACGATTCTTTCAGCCGTCTGTCGATTTCCCGCGCTGTTTCCTTCTCTGCGATTGCATCCCTTTTATCGAACAGCTTCTTTCCGCGCGCGACGCCCAGCTCTGCCTTTACGCGTCCGTTCGAAAAGTACAGCTCCGTAGGAACCAGCGTCAGTCCCTTTTGCTGAACGTATCCCAGCAGGCGCATGATTTCTCGCTTGTGAAGCAGCAGTCTGCGGTCCCGCAGCGGATCCCGGTTGAATCGGTTTCCCTGCTCGTATGGACTGATATGCATACCGCATAAAAAAACCTCTCCATTCCGAATTACAGCATAGGACTCCCGCAGATTGACCTTCCCCGCGCGCAGAGATTTCACCTCCGTGCCCGCGAGCTCGATGCCGCACTCGTATCTTTCCTCAATAAAGTAATCATGATATGCTTTTTTGTTGGATGCGATCGATTTCCTGCCCTTTCCCGCAGCCATGCGGCGTCACCTCTTTTCGGAATACAATCAACGGCATATAGCATGATACAATCAAACTATGCCTTTGTCAATTCCCGCGGCGCGATTTGGCGGAAAACGGCCCAAAAAACGGAAGATCAATGTAAAATTATACTAAATAAAGCAAAAATCGGAAGATTTCTACCATTTTCTTGAAACTGCAAAACGATACGCCGTTGGATCGGGCGTCGTCTCAGGCGCGGCGGGCGTTCCGGCAGTGGGGGCGGGCGTTTCAGGCATGGCGGAAGGCGCAGGCGTTTCGGCGAAGGGCTCGTATATAATATCAAATAAAAGAGAACAGGATGCGCGCAGCGCTTTTCCTTCAAAGCGTACAAGCGCTGTCCCGGAAAGACGAAGCGTATTTCTGCCTGGGGCCAGAATTTCTGCCGGAACCGTATATGTCGGAAGGCTTCCCTGGGCGATCGCTTCGTTTGGGAAACAGCGCATCTCCGTGTTTTGCAGCTCCGTATTCTGAATGGACAATGTGAGACTTTGAATATCGGCTCTGGTATACGTGTGCGCTTTGCCGAATTCGGTAAGCTCCGCATATCCATCCAGTAAAACGGCTTTCATGTCAATCTGCAGTGAAAGACTTTCCTGATCCGGTCCGAGGCGGAATTTCCGGTCTCCGATTAAACCGGGCTGACCGGGTGGAATCGAGAGCTCTGCCGTAAATTCCGGAAGCTTCCGCGCAAAATCGACGGATACGGGCCCCGTGAAGGTCGCGTAACGGATTACTTCTTTGTTATTTTTCGACTGGTAAAATACACGAAGAATTCCTCCGGTCTCAGCCCAGCTGTAGATAATTGCATAGTCAAGCAGTGAAATGGACGGGACGCCGTTTTGCATCAGACCGAAGCCTTCCAGCCGCTCCCGCAGAGTAATGGGGACACCGTTGTTTATATTTTCAAACTCCCATACGGGGCTGTCCGGCGCTTCGATCAGATCGCGGAGGACAGCGTACGGCTCGTTGTCGATGCCCTTGACTTGATACGTTTCTTTCAGCGATTCTGGCAGGTCCGTGTATTTCATAAGCGTCATTTCAGAAAAATCGGTATGGATTTCGTTGGGGAAGCGCGTGTTGGTCATCGGAACGCCACTTAAAGAATATCCAAGGTAACGGTATTCTCCATTCTTCTGCGTACCGTCCGACTGTACCCGGAAATACCCGTAGTCCGCCGTCTTGAAATCATTTACGGTTCCGGAGAACTGTACAGAGGACGGCTCGCCGTAGACATACAGTCCAAGATCCGTAAATAATTCGATATTAAAAGAAAACCTTCTGACCTCTGAGCCGTTTGAAACACTGATATACGGTGTATTTTGATACAGAGGTGAAAGGTACTGCGAGAGCTCTTCCCAGCTTACCGATGCGCCGTCGCCGTAATAGGACGGATCGTCTTTGGCCGAAAGCGGAAGCACCCCGGGATAAAAAAAACAAAAAACTATCGGTGCGATACAAAGAATCGCTAAGCGTTTTGCCATCATAAATTTCCCCCTTTTTATTGATTCGCGGCAATTCCGATCCGGATCGTACCCGCGGAGCCGGCGTTCTCCGCCACTGATACCCATATCGAGCAGCCGCTTCCTTCAATTTCATAATAAAATGGACCGCTCCCGTCTGTGCCCTCGCGCGCTCCGGTCATGTCGGAAAGAAACTGCGCGCGCTGATTTTCCGGAAGGATTGCCGCTGCAATTTCAAGCCTTTGCTGGAAGAGCGCAAAATCTCCGGCATACGGAAGCGCGCATACGGCGCCGAATGCAAGATCCAGCGGAATCGAAACCATGCCTCCCGACGCGGAACTGATCCACAAAGACAGAACGGTTCCCGTCTCGTCATAATATACAAAGGAGCGATCGATTTCTCCGCTCCCGTGCAGCCGGGTGATAAGGCCGCGAAAAGCAAACAGAGAGACAGGATCGGAAAAACAGAGCAGAATGTCGTTTCCTTCCGGATCGCATGTCCGCACCGCGTTTCCGGGAATGGCGCGCACGTAAGAATCGACCGCGGCCGACAGCGCTTCCGCTTCTTCGGCCGTAACGGGCTCATTGGGTCCGAGACGGAGCAGATAGGCGGACGTATCTTCTTGGATGCGGGCAAGACCGGCATCGCATAAGAAAGCTACGGCTTCGCGGTTTTTTTCGTCGACCTCTGCAAAATCGGAAAGAAGTCCCGACCAGAGCGCCACGCTGTTCTCCGGCGCGCGCCAGATCCATCTTTGCCGCGGGACGGCGTTATCCGCATAACCATATTTCAGCGTTTCCACCGTCATTCGTGAAGCCGATTCTCTTTTGCGCGCGTACACGCGGTAGCGATATGTGCCCGGCTCGTAAAGGTTTTCTCCGCAAAGCAGATCGGCGGCGCCGGAACGCGTGCGGGAAGGCAGATAGACACCCCGCAGAATCTCGTCGTTTAAAATTTTCCGGTATACTTCGTAATAAAATTCCTGCCGTGTCTGAATGGCCGGCGCGTCAGGGCCGCCGGTTTCTTCCGGCGTTTCCGTCTCACCCGTCCGGCAGGCCGACGCGGGCACCATCAAAAATAAAAGCGCTCCGAACAGAGCGGCGCATCGCAGAGATAAACGTGCAAACAACCTCATCTGAATCACTCCCGAAAAGAGTATATCACGCAAATCGGGACAATGCAAACAGTTTTATTGTGCCAAAAATGGAAATAATCACCCATTTATATCATTTTTGAAATAAAAGAAAACCTCTGGGACAAAAGCAGGTTCCACGCTGCCGGAAGCCTTCCGCCCGGCTTTTGCAGAAACGGGCTCCGCCAGGATCTCTATCAGATCCATCGAGAAGCCCGCCTGCCGCATGATATGGCTGACGTCGGGCACATATTCATATTTTTCACTGTTCCGTTTTTCCATCAGCTGCACCGCCGCCCGTCTTATAAAATTTGATTTACTATATTATATAAATCTTCGCGTCCCGACGGCACGCAAAATTTGATCTTGTAAAATAGATATAGATGCTTTATAATCTGCTTCGAATGGATCAATGACAGTTAGGGGCAGAATTAATTTTGAATCATTGCAGTGTAAATAATTTGTTGGATCTTGGGAAAACAATCGCAAAGGAGCTTTTCGACGAAGTCCTGTTCCCATGGGAGATTTTACCGAATATTAAAGAATTTACCTTACGGCTCGGCGCGTCGCTGAGCCCGGACCGCTTCGACAATCCGCAGGAAAATGTCTGGATCGCAAAAACGGCGAACATTTATGATACGGCATACATTGCCGGGCCGTGCATCATCGATGAGGGCGCGGAGGTTCGGCACTGCGCTTTTATCCGCGGCAGCGTGATCGTTGGAAAAAACGCGGTAGTCGGCAACTCCACGGAGCTTAAGAACTGTCTTCTGTTCGACGGTGTGCAGGTGCCGCATTACAATTATGTCGGAGATTCGGTGCTTGGCTATAAAGCCCATCTGGGCGCCGGCGCGATCACTTCCAATGTCAAAAGCGACAAAACGCCGGTCACAGTAAAGCACAGCGACACCAACACCGTGCTCAGCACGGAGCTTCGGAAGTTCGGCGCCGTCGTCGGGGACTACACCGAGGTGGGCTGCAATACGGTGCTTTGCCCGGGGACGGTCATCGGACGGGAATGTATTATCTATCCGCAGTCGCGCGTACGGGGCGTTGTAAACGGAGGGAGCATTTACAAGGACCCGGAGCATATAATAAAGCGGCAATAATTAAAAAGGGAGGTGAAAGCAAATGGGAAGATTATTCGGAACGGACGGAATCCGCGGAATCGCCAATTCGTTTCTGACCTGCGAGCTTGCCCTCAAGGTTGGGCGCGCCGCGGGCAGCGTACTGTCGGATGGCAGCCGGAGAAGACTTCTGTTCTGCGTGGGCTCAGATACGAGAATTTCATCGGATATGCTCAGCTTCAGCATTGCGTCGGGACTCTGTTCCGTGGGAGCGGACGTCATCATACTCGGCGTGGTGCCGACTCCTGCGGTCGCATATCTCGTAGGAAAATACAAGGCGGATGCCGGCATTATGATCTCGGCGTCGCACAATCCCGCAGAGTATAACGGAATCAAGATTTTCAGCGGCGACGGATATAAAATACCGGACGCGCTGGAGGAACAGATCGAATCCCTCGTGCTGGACGGCGAAGAACAGGCGCTTTCCGGAACGGATATCGGCAAGGTGACATATGCGTCCAACGCCGTCAAGGACTACGTGGATCATCTGAAAAGCACGGTTATGAATTCGCTGGAAGGCCTTAATATCGCAGTAGACTGCGCAAACGGCTCCGCAAGCGTGTCGGCAGAGAGGCTCTTTACAGAGCTTGGAGCAAACGCAGATATTTTGCACAGCAGGCCGGACGGGATCAACATTAACTGCGACTGCGGCTCTACGCACATCGAGCGGCTCAGGGAATACGTTTTAAACAACAAGCTTGACGCGGGCGTGGCCTACGACGGAGACGCGGACCGCTGCATCTGTGTAGACGACAGGGGAAACATTGTCGACGGAGATTTCATTCTGGCAATCTGCGCAAAGGACATGAAAGAACGCGGCAAGCTGGCTAAGAACACAGTGGTCGGGACCGTGATGACGAATATGGGATTCGGCAGATTCTGTAAGGACAATGGAATTTCCTTCGTCGCAACTAAGGTCGGAGACCGGTTTGTGCTTGAGGAAATGCTTCAGGAGGACTACAATTTCGGCGGGGAACAATCCGGGCACGTCATATTCAGCGATTTTGCATCTACGGGCGACGGACAGCTTACGTCGATCCAGCTGCTTTCGTTGGTGAAGCGAAGCGGCAGCAAGCTTTCCGAGCTGGCCGAGGTAATGAAGCGCTATCCGCAGTCCATTATAAACGTCGAGGTTTCAAAAGAAGGAAAGCTTGCGTTTTACACGGATCCGCAGATTAAGGCGGCGATCGAAAGCGCAAAGAAACAGTTCGGAGAAGCCGGAAGGATTGTGGTACGGCCGTCGGGTACGGAGCCTTTAATCCGGATTATGACGGAGGGCGAGGACCGGGCGCTGACGGAGAACGTGGCCAAAAGCGTTTCTGAAATTATTAAAGAAAGACTGGGGGGAAAATAAGAAAATTTTACAAACAAAGCGCCAGAACCGCATATGCGCGTGAAATGATATGCGGTTGACGAGGAGAGGACAGTATCGAGCATTTCGGCGGGTGGTCCTCCGGCGGCAGAGCGAAGATGGATTCTGCCGTCGTTATGCATCCAACAAAGCCGGGCGGAAGCCGCGGCACAAAAAAGATGCAGAATCAGTCAATAAAATTTAATAAAGGTGGAATAGAAACTATGTGCGGAATTATCGGTTACACAGGCGTCTCGCAGGTGCTCCCGAAGCTTTTCTGCGGCCTGGAGTCGCTGGAATACAGGGGGTACGATTCTGCGGGAATCGCTTTCTATGAACAAACGGCGGGAATGGTGTGCCTGAAAGAAAAGGGACGCGTTTCAGAAATCAGGACGCTGGCGGCAGCATATGAACGGGACATGGGACGGCCAATCGATGCGTATTCCGGAATCGGACATACGCGCTGGGCGACGCATGGAAAACCGTCTGATTTAAATTCGCATCCGCATTGCACGGCGCATGTGTCGCTCGTACACAACGGGATTATTGAAAATTATGCGGCGCTCCGCGAGACGCTGGCCGGACGGGGATACCGTTTTCTTTCAGAAACGGACACCGAAGCGGCGGCTGATTTAATTGATTTTTATTATCGGCAAACAGGCGATCCCATCGCCGCGATCCGCGCGGCTGCGGGAGAACTCCGCGGCTCGTATGCGTTCGGGATTCTTTTTCACGACCGTCCCTCCGTAATTTATGCGGTACGGAAGGACAGTCCGCTGATCCTGGCCGCCGGAGAGGACGGCAATTATATTGCCTCGGATATCCCTGCGATATTAAAATATACGGATCAATACTACCGTCTGGAGGAGGGTGAAATTGCCGCAGTCTCACCGGCGTCGATTACGATCGCTCCGGCTTCCGGCGCTTCCTTTTCGCCGGAATATCAAAAAGTTACCTGGAGCGTCGATGCTGCGGAGAAGGAAGGCTTCCCGCATTTTATGCTGAAAGAAATCCATGAGGAGCCGCGCGCCGTCCGCGATACGCTGTCCTCCGTCCTGTCTTCGGACATCGAGGCGTTTTTCGCGGAAAACGAATTTGAAACCATAAACATTGTGGCGTGCGGGACGGCGATGCACGCCGGCCTGATCGGAAAATTTATGACGGAGAAGCTGGCGCGGATTCCCGTAAATGTTTATATCGCATCGGAGTTCCGGTATCAGGATCCGATACTGGGAAGCCGCGATCTTGTCATTCTGATTTCGCAGTCAGGGGAAACGGCGGATACCGTCGCAGCGCTCCGGCTGGCCAAGGCGCGCGGCGCGCGCACGCTGGCCGTGGTGAATGTCATCGGTTCCACGGTAGCGCGCGAGGCGGACCGGATTCTTCTGACGCTTGCCGGGCCGGAGATTTCCGTTGCGAGCACAAAGGCGTACTCTTCGCAAATTACCGTAATGTATGTGCTTTCCGTAAAACTGGCCGCGCTGAAGGGAAAGCTGACCGCCGGCGAGGCGGAGGCGCTGCTGGAAGAGCTTGCCAGCAAGGTTCCGGCCGCGATTGAGGAGGTAATCGGACAAAAAGAAAAGATTCGCCTTCTTGCCGGAGAATTTCTGCAGTGCCCGAGCGTATTCTTTATCGGTCGGGGACTGGATTGTCTTCTGGCGTCGGAGGGCTCGCTAAAGCTCAAGGAAATCACGTACATTCACAGCGAGGCTTACGCCGCGGGGGAAATGAAGCACGGCACGATTTCTCTGATTACGGATGGCACGCCGGTAATCGCACTTGCGACAAATGAAGAATTATTTGAAAAGACGCTCAGTAACGTCAAAGAGGTCAAAACGCGCGGCGCGCGCGTCGTGCTGGTCTGCCCCGGCGGACGCCCTGCGGATCCGTCAGTCTGTGATTTCCGGATTGATCTGCCGCAGCTGAACGAAGTTTACGCTCCGTTCCCTGCGATCGCCGCGCTGCAGCTGCTTGCCTACTACACGGCGGTGCTGCGCGGCTGCGATGTGGACCGGCCGCGTAATTTGGCAAAATCCGTTACAGTGGAATAAATTCATTTGCAAAATTCACAAAACCATGGTAAAGTTAAGAATCCACAACACCTATCAAGGAGATGATTTTACCATGGCAAAGGATTATTCTGCTATTACTCCCGACATATTGAAGCTATCGGAGCTTTGCTCGGGAAACAGCGTAATCAATTCGGAAATGTACCTAGAACATAAAGTGTTCCGGGGGCTGCGGGATCTGAACGGAAACGGCGTCCTCACGGGGCTGACCGAGGTTTCTGATATCCAGTCGTTCGAGATAGGTGAGGACGGAGAAAAGCATCCGTGCCGCGGGCGGCTGTTCTACCGCGGCATTAATGTGGAGGAGCTGGTCGGCGGTTTTATCAAAGACAATCGCTTTGGCTTTGAGGAGACGACGTATCTGCTTTTGTTCGGCGACCTGCCGAACCGGGAGGAACTGGACAGTTTTACCAGGATTCTTTCCGGATACCGCACGCTGCCGGGTTCCTTTGTACGCGATATCATTATGAAGGCGCCGAGTCACGACATGATGAATACGCTGGCCAGAAGCGTTCTTACGCTTTATGCATATGACAACAGGGCAAATGATACGTCCATACCGAATGTTCTGCGCCAGTGCCTCCAGCTGATTGCGCTGTTCCCTCTTTTGTCGGTTTACGGCTATCAGGCGTATGATTATTACCTGAATGACGGCACGAGCTTTTTTATTCACGAGCCGCGTCCGGAGCTTTCTACGGCGCAGAACATTCTGCATATGCTGCGGATCGACAGCAAATATACGGAGCTGGAAGCCAGAATCCTGGATATTGCCCTGATTCTGCACGCGGAGCACGGCGGAGGCAACAACTCTACGTTTACGACGCGCGTCGTATCTTCTTCGGGTACGGATACATATTCCGCGATTGCGGCGGCGCTCGGCTCCTTAAAAGGCCCGAAGCACGGCGGCGCGAACATTAAGGTCGTGCAGATGATGGAAAATATCAAGGAAAACATCAAGGACTGGACGGACGAGGAAGAAATAACAGCGTATCTCGCAGCGATTCTTAATAAAGAAGCATTTGACAGGTCAGGACTGATCTATGGAATGGGACATGCCGTCTATTCGCTTTCCGATCCGCGCGCGGAAATCTTCAAACGATTTGTGAAGAAGCTCAGCGACGAGAAGGGAATGCAGAAGGAATATACGCTTTATTCCAACGTGGAACGGCTTGCCCCGCACGTAATAGAACATGCGCGGAAGATGTATAAAGGCGTTTCCGCGAACATTGACTTTTACAGCGGCTTTGTTTATAACATGCTCGGCCTTCCGCTGGAACTTTACACGCCGATTTTTGCCATGGCGAGAATCTCCGGCTGGAGCGCGCACCGCATCGAGGAGCTGGTCAACGCCGGAAAAATTATCCGTCCCTCATATAAATGCGTACAGCCGCGGAGAGACTATAAACCGCTTTCGGAACGCTGAGAAGCGGTCTGAAGGCGGCTCCGCTCAGCCGCGCGCGAGGCAGAAATACCGCTTCCCGTCGACCGTTTTGTCCTCGATGAGTCCCTCTTCCTTCATTTTACGCAGCTCGCGCATCATGGAGCTGCGGTCCACGCTGATATAATCGGCAAGCGCGCTGAGCGACATGGGGAGGGGAAAATATTTCTCTTTTGTTTTCAGCGCGTTGATTTCAAAATACGTCAGCAGCTTCTGGCGCGTGGTGCGGCGGCTTAAAATATTGATGTGCAGCGCCATGGACTGCGCCTTGCTCGCCGTCATCTGAAGCAGATTGTTTACGAGGCGGCTGTGTTCGGCGCACGCGTTGGAGCAGCGCTTGATGATCTGAGAATAGTCGATGAACAGCACGTCGCACGCCGAGTCCGCCGCTACAAAATATTGAAAATCCTCAAGCGGCAGCGTAAACACCTCGCCGAAAATATCGTTTTTCTCAAGCTGCTCAAGAATACTGTGGCGTCCCTCGTAATCGATGCAGGAAAGATGCGCCCTGCCGCTCAGAAGAATGCCGACCTTATCTATTTCATGCGCGTAGCTCATGATTGTTTCGCCCTCGAAGAATACTTTTGTCACGGGAGAGAAACAATGAAACATATGTTCTTTTTCCTGATCCGTAATTCCGCTGAAAATGGACAGGGAGCTCATCCTGGCCGCCTCCTCAAAAAAATAGTGTAATTTTTATTATTATAAACAAATATTGTTGCAATTGCAACAATATTTGTGGCGGAAAATGTGTTATAAATTAGAACGATACACAATATAAAGATGAGAGGTCGTTGGAAAATGAAAATCATTAAAAGGAACGGCTCCGAAGCGGTATTTGACATTTCGAAAATCATTACCGCCGTTACAAAAGCCAATAACGCTGATGAAAATACGAAAGAACTCACGTCGGAGCAGATCCTGCAGATTGCTTCTTCCGTAGAAGATAGCTGCGCGAAAATGAACCGCGCCATGTCTGTCGAGGAGATTCAGGATCTCGTAGAAAATGAGATTATGTCCCACGGCGCGTTCGAGGTCGCAAAGCGCTACATCCGATATAGATACACGCGTTCACTGGTACGCAGATCGAATACTACGGACAACCAGATTCTCAGCCTGATCGAATGCAACAATGAAGAGGTCAAACAGGAAAATTCGAATAAAAATCCTACGGTCAACAGCGTCCAGCGCGATTATATGGCAGGGGAGGTAAGCAAGGATATTTCCCGCCGCCTGCTGCTGCCGCCCGAGATCGTCGAAGCGCACGAGCAGGGGATCATCCATTTTCACGATATGGATTATTATGCGCAGCACATGCATAACTGCGACCTTGTCAATCTCGAGGACATGCTTCAGAACGGCACCGTCATCAGCGGGACGCTGATTGAAAAGCCGCACAGCTTTTCGACCGCGTGCAATATCGCGACGCAGATCATCGCGCAGGTGGCCAGCAGCCAATATGGCGGACAAAGCATCTCGCTTGCGCATCTGGCGCCGTTTGTGCAGGTGTCGCGCGAAAAGATCCGTCGGGATGTGCTCGACGAAATCCGCGATCTGAAGGCGCTGGCCGACGAAGACGTCGTCTCCGAAATTGTGGAACGACGTCTGAAGGACGAAATCTGCCGGGGCGTACAGACCATCCAGTATCAGGTCGTCACACTGATGACGACGAATGGCCAGGCGCCCTTCGTAACGGTTTTCATGTATCTTAACGAGGCAAAAACGGAGCAGGAAAAGAAGGACCTCGCCCTGATTATAGAAGAAACGCTGAAGCAGCGTTATCAGGGCGTGAAAAATGAAGAGGGCATCTGGATCACTCCGGCATTCCCGAAGCTGATCTACGTTTTGGAGGAAGATAACGTAAGCCCCGGGACGCCGTATTATTATCTGACAGAGATGGCTGCGAAATGTACGGCCAAACGGCTTGTTCCCGACTACATTTCCGAGAAGAAAATGAAGGAATTGAAGGAGGGCAACTGTTTTCCCGTCATGGGCTGCCGAAGCGCCCTGACTCCCTGGAAGGACGAAAATGGGAATTATAAATTTTACGGGCGTTTCAATCAGGGCGTCGTCACGCTGAATCTCGTGGACGTCGCGCTGTCCTCGGGCGGCGACATGGTAAAATTCTGGGAGATTTTCGAAGAACGGCTGGAGCTTTGCTACAAGGCGCTGATGTGCCGGCACAACCGTCTGAAGGGTACGCTTTCGGATGCCGCGCCGATCCTGTGGCAGTACGGGGCGATCGCCCGCCTGAAAAAAGGAGAGGTGATCGATCCGCTCCTGTACAATGGATATTCCACGATTTCCCTCGGATACGCGGGGCTCTGCGAATGCGTCCGGTATATGACGGGAAAACCGCATACCGATCCTGCGGCGACGCCGTTTGCAATCGAAGTCATGAAATTTATGAATGCGGCCTGCAACCGCTGGAAGGCCGAAACGACGATCGGCTTCGGAATTTACGGCACTCCGCTTGAGAGCACGACGTACAAATTTGCAAAATGCCTCCAGAAGCGCTTCGGCGTGATCGAAGGTGTTACGGATAAAAATTATATTACAAACAGCTACCATGTCCATGTGACTGAGGAAATCGACGCCTTTTCCAAGCTTGCGTTCGAAGCGCAGTTCCAGGCGCTGTCAACAGGAGGCGCGATCAGCTACGTGGAAGTGCCGAACATGCAGAATAACCTTGAGGCGGTGCTTCAGATCATCCGTTTCATATATGACAATATCATGTATGCCGAGCTGAACACGAAAAGCGATTACTGCCATGAGTGCGGCTTTGACGGAGAAATCCAGATCGTAAGCGACGCGGACGGAAAGCTTGTCTGGGAGTGTCCGCGCTGCGGCAACCGCGATCAGACGAAAATGAACGTGGCGCGCCGGACCTGCGGCTATATCGGCACCCAGTTCTGGAATCAGGGCCGGACGCAGGAGATCAAAGAAAGGGTATTGCATCTGTAACGAATTATGAATTACGGGACCATCAAAAAGACGGATATCGCAAATGGAGAGGGCGTGCGCGTTTCCCTGTTCGTTTCCGGCTGCCGGCATCGCTGCCCCCATTGCTTCAACCCGGAAACGTGGTCGTTTTCCTATGGGAAGCCGTTTACGGAGGAAACGGAGAAAGAAATCGCAGACGCCCTGGCCAAGCCGTTTATCAACGGACTTACGGTTCTCGGCGGAGAACCGTTTGAACCGGAGAACCAGCGCGTGCTCGCGCCGTTTCTGGAACGGATCCGAAACCGCTTCCCGCAGAAAACAATCTGGTGCTACAGCGGCTGTACCCTGGACGCGCTGACCTCGCCGGAAAGCGCGTACCGCTGCGAGGCCACCGACAAAATGCTGTCTCTGCTCGACGTGCTGGTAGACGGGCCGTTCGTCGAATCGCTGAAGGATATTACGCTGCGCTTTCGCGGCTCCTCCAATCAGCGTTTAATTGATATGAAAAAAACGGCAAAGTATGGTACAATAACACTCTGGGGAGAAGGAGGCTGAATTTGATATGCATTGCGTAAGAAAAATTACAGACGACCTGCTGATGGTCGGCGGAAACGACAGGCGCATCGCGCTGTTTGAAAACGTATACCCGGTTCCCGATGGGGTGTCATATAATTCTTATCTGCTTTTAGATGAGAAAACCGTATTGTTCGACACGGTGGACAAAGCGATCCGCGACTTGTTCTTGGAAAATCTGGAATACGCGCTTGGCAGAAGAAAGCTGGATTATCTGGTGGTCAGTCACATGGAACCGGATCACTGCGCGGTTCTTGCGGACGTGTACCGGCTGTATCCGGAAGTGAAAATCGTATGCAACGCAAAAACGATATCGATGATCCGGCAGTTTTTCGAATTTGATATCGACAGCGCCGCGCTTTTGGTGAAGGACGGCGATACGCTGCCGACGGGCCGCCATACGCTGACGTTCCTGACTGCGCCGATGGTACACTGGCCCGAGGTCATGGTCACATATGACGCGGCGGATAAAATTCTTTTTTCAGCCGACGCCTTCGGAACGTTCGGCGCGCTGAGCGGCTCCGTTTTTGCAGACGAAGCGGATTTCTACGGTGCGAAAATGGGAGAGGCTCGCCGTTACTATACAAACATTGTGGGTAAATACGGGACGCAGGTGCAGGCGCTTTTAAAAAAGGCTTCCGCCGTTGAGATCAACATGATCTGCCCATTGCATGGTCCGGTCTGGCGCGAGGGCAGCGACGGATTTATCGATAAATATGTAAAATGGAGTACTTATACACCGGAGGAGCGCGCGGTTCTGATTCTGTACGCCTCCATTTATGGCGATACGGAAAATGCGGCTGAAATTCTGGCGGCGAGGCTTGCGGAGCATGGCGTCCGAAACATCGCAGTATACGACGTTTCTGTAACGGATCCCTCTTACCTTGTCGCAGAGGCGTTCCGATGCAGTCATATCGTATTTGCCTCCGCAACATACAACGCCGGAATTTTTCCCAGAATGGAGCTTCTGCTGCACGAGCTGGAAGCCCATAACCTGCAGAACCGCACTGTTGCCGTAATAGAAAACGGCACCTGGGCGCCTGCGGCCGGAGGACTGATTCGCGGCCGCCTCGCAGCGCTGAAGAACATGACGTTTATAGGAGAAACCATTTCCGTTCGGTCCGCCGTAAAGGCGCCTGACGTTGAGGAATTAGAGGCGCTTGCGGCCTGCCTGGCGGATTCCCTCCGGGCCGGAATTTCTGAGCCGGCGCCGTCGTTAATCGATCCGTCTGCCTTTTTTAAGCTGGGATACGGACTGTATGTCCTTTCCGCCAGGAGCGGGGAGAAGGATAACGCCTGCATCATTAACGCCGCAATTCAGATCACGGATAACCCGAAGCGTCTTTTGATTGCAGTCAACAAGGCGAATCTGACGCATGACATGATCTCCAAAACAGGCGTTTTTAATCTTTCCGTGCTGACGGAGGGCGCGCCCTTCCGTCTGTTCCGCCATTTCGGTTTACAAAGCGGACGGGAGGCCGACAAGTTTGGCGGCTTCGCTCATACGGCCAGAAGCGGGAACGGGTTACTTTATCTTAACAAATATACAAACGCTTATTTTTCCTGCCGCGTTGTGTCTTCTGCAGATTACGGCACGCATACGGTGTTTGCCGCAGACGTCTTGGAGGCGTGCGCGCTGAGCGAGGATGCTTCTGTGACATATGATTATTATTTCAAACATATCAAACCGTCGCCTTCGCCGGTAAGGGAAAAGAAAGGGTTTGTCTGTAAAATATGCGGTTACGTCTATGAGGGAGAAACGCTTCCTCCCGATTTCGTCTGCCCTCTGTGCAAGCACGGGGCGGCGGATTTCGAGCCGATGCAATAAAACTTTGGTGAAAGGAGATGGATACGATGAAGTATGTATGCGATGTATGCGGATGGGAATACGACGAGGCGGCCGGCGATCCGGATAACGGAATCGCGCCGGGCACGAAATGGGAAGACCTGCCGGAGGATTTTACCTGTCCTCTGTGCGGCGTCGGAAAAGATTCCTTCAGCCCCGCCTGAGGGCCTGATGACGAGCGAAAAGGGTATACGGGCTCAGCCGTATACCCTTTTTATCAGACCTTCGATCACGCCGGGGCGTTTCCTTGCAAATTCATACAGCGTTTCCACGGCGTTTTCCCACTCTTCATAGGTAAGGCTGACACGGTATTCGCCCTGGGACGGCTGATCTGGATTTGTGTACCATACGTTTGTATATATATGTGAATATTCCTTTGCCATTGCGTTTTTCATTTCCGTGATCATTGCGCAGGCGGTTTCCTCGGAAAAATAGTTGTTTATCATTTCATCCATAAAGTCCAGAAACGCTTCTTTGAACTGCGCGTTCCGCATCAGACTGGCGAAGGCGGCCGAAATTTCCCCGGCGCCGCCGCGCAGTACATTTTCCGAATGCGACGTTTCCTCGGCGATTACGTTTTCCGTGGCTCCCGGGCTGTTGATGATTCCCCACGAATAATCGATATCTTTCAGTATAAACCGCCATTTCCCATCCTGCCCGTATTTGCTGTTGGCTGTGCCCGTATATTTCCAGGCGCGGACGTTATTGTGGGGCCAGTCTCTGTTGTTTGCGTATACATTGACGGCGATATATTTGATAAAATTGTCCGTATCGAGCATTTCGCAGGCCTTCTGGTAATTGGAGGCGCTTGCCATGTTGTTTGACGCGATCCACGAGAGCATATTCTGGTAATCATTGAGATCGGCCTGGGTTCCTTCATCGATTTTATAGAACCAGTTTCCGTTTTCGTGGCCATACGCGATGATGGCGTTTTCCTCCTTCGGGATTCCGTAGTGCTGCTCCAGGTAATCGTTGTCGGTATCGTCTCTGAGGTTGTAGACGCCGAAATAATCGCCGTTAATATATACAACGACAGGGCGGTACGCCTGCGCGGCGATATTGGAAATCCTGCAGGCAAGCGAGTGGATCAGGGCGTCCCGCAGAAGCGTGTTTCTGCCGCCTCCGAACAGATTGTCATTTCCTCCCGCGCGTAGAATAAAACTGTCGTACCGATCGATGATCTGCCCGGAGAGATCATACCGTCCTTCGATCATCGGGTATTTGAATTTGCCGTTGTCTGCGTCGTATTCTTTGCGGGCCACGAGCTTGAGAGATTTCTGCGGGTTCGCCCGCGAGGTTCCGCCGTATACGCGGATCCCGGCGTCAATGGAAAAGCCCGCGGTTCCGTCGCTGTCGAAAAACTCCACGTGCGCGGGCCGTTCTGATTCCCGCCCGTGCTCCGTATAATTTGTAAAAATCCCGTTGGAGCCGTACAGGTTGGTCTTGTCGGTGGTGATGGAAATTACCGCAAGATCATTGTAACGGCCTGAAAATGAGGAGTATTTTTTGTTGACGATATAGGTAGCGGTAACGGTCGTTCCGACCTGCGTCCCGTTTTTGAAGGCCGCCGCCCGGATTACGACAACGTCGTCGTCTTTTCCGGAGTCGCTGCTCAGATCGTTGACGGCGATTCCCGAGGAGGTATACGCTTTTGAGCTTGTGGTAGGCGTATTTCCGTTTAATGTATAATATACTTTGTAAGAAGAATCATAGCTTAATTTTAATGTAAACGGGGCGTCGTAATAGCCGGACGGATGTGAGAATTCTATGATTTTTCCCTCCGTTAGATTGGTGTTCCCGTTATATGCATTTGGCGTCGGAGTAGGCGCCGCGGTGGGTTTTGGCGTTTGCGTTTTGGTTTGCGTGGGCGTGGGCGCCAGGGTGCGGCTGGCCGTGCCGGTTTCGGAGGATGCCGATGAGACGGCCGTTTGAAGAGTTGCTTCCGGACTCGGCGTCTTTGCCGCTGCCGTTTTCCCGGAGGGGGAAGGAGTCTGACTGCCGTTCGTTGACAGGATTGTCGCCGTATTGCCGGCAGACGGCGGGGCGTCTTCCTGCTCTTTTTCGCATGCCATTGCGGACAAAATCAATAACAATGTTAATGATATTAACGTCAAAACGATTCGCCAGTTGTACTGTCTGGAATTTAACATATCAGCACCTGCCATCCATTTGTAAAGTAACTATAACATATAAATTAAAGTTGAACAATATTTTTCGAAAAATATTGTGGCGGGCAAATCGGGGCTGTTCCTCTGTTTTTACTTCCAGCCAGGTCCGCAAGTAAAAACGCACCCTCCAGCCT
>UQSG01000040.1 GCA_900543695.1 uncultured Clostridium sp. | reverse complement strand
CAAACACAACGCCTATGCGTTGCTTGCACTCTTTTTCATGCTGATAGAAATTCTTGTGAAACATGGTGACGCTCCCGCTTTCTTGCGAAACCATGTTGAGAATAGCTTTTAAAGTTGTACTTTTTCCCGCTCCATTTTTACCAATTAGCCCCATAATACGGTTAGGTGCAAGAGAAAAGCTGATATTTTCCAGAGAAAATCCGGGGTAGTGCTTATTGATACTCTGGACGTTCAATACAGTTTCCATTATTTTTTCTCCTTTCCGTCTGGTGTATCTACCATATTCAAAGCAGTTTTTAATAGTTGAGTAATGCCCAGAAAGTATTCTTCTTTCATTATGGCAATGCCCGGATGCTCTGGCGATTCATCACCCAATACAATCAGCAAATCGCCCGGTTTAATTTTGAATACATCTCTGGCCTGCTTGGGAAGTACAATTTGACCGCGTTCACCCACGCGAACGGTTCCGAATATGTGCTTACCCTTGGGCGGTATGCTTTCACCGGTCTGCTCTTGGTCGTAATGGATTAGGTCGTCGAGTTCCACATCATACAGTTTTGCCAGTGCGTCACAGTTCAGAATATCAGGTACGGACTCACCCGTTTCCCATTTTGCCACTGCTTGACGGGATACACCAATTTGCGTTGCTACATCTTCTTGTGAGTATTTATGAAGTTGCCGTAGAGTTGACAAATTCCGTGAAATATTGCTTTTCTGCATTTTCATATTTTTCACACCTCCTGAATCTATTATACTCCGGAATTTTACGAAGTTCTACCAACTGCAGCGAACAAAAAATGTTATAATCAGTTGCGTGTTTTCGCGCATATTTTTGGAGTAAAGTTTAGGAGTGTCAGTGTACTGGATTTTTATGAAAATGGCAAGCCTTTTAATGGGGGCAATCCGCACAAGGCAAGCTAGCTCATTTTAGTAAATAGTGGTTTTTACAAAAAAGCCTTGCTTTTCCACCCGTGGTGTGTAAGCTGTCACTCACAAGGCACAAGCCAAGAACAAAAACGAAAGGTGGAAAACACAATGAAAACAGGAAAAATCACAGCGAAACTGAGGGACGCGGTTCCGGTTTGCCTTATGGTAAACGGTGAGGAAGTCAAGCGGTACAAGAACATCGAGCTGCCGGACGAGCTGAAAGAGGTGGAAATGACCGACTTTCATTTCAACGTACACATGGACGGGAAGATCACCTTTGAAATCCACTATGAGGAAGGCACACTGCCGGAAGTATTCCCGGAGGCCCGCACCAGAGTGAGCCGGACGGCAAAGGCCACTGCCAAAGCCATCACACAGGAAAGCGCAGAGATTATGGTCGCAGAGGCTATCGAGCCGGAACCCGAGGCCGCGGCGGAAGAAAGCCAGCGGGCCGACGAAATCCCGGCAGAAGATCTCGGAGAACCTGCCACAGAGAATAGCGGGCCGGAAGGCATTGAGGCCGCCTACAATGTGACAGGTGTGCGCCGCAAGCAACTCGTAGTAGCAGTAAGTGAATTTACGAACATCGAGCCGGAATATCTGAGAGCGCCGACATATGCTTTCGCAGTAGGAAGCTATAACATTGACAAAGAAGGAACCTTGACCGGCCCGGAGAATCCGGCGCTGATCGAAAGCCTGAAAGAACAAGGCTTCATTGCCGCAGAGTAAAACGAGAAAGCCCCGCTTCGGCGGGGCCTTCTTTTGGGACATAATATACTTTCCTTTTGTAGCTCAGTGTGCTATAATCAGGAACATAAATTTTGATTTATGAAGGAGTAAATTAGCATGAAAAAAACAATTTTGTTTGTGATTTTACAACAATACGCGGATTGGGAAGCTGCATATATTACATCTGCAATAACCATGTTAGGACAAGGGCAGTACGATATAAAAACAGTATCATTATCAAAAGATTATGTTCAATCTATAGGCGGTTTTCGGGTATTGCCAGATTATGATATTAAATCTGTGCCGGAAAATTATGAAGCATTAGTTTTAATTGGCGGAATGACATGGAGAACAGAAAATACACAGCAAATAGAAGAACTTGTAGAACAGTGTTATCAAAAAGGTAAAGTATTAGGCGCTATTTGTGACGCTTCGGCTTTTTTAGGTAAAGTTGGTGTTTTGAACGATGTAGTACATACAAGCAACGATATGAATGACTTAAAACAATGGGCCGGTTCTTCCTATACAGGGGAAACAAAGTATATTGCGAAGCAGGCGGTTAGAGACAAAAACATAATAACCGCAAACGGCACAGCACCTATGGAATTTGCAAAAGAGATTTTACTTGCCTTAAATGTAGCAAGTAAAGATAAAATATTAGACTGGTACAATTTCCATAAATTAGGTCTTTATACTGCACCTATGCCTAAAATGTAGGTTCTATTTTATTAAATAAAAAGCCCCGCTTCGGCGGGGCCTTTCCTGTCCTCAGTGAAAAAAGATATGTTTTAAGACCTTTAGAGCTTGCTTTTTGACAGGTGGTGTGTAAGCTGTCACTCACAGAAATAAAACATATCTTTAAGGAGGACGCCATCATGCTGCAAATATCTGAAATTGTAAGAAAAACTGAGGAAATGTTCGACCTGTTCAATAAGCATTTTTACGAAGGAGAGCTGAACCGCCCGGCCATCACTGTATCACCAGACGGAGGGCGCGGGGCGTATGGCTGGTGCAGTATCAACGAGATATGGAACGCCAGCGGTGAGAAGTATCGGGAAATCAATCTCTGCGCCGAGTACCTTGACCGACCTATTTTCGAGCTGGCAGCCACACTTCTGCATGAGATGGCGCATCTCTGCAATCTGGTGCATGGCATCCAAGACGTAAGCAACAACGGCTACTACCACAACCAGAAATTTAAGGCCACTGCCGAGGCTCACGGCCTGCGTATCGAGAAGCACGCCAAGTATGGCTGGACGGTAACAACGCTGGCCCCGGAGGCGGAGGCATGGATCAGAGAAACTTTGGGCGAGGACAAGATCAACGCCAGCCGCTTGCCGGTGGAAGGCACCACCAAGGGCGGAAGTAAGAAATCCATTAACCGCAGCATCAAATATGTCTGCCCCTGCTGCGGCACCATTATCCGGGCAACGCGGGAGGTCAATGTAATCTGCGGGGATTGCGGCGAGGCTTTCGAGCGGGAATAAAACAAAAGCGGGAGCCGCAAGGTTCCCGCTAAATTGTTCTCATTGAAAGAGGTGACGCTGTCCGGGAGTGGATACTTTTTAGCGTTTCCTCGGTTCTGGCATATACGGGCCGGGCAAGGGTGTGCAAAAATGAGCCGCTATGGGACTTTGTGATCGCCGCGATAGGAAGTGGGCTGATGGCGGCCTATTCCGCCAAGTCCCCGGAAAACAGAAAAAGCCCGGAAAGCCCATAATATCAGGCTTTCCGGGCATAGATACAAAAACAGCCCTCCAATTTGGAAGGCTGCTTTTGTATTAAAGATTGTTCCTTAATATGGTGCGACCGACGAGACTTGAACTCGTACGGGGGTTGCCCACACGCCCCTCAAACGTGCGCGTCTGCCAATTCCGCCACGGTCGCGTTTCCTGGTTTCCCCAGAAACAGCAGTTGCTATTATACGGTGTGAAATCAGGATTGTCAATACTTTATTTTATATTTTGCGTTATTTACTCTTGCGCAAAGCATTTCTGATACGTTCTCCGAGATTGAGCCCCGCCATCCCGCAGAGAGATCCGATCAGCAATCCGGCAAGCAGCATTGTGAGCACGTCCTTATTCAAGGAAACGCGTCCTTCCAGACACCAGCGGATTATGATCAGAATCAGCATATAGAAAAGACCGATCAGCGTCCCGTTGAACCAGCCGTTTGCTTTTGCGGCAGCCGTGGCATAGAAAGAGGCGACTACGATGCTTGCCAGAACTGTCGTCAATAAAGCCGGAGGCATATATTCTTCCGGAAAATCGGTTATGCGCATTGCCAGAGCAAGGATAAAGAACAGAGGAACGGAAATCAGTATGGAGATCAGAAATCCTTTTATCAGATAATAATATCTGCCGTGGACTTCCTGTCTGTACTTTCTGCGGATTTCTTTTGTTTTTACCCGCGCCGCTTTTTTTGCATAACGGCTTTTCATAATATTGCTTGCATCGTTGTTCATATAGAATCTCCGTCATTGGCGTTTGATAAAATATATGAACCTGCCGAAAGGCTTATGCTAAAATCTTATGCTTCTGAAATACCGTAAAACAGCGCGGCGTTTTGCCCGAGAATTTTTTCTTTCCGGTCATCGGAGATCGGCAGCGACTCGATAAAAGCGGCGGAACGATCCGGCGCCTCCCAAGGACAATCGCTGCCCATAAATATATTTTCAATGGGATGCTTATTGATAATCCGCATTGCGATTTGGGGATCCTGCATGTATGTGGCGGCCATTGCCGTGTCAAAATAGACGTTCTCCAGACCGGTCAGAAAGGTCTCCACGTCATCCCACAAACGAAGTCCTCCGAAATGTGCAAGTACCATTTTCAGCTTTGGAAAATCAGCGGCAACTTTTGCGCTGGCAGCCGGAACTGCATGGATCACGTCGGGGCTGTAGCAGTCCCAGCCGGCATGAAATACGATCGGAAGCCCCAGCTCCGAGCATGCCTCGTAAATGGGATACAGTCTTTCCTCGTCTATGAAAAAGTCCTGATAATCGGGATGCAGCTTGATTCCTTTCAAAGACAGCTCTTTGATCCGGCGAAGCTCGTCCACTGCCTCGGGATTTTCCGGATGTACGGATCCCAAGGAAATCATATCGGGATATTTTTTATTGTTCTCTGCGGCTACCGTATTGATCGTATGCTGCTGTCCCGGCGCTGTTGCAATGTTAAGATTTACAAATTTGTCTATCGTCATTATTTTCATATATGCGGCGGTTCCGGCAGCCGTACCGTCCGTGACACGCGTAAGCCCGGAGATTGATTCCAAACGATGCAGCGCCTTCTCCGCAATGTTTTCCGGGAACGTATGGACATGTGCGTCTATGATCATGGATCCTCTTCCTTTCAAAAACAGTTTCTCCGATATTATACAACAACCTGCTGATCGCGCAATAAAAAGATCCGTCAGTGAAACGAATTTTCGCAGAAAGAATAATGCCGGGGATCATAAAGGATTGCAGCGTAATTGATGACGCCGCTGCCGAAACGGGTCTGAAGCTTGTCCATTGTGTCTTCGATCGTTTCCGATTTGCCGATCCTCAATGCGTCTCCCCACAGATCCAGCTGATAAGGCGTCCCGTGGGGAACAAGGTGGATTGCGCGGACGCTGACAGAGCGAATGTCATGCGTCCACGCATACTTTTTGGAAAAAAGGCAAAAAGCCTGCCGGGAAACGGCGAGTGAGCTTTGGGTGGGTGCGGGCAGCATACACTGGAATTCGTGCGTCCTGAATTCGCTGTCTCTGATGGAGATTTGTACGCCGCTCGCGGCAAGCCGGTTGGAGCGGAGCTTTTTGCCGATTGTTTCCGAAAGGGCAAATATGACATGCCATACTTCTTCGCTATGCTTCAGGTCGGACGGTGTCGTAATACCGTGGCCGATGCTTTTGACAGGGGAAGAAACGTCGCAGTCCGCCACAGGACTGCACTCCAGTCCGTTTGCATACTCCCAAAGCTGCATGCCGCATTTGCCCAGACTTCTTCGAAGGCGCGCGGGGGATTCTTTTGCGAGCTCTCCGATTGTTTTTATATATAAAGAGTTCAGCGTCTTAGCTGTGCTCTTTCCTACGCCCATAAGAGCGGAAACCGGAAGGGGCCAGACGATCCGTTTGAATGCTTTTCTTTCGATGCATGTCACGGCGTCCGGCTTTTTCAGATCGGAAGCCAGCTTCGCGAATACCTTGTTGAAGCTGACGCCGACGGAGATCGTAATTCCGAGCTCGGAAAATACGGCGGTACGGATTTTGTCGGCGATTTCTGTGCCGCGGCCGAACAGCTTTGTGCTTCCCGTTACGTCCAGCCAGCACTCGTCAATCCCGAAGGCTTCGATCTGGCTGGTAAAACGGTAATAGATCTCGCGGACAGCCCTTGAATAGTTCAGATACATGTCGAAGCGGGGAGGCAGGACGGTTAATTCGGGACATTTGAGCTTGGCTTTCCAAACGGTTTCTCCCGTTTGAACGCCGGCCGCTTTTGCTTCCATGCTTTTGGCAAGAACAATGCCATGACGCTCCTCGGCGTCGCCGCAGACCGCGACCGGCTTTCCGCGAAGCGCCGGGTTCTCTGCGCATTCGATGGAAGCGTAGCAGTTGTTAATGTCACAGTGCAGGATAATCCGTTCCATAATAAAATCCCCTCCCGAAAATATTTTTGCTGTTCCGCCGAATTGTATTGACAAACAAAGCGAACGGATGTAACATATATACGAACAAAGGTTCGTGCTGCGGATGTGATTATAACACGAACGAAAATGCGTGTCAATACACGATATACGAAAAAATATTCGCCTTGATTATACGGCGGGAAAGCGTGACAAAATGACAATCGGAGACAAGATCAAAGCCGCAAGAAAGAAAGCCGGCATGACACAGAAGGAGGTTGCAGAGCTGGTGGGGGTTACGCCAAGGTGCATCCAGTATTATGAGGGCAACATCCGAAAGCCGCAGAGCACCGAGGTTTTAATAAAGCTGGCTGCGGCGCTGAATGAAGAGGTCAGTTATTTCCTGTCGGACCGGGAGCTGGAGCTGATGCGGGAGAATGAGCTGTTTCTCGGAGAAGCGGAACACCGGTACGGCAAGACAGGAAAGGAACAGGCTCGCAGTCTGATCGAAGGCGCCCAGGCCCTGTTTGCCGGAGGGGAGCTTGACGAGGAAGACAAAGAGGCGTTCTTCCAGGCAATCACGGAGCTTTATTTCGATTCGAAAAAGATCCGTGCCGAAAGGAAGACCAGGAAAGAACAGACAAAAGAATAATATGGAAGAATTTATTAGAGGCCAGGTAAACCGCCTGAAAAAGAAATACAGAACAAATGAGCCGTTCGCACTTCTGGAAGCGCTTGGCGTCAACGTTAGATATAATTATGGATTTCAGCATCTGAAAGCATTTTATTATATCATGCTTGGCGTGCCGTATGTCGTAATAAATGGCGATCTGGAGGAGCCGCAGAGAAAAACCGTCGCGGCGCATGAGCTGGGGCATCATATTCTGCACAGGCATCTTGCAAAGGCCTCGCCGCTCCGGGAAATCGGTTTTTACGACGCGGCATCCGGGCCGGAATATGAAGCAAATCTTTTTGCAGGCGAGCTGCTGATCGATGACGGCGCGCTTGAAGCCGTTCTGAAAGAGGAAGCCGACTTTTTTAAAATTTGTTCCATTTTGGGTGTCTCTCCTGAACTGATGGCGTTTAAGCTCCACGGCCTGAATAAAAAAGGCTATCGTCTGAACGTACCCATTCCGTGCAAAAGTGATTTTTTGGCAAAATAGTAAAATTCAATACGGCACATACTATCCGTGCGGCGCAAAAGCCGACGAACGGGAAAAGGAAGTGCTCTGCTATGAATAAAAAGAAGAACCGGATCAAACCGGAACTGGAATATGCGAAGGATTCGTTTTTAAATAATCCTGTAGCTTCAGCAACGGAATGCACCGGCTACGTTCAAAATATACCGGACGACGAATACGAGGCAGAATCGTACGGAGCCTTGTATGATGTGCCCGTTTCTTCTCTGGACGGGGGAACGGTGGATCCGCCTGCCCGCTGAGGAGAAAGAGGCGTCTGTATTCTGCATAAGGAAATGAAAAACCCTGCATGATCTCTGTAATCATATTTTACAGGTTTGTGCAGGGCTTTTTGCTGTCTGCAGCATGAGCTTTTGGAGCGAAAAAAATTTTTGAAATAACAGAAAAAGGTATTGCATTCTCCCGTTTATTCGTGTATTATATGCCTGTCGGTGGTGATTTGAGGCATTTAGTGGATGAAAAACACCACAAGGTGGTTTTTAGTGGAGGAAAAAGGAGCGCATCCTTTTTATTCCGGTAAAAGCCGCTTGGTAAGACAAGCAGTATTGCAGGGTTATTTTTACAAAAGAAGAAAAGCGTACAAAAGATCCCTTGCGGATAATTTACAAAAGAAAAAGTTCTGAACATACAAAAGTGAAAAGCTGACAGGATACGAAAGAAAATTTTTTACAAAGGATGAGCGCGCGGTTTCCTGCGGAAAGGTACGAAGGATAAACTTTCGAAAGGGGTAAATGATCTGTGTTTTATGGAGATAGTTTTGTCACCATTGACACAAAGGGCAGGATGGTGATTCCCGCCAAATTCAGAGAAGAGCTCGGTGAGAATTTCATTCTCATGCGGGGCTTTGATCTTTGCGTGAACATTTACCCGAAAGAACGCTTTGAAAAGCTGAAAGAGTCCTTTTTGCAGATGAAAACATCGGATGAGGCTTACAGAATCACGTCAAGAAGATTGCTGGGATCCGTTCAGGAGGCTGAATTCGACGCGCAGGGCAGGCTCAGTATTTCGCAGCCGCTCAGAGAATTTGCAAAATTCAAGAAAGAAATTCATGTTTTGGGTACGGGCGACCATATCGAGCTGTGGGATAAGGACGAATACGACCGCTACTACGATGACTACTGTACGGGCGAATCGTTTGCGGAAGCTTCGAAATGCCTGGACTTCTAAAGAAATAAAGGGAAAGCATGTCGGATTTCAATCATGAGCCGGTACTGCTCCAGGAATGTATCGAACTGCTCCGAATCAGGGAAAACGGCGTATACATTGACGGAACGGTAGGCGGCGCGGGACATAGTTCCCATATTTTGGAACATTTGGGAAAAGACGGAATCCTGATCGGACTGGATCAGGACGACGACGCCGTCTCCGCCGCGGCGGAACGCCTGCAAAAAGTGAAAGACGCCTGCAGAAGCCAGGCGGAATATATTATCGTAAAGACGAACTTTGAAAAAATGACGGAAACGGCAGGCTGCATTTTGCGGGAGCGGGGAAGGCTTCCGCAGGCAGACGGGATTCTGCTGGATCTCGGCGTTTCATCCTACCAGTTTGACAAACCGGAGAGAGGCTTCAGCTACAGGTTTGACGCGCCGCTGGATATGAGAATGAACCGCGACGGACCGGTAACGGCAGAAGACGTGGTAAACGAATATCCGGAAAAAGAGCTTGCCAGAATTATCCGGGAATACGGCGAAGAAAAGTGGGCGGCCGCAATTGCCAGAACGATTTGCATCAGGCGAAAAACTTCGCCGATCCGAACGACGCTGGAGCTTGCAGAGACGATCAAAGCTGCGATTCCTGCCAGAGCGAGGCAGGGAGGAGGCCATCCGGCCAAAAGAACGTTTCAGGCGATTCGGATCGAAGTGAACCGGGAGCTGGAGGTTTTGGAAAAGGGAATGGATGAGGCGCTCGGCCTTCTGAGCGAGAATGGCCGGCTGTGCGTCATCACGTTTCATTCTCTGGAAGACAGAATTGTGAAGAATAAAATGAAGACGGCAGCCTGCCCATGCACATGCCCGCCGGATTTTCCCGTATGCGTCTGCGGCAAAAGGCCGCAGGGAAAAGTTATTACGAATAAGCCGATCGTTGCATCCGAAATTGAGCAGTCGGAAAACAACCGATCTCACAGCGCTAAGCTGCGGGTATTCGAAAAAAGATCGGATCTGTAATAAAAACAAAAGATAACAGGGTGGGAATTACAAATGAACAGGGGAAGAAGCGGCATCGGCGGTAGAGCGGCCTCCGATGGAAGCAACGCCTACCGGTATGATTATGAGTTCGAACCGGATGTCGGAGAATTTTATATTCCGGCAGAAAAAATCGGAAAAAAGCAAATTGTACTGACGGAAATCAAGAAAAAAAAAGAAGACAAAAAAGTCAAACGCAGTGTGATCGTAAATGTGATCCTGCTTGTGGCGCTTGGACTTACGGTTGCATTCCGGTATGCGTCCGTTACACAGATCAATTATGAAAACCATAAGCTGCAGCAGGAATACGACGAGCTGAACGCCGCCATTGAAAACATGGAGGTGGAGATAGAAAGCAGCATGAGCATTGCGGAAATTGCCGAAATTGCAGAGAAAAAGCTCGGAATGCATAAGCCTCTTTCGTATCAGATCCGATATGTCCCGGTTGAAGCCATCGACCAGACAGAATATAAAAATACGGAGTTTACGAAAGACGAGGCTTCCGATTCTGCCTGGCACCAGAAAGCGCTCGAAAGGATAAAGCTTTTTCTGGGACTGATATAAATTGAGGAAGCCCAGCATATATTTTACCATATGGACAGGAGGCATGGTAGGGTGGCAAAGGTTTCCCGCAGGCAGGAGAAAGATAATACCACAAAAAGAACGAAACGGAACTATCTCAAAGCAGCGCTGACCTACGAGAGCGAAGACAGAGACGATAAAGTACGAGGCAAATCGATCGCCGTATGCGTCGCAGTAATCGTTTTCATGGTCCTGCTGCTTTTTCGTTTTGCGTATCTCCAGTTTATTAAAGGAGATTATTACAGTAAAAAAGCATACGCACAGCAGAATTCCTGGAGGACCATTTCTGCAAAGCGAGGCACGATTACAGACAGAAATGGAAATGTGCTTGCAATCAGCGTATCGTCGTGCCTGGTAAACGTTAATCAGAAAATTATAAAGGATAACGCGCCCGGCGGCGATGTGGAGGCATATCAGAAAAAGGTTGCGCAGGGCCTGTCCGATATCCTGCAGCTGGACTACGATCAGACGCTGACGAAAATTCAATCAGAGGGCCGTTATAAGCTGATTGCCGAGAAACTGGAGATCGAGCTTGGCGATCAGGTCAAAAGCTGGATTAAGGAGGAAGGAATTAAGGGCGTCTATGTTGATGAGGATACGACCAGGTATTATCCAAATGACAATCTGGCGTGTCACTTGATCGGCTTCACCGGAAAGGATGACCAGGGACTGGTATGCGGCGTCGAGGTTGCGCTTGACAGTATGCTGACAGGAACGGCCGGCCGAATCATCACCGCAGTCGACGCGGCGGGAAACGAGCTGCCATACGATGAAATTACGCGTCTTGATCCGCAGGATGGCAACAACGTCGTACTGACGATCGACGCAACGATACAGAATATGGTGGAGAAGGCGCTGAAGGAAACGATTGAAGAGTTTAATGTAACGGAGGGCGGCGCAATCGTGGTAATGCAGCCTGACACGGGAGACGTACTCGCAATGGCTTCTTATCCCGATTTTAATCTGAACGATCCGTACGCTGCGCCGGAGGGATACGACGCCGATACCTGGATTGGGAATACGAACGAATCTGTCAAGATCCTCAGCGAAACGGTCTGGCGGAATAAGGCGCTGACGGATACCTATGAGCCGGGCTCTACATTTAAATCGATTACTACTGCAATCGGTATTGAGGAAGGAATTGTAAATGGGAACACCATGGTCAGCGATGCTCCGCTTGATCTTTCCGGCTGGAAGATCCGCTGCTGGCGGAAATCGAACGATCACGGCACCGAAACGTTTGCAGATGCCGTGAAAAATTCCTGTAACCCGGTATTTGCAAAGCTTTCCCTCCAGATCGGCATAGAAAAATTTTATCAATATATCGAATCGTTTGGCTTCCGCTCCAAAACGGGGATTTTGCTTTCCGGAGAAGCAAACAGTATTTTCCATACCAATCCTACGGAAATCGATATGGCGGTAACGGCCTTTGGGCAGCGCGTTCAAATTACGCCGATCCAGCTTGCAACAGCGTATTGCGCGATCGCAAACGGAGGCAAGCTGGTACAGCCGAGAATTGTGAAGGAAATTACCGACAGCAATAATATCGTCGTAAAAAGCTATGATACGACGGTGGTTCGGCAGGTGATTTCGGAGAGCACGTCCAAAGCGGTATTGGAGCTGCTGGAGCAGGTCGTCGCGTCTGGTACGGGAAGCAATGCGTATGTGTCCGGCTATCGTGTTGCGGGCAAAACGGGCACCTCCCAGACAACGACAACGGATATTGATGGCAGATATATCGCGTCGTTCTGCGGCATCGCGCCGGCGGACGATCCGGAAATCGTAATCCTTGTCATGCTGGACCACCCGAATCCTACGGACAGCTCAGCTTCCGGAGGGCGGCAGGCGGCGCCGGTGGCCGGAGAACTGATTGAAAAGATCCTTACTTATCTGGAAGTGGAAAGACGTTATACCGACCTTGACAGCCAGAACATGATGGTAAAAAGCTATGTGCCGAATGTAACGGGACTTTCTGCGGCGGAAGCGATTGCGGCGCTCAAAGAGCAGGGCTTTTCCTATACGCTTGCGGATGCGGACGAAAGCGCGGATCTTTCGCAGATTACAATTTCTGAGCAGATTCCCCGCTATAATTCTTATGTAATGTCTGGCTCGAAGGTAGTATTGTATACGAATCCGGAAACGGTCAAACAGACCGTTACGGTACCCAATCTGCTTGGCTATACGTTGACGGAGGCCATTGAAACGCTGACGGAGCTCGGCCTGAACGTACAGGCAAACAATATCGGGGAGGTTGTTTCACAGAATATTCCGGACGGGACCGTGGTCAACAAGGGCTCCGTCATAGAGCTCGAGCTGATCAACAATGATACGGAAACTGCCGATTAGGAGAGAGCACCATGAAATTAAATCAATTGTTAGAAAATAATGATACCGGCTGCGTCTTTGCAGGCCCGGGCAGTGCGGATCTGATTGAGATTTCTTCGATAGAGACGGATAACAGAAAATGCGGGCCAGGCTCCCTTTTCGTCTGTATCAGGGGCTATGTCACAGACGGACACCGGTACGCCGCGGCAGCTGCTGCGGCCGGCGCGGCGGCGATTCTTGCGCAGAGCAGGGAGGCCCTGGAGGAATACGGCTTTGCTCCGGGGGAAAAAGGACCGGCCGTGATTCTGTGCCCGGATACCCGATGGGCTTTATCGGGAATTTGCGCCGCATTTTACGGAAACCCCTCCGAACACCTTCGGCTGATTGGCGTGACTGGTACAAAAGGAAAAACGTCTACAACTTATATGATCCGCTCCGTTTATCAGTCGGCGGGCTTTGAAACGGGGCTGATCGGAACCATCTGCAACAAAATCGGAGCGGAAGAAATTCCTTCCGAGCGAACAACGCCGGAGGCGAACGTTCTGCAAAAGCTGCTTTCCCGGATGATAGAGAAAAAAATCGGCACCTGCATCATGGAGGTTTCTTCCCAGGGGCTGCATTTAAACAGAGTCGGGCACTGCCGCTTCAGCACGGCGATTTTTACAAATCTGTCAAGAGATCACATCGGTGAAAACGAGCATGCCAACATGGAAGAATATGCTGAAGCAAAATCAAAACTTTTTACGATGTGTAAAAACGCTTTGATTAACCGCGACAGCCCCTATGCGGATCAAATGCTGCAGCAGGCAGAACGCGCCGGCGCAGACATTTACACGTTTGGAATTGATTCGGCGTGTACTTTCCGGGCGGAAAATATTCTGACGAAACAGAACGGCGTTGAATATGATGTAGCCGTTGGAAAACAACCGTATCATATCGCAGTTCCCGTGCCCGGGCGCTTCAGCGTTTATAACTCTCTTGCCGCGTTCGCCTGCTGCTGTATCGAGGGAATCCCGCCGGAGCAGGCCGCAGCTGGATTGAAAAACGTATTTGTGCCGGGTAAGGCGGAAAACGTTCCGACCGGAAGGGATTTTTCCGTGCTGATCGATTACGCGCATAATCCCGACAGCTTTATCAATATTTTAACGACGGTAAAAGAATATGCAAAACGTACCGTTTTCCTGTTTGGATGCGGCGGCGACCGGAACCGTCCGCGTGCGCTGATGGGGGAAACCGCAGGAAAATATGCGGATTTTACGATTATTACTTCCGATAATCCGAGAAGCGAGGATCCGGAGCAGATTGTACGGGATATAGAAAAAGGCATAATTCCGACGGGCGCGGATTATATTTGTATCGTAGACAGGCGCAGCGCCATAGAATACGCGCTGAGAAACGCACGCCCGGGCGACGTCATTATTCTTGCAGGGAAAGGCCATGAAACGGAACAAATCCTGAAGGATCGAACCATCCCATTTGACGAGCGGAAAATTGTGCGGGAAATATTGGATCAAATGCAATAATACGAAAGAATCACTTGAGAGGGTCATAGAAATCATGAAGCTGACATTGGAAAAAATCGCTGAATTTACAGGCGGATCTGTCCGCGGCAATAAGGAGATCACGGTGCGGAGCGCCTCGATCGATTCGAGAAAGCTCGAGCCGGATTGCCTTTTCATTGCACTGAAAGGCGAGCGCACAGACGGACATCTTTATATCGATCAGGCTTTTGCTTCGGGAGCCGCCGCGGCGCTCACGATCCGTGATCTGTATCACGGCAATTCCGGAGCCGTTGTGGAAACGGATGATACGGCGGTCGCCATGGGACGTATTGCGGCCGGAATTCTTCGGGAACGCGGCGATTCTCTGTTTAAAATTGCCGTGACGGGCAGTGTTGGGAAAACCTCGACGAAGGATATGGTCGCTTCTGTAATCGGCGGGCATTATATCACACTGAAATCGGAGCTGAATCAGAATAACGAGCTGGGTCTTCCGCTGACGGTCATGCGGCTCGACGAAACGCATGAAGCGCTCGTGACCGAAATGGGAATGCGCGGCCTTGGGCAAATTGAATATTTGGCGAAAATCGTCCGCCCGGACGTCGCAATCATTACAAATATTGGAATTTCCCACCTCGAGACGCTGGGAACGCGTGAAAACATTCTGCGCGCGAAGCTGGAAATCTGCAAGGGCATGCGGCCGGGCGGCAAGCTGATTCTAAACGGAGACAACGATATGCTTTCCGACGAGGCTCTGATCCAAGCGATCCTGGAAGAATATGGAACGGCAGCAATCGAAACGGTTTATTTTGGAACGGAAGAAAATTCTGCGTACCGGGCTGAAAGCATTCACGGAAGCAGCTATGAATTATTCACGCCCTCCGGACAGCACTTTGCAGTCCGGCTGCGTGTCCCGGGCGTTCACAACGTATACAACAGCATGGCGGCGGTCTGCGCTGCGAATGCTCTGGGCATTTCCTCTGAAGAAGCAGTCGACACCTTATCGTTGTTCGGAGACGAAGCATCGCGGCAGAAAATCATAGAAACGCCCTGGGGATTTGTGATAGACGATACATATAATGCCGGCCCGGAGTCCATGGCCGCATCGCTCGGCGTGCTTCGCGACATGGATGCGGATATTAAAATTGCGGCTTTGGGCGATATGCTGGAGCTTGGCGTTCTATCTGAGGAATCGCACAGAAAGGTCGGCAGACTGGCTTCGGAGGCCGCCGGCGTACTTCTTGCCGTAGGCCCCCAATCTGTGATATATTATGACACGTTTGACGGCTTGCGCAAAATGCATGTTTCCGACTCCTCTGAGGGCGCGCGCGTATTGCTTCCGGTCATTCGGGACTATGCGCAAAGGGGGCTGAAGGTCGGCGTGCTGGTCAAGGGATCGCACGCAATCCGCATGAATCTCATTTCCGAGGCACTGATCAATAACTTCGTATAATTGGAGGGGGCTGCAGCGATGACGACGGTTACCATCATTTTCCTGATTACATTTGCGGGTGCAGTGTTGCTTGCGCCGTTTTATATTCCGCTTCTGCGGAGGCTGAAGTTCGGCCAGACAATTCGTTATAACGGGCCGCAGTCACATCTCAAAAAGCAGGGAACGCCTACGATCGGCGCATTAATTTTTCTGACGCCGCTGATCATTGTGGCGCTGGTTTTGTATTTCAAAGGTATGGCGCCGAAAATGATTCCCTTGCTGTGGACTTCGGTTGGGTTTGGCTTTGTAGGATTTCTGGATGATTTGATTAAAATCGTAAAAAAGAGAAAGGACGGACTCCGTGCTTATCAGAAGATGACGCTTTTATTCCTGGTTTCGCTTGCGTTCGTATTTTATATTACCAGAAAGAATTATGTCGACAATACGATTATTATTGACTTTTTCGGCTATACGAAAACGTTTGATCTGAAATGGGCATTCATCCCGTTTTGTATTCTGATTCTTCTTTCTGCAACGAATGCCGTCAACCTGACAGACGGCCTGGATGGCCTGTGCGCCGGTTCTTCGTTTATCGTATTTGTGCTGTTTGCGGCCGTTTCGATTCTGCTCTGTCCGGATGATTCCGTTGCATACTTTTCCGTGGCGCTGGCGGGCGGCCTGCTTGGCTTTCTGCTGTTTAATTTTAATCCGGCGAAGGTGTTTATGGGCGATACGGGCTCTCTGGCGATCGGAGGGGCAATGGGAGCCTGCGCAATTTTGCTCCAGCGTCCTCTTTTGCTGGTCATTGCCGGCCTCCTGTTTGTAATCGAGGCGCTTTCCGTAATTCTGCAAGTATCATTTTTTAAAATAACGAAAGGAAAACGCCTGTTTCGCATGGCGCCCATTCATCATCATTTTGAACTTTGCGGATGGAGCGAGCGGAAAGTCGTAACAATATTTTGGATTTTTACGCTGCTTTGCTGCGTACTGGCATATTTCAGTATACGCTGAGCATTGTATTGTGGAGGGATCGGCATGGGCTTGCATCACAAAGCGGAGAAAAAAAATAACGGGGCGCTGGAAGAGGTCAAGCGGCGGATTCGGGAAAGTATTCGCTATAATCAGCCGGACTTCTGGCTCCTGCTTGCGATCATCATGCTGCTGGGCCTCGGTACGATGATGGTTTTCAGCGCAAGCTCGGCATCCGCCTATTCCCTGAATGCTCAGTCTGATGCGTATACGATCCTTAAAAAGCAATTGGTGTTTGCAGTTCTTGGCGTCGTGGCAATGCTGGTCGTAAGCATGATTGATTATAAGGTGCTGGCGCGTTTTGCCATTCCTTTCTTCGGCTTCTGCATCGCGTTGCTGGTGCTGGTCCAATTGATCGGAACGACGCATAACAATGCAAAACGCTGGCTGAATTTCGGAATCGAGTTCCAGCCTTCGGAATTGTATAAAATTGCCGTGATTCTGTTTCTGGCATATGTATTTTCCAGACCGGGGCTGAGCTATAAAGCCGTACGCCTGCTTGGAATCCTGATCTATATTGTTCCTGTCGGCATAGGGATCGGCCTCATTGCCTTGCAGCCGCATATCAGCTGCGTTTTAATCGTAGGAATGGTCATGGTGGCCATGATGTTTGCAGGACGGGTGAAATTGCCGACGTATCTTTGCATGGGACTATGCGCCGGCCTGCTTGCCGTCGTCGTTTTTGCAACGAAATCCGTTAATTTTGAATATATAGCAGAGCGATTCACAACGTTTCTGGATCCCGAGCATGACACCTCCGGAGACAGCTACCAGATTATGCAGTCATTGTATGCCATCTCTTCCGGCGGCCTGTTTGGAAAAGGATTTGGGAAAGGCGTCCAGAAATACCTTTATCTTCCGGAACCCTATAATGATTTTATTTTATCAATCCTGGCGGAAGAGCTTGGGTTTGCTGGCGTTACCCTTGTTTTAGGACTTTTTACTCTGTTTATCTGGCGCGGATATAAAATCGCCAGGAACGCGCCGGATAAGTTTTCATCTCTTACTGCATTTGGAATTACGACGCTGATTACAATTCAGGTTTTGATGAATGTAGCGGTCGTTACGTCATCAATGCCTGTTACGGGAATTTCTCTTCCGTTTTTCAGCTACGGAGGAACCTCTCTTGTGATTTTGCTTGCAAGCATGGGAATCCTGCTCAATATTTCAAAACAGTCGCATTATGAAAAATTCTGATTTCAGCAGGGAATTTCCCAGATTTCAGCTCCGATCCCGCGCAGTTTTTCTGTAATTCCGTCATATCCTCTTTGGATGTAGCCGTTGTCATATACGGTTGTTTGGCCTGAGGCGGAAAGGCCTGCGATAATCATTGCGGCGCCTGCACGCAAATCGTGCGAATAAACCTCTGCGCCTTTCAGCCGGCGCTTTCCTTTGACGATCTGGCCATAATCCATTTTTTGAATATCCGCGCCCATTTTTACCAGCTCCTCGGCGGCGCCGAAGCGCTCAGGAAAAATTCTGTCGGCGACAAGCGTATTTCCTTTTGCGGTCGCCAGAAGCGGGAGAATAATAGACTGTGCGTCGGTGGGGTAGGCGGGATACGTTTCTGCGATAATAAATCCCGGGGACTCCAATCTTCCGTATGCGGCGCCTTTTGTGAGTTCTAACGTAGCTTTTCCTTCTTTTTCTGCTGTATAAAAGTGCTCCTTGATTTCGCATCCCATGCTGCGCAGCGTTTTTATAACCGGCGTAATATGGAGAGGATTGCAGTCGTGTATTTTTATGTTGACGCCGGCGGCGGCAGCGGCCATAAGATAGGTTGCTGTTTCAATTCTGTCGGGGATGACGGCAAAATTAATTGAATCGGCTTTATATTCTGATTTTCCTTTCATTCTGATCGCATTTGTTCCTGCGCCTTCTATTTCGGCGCCGATTGCCGTTAAATAATCGGCTAGGCAGATGATTTCAGGTTCCATTGCTGCGCCGTAAATGAAGACGGTTTCAGATGTGCCCATGGCTGCGAGCATGGCGTTTTCCGTTGCGCCTACACTTGGGAATCTAAGGAAAATATGTCTGTCGCAATGTTCTGAGCCTTCGTTTCGTTCTGCGCGTACATAATGCTCGCAGCTTCTGACGCTGATATTCATCGCTGAAAGTGCGTCTTCATGGATGTCGAGCGGACGCTTTCCTATGGTACAGCCTCCGGGGTAGGCGACCTCGGCCTCTCCCATTCTTGCGGCAAGCGCTCCGAGAAAGGTGATTGAGGATCTGCATTTACAGGCGTTTTCAACTCCGATCTTTGTGCAATTGATACATGTCGCGTTGATCTCTATGGTATTTCCTCTGCTGCTTTTTAGAAATTGTACGTCGCAGCCCAGTTCTTTTAATATTTCTATTGTAATTCTCACGTCCGAGATATCGGGACAGTTCTGGATTCGTGTGACGCCATTATTTAAAATTGCGGCGGACAAGATCGGGAGTACTGCGTTTTTTGATCCGCTTACAGTGATCTCACCTCGTAAAATCCGTCCGCCATTTATAATATATTTTGTCATATATTCTTTCACCGCATAAATATAACACGCTTTATATTATTTATATTATGTAGAAGGAGAATTTTCTGACACACGGATGTTTTTACTCAAGAGTACGAGTTTAGTAAAAACGGCCTCAGGATCGTTCCAA
>UQSG01000039.1 GCA_900543695.1 uncultured Clostridium sp. | reverse complement strand
TTAATTCAACTCCTTTCGGAGCCCTTAGGGAATCCAACTTTTTGTCCGCACCCCCTGATGTAGTTTTTTGATTATTTCATCATCATACAAATATAGCAAGCTGCCATTTGTTGGTATACGAATTTCAAATAAATCAGATAATTCCATTATATAGTTAACAATTTTTTTATTTAAAAATGGTTCTCCGCCTGTTAATTGAAGTTGTTTCACTTTGCCACCAAATTCATCTTTTATGTATTGTATAATATTATCATCAATATCATGCCCTTTAGAAAACGCATTTTTGTAACAATGAGGACATAAAAAATTGCATCTACTTGTTATCTCAACTGATAATCCACTAGGATAAAATTTGCCTCTAACCCCAAAAATATTTGTGCTTTTTTTGATATGTTCATTCTCAACCAGAACATGATTTTTTATTTGATATTCAAGAAAATCTAAAATCGCCTTTCTAAAGCTTTCTATTCGACTATCATTCTCTGCATTATATTGAGATATGAGAATTGTAAGCAGTCGTTCTACCGTTTTTGTTCCGTCACATAGAGATAAAATGTCTGTTTGAGTGTGATCATACAAATGTTCAACTCCTTCTCGATCGATTATTATTGATTGTTGGTCAAATAAGTGAAAATATAGTTCCGGAGAAATAGCCAAGTAACTCGAGTTATTCATAAAATATTACTCCTTATTAACCTTACCTTTTATATCAAGAATACGCTCAATTTTTTTGTAACTATCTGGGTAGTCCTTTTCAATATGAAATGTAAGCCAAATGGCAATATTGCAAAGTCCTATAAATATTTCACACATTTTTTTGTCTGGTGCATTATGATTTCCAGTATGAAGCATTGAGTTATAATAACAATCACCACCGCATAAATACTTAATGCTACAATCGGAGCATGGATTGCGATGATTAACATCATGAAAACATACAGATCGTGGATTGAAAGAAGTATTAATATTTCCTAATAGATAATTCTCGTTCCCAACAAAACTATCGCAAGGATATACATCTCCATTTGGACAAATGGTTATCTTACTTCTCCCTGCCTTACATCTATACATGTAAGCTTCTTTTAAGATTATCCTCTTTATAATTTTTCCAAAATAGTCATTATCATTTAAAATCAAAAGTAAATATTCAATTCCTTCATCAAGTGTTTTTAAAAGCCACTTGGCAAATTTAGCGTATTTCTCCAACAATGTATCAGTGGATAGGCTATACTGCTTTTTAGAACTACGTACTAACTTCATTTGCACTGAGCTGAATCCCATATTTTTATGATGGCTAAGAATATCAGACATATCACTTGTTGGCGTGATAACAGATAAAGCCCAGATCTCTTTAAACTTTTTAGAGTAATTTTCGTTATTCAATATCTTATGTAATTCTGATGTGACGATGTCATATGTGCCTTTTCCACTACAGTCAATACGCGACTGATCGTTAGTTTCCTTATTTCCGTCTAAGCTTACCCCGATAGAAATATTATTATTATCTAAATACCTGCATATTTCCTCGTCAAAATAGGTTCCATTTGTACAGAGCCAAATCTGAATATATTTACCTGTGATTTTTTTGAATCTTTTTGCGTATTCCACTGCAGTTATTACAGCGGCATAATTCATAAGTGGTTCTCCACCACTTACAAAATCAAGACGGTATCCTTTACTATTTGGATAAGCTGTTTGAGTGAACCAATCCAAGGTCTTTATTACTGTATTTTTATCAAACGCGCGCGGCTGAATATTATACGAATCTCTTTTTTCTGCAAAACAATATTTGCAACGAAAATTGCATTGGTAAATTGGAGCAAAGGACAATGATGCGATACCTTTTGTAGTTAAATCATTTTCAATATCAAATGCTTTCCCCGCAAAGAAATAACCATTTTCTTGCAATTGCTGTAATGTCTCAAAATATTTTTGTTCTTCAATTGAAATGTCTTTATCGTTAACATATTTAAAAAAAGCCGAATAAAACTCCTCTGAAACTTGCAAAGTTATGTAGTGAAAAGTATCAAACAAAAAATATTCACCGCAATATGTAAAAGCATGATAATGTTTACCGCCATAACTCATACTGCTATTTCTCCCCATGTTCAATTAAGGTAATTATATCTTCTACTGAGCTTAAGGGTAAGTCAAAATCAATAATAATATTGAAACGATCCTCTATTTCGACTATGGCCTGCACAAAATCTATGGATGATATTTGCAATATATCATTGCCAATGCTCCCGCCTATAAGGGTTTTTTCAGATATACAAAGCTCGCTGTTTCCAGTAACTTTCCTAAAAATCTTTTCCAATTCAATAATTGTTTCTTCCCTGTCCATAACAATTCTCCTATACTCCTATAAAATAATAAATAATTGGGAAAAGCGGCAGGTATTTTATTATTATCTCAGCAACAGCCATCACCGCTGCACTTTGCTTTACGAGTACTACAACCACTTGCCGTTACAATAGCGTCTCCAGCGATATTAATGATATCAGACAAATTCTTCATCTATCTCACCTCCTTCCTTTAGAAATCTTATGCGAAGGCTACCTGCCGCTTTTCCTAATAAAATAATCATATTTAATTTTTTTTAAAGCTTGATTCAAAAATAAAATAAAACGATTGAAATTGAAGAAAAATATATGTTTTATCCTCATGCGTTTATTAATAATAGAATTATAAATTGTCTCAATAGTATAATCCCCATGTCCATAACGTAATAGAAATTTTGAAATTGTATATGCTGTTTTATTTTCATGTAATTTATATGCTGTCATACATAAAAGTTGAATCATCCTAATGCGAATAGGCGATATTTGATATGAATTCAAATGACTGCTTAACACGCCCTCCCAAGGCTGAATCTCAGCAGTATTATTAAATGATGACTGTATATCTTTGAGAATTTGAAAGGATATATCATATTTTTGTTGGCGATACATATACTCTGCAATTCTACATTTTAATTCTAAGGGAGAATCAAGTGTCCATGTGGGTATACCTTCATCATTTTCAATGATCATACATAATGATGCATATAATTTTTCATCCATCAATTTTGCCAGTGGGAGACGACTCTTTATTAAAGCTTTGTTTCCTATTCTCGACACCTGATAGATTGAATCAATATATTTTATTTTAGTTTGATACTCTGAATGTAATATTCCCAAAATATAGTTCCGTGTTATATCATCACAGCCATTCTCTAGAAGAATACAGACCATTGATAAGCGAGTACTGGCATCGGAAAGAAGTTTCTCAATAATTTGCCTTTCAAGTTTTATTACACCCGATATAATTAAGCTGTCAAGGCACTGAAAATTTTCGATGGACTTGTTTTCCAACAATCTTAAAAGATATTCAGCACAATAATCATAGCGCAGAGGCGTATAACCACCATTAATGCTTTTACAAATGGTAATTGTCAAAGCAAGATCAACAAAAGGATATATGTGTTTATAGAAATCCAATATACAACTGGGCTGATATTGAGAGAATGCACAAGTATAATCCAAGCATAAGTGTTCTTGAAAGAAATAGTCCATATCAATATCAAGTAAAACACTTTGTTGAAATTCCGTAATACATCGACCCAACTCTTCTAAAGTGCATACTGATACTGGAATATTCTCAACTTGAAAAGATGTGGACCAATTTGGGATTTCAATTTTCTCACCATTGTATTTCATTTGTTGGTTAATAAAACGCTTACAACAAGAATGAGATATATATGCGTTTGGAACGACCCAAATTATTCTATTAATTATTTTTCTTTTAATAGCATGTCTAAGAAAATTACCAATATTTATGTGCATAGATTTATCTAGTGGCTCACAATCAAAATGTGCATCGATATGTATTACAGTAGAATTTCTAATTTTCAGGGCTTCCCATATCTCTAGAGCTTCATCGTGGTTATCTATAATATTTACACTTGACATCTTTATTGTTCTCTCCAAGGATTTAATTCATTTACATTTCCATAGTAAATAACTTTCCGACAGCATCGTAATATGAAGGCCGCCGTTTTCCTACTCTCTACATACCATAAAATTATCGACAATCACTTTTTCAGTGATACTCACACGAATACAAAAAAGCGACGCAAGGCGCAGTTACATACTGCGGCTCGTGTCGCTTTCAAAATCTGATTTTATAGAAAATGAACAGAATAAACTCAGAGTACTATGACCCCCATACTTATTGAAAAATAAGTTTTGAATATATTTCTGACATCCCATTTATTGTCACATCCTTTTGTCTATTTTGTTCACCTTCCGTTAGAATGTTGAGTGTAATATATTCTGTTTGCGTAATAATATCACACATTTTTTCGAACGTCAATATTTTTCCTTAAATTTTGTGGATAAATTTTATTTTATTGTGGATTTTTCTATAATCTACTGAAAATATTTTTGATTATGTTCGTCCTCTATAATATGTATTAAAGATGCAAATCCCAACTAGTCAAACAATAATATTAATAAACTTTTTTCGTTACTTGCAAAGCATTTATTTTAATCAATTATTATGTCGCGGTTCCGTTCTATCAAAAATTATTCATTCAATCTTACAAATATATCGTGTGAATATATTTCATAAGAAAAGCCGTGCATCCGCTCTCATCTTGAAATACGCCACTTCCTCGGGCGTTGCCTTGAAGGTTTCGCCTTCGCCGTAGAGATAGGCTTCCACATGAACGCTGACCTCTTGTTCGGAATCCAGCTCATCCATGAAATTCTCATAGGCAGTCCAGCCTTCGAGATCATCGGCGTCCCTCGGGATACCGGCAGCGAGAAACTCTACCTGATTATTGTCTGCGGTAAGCGTTACCGCCGAAAAGAGCACAGCCATATATCACATTCCTCCCATCGTCATGCCCTGATTATCTATATACTCATCCAACTCGTCACGAGTCATGATGGAATAGTTGTCGCCGCTGTTCCAGAAGGAGACGTACAGATCTCCATCCTCGGTGTCAATCGGCTGCTGCTCGAAGTGCTCTCCGTAGCCGTCCGAGTTCTGACCACTGATCCAGTCGGTGAGGATTTCGGTTTCGGCATCGGTGAGTTCTTCCTTGAGGCTGCACTCGATCCTGCCGAATAGCCTTCCACGGTAGGTTTCCACGCCCCATTTGGCGGACACGAGCTTTGCCTTAACACCGTCATCCTGATCGAAAAACTCAGCCATGTCCATTTCATCGTCGGCAGTATCGGCTTCCAGGGCTTCTTCGACAGCCCACGCATAGCTTTTGAGAAAACGCCCGTCGACGGGAGAACTGAAGCCCTCGTCATCGGTCACCTCTCCGACGAGGGGACAGTAGAACACTGCTTTGACCGGTCCTGATTCATAAAGCATCTGCTTGATGTCGTCCGTGACCTCCTGCATGGAGCTGTACTGATCGTTGAGCAGATTCTGTTCCAGCTTGGAGCGGAAGTCAGGCTTGGCGTTGTCCACCATGAAGGCCAGCATGTTGGCGTCAGCCAGCGAGTTCTGCTCCTTGAGCGTGAGAAGCAAATGCTTTCCGATCTCGTCCTCGGAATAGAGCTTGACCCGCACATCATCGCCTTCCTCATCGGAAAGGGTGATCTGATGCGGGGACTGTCTGATACCTACTGACTGGAGCTTTTCATACACATCGTAGATGCTGCGGGGAAAGTCCAGCACGAGTGTGCCGCCGTCCTTGCTTTCAATGATTGCGTTGATTTTCATGCTCAAATTCCTCCCATGTTCATGCCCTCGTCCTCGGGGTCGAGCCCATCGAGGAGTTCATCAAGGCTCTCGTAACTGTCGTAGTAAATAAAGCCGCCATCTACGAATTGCCCATCGTGTTCCTCTGCAATATGCTCTCCAAACCCGGAGAAGTCGAAATAGTCCTCCATCTCAAGATTGAGCCTGTACTCGCTTATATTGTCTACGAGGTAGTGCCCGACGTCTTCCTCCGTCTTGGCTTCGGGTATGAAGGAGAACTCATCAAGGTGCTCAGCCAGGAATGCGATATTGGAAGCTTTTTGAACATTGGCGAGCTCAACCACAGCGGAGAGTTTGCTCCAATCCATTCCTTCGACATCAAGCGCCTTCAGCATCGCATTCGTCTCATAGATTCCTTCTTTGGCGATGATCTCCTGAACGCGAGCCAGCCAGTCATCTCCCTTGAAATTGTGAAAGGTAACCGTGTAGGAGCAGTCCTCGGCGGACGGAGCGCCGAGCCGGTCAATAGCCTTTTTGATGGCAAGGGCTTCATCTGGAAGTTGGAGGAGCTCTGTGCGACCGCCGTATTCTGCATTGAGGCTGAGAAGGCTGTTGTTGTAGTAATACTCGGGGAAGGTATGACCGTCATACACTTCCTCCAACTCATCGAAGGGATTGTATATGAGAAGTCCTCGTTCTGTGATCTGCGCCAGCCCTCGGTCGATGAGATCCTTGCCGATTGTGGCGTATTTCGGATCGTCCTCGTCATGGGCGGGAACAGCTCCTTCCGTGTTCAGCACATACTCTCTGCCGATTTTTCCGTAGCTGCTGACATCCTGGCACAGTGTGAAATGGTTCAGATTGAAGGTCAGGTTTATGAGATCCTTTACATCCTTGCTGTCAAGTTTGGAGATCCCAATGAGAAACTGGTCGTATTCGAGTGTGTCGAAGCTCTCCATACGTTTGCCGAGATAGTTGAGTTCGTCCAGATTGGCGAAGCGGTCTTTCAGCATAGAGAATTCCTCCGGCCAGTAGACCTCCGTCACAAGAGCGGACTGTGCGGCGTCTCTTCCTTCGACAGCGTGGATCTCACCGAGCTTCGCAAACAGCTCGCTCTCGCTGATGGGGAAGCGGATGTCAATCTCGTGATCGGCGTTTTTGATTCTGAGTTTGATCATGGTGCTCATTCCTTTCATAGATAATAAAAAAAGGGCTGGCTTCATAGAATTACTTCTGCAAAGTCAGCCCATAGATTACGGTGTTATTAAGTTAAGTGAGGTTTGCCCTAAAATGTAGGGCAAACCTCTTTCCTGAACAAGCAGGGAGGTCATCCTTACTTTTTAGGGAAGATCTTAGAAAAAATTATTTTCAGTGGAAACGAAAAAAGGCGGCTTTCGGGAGAATACATCTCTCAAAAGCCGCCTGAAAAAGTGGGGGTCGGTAGTTCAAGTCCTCTCAACAAAGAAAAATATCTTTTTGTTTGCACTTGAAAATTGGGGCACGAAAAAACCCCGAAACCGTTGTGGTATCGGGGTTTTCCGGTGCAATATCTTTTTTGGTTGCACAACATGGTTGCGGGGGAAGGACTTGAACCTACGACCTTCGGGTTATGAGCCCGACGAGCTACCAACTGCTCCACCCCGCGACGAAAATAAAACGTCGCTCAGAAGCGAACGTGTTCTATTATACCACGATATTTTACGCTGTCAACAGGAAATTTAATCCCGCTATTGCGCCGCGCAAAAAAATACTTGCACGGAGACAAAGCGTATGCTATAATTGCCGTTGCCTGATTTTAGAACTGAAGCTACGGAGGTGGAACAGGTGACAGCTTTAAAGGTGATACTTGGAATATTTTACATGCTGATTTGTCTGGTCTTGATAATTATTATTTTAAAGCAGGAGTCGAAGGGAGACGGACTGAGCAGCGTCATCACCGGCGAGAACAGCGAATCTTTTTTCAGTAAGAATAAAGGTTTAAGCAAAGAAAGATTTTTATCCAAGCTTACCGTTGTACTTTCCGTATTCTTTGCGGTCGTTGCGATCGTACTCAGCGTACTGATGCGCATGTAAGATAGACCGGCCGCCATCCGGCCGGATCGGGAGAAAAAGCAGTTTATTTGGAGCCGTGCGGATCAGAGCACGGCTTTTTTTATTCATGCGGCATTAAAACGCGAAAAGCAAGCACAATAAGAACCAAGAAAGGCTGGTGAACGATATCAAAGCAAAACCAAACGGACGATATAAAAGTAAGAAGCCGGTAAGGACACGCCGTATGCGGCGGCGCGCGCCGTCCGGAAACAGCGCAGGAAGCATAAAAAAGGAAAATCAACGCAAACAGGACAAGCCCGAATATAAACCGCCGGAGCAGCTGATCGAAGAAAGAAGCGAATTCAGCGAATCAGTAAAGGCCGAAGCCGCCAGAATTCCAACCGTGCTGAGCCCGTCTGCGATTGCGGGCGAGTTAAAGCGGGGACGGCGCGATCTTCGCCATCTGGAAATCGTCACAATCGATTCGGAAGAGACAAAAGACGTAGACGACGCGATTTCCATCGAACGTCTGCCGGGCGGCGCATATCTGCTCGGCGTTCACATCGCCGATGTGGCGCATTACGTCCGGGAGGGGACGGCGCTGGACGCAGCCGCATACGAGCGCGGAACCAGCGTTTACCTGGAAAGCCGCGTGCTCCCGATGCTGCCGCCCAGACTGTCAAACGGGATCTGCAGCCTGAACGCAGGAGAAGACAGGCTGGCGCTCAGCGTCCTGATGACGATTGATAAAGAAGGAGAAATCTGCCGGTACGAAATTTTCGAGAGTCTCATTCGGGTAAAATACAAAATCACATACAAGCAGATCTATGCGCTGTTTGAAGGGGACACCCCGTCGTACCGTCAGGAAGCGCTGCGGGACGAATACCGACAGCATTTAGAGGACCTGCAGGCAATGCGCGAGCTGGCAGAGCTGCGGCATGCCGTACGCTACCGACGCGGCTCGATCGATTTCGATTTTCCCGAAACGCATGTGACAACTGACCGCGAAGGGAAGCCCGTTGGAGTGGAGGCCGAACGGAGCACATTTGCCAACCGTATTATCGAAGAATTTATGCTTGCCGCAAACGAAACGGTAGCGGAACACTTTTCCCGGATGCGCATTCCTTTTCTCTACAGGGTTCACGGACGCCCGGAGCAGGAAAAAATTATAAAGCTTTCTCTTGAAATCCGCAGCATGGGCTATACGTTGCGCGGACGCGGCACGCTTCACCCGCATACCATTCAATCGCTTTTGGAAAAAGTCAAAGGAAAGGCTGCGGAACCGATTATCAGCATGCTGACGCTGCGCGCCATGCAGAAAGCGGAATATTCTCCGAAAAACGAAGGTCATTTTGGCCTTGCAGCAGAAAATTACACGCATTTTACCTCGCCGATCCGGAGATATCCCGATTTGTTTGTCCACAGAATGATAAAAGAAACGCTCCATGACAAAATGACGGCGGAACGGCAGGCTCAGCTTCGAACGTTTGCGGCGGAGGCGGCGAAGCATTGCTCGGAGGCAGAACGGGAAGCGGAAAGCGCGGAACGGCTGCATACGGACCGGCTTGTGGCGGAATACATGAGCAGCCATATCGGCGAAGAATTTGACGGAATTATCTGCAACATTACTTCGTTCGGGATTTTTGTGCAGCTGGAGAATTCCGCAGAGGGACTCATATTTTACAGCAGTATGCCGGATTATATGGTATTTGATGAAAAGAAAATGATTGCCTCCGGCGAATCGAATCGGCGGAAATACGCCATCGGAGATCCCGCCAGAGTAAAAGTCATCGGCTGCAATATAAAAATGGGACAGATTGAGTTCCATTTTGCAAAATAATATGATAAAATGCCGGAGAAGGAGTTGATAAGCGATGTTTGAGCTGGAACAGTTCGAGTCTGAACTGGGCGACCTGCAAAAAAGTTTATGCGATTTGAGGGATTCACTTTGACACGGAGGGAATCCGGAACCTGATAGAAGAATTGGAAAATAAGGCGTCCGAACCGGATTTCTGGAACGATCCGGAAAAATCCCAGGCCGTTCTGAAGCATTTGAAACAGCTGAAAACAAAGCTCGGCAGATTTCAGCAGCTGGAATCGAAGTATGAAGAAATCGAGCTTATGATCATGATCGGCAATGAAGAAAACGACGCTTCAATGGCGGAAAAGGTTCGGGAGGAGCTGGAGGACTATAAAAAGGCGTTCAATCTGCTGCGCCTGGAAACGCTTTTTACCGGCGAATACGATGCAAACAACGCGATTCTTACGATTCATCCCGGCGCGGGAGGCACGGAATCGCAGGATTGGGCGCAGATGCTCCTCAGAATGTATATGAGATGGGGAGAATCGCATGACTACGAGGTAAAATTGGTTGATCTTCTCGACGGCGACGAAGCGGGCATCAAAAGCGCGGTGCTTGAGATCAATGGAGACAATGCGTATGGATTTTTAAAAAGCGAGCACGGCGTGCATAGACTGGTCCGCATTTCGCCGTTTGACGCTGCAGGAAGAAGACATACTTCCTTTGTATCGGTGGAAGTGATGCCGGAAATCGACGACACGATCGAGATCGATATTCGGCCTGAGGATTTGGAAATCGGAACCTACCGTTCCAGCGGCGCCGGCGGACAGCACATCAACAAAACGGACTCGGCGGTTCGGATTACGCACAAGCCGACGGGCGTGACGGTATCCTGCCAGACGGAACGTTCGCAGCTCCAGAATAAAGAAACCGCGATGAAAATGCTGCGCTCCCGGCTGTTTGAAATCAAACAGAGGGAAAATGTCGAGAAAATTTCAGACATTAAAGGCACGCAGATGGAAATCGCATGGGGAAGTCAGATCCGCTCGTATGTATTCTGTCCGTATACGCTGGTAAAGGATCACAGGACTTCTTACGAGGAGACCGTCGTCGACAAAGTCATGGATGGAAATATCGACGGCTTCATCAACGCGTACCTTGTAAACGAATTTAATAAAAATAAATAATAAGAAAAGACAAGGAGGTCTTCGTATGAAATTAGGCGTGCTGACTGTAGTGCTGGCACAAATGGAGCTTGACAAAGCGATGAAGTATCTTGCCGACTCCGGCGTACAGGCTGTGGAAATCGGAACGGGAGGATTTCCGGGAAATGCGCACTGCAATCCGGAAATTTTATTAAAAGACGACCGCAAATTAGAGGAATTCAAGCAGGCAGTGTATGGGAACGGGCTGGAGCTCAGCGCGCTGAGCTGTCACGGAAACCCTGTCCATCCGAACAAGGAAATTGCCGGGAAATTCCATAAGGAATTTATCAACACCATTTTGCTTGCGGAAAAGCTGGGCATCGACCGGATCGTAGGCTTTTCCGGCTGCCCCGGGGATTGTCCCGAGTCGAAGCGCCCGAACTGGGTTACCTGCCCGTGGCCTGAGGATTTCCTTGAAATTTTGAAGTACCAGTGGGAAGAGGTTCTTGTGCCGTACTGGAAAGAAACGGCGGAATTTGCAAAGCAGCACGGCATTAAAAAGATCTGCTTTGAAATGCATCCGGGCTTCTGCGTTTACAATCCGGAAACGCTCTTGAAGCTCCGCGCCGCCGTTGGTGACATCATCGGCGCAAATTTTGATCCCAGTCATCTGATTTGGCAGGGCATGGATCCCGTCGAGGCTATCCGGACGCTCGGAGATGCAATCTATTTTGTACATGGAAAAGATGTGCGTGTCGATCGCACGAACGTTGCCAAAAACGGAGTGCTGGATACGAAGCACTACTCAGACGTTCTGAACAGAGCGTGGGTATTCCGCACGATGGGCTACGGCCATGATTTTAAAATGTGGAAGGATATCGTCAGCATGCTGAAGCTCGTCGGATACGACGATGTGATCAGCATCGAGCATGAGGATTCCCTGATGTCTCCGACAGAGGGCCTCCAGAAGGCAATTGCGCTTTTGAAGGAGGTTCTGATTTCGGAGCAGGCCGGAGAAATGTGGTGGGCATAATTCCATGTGGCGCGATATCAGAATCGAACAGGAGGAATTATTGTCCCCGCTGGCTGCGCATTCCAAAGACAGCCTCGGCAGGCGTCTGCCGGAGGAACCGTGCAAGGTACGCTCCGACTATGAGCGCGATGCGGACAGAATTCTTTATTCAGAGGATTTCAGAAGACTGCGCCACAAGACGCAGGTATTTTTCAATGCCAAAAACGACCATATCTGCACGAGAATGGAACACGTCCTTTATGTAAGAGCCATTTCCACGACCATCGGAAGGACGCTGGGACTCAATCAGGATCTGATCAACGCCATCGCGCTGGGGCATGACATCGGGCATGCCCCGTTCGGACATTCCGGGGAACGGGCGCTTCACAATTGTATTCACAAAATCAATCCTGCGCTTTCGTTTCGGCATGAGTATCACAGCCTGCGCGTCGTGGACAGACTTTCCACCAGAATATCCAGAGAGAAGATCCATGAACGGTGCGGCCTGAATCTGACGTACGAGGTACGGGACGGTATTGTGAGCCATTGCGGCGAAAATTACGATGAATATATTTTACATGCCGATAAAATGAAGGATCCGGACAAAATTTACGAAACAGAGCACAGAAAATGCATGCCGTATACGCTCGAAGCGTGCGTAGTGCGCTTGGTGGACAAAATCGCATATGTGGGCCGCGATATCGAAGACGCGATTCGGGCGAAATTGATTGACTACAAGGACATCGATCCCGAGATCCGCAGGGAGCTCGGCGCCACAAATGGAGAAATGATCAACACGCTCGTGCAGGATATTATTGAAAACAGCTATAATACGGAATATATCCGCCTGAGCAAGGCCAAGGGAGAGGCGCTCCGCGAGATGATCATGACCAATAACAAGCTGATTTATCAGTCTGCGCTGATCCGGCGGTACGAAATTAACGCCAAGAACGCCGTAGAAGGACTTTTTGAAATGCTGTACGAGTGCGCCCGAAATCTTGACCGAAAGAATAAAAGCAAGCCGATGGAACGGCTGATCGGTTTTATCGACGAGAAGGGCTATCAGGAAGACGAACCGCCGGAACAGATTGTGACGGATTACATTGCGGGAATGACGGATGCGTACGCGCTGCAGTCCTTTGAGGATCTGTACTGGATATGACGGAGCGGCCGAGATTTATGGAAGACAAAGAGAAACAAGCGCAATACGATTTTTTTGCATATATCGGAAGAATGAAATATATTTTCCGCTGGGGACTGATGCGGAATACCGATTCGGAAAACATCCAGGAGCACAGCCTGCAGGTAGCGATTCTGGCGCACGCATTGGCCGTTATCCACAATCAGCTCTGCGGCAGCGAAGAATTGTCTCCGGACAGGGCCTGCGTTTACGCGGTATTTCATGACGCGGGAGAAATTATAACGGGAGACCTTCCCACGCCCGTTAAATATTATAATCCTGTAATCAGGGAAAATTATCAGGCGATCGAAGCGGTGGCAAAGGAAAAGCTGCTGTCTATGCTTCCGGCGGAGCTGGACGCAGTCTACCGGCGGATTTTGTTTTACGAGCAGGAGGACGCCCAATATTATCCGATCGTAAAGGCTGCCGATAAGCTGTCGGCATATATCAAATGCGCCGAGGAGGTAAAGGCGGGCAATCGGGAGTTTGTAAAAGCGATGGAATCGACGCTGGAAGCGCTCCGGACTTCGGAGCTCCCGGAGGTCGCCTATTTCATGCGTCATTACATGGAAGCATATAATAAAACGCTTGATGAAATGAATTAAAAAGAGTAAACTATATAGGTTATCGGCAGAAAACGCAGGGAAATACTGGAAGGAAAGGAAACGAGTGCTTGCATTATGGGGTTGTTTGAAAAAATATTCGGAACATACAGCGACAGGGCAATTAAGCAGATTATGCCGGTCGTGGAGGAAATTAATCGCTTAGAGCCGAAGATGAAGGAAAAATCTGATCAGGCCCTGAAGGAAATGACCGGAGTATTCAAGCAGCGGCTTGCAGAAGGAGAAAGCCTGGACGATCTTTTGCCGGAAGCATTCGCGGTTGTAAGAGAGGCGGCCTGGCGCGTGCTGGGACAGCGGCACTACGACGTGCAGCTGATCGGCGGCATCGTGCTGCATCAGGGCCGGATCGCCGAAATGAAAACCGGTGAAGGGAAAACGCTCGTATCGACGCTTCCCGCATACCTGAACGCGCTCACGGGCAAAGGCGTCCATCTCGTAACGGTCAACGATTATCTTGCTAAAAGAGACAGTGAATGGATGGGTAAAATCTATCGCTTCCTTGGACTTTCGGTCGGCGTCATTGTTCACGACATGACGCCCGCGCAGAGGCAGGAGGCGTATCGCTGCGATATTACTTACGCGACCAATAACGAGCTTGGTTTCGATTATTTAAGAGACAACATGGTGATATATAAAAATCAGCTTGTACAGCGGGAGCTCAACTTTGCGATCGTCGATGAGGTGGACAGCATCCTGATCGATGAGGCTCGTACGCCGCTGATCATTTCCGGCGCCGGCTCCAAGTCCAGCGACCTGTATGAACGGGCCGATGCATTTGTCCGCACGCTTTCGAAGCTGGTAATTAAAGAGACAGACAATAAAGACCTGATGGATGACGTCACGGAAGACTTTATCGTGGACGAGAAGGCAAAAACTGCCACCCTGACCAGGCATGGCGTGGATAAGGCGGAAAAGTGGTTCGGAATTGAAAATCTTTCCGATTCCGAAAACGCAACGATTTCGCATCACATCAATCAGGCGCTGAAGGCGCATGGCGTTATGAAGCGCGACATTGACTACGTCGTTAAAGATGACAGCGTTATCATCGTCGATGAATTTACGGGCCGTCTGATGTTTGGAAGACGCTATAATGAAGGACTTCACCAGGCAATCGAGGCAAAAGAGCACGTCAAGATCGAAAAGGAAAGCATGACGCAGGCGACAATCACCTTCCAGAACTTTTTCCGCATGTATGGCAAGCTTTCGGGAATGACAGGTACGGCGCTTACGGAAGAAGGCGAATTTAACGATATCTACTCGCTGGACGTTATTGTAATTCCTACGAATAAGCCTGTTGTGAGAATCGATTACCCCGATGCTGTTTATAAAACCGTAAATGGAAAATATAAAGCGCTGCTCCGCGACGTAGCAGCAGCCCACGAAAAAGGACAGCCGATTCTGATCGGAACCGTTTCCATTGAAAAATCCGAATATCTGAGCAAGCTGCTGATGAAGCAGGGCATTAAGCATAAAGTACTTAACGCGAAAAATCATGAAAAAGAAGCGGAAATCGTCGCCCAGGCAGGCAAATATGGAGCAGTTACCATTGCAACGAATATGGCGGGACGCGGTACGGATATCGTGCTGGGGGGAAACAGCGAGTACCTTGCAAAGCAGGAAATGAGAAAACAGGGGTATGACGATGCGCTGATCGCCCTTGCGGACAGCTATGCAGATACGGACGACGAAATTGTGCTGTCTGCCCGGAAGCTGTACCGGACCCTCGTAGAGAACTATTCGAAAGAAACAAAAGAAGAACGGGTGCGCGTTGTGGAGGCTGGCGGACTTTTCATCATGGGCACGGAACGCCACGAATCAAGACGGATCGACAACCAGCTCCGCGGCCGTTCCGGCCGGCAGGGAGATCCCGGAATGTCCCGCTTTTATATTTCCCTGGAAGACGATTTGATGCGGCTCTTCGGCTCTGAACGGATCGAGGGCATCATGAATACGCTGAAAATCGACGAAGACTACGCCATTGAAAATAAAATGCTTTCTTCGGCGATCGAAGGAGCGCAGAAGAAGGTGGAAGCAAGAAACTTCGAAATCCGCAAAAACGTCCTGCAGTATGACGACGTTATGAATCAGCAGCGGGAAATCATATACGCGCAGAGAAGGAGAGTCCTGGACGGAGAAAATATGAAGGATAATTTCCAGACCATGATCCGGCGCAGAATCGAAGAAACGGTTGCCTTTTACTGTCACAAGGATATTTCCCCTGAACAATGGGACTATGAGATGATTAAGAATGATCTGGTAGGAATTGTCTCGCCTGCGCTTGTAGATGGCTTTGCAGAGCATCCGGAGGGCCTGAAGCCGGAGAAAATTACAGAAGCGCTTACGGAAGACACGCTGAATCGTTACGAAGCGCGCGAGCAGGAGTTTGGAAGCGAGCTGATGCGGGAAATCGAGCGCGTTGTTCTGCTTCGTTCCGTTGATGAAAACTGGATGACGCACATCGACGCCATCGATCAGCTGAAATATGGCGTTGGATTGCAGGCGTACGGGCAGCGGAACCCAGTCGTGGAATATAAATTCCAGGCGTTTAATATGTTCGAGGATATGAACAAGACGATACAAGACCAGGCGGTGCGCATGATCTTTACGATCAAGGTACAGAAGGGCGCGTCAGTGGAGAGAAAGGCTGTGGCCGGTCCGGGACGCGAACGTCTGGGCGGCGAAGAATCGGGCGAGAAGAAAAAGTCGAAAAGTATTACAAGACAGGGCAGCAAGATTGGCCGCAATGATCCCTGCCCCTGCGGCAGCGGCAAGAAATATAAAAACTGCTGCGGAAGCTGACCTGTTTTTCGGAAGCGGTGTATGAAGCATGATTGACGTAGTAAGAGAAGTCAGCGCATTCAAACCGATTGATCTGACGCGGATCCCCGAAAAGTACAGGCCCGCGACGGAGCAGATGCGCACGGCGTTCATTTTATATAATAAAGCGCTCCATGAAATACAGACCGGGCATGATGATGCAGCAAAAAACTATTTAAGAAAGGCAATTGTCATTTTCCCGGAATTCTGTGACGCGATTATGGTACTGGGCATTCTGACATTTGCAAACGGTGACCGGATCGGCGCGGTACGTATTTTTAATTCGGTGAAAAACCTGGAGCAAAGGGCGATTTCGATCGGAATTCTGGATCATCTGGTAGAAGAGGCCGAGCGCCCGGAAACCGCGCGCGTTCTGGGGACGCAAAAGTTTTCCTCTGAGCGCGGAAAAGCGGAAAGCGTGATGGGAGGGCGAACGAGCGCAGCTTCGCGCTCCGAACCGACGGAGGCAAAATACAGTAAAGGCCAGATTTTTGAAAGAAGCAGCCGCTATTACGAGCCGCAGTATAAAGCGCCATATGGTGCGAAAAAAAACACTTCATACCACAGACGCCCTGCCGAAACGCAGGACGAGCCGTCCTCCGAAGTCATTCAGGACACTAAAGATGTGCGCTTATTAAATAAATACTTATTGCTTATCATCGCCATCCTGCTGATTTTTTCCGTTGTGGTATCTACCCTGCTGATCAACAAAACCGCGTCCGAACGGGAGCTGCGGAATCAGCTGGATGCACTCAGGGCAGCACAGACGCCGGCAGATGCTACACCGGACGGCTCCGCAGACCTTCCAACCGCCCCTGCAACAGATGCGCCGGCTGAATAAAACCTGGAGGAGCATCTGGACCTGTCTTAAGTGACGATTTTGTAATGCAGCAGTCACCCGCCTGTAATCAGCTTGCGTTATGATATCCACATAACAAACAGGAAAGGCGGGTTTCTGAAATGGAGCTCTTGAGAATTGAAAATTTAACAAAGCTTTACGGCACCGGGGAGAATACCGTGCGGGCTTTGGACAATGTATCTTTCACAGTGGATAAGGGTGAGTTTACTGCCATTATCGGACCGTCTGGCTCGGGAAAATCTACCCTGCTCCACATATTAGGCGGTGTCGACAGACCTACGGCCGGACACGTATATTTAAACGACTGCGACGTATACGCGCAGAATGAAGAGCAGCTGGCGATCTTCCGCCGGCGTCAGGTTGGTTTGATCTATCAGTTTTATAATCTGATTCCCGTTCTCACTGTAGAGGAAAATATCACGCTGCCGCTTCTTCTGGACGGGGGCAAAACGAATCAAGACCGTCTGGAAGAGCTTCTTGGCGTGCTGAAGCTGAAGGAACGCAGAGGGCATCTTCCGAATCAGCTTTCCGGCGGGCAGCAGCAGCGCGTTTCCATCGGCAGAGCGCTGATCAATGCGCCCGCCGTCGTTCTTGCCGACGAGCCTACGGGAAATCTGGACTCTCAAAACAGTCAGGAAATTGTAGAATTGCTGAAGCTTTCCAACCGGAAATACAAACAGACGCTGATTGTCATAACACATGATGAAAACATCGCCCTGCAGGCGGACAGAATTCTTGCGATCGAAGACGGACGGATTACACGCGATGAGGTGATCCGTAAATGAATATTTTAAACAAAGTGACGCTTAAGACCTTACGGAAGAATAAGGTTCGAACCATTGTGACCGTTATTGGGATTATCCTTTCCGCCGCCATGCTTACGGCTGTGACAACGGCAGTGTCCAGCGGCCTGCAATATCTTACGGATGTCGAGAGCTATCAAAGCGGCTCCTGGCATGGCGCGCTGCTGAACCTTGACAGCAGCGACGCCGCGCGTCTTAAATCAGACGCCCGCGTCAAAGCGACGTCGACCATACAAAACATCGGGTATGCGAAGCTGGAAGGAGGGCAAAACGAATATAAGCCTTACCTTTTTATCGGCGCCATAAAAATCGGCGGAACGGGACTGCTTCCGATTCACATAACGGAGGGGAAGCTTCCTACGAACACAAATGAAATTCTGGTGCCGGAGCACGTGGCCTCAAACGGCCACGTCAAATATTCGCTCGGGCAGACGCTGACGCTTGCAGTGGGCCTCCGCCTTTCGGAAAACGGAGAGACGCTGTGGAATAACGAGAGGCTGTCCTATGAATATCCGGAGGATGAAGAAAGCCAAGAGGAAATTCTTGTTACAGAGCAGCTTTCGGTACAGGAAACGCGAACCTTTACCGTCGTAGGCTTTTACGAGCGTCCCGGCTTTGAAGAGCTCGATGCTCCCGGCTATACGCTTCTTACCGGATATGAGGAAGGCTCCGGAAGCGAAAGCATATATTTTACGCTGAAAAAAGCAAAAACCGTTTTCGATTTTATGGAAGACTTCGAATATGAAAAGAATCCGCAGTGCGAGGCGATATACAATACCGGCTACCTGCGGGCGATCGGCGTGATGAAAGACGACAATATCAAAACGGTTCTTTACGGATTTGCCGCGATTCTGATCGGAATCGTGATGTTCGGCTCCATTGCGCTCATTTATAATTCTTTTTCGATTTCCGTAAACGAACGAATCAAACAGTTCGGCCTGCTCTCATCTGTAGGCGCAACGAAAAGACAGCTGATGCGGAGCATTTTGTTTGAGGCTGCATCGCTTTGCGCCGTGGGACTGCCGATCGGAATTTTATCGGGGATCGGCGGAATCTGGGTGACATTTTACTGTATCCGAGAGCAGCTCCTGGTAGTTTTTGGCGGCTCCGGAGAAATCGGCCTGCAATGCCACGTGTCCTGGCTTTCGATCCTTGCCGCGGGCCTGCTCGGGTTCATAACCGTCATGATTTCGGCGTACAGACCGGCAAGAAGAGCGCTGAAAATGCCTGCCATCGACGCAATTCGACAAACGAATGAAATCAAAATCAAGCCAGGCAGCGTTCGGACCTCCAAACTGACATATCGGCTGTTCGGCTTCGAGGGGATGCTTGCCTCTAAAAATTTCAAAAGAAATAAAAAACGCTATCGGGCAACTGTTATTTCTCTTTTTGTAAGCATCGTACTGTTTATTTCCACAAGCAGCTTCTGCGAGTATTTTAAAAACATAACGATGGCGTACTACGACCAGACCAATTATGATATTTCATACCTGCTTCCTCCTGAAAAGGACAAAAGCAGCGAAGAGAACAAAGCCAGAATGCAGACAGTATTCGAGCAGCTGTCCGGGATCGCCGGTATCTCCGATGCGGCTTATTATACAGATTTATTTACACAGAGGGGGGTGCGGACATTTTCTTGGACTGGTTATGCAACCATCCCAAGGCTCTGTC
>UQSG01000038.1 GCA_900543695.1 uncultured Clostridium sp. | reverse complement strand
TTGCGGACCTGGCTGGAAGTAAAAACAGAGGAAAATCAGTCGAAAATTTGCCTGGTTGGAACGATCCTGAGGCCGTTTTTACTAAACTCGTACTCTTGAGTAAAAACATCAAATAATCCAGTCAAAGAATAAAGATTAAAAATAAAGATATTTATTGAATTAATACGGAATTTTAAATAGTGTTCTTGTAATGAAAATTACTGATGTATATTCAATCATTTGTTGAAATGTAGCACATTTTGTGCTATATTCTTACTAGATGAATTTATAAGAAATGGCAGGTGAAATAAATTATGGAAAAATATACAATAAATGGAAAAATGCAGGAAACGAAGCTGGGAAAAGGAGAAGGAACTGTTTTCTATGATCCAGAGACGGAAAATACGCACATTCTTGACGAAATAGCCTTGGACATCATCGACTTGTTCCGAAAAGGCATGTCAATAGAAGACGTCGTGAAAGAATTAACAAAGATTTATGACGAACCGGAAGCAACGATTCAAGCGGATGTACAGGAATTTGCAGAAAACGCGATCAAAAAACAGATTTTAATTCCAGTATGAGAGTCCTTTACTATAAAAGGGAGAAATGTAAATACGACTTTATTGTTGTTTCGGATAACGAAGAATTGCTCAAAATATACGAACGCATGTACTCGTGCGATTCATTTTTGTTAACTGCAGAGAAGCCGGATTTACACAAAATCCGAAAAAAATTTACAGCGCTTTATGCAAAAGACATTTGCTGCATATATTGTCCTCAAAACACATCCACGGCTTTTTCCCTGCTCCCATGGGAGACCGAATTACAAAAAATCGAACTTCGGGACACAAACGCACTGCAAATAATAGAGAATTTGATGTATTTGACTTTGGTGCCCGAAGACGGAATCCTCACACTCCACGGAGCCGCTGTTGCCAAAGACGACAAGGCTTATATTTTATCAGCGAGCACAACGGCCGGAAAATCAACCTTAGCCGCGTTCCTGTGGATGCGTGGATATGAATATATCACAGACGACGAGATTTATATATCACAAAAAACACTCTGTATAGAACCTGTTTTCAAAAAGCTTTCCCTTCGGCCGGGAGGATACGAGATTTTACGCGAAGTCTTCGGAAATCCGTTCAGCGAAATGCACTATATAGAAAGCGAGACCATCAGGCGTTACCTGCTTCCAACCGAGCAAAATACACGATACGCCCATTATAAAATCAACGCCGTCATCTTTCTGGAAGGATACGGAAGCCAAACGCCGTATCTCAAAAAACTAAACACATATAGCGGTTTTCAAAAACTGCTGAAGGGACAGCTCTCCGCCGCAGACGATAAACAGATTCCAGCAAAATACAAAACGTTAGCGCAGCTGTCAGACAAAACATACGAGATGAGGTATTCGGATTTATGGACGGCAGAAACGTACTTAGAACACTTACAGACATGAAATTGCAGCAGACCGGCGGAAGACTGCCGGTAGGCGGATACAGCATGATCCCTTTTTTAGTCGCCGGAGACGTCATTCAGGTCACAAAACAGGACGCCTATAAAATAGGAGATATCATTGTCTGCATTGATCAGGCCCCCAAGCTCGTCGTCCACAGAGTTATCCGAATCGAAAAAACAGGCGACGGGCTCCTGTATATCACGAAGGGCGACAACGCCGTTGCCTCGGAACAGATTGAAAGCGAATATTGCTTTGGCAAGGTCACGGAGGTCAGCAACAGCAACGGAAAATACCTCAAGGTTGAAACGCCGCGACTCCGGGATAAAATCACGGTTTTCCTTTCCAAAAAAGTCAATTTGATTTACAACACGACGCACGATCCCAATGCCGCCTTCAGCAGCAGGTACAACAGGCGGATTTACGACAGCGCACCGGACTATCTCAAAAAATACGTATACGAAGCGCAGGACTACATGCTCCGGAAAATGAAGGATTATATCGAAGAAACGCCTCCCAGCGCAGGCAAAGAGAGCTTTTTATTCACAAAAGATTTTTACGCCATGCTGATCAACCACCGCGTCATCAACGTGCTTTCCGCATACGTGATGCCGGAAAGCGGCCGCTTCGGCAAGCTGGTCAAGCTTGCAAAAGCCCGGAATCTCGCCGCCGCAGCCAAACGCCTGGAATGGTGCCGGAAAATTACAGAAGCCTTCGAAGCCGCCGGAATACAATACGTCGTCTATAAAGGCATTGCCGTTTCTTATTTTATATACGGCGACGCGGTGACCAGAGAATGCGACGACATTGACCTGCTCATAGAAGCAAAGGACGTCCAAGCCGCACACACGATTATGAATCGGCTGGGCTTTTATTATTTGAACGGCGGAAATTTTTGCCAGACGGAAACGCCGACGGAGGAATATCCGACTCATCTTACCCCCTATGTCGTACCGCAGGAAGGCGTAACGGCCGAGCTGCACACGGCGCTTTACATCGACGAAGCTCACACGGCCGGCATTCTGGCACGCAGACAAAAAATCCGGCTCGAGGAGGAATATGCGTTTTATGTGCTTGGAGATCTGGATTTATATGTCTGCCAGCTTTATGTAACGGCCGTCGACGATTTCGGCTGCTCCAACATCAGCTGCGAAGAGGATCCGAATATTTTTCTGCGCCTTAAGCTCAGAAACTATCTTGACACCGCACTTCTCACACGACGCTTTCAACATCTGAAACGAGAGGAGATCCTGAAAATGGCGATAGCCTACGATATTAATTTTTATCTTTATCTCGCATTGGACTACACCTGTAAAATATTCGAGCCAGCCGGATTTTTGGAGCCAGTACAGGAGCTGCGCGATTTTTTTAAGGAGTATGAAGATCTGGACGAGCGTCTTTTTCGGCTCCCCGTAGACGCACACGCCTGTCTGGACAGCCCGTTTAAAATGAAGATGAACGGGCGCGCGCTGCGCCGGCTCAGAGATGCATTTTACATGTCGGAAGCCTGGAAAAGAAAACAGGCGGAATTTCAGGAGGGAAAATTTCTGGAGCTCCGATCCGGGAGCCCGCTGTGCTTCCGAAACGGAGACATCAGCGAAACGATCCGCCGCGACGGCAAAAAACTGAAATTCGAGCTTGCACTTAATCCATCCGTGCTTCCCGGAGAATTCATCGTGGCAGTTCGAAAAATGAATCCGCAAAAATACAGAAAGCAGGGAGATTATGGTTACGACATGAAATTTTTATATGTCGACATGCATAAAAATACGATGAAAGAGGGTATACTTAAGATAGACAGTGTACAGCCATGGAAGGAGCGGATGGAAGCTGTATATCGTGCTTTAAATGGAAAAGTAAAATACTGGAAATTTCCTGTAAAAATAAGGAAAAAATCAACTTTTGTATATGATTCCAAAAATAAAAAATATAAAATAAAAATTATTTTCGCCTACAAAGTGAAAAGGCTAAAAAATCCTTATATTTACGAATTTTTCTCGACTTTTATGTTCGAATTTAAGGGCTCTGAATTAATAAAAATGTTCAAAATAAGCACAAAAACTGACGAGAACCTTAAAATTTCATTTGACTAAAATTCGTACATATATTAGAATGAGGGCTGTAAAAACTGGAATTTCAGTGGAAAGAAGGATAAGGGAGGATATGAAATGTCTGATTGCAAATATACTTTAGAGAAAAATAAAGAAATAATGTTTGATTTTTTTGCACTTTTGAGCGCTGTTCAGACAACAGAGAGCTATAAAGATATCTGTCCGCGTCAGGGATTTAAGCCAAATGATAAAATTTCAGACGCTTATTATAGACTTTTTATCGCTAACAAAAGGCTAAATGACGGTCTTCGCATGTTTTTCGTAAATAAAGCGGAAAGAAGGATGAATTTGTTCGACTGGATGTTTCGCACGGAAATTGATACGTATTCGTCGTGCGAGGATCTGATCCGGGCGATCGACCGCTGGGAGCCGAAAAAAATTATCTATCAGGCAATGAAATTCAATGATCCCTATAATAATTTCCAGGATAAATTCTATGAGGATATCATTAATGAGAGAGATCTGTTCATGAGCTATATGAACGGCCTGAATGCTTCCACGGAAATTCGATGGGAAGTTATGTCCTTTATTCAGCATCCCGAGGAGACTGTATCGAAGCTGAAAGAATACATCCAGAAAATGTTTGAAGAGTTTTCTCTGGAATATGCCAATTTTTCCTCGCAGCGTGCGACGCTGAATGCAACGCTTGTCGCATGCATAAATGACAAGACGCTTGACGCTGCGGTGGTCGAGAACGAAATCAGCGAAAAGGAGGCGGAGTCGAAGATCGAAATTCTGTCTCAGAATATTGCACCTCCGACAAAGGAAGTAAAGGTCATTGGTCTGCTGTTTGCACCGAACATGATCTGCAAAATAAACGCGTCCAGAAACCTGTATTATACGTTCGGGATCGGCTACATGGAATATTATAATAATTTCCTGGGCGGCCACTCCAACGAAGAAAAGCTCGGCGAGCTGTTTAAGGCCTTTACTGACACGACGCGCGCGCAGATCATTGAAATCCTGCATGAAAAGGAATGCTACAACGGAGAGCTGAGCCGGCTGCTCGACGTCCCGATGTCTTCGCTGACGCACCATATGGAGATTCTGAACAGCTGCGGCTTCGTCATTAAGCGCAACGTTGGAAAGCGCACGTATTACAGACTGAACAAAAAACAGTTCCTGAACGCGTCGCGCATGCTCCGGAAATATGTAGACGACTATGATAATTAAAAGCGCATATATAGAAATCACGAATCGCTGCAATCTGGACTGCCGCGACTGTTATAACAGTTCCGGCAGAAACCGGAAAACGGTGGAGCTCGATCCCGATGTGCTGCTTCGTTTTATAACGGATCTCAAGGTCCGCTATCATGTCAGGGCCGTAACATTGTCAGGCGGAGAACCGCTGTTACATACGCAAATTGATCGAATTTTAAAGTCCATCTCCGAATTAAGCGTTCGCTGTCCGGAAATGGACTTTAATTTTATTACGAACGGGACGCTGGATAACGCGCTGTTCTACGAGCTGATGGAACGGAATCCGCATTTTTACCTGCAGATCAGTCTGGACGGGCCCAACGAAGCCGCAAACGCCAGTATGCGCGGCCCCGGTGTTTTTTCAAAAGTAATGGCAAATACGGGGAAGCGTGTCTTCTGTAACAGGCCTGTTTATAAAATGGTACTGAATAAAACGAACGCGGCCTTTTTTGAGGAGTATTTTTGGTTTGTTATGGAGCTGGGCGGGCTTCCTTCGTTTGCGTTTGTAACGCCTCAGGGAAACGCTGCGGCGAACTGGGCTGAAATGCAGCTTTCTGTCCAGGAGCGTGCCGATATTATTTTACGCATTAAACAGCTTTATGAAGAGCATGGGATTGAAAATGTTTCGCTGCCCATGCCCGCCTCTCATTGCGACCTGACGGACGCCGAGCCGCAAAATAATTTCTGCGTCAAACCGGACGGCTCTCTGCAGCCGTGTCAGAACCTTTACGACAGCCGGTTCGCTCTGGCAAACGTGTATTCCCTCGACTGGGAGGCGCTTGCTCAGACCTTTCAAACGTTTTCTTCTTTTTTGGCTTCTCGCCTTTCTACGGATTACGGCTGCGGGAAATGTCCCTTGAACGTTGTCTGCGGCCGCGGCTGCCCTGCGCTTTCCTATTTCAGAAGCGGGGATCTGCTGAGCAGCGACGGCGCGTGCGAAATTCGCAAAATAAGCGCTTTTCATTTGATTAAAGCCTTTAAAAAGTAAAATTTAATACCATTAGAATTAAAGCAAAAAACATGAGAATTGTACTATTTCTGAAATAGTACAATATTTTTTGCTACGTCTAAAAAGTCTATTTTGTTAAAATCTCTTTGAAAATTGTAAAGATCGTAATATTTTGAAGTTCTGTATTTTTTATATTGCTCAGAATTTGATCAATCTAATTGTAATACCTATATTATATATATAAATTCGATCGTTTTTTCATCAAAAAAATAATATTAAAATTTTTTCGAAAATTGTTCGAAAAACATATTGATTCTGATTCCAGAATATGATAATATATCCAGCGGATTCAGGTATTAGATATTTTGGAAATTATGTCATGTTATCTGAATTGATTTTTGGGCAAAGGAGGTTGCGGACAAGCTATGAGTTCCTGGAGCATTGCGAGTATGAAGAAAAGTGTTATGTTCGACGTGCTGAATGTGATTGATAAGGCCAATCGGGAAAAAGATTATGATCGGATCACGTTTGAATATTCTTTGTTGAAGCGCGATACTTTTCTGCGGTATAACAATTTATTTGAACTGGCAAGAGAGTTTGACGATTCGATTGCCGCCGTTCTGTATATACCGGAAAATGACAAAAATATAAATCGATTGACCGTGCTTCTTACCGTATTTTTAGACAAGGCGAAGGAATCCAATTCGTTTATGGATCTGATCAGCTCGATTGAAACGGCGGACAAGCAGGAGGGAACGGAGCCGATTCTGCGGGAGTGTCTCTATTCGGAACGGAAGATTATTCCGGAGGATTTAATCCCCGCAATGATTCAATCGCGTGACCTGTATGTTGTGAAGCTGCTGGACGATACGGCGCTCCCGCGGGATGTCAAATACAGTCTTGCAACGCTGCTGCTGAATTACAGCGAATTTGTGAAGACGTTTGTCGAATATCTGACCAAAATCCATGACGCCGTCGGAGCGCTGTACGATCAATACAAGGACAGCTACCAGTACACCTCCAGGACGCTGAAGAATTATCTGGAGACAAACCATGTGGAAAATTTATTGGTGCAATCCACACAGGAGTGTTTGCTGAAAGACAAAATTGTACGGACGAAATATGTGATTACTTTATCGCTGATACGGCTTGACTATAATATGGTTATATATGAAGAGCGCAGTGCGCTGCATATCAGCGGGCTTTTCTATATTCAACGCATGATACATGATAATCATTTTAAAATATTTTAACAGGAGGTATTTTTTATGGGAAAGAAATGGAGAAAGCCGGTAATGGAGCTCATTACCAGGGACGAGCTGGAGGATCTGATCGTGGCGGCCGGATGCTCAAAGTATCATGTTATATGCGATTGGTTTTATTAACTGCAGAGTTATGCATGTCAGAAAGGGATGAAGCTTATGAATGGCGATGGTGGTAACAAAAATCACAGAAAACGAACGGGCTCCGGCCGGAATAGCGCCGAAAGAAAGCGGCTTGTCAGGACAGGCAGCGCGAAGGGAAAAAACAGCAAGGCTGCAAAGCCGGCCAGGAGAAGACGGATTATTAAGAAGCAGTTCGACTTCTCCGCTGAGATCAGCCAGGAGCTGGCGCCAGCGAAAACGCAAGCGCCGGAGGCGTCCAGCCTGATCAGCGAGCCGGCGCCGTATTTCGACGAAAAGTATGCGGATGCAAAGTACCTTTCCCATAGAAAGGTAGGCGACCATTATTATTCCATCTATATTATGCCCTGCGGGCCGGCGCCCCGGGATGCGTTGATGATGCTGAATTGTACGTCGAACGACAGAAGCGGAGCGGTTTATCTCACATACGAAAACGAAGAGCAGGATGAGCTGCGCATCCGTGTGGCGTCAGGCATTCTTACGAGCTACATATACAAAAAATGCGGGCTGCTAAGATTGTTTTTCACGCGTACCAGAGAGAACTATCCGCTGACCTCCGTGATCCTGCGGCCTGCGTTTTTCGGAGAAGAGCTGACGATGCGGCAGGTATACGAAATAATCAGCGGGAAAAGCGAAGCCGATTTGTTCTGTACGCTGCTTGAGTGTCTGCATACATTTAAAATGATGCCGTATGAAATCCTGCAGTATGCGATGAGAAATCGGGAAAACTTTTATACATATATGGAGGGCGCCTCGTATGCGCCTTCTGTCAAAGCCGAACTGATCGCGCTGTATGAATCCTGCTCGCTCGGCGACAGCCGGAAGCCTTCGCTGAAATCAATGCTGCTTGAATTCCTGTCGGATTACTATGAAGAATATGAAATCTGCTTTGAATCGGTGCGGGACATTGTAGAGAAGGATCTCGCCCGGATGAAAAGCCAGGTTGAAACGTACGGGGAGCTCCTTAACGTCACGGATCATTATCTGTTCCGCAGAATGCTTATGGGAGGACCAAAGGAACAGAGCGTGTGCCTGGAAAAGCTGGCGTTCACCGCGGGAACTATCGAATATTTCTGTAACAGGGGCGCCTGCATTATTTCGATTGGGCACGGACGCGTCAATCCGCCGGGAAATCATATGGATTATGAGAGAATCGGTGATAAATTGAAGAACTTTAGCGACATTGCAACGAAGAAGATTTTGGATGCTCTGGCAAACGGACCGTGCAGTCTGGAAACGATTATGGCGGCCACGGGACTGAACCGTGACGCCGCATATCGGATGACGTCGCTCCTGACAGAGCAGAAGGTAATCCAGAAAATCGATGGGACAAATGAATACGTCCTGAACAAGAAACACCTGATGAAGCTGATCAAAATTTTGGAAAAATATGGAGGAATTCGATAATGGAAGATCATGGAAAAAAAATTATGAAAAAATGGCATAAGCCGCAGCTGCTGACGATGTCGCAGAATGAGGTGGACCGGGCGGTTGTTTTGAGCGCGTGCTCGACCTATAGTGGTTGTGTTTCAAGGGTGGCGCGTATCTTCTGATTTCCGCTTTCGTTTGCCTCCCGCATGCACCGAATTGAGGAAACAACGCATATGATATATGGGTTATAGCCTAAATACAAGTGGAAAAGGTGTGTTGTCATGGAGGTAAACAGTAAAAACGTATTGTCAGGCCAGGACAATATTCAGCTCGTAGCCGCGCAGAAGGTAATGTCGGCGGAAGAGTTTGCGGAAAAATGTATTGCTGTCGCGTCCAATTATAACACTGTTTATATGAGCGGTGTTTTTGGCTGGCCGGTGACGCAGTATACGATTGACAGGAAGCTTCGGGCGAATCCGTCCTGGTATACCGCGGAACGCGTTGATTATTTTACGAAGCTGATCGGCGAGGACTATTTCGGCTTCGACTGTGTTTGTTTTGTAAAAGCGATTCTGTGGGGCTGGGACGGAAATCCTGAAAATATTTACGGCGGCGCGAAATATGAATCGAACGGCGTTCCCGATATTGACGAGGGTCAAATGCTGAACGTCTGCGTGGACGTCAGCGAGAACTTCGAAAATATCGTAGTCGGACAGTATCTGTGGACGCCCGGGCACTGCGGCATTTATGTCGGAAAAGGCCTTGCCGCGGAGTGTACAACGCGCTGGAAAAACGGCGTTCAGCTTACGGCGCTTGCGAATCTCCCGGACCAGTGGGGAAATTCGGGCTATCCGGCGAGGAAATGGACGAAATGCGGCTTCCTGCCTTATCTTTCGTATACGACGGGCGAGGGCGGCGGTTCTTCGGATTCCGATCTTTCTGTGCTGAACCTGCAATATATCTATATCAACCAGGCACTTCAGCGCGGGGACCGGGGGACGGAGGTCCAAAAGCTGCAGCTGCGGATTGCGCGGCTGTCGCAGGCTCTGGAGGACGAGGTGAAAGCACACAGCTGGAAGAACGGCGTCCCGGACGGGAGCTTTGGCCCTGCAATGGTTCAAACATTGAAAAACATTCAATCGCAGGCCGGTCTTCCTCAGTCCGGACAGTGCGACGCATCCACGCTTGCCTTTTTAAACGGCAACGAAATGGAACGCTTTCTTCTCAAAAATATTGCTGAGAATAAGCTTTCTCAGATCCAGGAGATTGTGGGATAAGAAAACCGCGGGCCTCACGGCTCGCGGTTTCCATTTTATTGGGAATTTACGACCAGATTTTTGTGGGAAAGAGATTTTTACTCTCTAGGTGGAGGCAAGTAAAAATAAAATGAGAGGGAACAACCAAATGGAAATATTTGACAGATAAAGTAGTTTTTCCCAATTGCCGAGGACCTGCCGGGCCATTTTTACTAAACGCCGTCGCCCTAGTAAAAACGTGGCCGCCATGCCTCCTCGTTGACAGAAAGTTCTCAAATATGATATGATCACCCCGCTTTAAAGCTTTAGTTTTAAATTTGATGTGGCGGTTTATCCCTTTATGAAACGCAAAAAGAAAATCGTATATTATGATGACCCGTTAAATGACGATTTCGCCGGAACGAATATCAATACGCAGGAGATTGATAAGGAATTTCCGTTTTTGCCCAGGTTTTGGCTCTGGAGACTGGGCGCATGGTTTCTGTACTATATCATTGCAATACCGATTGTATTTTTCTATTCATTATTTATCGGAGGCTATCGGGTAAGAAACCAGCGTGTATTAAGAAAACTGCGCAAGACCGGGTATTTTATGTATATCAATCATACGCATTTTACAGATGCCTTTATTCCGGCGCTGATTTCGTTTCCTAAGCGGGCGTTTGTCATTACGGCCCCTGACGCCGTTTCCATCAAAAAAATAAGGGGATTGGTGCAAATGCTCGGCGCGATTCCGATTCCGACTGCCTCTGTTCCTGCCATGAACAAATTTATGCAGGCCGTTCGCCAAAGAGCGGATGCGGGCTACTGCGTCGGGATTTTTCCGGAAGCCCATATCTGGCCGTACTGCAATTTTATCCGCCCCTATAAGAGCACGTCCTTCCGGTATCCCGCAATGTGGGGAAAGCCCGTCGTATCTGTCTGTGTAACATATCAGAAAAACAAAGGTCTGCTGAAATGGGTAAAACATCCGAGGCGCACGATCTATGTCAGCGAACCGTTCTACGCCGACGCTTCGATGTCCGTCAAGGAAGCGCAGAAATATCTGCATGAAAAGGCGTATGCATTTATGTGCGAAACGTCGGAGCGCTGCTCGGATTATGCGTATATCGAATACATTCAAAGGCCGCGGCCGGAAGAAGAAACAGACGAATAAAACGGATCAGAAGGCGGACGTCACAGAAAAAGAATTAACGGCAGGCTTATAGAGTATTACATGCTCAGACCGGTTATACAAAACGGAGCTGATTTATGGTTGAGCTGGAGCCTTCGGAAAACTGACGCAATAGGTGATATAGCTGTGGCTCACATGATAACCGAGCTTTTCCGCCAGCGCGGCGGATCGCCGGTCGTGGGCATCCCAGCTGGGATAAAGTCCCCGCTCCAGACATTCAAGAATCAGTTTCGCGCCGCATGCCGCGGCCAGTCCTTTCCTGCGGTGCTTCAGCTGCGTGTCAATCTGGATTTCAATCCCTCCGTCATATACGGTATAGGAAGAAGCGCCGGCGACCAGCTCTCTGCCGCAGAGCGCGGCGATGCCAAGACCATATTTTCGGTATTGCTCATAACTGGAAAACTGCGATGTCAGATCGTGGGACCATTCCGCTTTTTTCGTTTCAAAATAGATTTTTTCGTCAATTGGCGCCAGCCGGTATCCCTCCGGAATGCTTTCGGCGTACTGGATTAATTTTTTTCGATCGAAAACCCATGGCTCCTTTTTGATTGCATATCGCTGTATGCGAGAGGCATGCTCTGCATAAACGGCCTCGATCAGCGGCTGCCAGGCGCTCTGCCGCGGAACCATGAGAAGACACTCTTCTTGAAAATCCGGCGGAATATTTCGCACCAGCGCTTCCTCCGGCTGCCCGGAGAAAAAACAAAAGCTTCCGACGAGGATCTGCGCGGATCTGGGGGGCATGCCCACTGCATAGGCCCTCCCCATATATCCCTGAAGATAAGACCAAAGCATCGTTTCCTCCCAGCCGTCCAATAAATAAGCGACAGAGGCCGCGTCGGAGACCGGCACGACCGCTTTTGCGCTGTTTTTTGTTTCTTCTGTAAACAAGCCGTTTCCCTCCTTGGTGGATCATTATATACCATGACAGACCGTTTTGCATTTTTCTTTATAAAAAAGAGTGCGAACAAAAAATGATGGTTGAATAATTTAAAATATTATGATACAAAATAGCCGTGATTTTACGGAATATAAACAAATATACATATTTGTAATTCGAAAGGAGAAAGAAGATGAGGGAAAAATGGTTTGCATTGGTATTGGCGCTGATCGTCGCCGTCGGGTTCGGCGGGATTGACTCCTCCGCATCCGCGGAGTGCTATCAGCAAAGCGATCCCCGCTGGGGAAGCGCAGTATATGGGGGATGGAATCTTTCGGCTTCCGGCTGCGGGATTCTTGCGACAGTTAACGCGGTCAATTATGTGACCGGAAATTTCATACAGCCGCAGGCAATCGCACAGTGGGCGTATGAGAATAATCATTTTAATGGAACGTACGGACAGGGTACGATGCGCTGGCCGTTCTACGAAAACATTACGGCGGCCTTTGGCAATACGTACGGCTTTTCGATTTCCGGGCTGCAGGATGGAACCATTTATGACAGCAAGATCATCCCGCATCTGCAGAGCGGGGGAGCCGTCATTGTTCATGTCCCCAATCATTTTATGGCAATCAATGCGTATAATTCCGCAAACGGAACGTATCTGGTTTACGACTCCGCAGCTAAGCCGGAGCGGAATACGACGGCAAGCGGCACCTGGCTGACTGCCGCGCAGCTTCAAAGCAACAGCCTGACCGTGATCGACTGGTTCTGCCTTGTGTCTGCCGCGGGCACGCCCCCTCAGACGCAGCAATATAAGCTGATGGCCACCTCGGTCGGAGAAGGCACCGTTCACTTTGGAAATGGTCTGAAATATACAACGGTGGGGCAGGGGACCTATGTCAATTTTCAGACGACGCCCGGCGCTTATCATCATGTAGAATCCGTCTGCGTAGGCGGAACGTATTATGAGGTAAAAAACAACGGAGGCGATGCGGTTTATCAGTTTTACATGCCGTACGGCGACGTGGAGGTGGTCGCGACGTTTGCCCCGAATACTCCGGAACCGACTCCGCTTTACGTAACGGCGGCGGCCAGAGGGCAGGGAACGGTTCACTTCGGCAATAACGTTAAAAGAGTCGGCCTCGAAGCAGGACGGACGGTATTTTTCCAAACCACGCCGGATACAGGCTATAAGGTGACGGCAATCGACGTAGGCGGCACGCCCGTCGCCGTCCAGAACAACGGAGGCGATTATGTATATAACTTTATTATGCCTTCTGTAAACGTAGTGGTATCCGTCACATTCGGCCCCGCATAGAGCGCCGCTCAAACCGGCTCCGCAAGCTTTCTTGCGGAGCATTTTTTTTCAGGAGCCCCGCTCTTGCAAATCCCATTCGAGCCGGAGGAAAAATTCTCGGATGTCGAAGTCTTTCTGGCCAGGCCGATGACATTGGCATGTGGGACGCCTTATCCCTCCGGCTGTCCGGCGTTTTGCGGTTGAGGGCTGCGCAAGTCTTCTGAGGTCGAATCTGAAAAAGAAAGTACTCCCATTGCACAGAGTCAGGATTTGAGATGCACGGCTTTTTTGACGAAATCATTAATTTTTTTCTGTTAGGATTATATATTTCTCGATTCTGATTATAATATATACGATTGAGATTATGCAGTAAATTGCTTTTTTGATTATTTTTATCATTTGTTTATTGACTTATTTCATCAAAAACGATATATATAAAGATTGTGAAAGGAAGGAAATCGTATGGCTATTTCCAGTAAGGTTAAAGCGCTGCTGAAGCTCAGAGGGAAAGAAAATGGGGATCTTGCCAGATACCTGGGAATCAGCACGCAGGCGCTGAGCAATAAATTTTACAGAGACAGTTTTTCCGCATCGGATCTGATTCGGATTGCGGCGTTTTTAGACTGCAATCTGGCTTTTGTCATCGACGAGGAACAGAAGATTGTCCTGGATGAAGCAGATATAAAGACGGATCGACAGGTTTGAGGGGGTGCAGAAATGGATTTTGCAAGGCTGGATCTGCTGGCGGCGCGTCTTGGCGCCCTGCGCCCCCTCAGCAGGACGGAGCTGGCCCGTCTTCGCCGGGAATTTATGATTGAAAATACGTATAACTCGAATGCGATCGAGGGCAATACTTTGACGCTGCGCGAAACGGCGCTGATTCTCGAGGAAGGACTGACAATTGCGGAAAAGCCGATTGGAGAACATCTGGAGGCCATTGGGCATAGGGACGCGTTCGAATACGTCCTGCGTCTTTCCGAGGCGGACGGCGCTCTTACGGAACGGACGATCCGGGAAATCCATTCTCTGGTATTGATTGCAGACGCCGAGCATAAAGGCGTTTACCGCAGCGTCCCCGTTAAAATATCCGGCGCTCTGCACGCGCCGCCTCCGCCCTATCTGGTTCCTGCGCAGATGGAACGGCTGCTTCAGGATTATGAAGCTTTTAAAAAGGAAAAACATATCGTCGAAGCGGCAGCGGAGTTTCACCTTCGCTTTGAGGCGATCCATCCGTTTATCGACGGAAACGGCAGGACGGGCAGACTGCTTTTAAATCTGGAGCTGATCCGCGCCGGACTGCTTCCAGTCGACATTAAATTCACAGATCGACGGCGCTACTATGACTGCTTTGACCGTTATGCGGAAACGGGCACGCCGGAGGCGCTTGCCGGCCTGATTGCCGACTATGAAGAGGAAGAGCTGGAAAAATATATCGCAATTCTGGAAAACAGAAGCTGAAAAGAGCCGCTTTCTTCCTCCTGTTCAAAATTGCGTTTTCCCGGACTCGGGGGGACAGCAGAGCGCAATTCATTCGTAAACAATCAGGAGAATTATATGAGCAGGGTAAAGCAAAGAAAAAAGAATAAAATATTTATTTTATGTATGACACTCTTGCTTCTTGTATGTGCAGGCGCTGTGATATTCAGTTTCCATGAAGCAGAAAATATTTTGCCGGAAAGCTCCGCCGGGACGCCAATGAAAACGATTGAAAATCCAGGTTTAACCGAGCCTGCGCAGGAACTTCGAGGGACTGTAAAAGATGCGACAAGGAATACTCTGACTGTTCTAGGTGAGGACAATCGTGAGTATTATTTTGAAACGGACGGTGTAAATATTTCAGCTGGTAAGACTGGAATAATGACAGGGAATCCAGTGACAGTTTCATATTATGGGAAATTGGACTCGAATGTATCTGTACAAGAGGTAGAATTACTTTCCATTACAGTGACGGATGCCGATTCGAATATAGAAAATTCGGAAACAACTGGTGAAACATCAGAAAACATAGAGCCAACCCCGCCGCCTGCTGCGGCGGTACAGAAAGCGCAAGAAATTTTAAATGCAATGACATTGGATGAAAAAGTAGGACAGATGTTTATTGCGCGCTGCCCTGAAATAAATGGCGCCCAGAAGGCAGAGGAATATCATCTTGGAGGTTATATTCTTTTTGGACGGGACTTTTCTGGAAAAACCAGAGATGAAGTTATCCAGAATATTCAAAGCTACCAAAGCGCGGCAAAAATCCCCCTGTTTATCGGAGTGGATGAAGAAGGCGGCACCGTCAACCGTGTCAGCACAAACCCCAATTTACGGGCCGCGCCCTTCTGGTCCCCTCAAGACCTCTATGCTGCAGGCGGGTTCGATTTGATTCAAAGTGACACCCGGGAAAAATGTGAATTATTGCATAGCTTGGGAATTAATTTAAACTTTGCCCCAGTCTGTGATGTTTCACAAAATCCAGAAGATTTTATTTATGACCGAAGCTTTGGACAGGATGCGCAGCAAACTGCCGCTTATGTACAGCTGGTTGTGCAAACCATGGCTCAAGAAGGCATGGGGAGCGTCCTAAAGCATTTCCCAGGTTACGGAAATAATGCGGATACACATACCGGGATTGCTTATGATCATCGTTCTTATGAAACATTTTTGAATTCAGATTTTCTGCCATTTCAGGCAGGAATTGATTCTGGAGCCAATATAGTGTTAGTTTCTCATAATATAGTTTCCTGCATGGATGGACAAACTCCTGCTTCGCTGTCCCCGCAGGTGCATAAAATCCTGCGGGAAGAGTTAGGATTCACCGGAGTTATTATTACGGATGATTTAGCTATGGACGGCGCACGCGATTTCGCGGAGGACACAGAAATTGCCGTTCAGGCTGTGAAGGCAGGAAATGATCTGCTATGCTGCACAGACTTCGAGGTGCAAATTCCAGCCGTGCTTGAAGCAGTCAAGCATGGAGAAATTACAGAGGAACGAATTGATGAATCTGTTTTACGCATATTGGAATTAAAAATTTCACTTGGGATAATATAAGGATAGTTGAGAGCGGAACTCACGATGAATTAATGAAAAGGCATGGAATGTATTACACTATGTTTATGAATCAAGCAAAGAGGTATGAAAATGACGGCAAATAAGATATATCTGCGGGATATAAGATTGATTAACAAAAATCCTAGCGAAAACTATTGGTGCCGCTTACCCTTTTATAGGGAATTAAATTCAGGAAAGGCGATTTCTTTTAATACGCCCGTTACTTTTTTTGTAGGAGAGAACGGCAGCGGCAAATCAACCTTGATAGAAGCTATTGCTGTTGCAATGGGATATAACGCAGAAGGTGGATCTAAAAATTTTAATTTTAGCACAAAAAATACCACTTCGATGTTGCATGATGAACTTCAGCTTAGTAGAATTGCTTACGAGAGTGATGGTTTTTTTTTTGAGGGCTGAATCGTTTTATAATGCAGCAACGAACATTGATGATCTTCGAATAAATATAGATAATTATGGAGGAAAATCATTACATAATCAATCACACGGTGAGAGTTTTCTATCATTGGTTCAAAATCGATTTCGTGGAAATGGTTTTTATATTCTTGATGAGCCGGAAGCTGCATTATCACCCATGCGTCAATTAACATTGCTTATTGAAATAAATAATTTGGTGAAAAATAATTCTCAGTTTATAATTGCAACGCATTCTCCAATATTACTTGCATATCCTGACGCGCAGATTTATAATTTGGACTCTGGAATTGAAAGAATAGAATATGCTGAAACTGAACAGTATAAACTGACAAAAAATTTTCTTGACAATCCGAATATATTTATTGAGAGATTATTTGATTCCGATTTCTCTACTGATTAATGAGATGAGGTTTGGAGTTTAGCAGTTCAATAAAAACTCAAAAAAATAAAGCCTTTCGCTTTTTTGCTTTCACGAAAGGCTTTTCTTTTTTGCAAATCTGCCGCTTGCGGATACAATGCACCGTGCTTGAAAGGGATGATGCATTTTTTGCGGCTGTCAATGGATGCCTATGGGACAATGGAGACAGAAAGGACGGCGGTTCCATTCAAAGACTTCTCAGCAGGAACGCCATATAAAGCGGCAGAGTCAGAATTTGTTCGTTTCGACCTACATTATAGTTGCCCAGTTTAATAGCCTGCTGCACATGATATTTTTCCGGATGCCGCAGGATGGTTTTTGTGCTTTTGGTATTGCCGGTATTGGCCTTGACTTCTACCAGCACACACTCGCCATGATAGCGGATTACAAAATCCACCTCCAGGCCGCTGTCCTTATGAAAGTAATAGAGTTTTCTGCCCATTTTCGCAAAGATGTCTGCAATCAGATTTTCAAAGATAGCACCTTTGTATCCACGGAGATTGCCCTGCAGGATGTCATACTGAGTGCCATCTTCCAGCATGCTGACAAACAGACCGCAGTCACGCATATAGACTTTAAAGCAATCTTTTTCCGCGTTGCCGTCCAGGGGCAGCTCTGTGCTGGAGAGATTGTAGCAGCGGGAAATAATTCCCGCATCCTCAATCCACTGCAGGCTGCCTGCATATTTGGAAGCGGTGGAGCCTTTTTTGACTACCGAATACTGGAATTTCTTGTTTTCCTTGCTGAGCTGTTTGGGAATTGACTGGAAACACTCTTTGATTTTGGACTTATCCTTTCGTTCAGCATACTTTACCATATCGTCCTCGTAGGAACGAACAATATCACGCTGAATCTTCAAAACCTCATCCATCTGCTTAGTATCGACAAAAGTTTGCACGGCATCCGGCATACCCCCAACAACTGTGTACTGCAGCAGGAGCTGGCGCATACGATTATGGAGCGGTTCCGGCACGGGGGATTCCGTGTCCATGCTCTTTTTGAGCATATCAATGATACCGTCTGTAATCCCGTTGGCCCATAAAAACTCTTCGAAATCCAGAGGATACATATCCACTACCGTTTCAAACCCTACCGGGATGGATTTCGGTTCTTTACCGTATCCCTTGACACCCAACAGAGAGCCCGTTCCGATCACATCATACCGCCCGTCGATTCGGAAGAATTTCAAGGCTGTTCTTGCCTCCGGACAGTCCTGAATCTCGTCCAGCACCAGCACAGTTTTACCGGCTTCAAATACCGCAGCGCTTCCCAGCAAAGCAGTAAGCATCATGACAATATGATCGATTTCCAAAGAGCCGGCAAATACAGAAGCATAATCCGGATTTTCAAAGAAATTCAGGTAGACGACATTCTTATAATTCTTATGAGCAAAATCCAAAACCGAAAATGTTTTTCCGCACTGTCTGCAGCCTTTTACAATCAAAGGCTTGCGATTGGCAGTATTCTTCCATTCTGAAAGTGTCTGTTCGATTTTTCTTTTCAGCATGGATGGTCGCCTCCTTGTCATCTGCTATATAGTATATGCACAAGCAGCAACTTTTTCAAGCGACTTTTTGAGAAAAAACAAATTTTTTCAAGCGACTTTTTCTGGAAACCCTCAACTTTTATACTAGTCAAGAAAAATGGACACGAAAAATATTATTTTTAAGTTTTTATTTTCAAAAGTGGACACCAGAGATATTTTTTCGGGGTTTCTATTTCTAAAAGTAAACATATACCCGGCAAACACGGAAAAGTCTTGTGTTGGCCGGCGGTTGAGCGCCTGGCCGAGTTTGGATCAGCAACACAGGATGGCGATGATACGGCTCCATATCCTTTTTTGTATTCTTTACGCTTCTGTATGAACTTCGGTTTCTCGCTCAACACGCGCTGCGAGAAGGTGTCTCTGTGCTCCTGTTCCCCGGTATCCGTCGTCTGCACGGCATAGTTTTTTTTAGCCGTTCCTTCTCTATCCGCAGTTTGAGTATCTCTCGCTTGTAAGCTTCCTCTGTTCGGTCAATCCCTTCGAGCAGAACTTCTTTGATCTCGCTGTCGGCTCGGACAAGTCCTTCCAGCCCACCTTCATCATACTGCTTGATCAACCTTTGAAAGGCTCCAGCTGAGATGCTGTTTGTTTCGCAAAAGTCTCACATCTTCAGCCTCGGATTGCTTTTGTACTGCCGGATTAGAAATTCCTTTTCCAGAGGGTTTAGATGTTTTCTCCCCATTCATGTCTACTTTTATGATAGCATCATAGACATTAGAACCATCTCGGATATCGTAGGCGCTGTTCAAACAAGTACAACATTAAATATATACGCACATGCCATGACCTCTGCCAAAAAGAAAGCGGCTCAGAAATCAGGCGGCGCGATATCAAATCTCGGAGATAAAAGCGATTCCAAAAACGACGAAATTACAAGATAATTTTTAAAATAACGGAAAAATTCACTTTTTCAGCCAAACTCAAAAAAATAAAGCCTTTCGCTTTTTTGCTTTCACGAAAGGCTTTTCTTCTTGGTTGCGGGGGAAGGACTTGAACCTACGACCTTCGGGTTATGAGAACTAAATTGAGGTTTTTCAACTTTTTTGGATTTTTGGATTTTTGCTTTAAATAAAGCTTATTTTAAAGGTTTTTTTGAGTGCTTTTTTGAACGTTATCGGGCTTTTTCAGACATTTTTGAGAAAATAACGGAAAAATAACGAAAATTTTCCGTTTGTGCTTTTGCTCAAATTCTTTATTTACGTCAGCCTGTCGGATTTCGCATTACAGCTGATGAGTCCGAAACAACTGAAAAAGAGACTGCGGTTTACCAAGCGGGGGAGGGGAGCCGCACATTCTCTTTTTGTATACAACAAATAGACCTGCAGCATCTTTCTGAACCCCTTGGCAGAAAAATAGTGTAAATTTAATAAACACTTCGATTCTTTATGCTGCA
>UQSG01000037.1 GCA_900543695.1 uncultured Clostridium sp. | reverse complement strand
GGAGAAAAATACCAATCCACAGTATCTCCTAACAGTATAGCATACAGACCTTGGAGAGGGTCTATAATCACTACTACTTTATAATACGAGGAGAGGAAATAAGTATATTTCCGAAAAAAAGTATGAAAAAGTTAGTAGTTTTATTAATGTCGATTGTCGCTGTATGCATATTGTTATCGCTAACAGTATTTGCTGCATACAATTATGGGGCACCTCCGACGCCGAGTGTAGCCGGATGGAATTTTGAAGGTTCACGCGCTTACACAATTGATGGCTGGGTGGATATTTTATACGAGGAAGGACAAGATCGTTTGATTTTTAGTGATATTATGAGTTCAGCTACGACAAATGTCAAAGTAAAGTCAAACTACTACAGTCATGGCGATGTTGGTATTAGGGGTTCTGACGGGGTTTATAAATATACAAATAATTATTTACCTGAGCATTCAGGATATTCTTATACTACAACAATTAAATCAAATAGTTATAAACCTGCTTCGTTTGTTAGATATGATGCTAAATATTATCAAATGTCCGGAAACAACCTGATAAATACTACAAATGTCCATTATAATTCGGATGATAGAGTTATTAGATATTGGTAATATTATGTAGATCATTTAACAAAATAGTTTCAATGTAGTTTTAAGCCGTACTTTTGTTAGTACGGCTTAAACTAAAAACAATATAAGTTCTCACATATTGAAAGTTCGAGGCGACCAGATATGGAGAGCATATACCAAGGAATTAGGTATCTTATTCGACACAAAAGTCCATCAGATCATGCGAGACTCCTACTATTTATTTTAAAATTCCGCGTGATTCCGTGGCAGGCAATTCTGTTCTGATCTAATAGTCATATTATAATAAAGCGGGACATACGCGGAAGGCTGTTCTCGCGCATATCCCGTCTTCCGATTCATCAAGCTTTCACATTCCCATACGCGCCGGTCATCATTTTAGTCAGCATGATAGCCTCCTCTATTCCGCAGCCCTCAATAGGAGTCCCGTCCAAGAAGCAGGCGAGAGGGGATTTGGCAGAGGCGGGGAGCTCCAATTCAACCGGGGCTTTTCCTGCCGCCGTATAGACGGCGCGATTCCGCGTATACGTGAGATATCCCCTGTCGCCGCCGATCTCAAAGATCTCCGGGCATCCCTGGCTGACAAAGCCCGTCTCGTTGACGGCGATGGCGCCGCCCGCAAAGGTCATGACCGTCACCGCGTTATCCTCCAGACGGGAAGGATTCAGCTCCGCGTCCTTATCGTCGCGGCAGAAATGAGTAAAAGAGGAAGCATATGTCAGCGGCTCGCCCAGAATCCAATGGGTGAGATACATCCCATGGGCGCCCAGGTCGATCATGGCTCCGCCGCCGCACTCCTCCGCGTTGTAAAAATGGAGCGGGAGCCAATGGTCGATGCTGCCGCTGTGACAGTTGCGGAAGCGAAGATAATTGACCTTGCCGATCAGGCCTTCGTCCACTGCCCGCTTCAGCGCAAGCGGACCGGGATGGCACTTCCATGGGAAAGAAATCATAAACCGGACGCCGTTTTTCTCGACTGCCTCCTTCACGCGCAGGCAGTCCTCGACGCGCAGCGCCAGAACTTTCTCCGTGAAAATGTGCTTGCCATGCTCCGCCGCCGCAATCATGAGCTCCGCATGGCGGTTTGTCGCGGCGCAGACCAGAACCGCTTCCGCATCACTGCAAAGCAGCTCCTCAACCGTTGTAAATTCGCGGATATTGTATCTCCCCGCAAACTCCGCTCTCCATTGCGGATTATCGTCGTAGATGCCCACGACCTCTCCCAGTCTCAGCGCCGTTTCCGTATAACCGGGAGCATGAACATGCCAGACTCCCAAAATCGCCACTTTCATTGAACAGATACCACCTTTCCATAGATCGTAATGAAAATTTTTACAAAATATGCAGAATTTCCCCTTTTTTATGCGCAAAGCTCCGGCCATCCGCCAGCGTGAGCGTACCGTCAGAGTCCGCCTTCACGACGGCCTCAGAGAGCGCGCCGTTCTTCCAGGATAAATCTACGGTATAGCCGCCTCTTGCCCGCAGTCCCCTGACTGATCCAGTATTCCATGCAGGAGGCAGAGCCGGGAGCAAGCGGAGCTTCCCCTCGTGGCTCTGAAGCAGCATCTCCGCGATTCCTGCCGTGAGGCCGAAGTTTCCGTCAATTTGGAAAGGCGGATGATTGTCAAACAGATTGGGCAGGGTGGACTGCGCCAGGAGCAGCCGGACGTTCTCGCCCGCCATTTGTCCATCCCGCAAGCGCGCCCAGAAATTGATTATCCAGGCACGGCTCCAGCCCGTGTGTCCGCCGCCGTGAGAAAGGCGGTTCTCCAGCGTTTGGCGCGCCGCCGTCATAGCGTTTGGGGTTTCTCCCGTGATCTGCCGGCCGGGGTACAGAGCAAACAGATGAGACATATGGCGATGGCCGGGCTCGATCTCCTGTTTATCCTCGGACATCCACTCCAGAATCCTTCCATCGGGAGCGACCTCCACGGGACGGAGCCTTCCGATCAGCGCCCGGTACACGTCTACATCCCTGCCCAGAAGCTCGCCGCCCTGAATTGCCGCAGCGAAAAGCTCATACAGGATCTGCTGGTCCATCGCCGCGTCGTCGCAGAGACTGCCCGTCTGTCCATTGGGAAGACGATAGACGTTCTCAGGAGAAAGCGAAGGGGATACACGCAGCCGGCCGTCCCGATCGGGGATCAGAGTGTCCACGAAAAACAAAGCAGCTTCTGCTAAAACGGGGTAAAATTCCTTCAAAAAGTCAAAATCAAGGGTAAAGCAGTAATGCTCCCAGATGTGGAGGGACAGCCATGCCCCTCCCATCGGCCAGAGCGAGGCGGTCAGGCAGTTGTCCTGCGGAGCGCAGTCCCCCCATACATCAGTGTTGTGATGAGCAACCCATCCCCTCGCGCCATACATGCGCCGGGCCACCTCACGTCCGTGGGGTACCATACGCTTGAGATGCGCAAGCAGGGGCATATGCAGCCCGGGGAGGCCGCAGACCTCGGCCGGCCAGTAGTTCATTTCTGTGTTGATATTGATTGTATATTTACTGTCCCACGGGGGCGTGTAGTGCTGATTCCAGATGCCCTGGAGATTCAGCGGCATACTGCCGGGACGGCTGCCTGAGATCATCAGATAGCGGCCCATGTCGAAAAGATCTTCAACAAGTCCGAGATCGTTTTCCCCGGCCTGTACACGGCGCAGGCGCTCGCGGTGGCTAAGCTCCTCAAGCGCGGGGTTTCGGGACAGCTCCAGACGGCATCGGTCCATGAGGGGCGCGAAGTCGGAGACATGCTCCTCCAGGAGCGCAGCGTATCCCTTCCGCTCTGCCCGATCCAGGCGGCCGAGCGCCGCCTGCAGGAAATCATCTCCGTCCCGGAAGGAGGTTGCCGAAGCCGCCAGAAGGACAGCGTGCCCCCGGCCCTTGATCATATCCCCGATAACGGTACAAGCTCCTTCAATGGCACGAAGAACGCAGCAGAAGGCTGTACCTCCGTTGGCGGTACAGCCTTCCAAAGAGACGGTATGACGATCGAGCTGCCGATGCGCCATCACCCGTCCCGCTCTGCGCAGGAAGGCACGCCATTCCCCGCTCTCCATACGGATCGCCAGAACCCCGGCAGGATACGAGAGAAAGCTCTCCCGCTCAAATGCGATCTCATCCAAGGTGTACGTCACACGGTGAATGCCTCGGTCCAGATCCAGACTGCGGCGGTAGCCGGAAACACCCTCGCCCGGCTCGAAGCCCCGCATGTCCCGTCCGTCCAGCCAAAGAGCCTGAATGGGACTGTGATACCGCGTGCGGCGGGGCGTCTTGAACTGGGCGACCAGCTCGCACAGGGGCTCATATGCGCGTTCACCCTCCGGGACGCCCATCACGGCCTCCTCCGCAAGCTCTTCTGCCTCCGCGAGACGCCCCTCGGACAGAAGACGGCGCACGGCTTCAATGCCCTCGCGCGCATCAGGATTGACGCGGTCCATGAAGCCGCCGGAATAGATTGTATCGTCGTTGAGCGACCACCGGTCCTGAATGGTGCCGCCAAAACACATGGCTCCCATAGAGCCGTTTCCCAAGGGCAGCGCATGGTTCCAGTCAGCCGCAGGCTCTTGATACCAAAGCTTGGACATAGGATTCTCCCTTCTTTGCCGGCGAGTTCCCGTCTGCCACATGCCGGCGCCACAGAAAAATATAGCTCAGGTGGGGATTTTTCCCCACATCGTTACAGGCAGTCAAAAATGCAGATAAGACATTTCGGATTTTGCAGATGGGAAGCCTCTTTTGGAATTCATTATATATCAGAGCCGATTCTCCGGTCAAAGGAAAATTTTCAGGGCTTCCTGTGATACGGCACACTCCGCTGTTATAAAAAAGAGCCGTGGCTCGGCTCTTTATAAGGACATAATTTAAGTTTTTCTTTGAAAAATTCTATTTGATTTCCGCTGCTAATTTGCTTAAGCTTTCCCCATCATATTTGGTCATGATTCCCTCATCGTAATAAGAATACAGTTTATTATTTTCTTTAATCTCGATAATTCCTTGTTCTACACCTACTGCATCATAAATGATTTCTCCGCCCGTTAAGGATACGTCTTTCTGCGCCAGAAACAGAAGGTATTTCTTACCTTTCTTGATTTTCGTCTCATATTCGTCGCTGTCCGGCTTTCCGGTTTGCATAAACGTAATCTGATCCGCTTCTGCCAGATCGCCTTTCAAAACCTTTTCTACGTCCAGCGTATAGCGTGTCGCATACAGCTCCATCCCGGTTCCCTCATCCTTCTCGTAACATTCCGTCGGATCCGAAGAATAGGACGCAATCACGATCGCAGCGCTGCTGTCTTTTATTTCATCAACCGTCTGGTATATCTGCATGTCATAGCCAAACCCCGGCGTGTCTTTGGAACCTACAAATTTTTCTTCTTGGGCGCAGCCGAAAAAAGCCGCTGCCGCCATAATCGAAATCATAAAAATCAAAAATGCTTTTTTCATGCGCAAAAACCTCCCGAAATTTTTTAATATGTTTTAGCCCATTTCTGGTACGCTACCAATCGACCAAGATTTATAATTTAGTCTTTCCAAATCAGCGGTGTCGTGAGCTTGCGGCTTCCAATAATTTTCCCAGCCCAAAGAAGATCCTCTTCCCTGTCTCATTACGCTCTGCGTTCCATCGTTTGTTTCGTTAAAACCTAAAGTATGCCCAATTTCATGAGACCAAACCTTTTGTATGTCATGATTTTGCCAGTTTCCCGCTTGAATTGCCGGTTTATTGATATATACATAGCATTTAACAATTTTGTAGACATCGTGAATCGATGCTGGAGGACCGTATAACTGTGAGCCATTAAAACCCCAGTCATATATATTTGCAGATATAACATAGCTATTAGTTACTCCAGAAACATTAGAAGAAAGGCTTGTGTTCCATGCATCAGAGGCAACAAGATAAGCATCAGATGCTGACGATACCTCACTAAGTGAAACGTGCCCATTATCTAGCCATTCCCAATCTCCAATTGCATCTCTCAATCTCAATCTTAAATTTTCGTTTGTCACATTCGACCAGTTGTAAGTAATACATGCCACCATTTTTTTCATATAATTGTGATACCGTATATCTGTCGGATAGCGTGGCGGACTACATTCGTGTGCTTTTACCATAGATCCTGTTGTCAGCAACAAGAGACACATCAACACACATATTGATTTTGCAAGCAATGAACAGTTTTTATTCTCATATTATCCTCCTCCAATTAATATATAATATATTCCTACGTTTCTATTCGTTCACAAATATATTATTTATACGACTGTAAGTTGTACTAATTATAAAATTTACAATTATATATGTCAATATATAATTGTAATATTTTTGTTTTTATTTATCAGATGAATAAATTATACAAATAAATATATTCTATATCAAAAAATATCGTAATTGTGAGGCTTGTCTAACTGCCTGCACGCTGTTTTTCATTCTCAACGATAATATCAGATAAAAAAAACTTGACTTTACTCACCGAAGGTTCCGGAATTTTCAGATGCGTTTCAGCGTGTTATAAAACGCCGAAAATTTCGATTTCAGCGGAGCTTTCAGACAAATTCGGTGAGAGCCACAGAAAAAAGGCGTTTTCGGTATTTCGGCAGTGGAATTTGAACTCTCGAACTCGCAAAAAGCTGGTAATGACAGCGAGCCGAGCGTGACTTTTTACGAAAGAGGAGGAGCAAGGGCGCGGGCGTACGGCTTATTTTCTGCCGCAGACAAAAAATAAGTCGAAGCAAAGCAGACTTTGCTCCGACGTGGCGGAAAGAGTGGGATTCGAACCCACGGTAGGCGCAAACCTACGCCGGTTTTCAAGACCGGTGCCTTAAACCAGCTCGACCATCTTTCCAAAATATTATATTTCCGCTTCCGCCGTCTCGGCAAACAGCGGCCAAGACGTGCAAATTATATAGCAAAACCGACAGCGTGTCAAGGAAAACGGCAGGGCAGAAAGCACTGCCATGCCGCGTTCTCTGTCCATTCTTTATTCCGCGGGATTTTCCTCCGCGCAGCAGGAGAACTCCGCTTTTATTTCAGCGCCTCGCTGATCCCGGAAGCAAGACCGGCAAGCCCCTGAATTTCCGACGGGATAATGATCTTTGTCGCCTGTCCGTCGGCCGCCTTCTCGAACGCCTCCAGCGACTTCAGTCGGATGACTCCATCAGACGGCGCCGCCTCGTTAATCATCGCGATTCCCTTTGCGGTTGCCTCCTGAACCTTCAGAATTGCCTCAGCCTTTCCCTCCGCTTCGAGGATCAGAGCCTCTTTTGCCGCATCCGCACGCAGGATCGCAGATTCCTTTTCCGCCTCTGCTCTTAAAATCGCCGACTCCTTTTCCCCCTCCGCAACCAGGATCGCAGATTTCTTTTCGCCCTCCGCCTGTAAAATCTTTTCGCGGCGCTCGCGCTCCGCTTTCATCTGCTTCTCCATGGAATCCTGAATTTCCTTGGGCGGCATGATGTTTTTCAGCTCCACCCTGTTAATTTTGATGCCCCACGGATCCGTAGCCTCGTCCAGTACGTGTGTAATCTTTGAGTTAATCACGTCGCGCGACGTCAGCGTGGCGTCCAGCTCAAGATCCCCAATGATGTTCCTGAGCGTCGTCGCCGTCAGGTTCTCAATGGCCATCATCGGTCTTTCCACGCCGTACGTATACTGCTTCGGATCAAGGATCCGGAAGAATACGACGGTATCGATCTGCATCGTAACGTTGTCCTTTGTAATAACAGGCTGCGGAGGAAAATCCACGACGTTTTCCTTCAGCGAAATTTTGCTTGCGACACGGTCGATGATCGGCACCGTAAAATGTACTCCCGTATTCCACGTCGCATGGTATCCGCCAAGGCGCTCGATAACATACGCCTTTGCCTGCGGAACGATTTTAATGTTGCAGATCAGCGCAATAATGACGACAACGCCGACCGCAATGAGAATATAACCTAACGGTCCCATATAAAACACTCCTTTTCTCTCCTGAAATCAAATCATTTTGCTTTCACTTTCAATGTGGTGCCATCCTGTCCGGTGATCGAGACAACTGTGCCCTTCGGGAGCTCTGTCCCGTCTTCACTCACGGCGCGCCAGAAAACGTCTCCGACCAGCACCTTTCCCTCGTACGGCGTAACGGTCTCCGAAACGGTCGCCGTTTTCCCGAGCAGCGAATAATCCGACACGTCTGAAGCCTTCCCATTCTGCAGCTTCTTTTTATACACATTTCGGAAAAGGAGCAGGAAGGCTCCGGAAAGGACAAAGAAAAGAATTACCTGTGCAATGAAGTTATCCCAAAACGATGCAACGACAGCGGTGAGGACTGCTGCAAATACAAACCAGATCGATACAAGCGCCGCCGTGCTGACCTCAATCAGCAGCATAACCGCGCCTACGATCAGCCACAAAACCCATAAATTGTCTATCAGGAAATCCACTGCGAGCACACCTCCGCAAAAGCTCTGCCATCATTATAACATAAACGTCCGCCTGTTTCAAAATCAATCCTGCTGTGCCGGTTCCACGGCCGCGGCCGCTTCGTTTTCATAGCCGGGCTCCACCAGAACCGGGCATTCCTCCAAAGCGCGGTACGCCCGGATATATTCTTTCAGCCACTGATAATACTGATCTCCGTGTCCGCCCTCCATCGGCTCGATATCCCGGCTGTATTCCTGCGTATAATTATCTACAAAAAGATTATTTCCATTTTCTTCAAAGCGCTGCGCTGCCCACTCATTCCACCATGTGACGGTAACGACCTTCGGTCTGTTCTGAAATGCGTTATACCACTGCGTATACAGGAAGATCCCGTGATTCCTGCCATGCGCCGTCGGAAGCGACATATAGGTTTCCTGCGCGGCGGTGCAGACGCACATCTGCTCCGTATATCCATCCGCGTCCGGATTCGGCATGTTTTTAATGTCCAAAAAGCTCCAGACGCCTTCCTCCGGCTGTGCCTTCAGGCCCCACATCTTCCGGAGCGTCAGATGCTCCGGAGCATTTTCTGCCAGATCGGTCGTGATCATAAACGGCTTTCCCTCCCAATATACGAAGCAGTCCTTCCATTTTTCCTGCGACAGGAACTGTTCATACGTCTCGTTGACAACGGTCCAGCCGAACTCCGGCTTCACGCCGCTCCAGAAAACCACATACGGCGTTTTCAATCCCTCGGAGCGCATTTCCAGAATCGTATCCAGAATCGCCTCGCACGGAAGCGTAATAAAAAGCTCCCAATCGTTGGTTTCGAGCCAGCCTGCGGACGCGTTGGTGTTGTCAATTATAATAAAATCCACTCCCGCGTCGGCAAGCTGCGTCATATGCGTCCGGATCACGTCTTTATCATGGCTTTTATAATATCCGAGCGCGGGCTTCGCCCAATAATGGAACTGATATAAGCCTCCCCACTCCTGATTTCCCGCCAGGATCTCCGTTATATTCGGAGGATTGGGATTTTTCGTATCTTTCCCCAGAATTCTCGTAAACCAGGTTGAATAGCAGATCGATATCACGTCGGTTTTTTTCGTGATATCAAGTCCATACTCCACTTCCGTATACTCTTTATACTTTTCCGCCAGATGTTCTATGTATTCTTCTCTTTTCATAAGACCAGACTCCTTCTCCGTACAGGAAGCTCCTGCAAGCAGCATGCAGACAAGCAAAAAAAACGCGGCAGTTTTTACTTTTCTCATCGATTCCCAAAATCCTCTCCGGGTAAAATATTACTCTTATTATTCAGGATAACGGCTTGAATGTCAATATACATTTTCTTATACGGAAATTTGTGTTATACTGTGCCGTGAAAGGGAGCAAAATGCGGCAAGCGGACGAAGATGAACGATACCATACGGGAAGATTTAAAAAAGCTGCCGGAAAAGCCCGGCGTATATATCATGCGAAACAGCGAAGATGCCGTGCTTTATGTCGGAAAAGCGCGTGTTCTGAAAAACAGGGTGCGCTCTTATTTCCAGAATACGCCGCACAGCGACAGAATCACGGTTATGATTTCGCAAATTGCACGCTTTGAATATATCGTATGCGACAGCGAATACGAAGCGCTGCTTTTAGAGAATAATCTCATCAAGAAATACAAGCCCAAATATAACGTTTTGCTGAAAGACGACAAGGGATATCCTTATATCAAAGTCACGCTTTCCGAGGCGTTTCCGCGCGTTACGCTTGCAAGAAGCGTCCAGAAGGACGGCAGCAAATATTTCGGCCCATATCACAGCACCTGGGCCGTAAACACCACGCTGGAGGCAATCAAAGCGATCCTGCCGCTTCGGCCCTGCAGCAAGAAGCTTCGGCCCGGAGCCGTGCTCAGACCATGTCTGAATTATCATATGGGGCTCTGCAAGGGCCCCTGCTGCGGTAAAATTTCAGAGGAAGAATACGCCGCGATGACACAGGACGTCCTCGCGTTTCTGAACGGTCATCTCGAAGACCTGGAGCAAAAGCTGCGCGGGAAGATGCTGGAGGCCGCAGACGCGCTCGATTTCGAGCAGGCCGCCGTATACCGCGAAAAAATAAAAGCCGTCCGCATGATTGAAGAAAAGCAGAAAATCGTCTCCGTATCGGAGGACGATTTCGACGCGGCCGCTATCGAAAAAAATGATGTCGACGCCTGCCTGCAGGTATTTTTTATCCGGGGAGGCAGCGTTGTTGGAAGAGAATACTTTATTTTTGAAGGGGCGGCGGCAGACAGCGACGAGGCGATTATGGGCAGCTTCATCAAGCAATTTTACGCGGAAAATTATATGATTCCGCCCAGAATCTATATTCAGTGCCGCCTGGACAGCGACGCAGAACGGGAAGAGCAGGAATTTCTGCAGACGTGGCTTTCCGGTCTGCGCGGTGCGAAATGCGAGCTCATCACTCCGCAGCGAGGCAGCAAAAAAAAACTCGTTGAAATGGTTCGAATGAACGCCGGAATCGCGCTGGCAAATCAGGCCTCCGCGCCCGGCGGCGACGGCAGGGAACAGAAAGCGCTTGAAATTCTACAGGAAGCGCTTGCTTTGGAAAAGCTCCCGGCAAGGATCGAGGCCTACGATATCTCAAATACCGGCGACAGCGAAATCAATGCGTCGCTGATCGTGTTTGTAAACGGTCTTCCATATAAAAAGGCATATAAAAATTTCAATATGAAGGAAATCCGGCAGCGAAACGACGTCGGCTCGATGCAGGAGGCGCTCCGCAGGCGGTTTGCCGCTTATGAAGAAAACCGCGAGGGCTTTAAAGCGCTTCCCGATCTGATCCTGGTAGACGGCGGGGCGGGCCAGGTCGCCGCCGCAGAAACCGTGCTGCAGGAAAAGGGAATTCGTATTCCGGTTTACGGGATGGTCAAAGACGACAAGCATCGGACGCGTTCCCTCGTAGGCGCATTCACTGAGCGCAGGCATCCGCTGATAGAAAACAGAGGCGGCTACAGGGAGCTCGTGCTCCGGAATCATATTGAGCTCTGGAGACTGATCAGCGCCATCCAGAACGAGGCGCATCGGTTTGCCATCCAGCAGAACAGGAAAATGACGCAGAAAAGATACCGCCTCTCGGAGCTGGATCAGATTCCTTCCATTGGAGAAAAGCGCAAATTTGCGCTTCTAAAGCATTTCGGTTCCCTTGCCGCAATCCGGAAGGCAACCGCAGAGCAGCTTGCAGAGGTGAAGGGAATCAGCGCCGCAAGCGCCGCGAGCATATATGCATACTTCCATAAGGAGGAGACCTGATGGCAATCTTCACGGTTTCCGATCTTCATCTGTCCTTTGCTGCGGACAAGCCGATGAATATTTTTGGCGGCGCCTGGAAAAATCACGAGGAAGAAATCAGAGCAGATTGGATTTCTCAGGTGCGGCAGGAGGACTTCGTCGTTCTGCCGGGAGATCATTCCTGGGCGCTCCATACGGAGGAAGCCGCCGCCGATCTCCGGTTTCTCCACGAGCTGCCGGGGACGAAAATATTATTAAAAGGGAATCACGATCTCTGGTGGACTACATCGAAGAAAATGGAAGAATGGAAGCAGCACTGCGGGTTTTCTTCCCTGATCTTTCTTTACAACGACAGTATTGCCGTACGCTCCTCCGGCAGGATCTGCGCAATCGCCGGAACGCGCGGCTGGCTTTGCCCGGGCGACAGCGAGTATAAAGCCCAGACGGATGAGAAAATCTATCTGCGTGAAGCCGGCCGGCTCCGGGGCTCTCTGGAGAAGGCAAATAGACTCTTAGACGCGGTTCCCGAAGGAGAGCGCGGGGAAATCATCGTTTTTCTGCATTATCCTCCGTACGGCCAGCAGCAGAAAGATACGCTTTTCACGCAATGCATTGAAGAAAACAACATAAAAAACTGTTATTACGGCCATATCCACGGTTTTACGGACGCGGACCGGGCGGAAGCCCGCCGTACCGGCGTACAGCTCCGGGAAAACGGGACGCGCTACAGTCTCGTTTCCTGCGATTATACAGGCAATCATCTCATCAGGATTGCGGAATAGCGCCCTGATCCTCCATAACGATTTTCTTTGTTTTCGTATTTTCCACGGGAAGCAGCAGCTGCACGCCGCCCTGCAGCACCTCTGCATGCAGGGGAAGCTCGCCGGCATATTCGCCGTCGCAGTCCAAATGGAATTCGGTTGTTTCCTCCGTCGGAAAAATCCTCAAATCCCGTACCTGCCGGTATTCGACTAATTTGTTATGGATATGCGTTCCCGCCTGAATCTGCGTCAGCACAGGAAGCGCCGTTAGCGCATCTACATTTTTAACGACACAAAGATCCATATACCCGTCGTTAATCTTTGCGTCCACGCAAATTTTCGGAAACCCCCCTACGCTTTTCGAATTTGCCAGAATAAAGAAAAATACGTCGAATACCTCGCGCTCTCCATCCATTTCGAACAGAAGCGGCGTCGTGCGGAACCAGTTCTCCGAGACCTTTTTCAGCGCCTCTGCCACGTAGGCCGTCTTCCCGAAAAGCGTTTTTGCCTCTACGCTCACGCTGTGCGCTACGTCCGACAAAATGCCTCCTGCCGTAACATTCAGAAAATAATCGCGGTCATTAAACCGTCCAATATCAGCCGCTACCGCATGACAGTCTTTGATCAGGTGGTACAGGCAATACACCGTCGGAGAAATTCCAACGGATCGGGCAAAATCATTCGAGGTTCCCGAGGGGAAGATCGCCAGAGGAATCCCGCTGCCGCTCAGATGAAGTCCCGAAACAACCTCGTTTACGGTTCCATCTCCCCCGACGGCCACTACGAAATCATACTCCTCCCGTTTTGCTTCATATGCCTGTTTCCGCGCATCTCCTTTCCCTCTTGTATAGAAAACAACAGCTTCTTCAATTACCTGGTCCTTCAGCAGCTCATGCATCGCCTGCAATGCTTTTCCCTGATTCGTCTGTTTGCCTGATGACGGATTAATAATAAACAAACCTCTCATAACACAAACACCTCTCAGCTTTCATAGATCGTTACACTTTCATCTTTATTCAGCGCACCGGCAAAAAAGATCCGCTTTCCATTCGCCTTTCCGTCGGAGGCAAAGCAATACGCCCATTCGTCGGAAATATAGATATCTGTAACAGAAAGCTTCCCGGCGCTCAGGGAGCCGGAAGGAACCGTCAGAAGTACGGATTCCTGTCTTGCCTCATCCAGCATGATCAGCGCCGATTTTCCCTCCGAAACGCCCGCGTAATAGATGCAGCCATCCTTAACATAGAATGCTCCTGTTGACAGCGTAATGTTGATGCCGTCTGCATTCGAGACGACCTTGGGCAAAACGCGCCCTTCCCCGGTTCCCGAAAGGTAGGCTTCCAGGTCAAAGCTGTATAAAATAATTTCCCCGGATGCTTCTTTATAGTCAAAGTACAGCTGGCTGCCGTCAATCTGGAGCGTATAGGCCTCTTCTGTAAAAATTCCGTCTACTGAAGGCTCCCCCTTGTAGTCCGTAATATGGTGAATCCCCTTTCCCACGCCGCTGGCAAAGTATACGTTGCCGCTGGCGTCCAGCGTCATATCCACGCAGAACAGATTTGCATCATTGGAGGTATCCAGAATCAGCTCTGCCGTTTCCAGCGTGCCGCCGCCGGAAGGAATCCGGTAGATCCCCCCCGTCGTAGAAAAATACAGATATCCCTCGTAAAGCGCCATAGCGGAACCCGGCACGTCGCAAAGGCGCGTTCTGTTCCCGCCGTCCGGATCGATCCGGTACATGTATCCGTCGATATTGTTTCTATAGTAAATATAAGTGCCGTCATTCAGCAGCTCTTTCGGATAATCATCTGAAAGCTTGGCGGACGCGCCGGTTTCCATATTCCGCATATAAAAAGCATTATTGCTTCCGCGGAAATAAATCACGCCGTTCAGCTCCGTCATGGCGATATTATTATTAAATTGCAGAGAGATATCCTCGCCCAATTCATTTTTGTCAATATCGCTGCCGTAATTATTGCGAATCAATTGTATGATCCCCGCCGCCGCGCCGGCCAGAAAGCCGATCAGCAGTACGACCGCCAGGAGCACTTTATAATGGCCGATCCGTTTCTGCTTCCGTTCCTGCTCCGCTGTTTTTGTCCGCACGTTATGCGGAATCGCCTCCGCCCCCGTCGGCGCGTCGGAGGCAATCCTTTCCCAATAATCGGGACAGTATTGCGCCGCCGTTTCGCGAACAGCTTTCACAGCCGCCTTTTTCTCTTCTAAAAGCCGTGAAAGCTCTGATTTCTTTTTCCCGCAAAGCGCGGCAATCTCGTTATTGCCCAAGCTGGTAAACGCTTTTACAAAAATCTCAGGATTCTGCTTCAGCGTTTCCGGCAGCAGGCCCGCTCCGCGTTTTGGGGCTTTGTCTCCTGATAAAGAATGATTATAGTTGCAGCTCAGCGTATACAGAACGTCTGTCATCCAATATTCCGCATCCAATTCCTCCTCGAAACGGTAAGCGGAATCCCGGATCCTGCGAAAGGCCTCTGCCGCCACGGTCAGCGCTGCCGATGCATCCTGCGTGACAGAAAGCGCAATAAAATAAAAAGGAACTCTGTATGCTTCATAAATTTCTTTCAGCGCATCTTGTTCCCCCTTGGCGGCGGCACGAATCAATTTGTTCAAATCCACTTTCCGTTCAGCTCCTTTTTAATTCCTTCGCATGTTTTACAGAAGCGGGGCAAAAAAGTTCAGCACTGCCTGCGCAAGCTTTCTCCTGAGCGGCCGCTTCTGCCACTTTTTCAAGTCAATTTCCCGGCAATATTCCAGTGTTTTCAGAAAATCCTCCCGGACCTCCGAAACGGCATGATTCCCGCACATCCAAACGCCGTTTTCAAAATGAAGGTAAAACGAGCGAAAGTCCATATTTACTGTCCCGACGATCGCCGTCTCGTCGTCGCAAACGATATTTTTGGCATGGATAAAGCCCGGCGCATACTCATAGATCCTCACCCCTGCCTGAATGAGGGCGCCATAAAAGGAATTTGTTACCAGATACACATATTTTTTATCCGGGATCCCGGGCGTTATGATCCGCACATCTACCCCGCTGAGCGCCGCCAGCCGCAGTGCAGTCAGCATTTCGTTATCCGGCACAAGATATGGCGTTGTGATATAGATATAATCCTTTGCAGAATTGATCATCTGCATATACAAATATTCGGCCTCCGTTTCATTCGGCGTGTTCAGCGGACCGTCCGCAAACGGCTGTACAAAGCCTCTGGCATTCCTGAATTTGGAGCAATAGGCCTCGTCCGGGCCGTATCTTCTGTAGTCGTTATTTTTTTTGACGTCCTTTTTCCGGTACGTCGCATATTCCCACATCTGCAGAAACATAATTGTCAGGCTCCAGACGCCTTTTCCCGCAAGCCGGATTCCAGAATCCTTCCAATGACCAAAGGCATCCACGATATTGACATATTCGTCCGCGATATTTACACCACCCGTATAGCCGATGTTTCCGTCTATGATACAGATTTTCTGATGATTTCTATAATTCAGATAAAAATTGTTGACGATCGGCTTGATTTTATTGAACACCGCCGTCCGGATCCCCGCCTCCTTTGTAATTTGTTCAAACCGTTTCGGCAGACAGGTGATGCAGCCGAAGTCATCATACAGAATCCGCACATCTACCCCCGCGGCGGCCTTCTGCTGCAAAACCTCAAGCAGCTGCTGCCACAGGCTTCCCTCTGATAAAATAAAAAATTCCAGAAAAATAAATTTTTCCGCTTTCCGCATATCCTCAATCAGCGCAGGAAAAAACTTGTCCCCCAAATCGAAATATCGAACAGAGGTCTCGCGGTAAATCGGGAATCCCGCTCTGTGGAGGTAATTCATGATCCGCTCCTGCTCCGGGTACTGCTCCGCAAGGAGCGCTTCGGTCTCGCGGCTGTGCTCGTATAAAGGGATCGTCATCTCTGAAAGGACCGGAATATGCTTTTTGATCCGGCTCGGATAGCTGCCGCGGCCCCACATCAAATAGAAAACCAGGCCGAGGATCGGAATCAGCAGAATTACGGCGATCCATGCAATTTTATACGAAGGGTTCTTATGGTTGAGCACAATCCGGATTACGGCGACAGCTCCCACAATCTGAAAAACAATATAAGAAGAAAGCACAAACGCTTTCATTTTATATAAGCCCCATATAAGGATGGCAAGCTGAAGAAGCATAAGAAAAGCGGCGATCAGCAGCCTTCCCAGATTCGCCTTCCGTCTCTTGGGCCGTTTCCGCAGGCGCTGCTGGATTTCCCTGATATCCGCGGTCCTGTCCGTCCGTTTTTCATCGCGGCGTTTCCCACGCAGGCGCTTCCGGCGCTGCCTGGCCGTGCTTCCCGTATCGATCTTCTTCCCTCCTTTTTTCCTTCTTACCGCCATCGGCTCCGCACCCTCGTCTGTAAAAGATATATCAGTAATTATAATCTATTTTCATTGCAGTGTCCAATAAAAGAAGGCGTCACATGGTCAGATCCCCGCTTACAAACGTAAAGTATCCTTTCCCCTGGAAAAAGTCCGCCGCTTGCTGCGCCGCCTGCGCCTCTCCCTTTCGAAAAAATCCGAAAAAAGTTGCGCCGCTTCCGGACATGAGCGCTGCCGAAGCCCCACGCTCCAGAAGAGAGGCCTTCAGCTCCGCAAGCTCCGGATGCAGATAAAACGCCGGATATTCCAATACGTTTTTCATTTTTTCGGAAAGCTTTTCAATGCTCTGCTGCATGGAACGCACCGTTTCCAAAATATCAGGATGCGCTCCGGGCGGTATTTCGCCGCGCGCCTCCAGAAAATCATATACCCGGTATGCCTCCGGCGTGCAGATGTCGATATTCGGGTTTACCAGGAGCAGAATCCCGTCCCGAAACGGTTCGATATAGCGCAGCTCCGTCCCCGTTCCCGTAGCGACGGCGGCTCCGGAGCGGAGCAAAAACGGAACGTCCGAGCCAATTTGCGCAGCATACCAAAGCAGCGTTTCGTCGGAAAGCCCAAGGTCGTATAATTGGTTCATTCCCTTCAGTACCGCCGCGGCATCGGCGCTGCTGCCGCCAAGGCCTCCGCATCGCGGCACTTTCTTATCAATATGGATCTCCGTTCCCGTATCCACCCGGCAAAAATCCCTTGCCAGCAGATACGCCGCACGGTAAGCCGTGTTTTTCTCATCCTGCGGGAGCCATTGCGCATTTGACGTAATTGTTACCGGTTTTCTCCACTCCGATCCCGCCGTGCGCCGAAGCGTTACGGTATCCCAGAGCGGAATCGTTTGCAGAATCATTTCCACCTCATGATATCCATCTTCACGCAGGCGCAGGATATCAAGAGCAAGGTTAATTTTACAGTATGCCCTGATTTCTACAAAATCCCGTCTCATTTATGGTATTGCTCCCCGTTGTTTATTTTCATTGCTCTGTAAAGCTGTTCGGCAAGAATCAGCCGTGTCAGCTGATGCGGAAACGTCATCTGAGAGAGACAGAGCCGCAGATCTGCACGGGAGGTAACCTGGGCTCCGATGCCGTCGGAGCCGCCGATGACAAATGTAAAATCCGAATTTCCGGCTACGGTTTTTTCCGCGATATATTCCGCCAGGCGTTCTGAGGAAAGCTCGCGGCCGTGCAGGTCAAGCGCAATGACGCAGCTCCCGGGCGCAATTTTTCTCATAAGAGAAGCGCCTTCCGCATCAATTCTTTTTGCAGGGACGGGATGATTGTCCTCCGCGACCTCCACGATATCGATTTTCGTGTATTTTGAAAGGCGGCTCACATAATCCGCCACAGCCGCCCGCAAATAGCTTTCCTTCAATTTTCCGACGCAAAGCAGGGTAAAATGTATCACAGCTCCGTTACCTCGCTGGAATATCCGCGCGGCGCCACATTTACGAATACGTCGCGGCCCGTACGGATCCCGCATTCCGCCAGCGCGCTGCGCGCTGCCGCAAGGGCAAGCTCCGGCTCATTATTTTCCTGGCTCAGGTGTCCCAGGCAGATATACCTCGTTCCTCTTTGCGCAAGCGCCGCCGCAAGAGCAGCCGCATGCTCGTTCGACAAATGCCCGCGATCTCCCAGGATCCGCTTCTTGAGCGGCCACGGGTAGCGTCCGTTCTTCAGCAGCTCTACATCGTGGTTCGATTCGATGAGCGCAAGATCGCTTTCCATGACGTTTTCGTAAACCGCTTCCGTAACGCAGCCCACATCCGTCGCCACGGATATTTTGCGATTATAGATATAAAACGTGTATGCAACCGGATCCGCGGCATCGTGCGGAATCGAATAATTGCAGACGTCGATGTCTCCAACCGTAAAATATCCGCGGTCAATCATTCTGACGTTTTCTTCCTTAACCGGGCCGATTTCCTGCCGCATGGCCGCCCACGTTTTTTCGCGGGCATATACAGGCACGTCAAATTTGCGGGAAAAAATGCCGACGCCCTTGATATGGTCAGCGTGTTCGTGCGTAATCAAAATTCCGTCGATCTGTTCCGGCCTTACGCCGATTTCGCGCAGCGCGCCGGCAATTTTCACACCGCTGACACCCGCGTCGATCAGAAGCTTTGTGCGCTCCGTCCCAATATATATGCTGTTTCCGCTGCTGCCGCTGTACAGGCTGCAAAATTTTACCATGCTCAGTTATCATCCTCTACTCGTACGATTCTTGCCCCGACGCTCTGGAGCTTCCCGACAATGTTGTCATATCCTCTGTCGATGAACTGTACGTCCTGGATAACCGTATCGCCCTCCGCCATAAGCGCGGCAATAACAAGCGCGGCGCCGCCGCGAAGATCGGGCGCCCGCACAATCGTGCCCTTTAAGCGTTTCGGTCCGGATACCATAGCCATTTTTCCGTTTACGGTGATATCCGCACCCATACGCTTCAATTCCTCAGTATACTGGAAGCGAAAGTCTGTAACGCCCTCCGTGATTTTGCTCGTACCGTCCGCCCGGGAAAGAAGAACCGTAATCTGAGGCTGCATGTCCGTCGGAAACCCTGGATACGGCAGTGTTTTGACATGCGCTGCCGATACCGAGCCGTTACTATAAATGCGGATCCAGTCCTCGCCCTCTTCTACGCCAATGCTCATCTCCTGAAGCTTAGCGGTCAGAGATTCCTGATGGCGCGGAATAATATTTTTAATCGTGATTTCTCCTCCCGTTGCCGCGGCGGCAATCATATATGTACCGGCCTCTATTTGATCCGGAATAATGGAATACAGCTCGACGCCGTGCAGCCTTGGAACTCCGGTAATTTTTATGATGTCCGTTCCCGCGCCGCGGATCTTGGCGCCCATGGAATTCAGGAAATTGGCAACGTCCACCACGTGCGGTTCCCGGGCGCAGTTTTCAATTACCGTCTGTCCCGCCGCCTTACATGCCGCAAGCATCAGATTGATCGTAGCGCCGACAGAAACCACGTCCAGATAAATATTGTTCCCATGCAGAAGTCCGCTCTCGTCATATGCCTTCGCCGTAACCTTGCCATAAGCTTCCTCAATATCGACGCCAAGCGCCTGAAAGCCCTTTAAATGCTGGTCGATCGGACGAGTGCCCAATTTGCAGCCCCCCGGCAGAGAAACTACAGCCTGCCCGAATCTGCCCAGAAAGGCCCCCATCAAATAATAAGATCCCCTCAGCTTGCTGACCAGGTCAAACGTCGCTTCGTGAGAGGATACCTTCGTAGCATCAATTCTGATTGTATTTCTGTCCAGTTCTTCTACAACCGCGCCAAGCTTTCTGAGAATGTCCAGCATGGCCTGTACATCGGCGATGTCCGGAATATTTTCAATCGTACAGGGGCCCTCCGCCAAAATTGCAGCGGAAACGATCGGGAGCGCAGCGTTTTTGCTTCCGCTGACCGTAAGCTCTCCCCGAAGCGTCTGTCCCCCTGTAATTACGAATTTACACAAAACCAACACCCACTCTGAACTGTAATTCTTCCGCCCGCCCCGCGGAAAAGCAACCTGATTCAGTATAGCATAAAGGGCCTCGTACCGCAAGGATTAAAAAAGAGCGGCATGCCCCGCCGTGTAGGATTACAATACATGTGTTACAGTTGAACCTAGAAAAAAATAGCGAAGTC
>UQSG01000036.1 GCA_900543695.1 uncultured Clostridium sp. | reverse complement strand
GTCGTGAGATGTTGGGTTAAGTCCCGCAACGAGCGCAACCCTTGTCATTAGTTGCCAGCAAGAGAGATGGGCACTCTAATGAGACTGCCGGTGAGAAATCGGAGGAAGGTGGGGACGACGTCAAATCATCATGCCCCTTATGTCTTGGGCTTCACACGTACTACAATGGCTATTACAGAAGGCAGCGAAGGAGTAATCCGGAGCGAATCCCCAAAGATAGTCCCAGTTCGGATTGTGGGCTGCAACCCGCCCACATGAAGTCGGAATTGCTAGTAATTGCAGGTCAGCATACTGCAGTGAATACGTTCCCGGGTCTTGTACACACCGCCCGTCAAACCATGAGAGTCAGCAACACCCGAAGTCAGTAGCGTAACCGCAAGGAGCGCGCTGCCGAAGGTGGGGTTGATGATTGGGGTTAAGTCGTAACAAGGTAGCCGTATCGGAAGGTGCGGCTGGATCACCTCCTTTCTAAGGAGACAGAGCGGAACTCATGAGGAGAGCGAGAGCAGGAGTGAGGGAAGCGAAGAGACTTAGAGAAAGAAAGGCGAAGGAAGCATGTGGCCTGAGTAAGACTCAGGCAGTATCTTCTCACAGATACGGTACGCTGTTTAGTTTTCGTAGTTCATCTACGAGATTCCCGGGGGTATAGCTCAGTTGGGAGAGCACCTGCCTTGCAAGCAGGGGGTCATGAGTTCGAATCTCATTATCTCCACCAGCGGTTCCCCAGGAAAGAGCGGAGGACTGCGAAAAGCAACTGTACCTTGAGAACTGAATATTTGAAAAGCAACGAAAAAGATGAGAAGACAAAGAAAAAGAGGGTAAAGTCTTTAAGAAGGAAGAGTGAACTCTCAGGAGAAAGAACTCAACTCAATCTTTGACGGAAAAGAGAACGGAGAATCGAAGCGAAAGCGACGAGGAGACGAGAGGTCAAGCTACTAAGAGCGCAGGGGGAATGCCCTGGCACTGAGAGCCGAAGAAGGACGTGACAAGCTGCGAAAAGCCGCGGGTAGGCGCAAATAGCCGAAGAGCCGCGGATGTCCGAATGGGGGAACCCGGCAGCCAAGAGAGGGCTGTCACCGTTAAGTGAAAAAGATAGCTTAACGGAGGGAGACGAGGGGAACTGAAACATCTAAGTACCCTCAGGAAGAGAAAACAAAAGTGATTCCGTAAGTAGTGGCGAGCGAACGCGGAAGAGCCCAAACCGATCTGCAGAAATGGAGATGGGGGTAAGGACCAGCAAAAAAGGGAGGAGACCGAGGAGAAGAGCGGATTGAAAGCCGCCGCCGAAGAGGGTGATAGCCCCGTACTCGAAGGGAACCAAACGGAGCTGAGATCCGGAGTACCACAAGACACGAGGAATCTGGTGGGAAAGAGGGAGGACCACCTCCCAAGGCTAAATACTACTCAGTGACCGATAGAGGATAGTACCGTGAGGGAAAGGTGAAAAGAACCCCGGGAGGGGAGTGAAAGAGAAACTGAAACCCTGTGTTTACAAGCAGTCAGAGGGCGTTAAAGCCCGATGGCGTACTTTTTGTAGAACGGTCCGGCGAGTTATTGTACGTGGCGAGGTTAAGTTCTGAAGGGACGGAGCCGAAGCGAAAGCGAGTCTGAAGAGGGCGATAAGTCACGTGTAATAGACCCGAAACCGGGTGACCTACCCATGGACAGGTTGAAGCCTGAGTAAAATCAGGTGGAGGACCGAACAGGTGTCTGTTGAAAAAGGCTCTGATGAGCTGTGGGTAGCGGAGAAATTCCAAACGAACTCGGAGATAGCTGGTTCTCCCCGAAATAGCTTTAGGGCTAGCCTCGGATTATTCTGATGGAGGTAAAGCACTGAATGGGCTAGGGGCCTTACCAGGTTACCGAACCCTATCAAACTAAGAATGCCATAAAGAAGATGTCCGGGAGTCAGACTGCGAGAGATAAGTCCCGTAGTCGAAAGGGAAACAGCCCAGACCGCCAGCTAAGGTCCCAAAGTGATGGTTAAGTGGAAAAGGATGTGGGTTTGCTAAGACAGCTAGGATGTTGGCTTAGAAGCAGCCACTCATTCAAAGAGTGCGTAATAGCTCACTAGTCGAGTGAGCCTGCGCCGAAGATGTACGGGGCTAAACCATCCACCGAAGCTGCGGAATGTCCGAAAGGACGTTGGTAGGGGAGCGTAGTGCAGTAGAGAGAAGCATGACGGGAACGACATGTGGACGAGGCAGTAGTGAGAATGCCGGAATGAGTAGCGAGAGTGAAGTGAGAATCTTTACCGTCGAAAACCCAAGGTTTCCTGGGGAAGGTTCGTCCGCCCAGGGTAAGTCGGGGCCTAAGCCGAGGCCGAGAGGCGTAGGTGATGGACAACAGGTAGACATTCCTGTACCAAAGGTATACGAATAAGAGACGCGGGGACACAGGAGGATAAATGGATCCGGCAGCAGGGAAAGCCGGAGTAAGGGAGGTAGATAGGTACGTAGTGAAGTACGCGTACCGATTCGAAGGCCTGACACGGAGCTCAAATAGGAGCGAAGCCAAAGATTCCACACTGGCGAGAAAAGCCGCTATTGAGTATACATTTGCCCGTACCGCAAACCGACACAGGTAGGTGAGGAGAGAATCCTGAGACGAGCGGGAGAAGTGTTGTTAAGGAACTCGGCAAATTAACCCCGTAAGTTAGCGAGAAGGGGAGCCTAGAGATAGGCCGCAGAGAAATGGCCCAAGCAACTGTTTACCAAAAACACAGGTCTCTGCTAAATCGAAAGATGAAGTATAGGGGCTGACGCCTGCCCGGTGCTGGAAGGTTACGGGAATCTGTAAGCGCAAGCGAAGCAGTGAACTTAAGCCCCAGTAAACGGCGGCCGTAACTATAACGGTCCTAAGGTAGCGAAATTCCTTGTCAGGTAAGTTCTGACCTGCACGAATGGCGTAATGATTTGGGCACTGTCTCAACAGCACACCCGGTGAAATTGTAGTACTTGTAAAGATGCAAGTTACCCGCGATTAGACGGAAAGACCCCATGGAGCTTCACTGCAGGCTGATATTGGGTTTCGGTATTTTCTGTACAGGATAGGTGGGAGACGAGGAAGTAGTCACGCCAGTGACTATGGAGTCGACGTTGGGATACCACTCTGAGAATACTGGAGCTCTAACCCGGTGCCATGAATCTGGTACGGGGACACTGTCAGTCGGGCAGTTTGACTGGGGCGGTCGCCTCCTAAAGAGTAACGGAGGCGCCCAAAGGTTACCTCAGCGCAGTTGGAAATTGCGTGATAGAGTGCAAAGGCAGAAGGTAGCCTAACTGAGAGGCTGACAAGCCGAACAGGTACGAAAGTAGGGCTTAGTGATCCGGCGGTATGAAAGTGGAATTGCCGTCGCTCAACGGATAAAAGCTACCCTGGGGATAACAGGCTTATCTCCCCCAAGAGTTCACATCGACGGGGAGGTTTGGCACCTCGATGTCGGCTCATCGCATCCTGGAGCTGTAGCAGGTTCCAAGGGTTTGGCTGTTCGCCAATTAAAGCGGTACGCGAGCTGGGTTCAGAACGTCGCGAGACAGTTCGGTCCCTATCTGTCGTGGGCGTAGGATATTTGAGGGGAACTGTCCTTAGTACGAGAGGACCGGGATGGACGAACCTCCGGTGCACCAGTTGTTCCACCAGGGGCATAGCTGGGTAGCCGAGTTCGGATCGGATAAACGCTGAAAGCATCTAAGCGTGAAACCGGCCCCAAGATGAGATATCCCATCGAAAGAGTAAGACTCCACAGAGACTAAGTGGTAGATAGGTCAGGAGTGGAAGCGCAGTAATGCGTTAAGCGGACTGATACTAATAGGTCGAGGGCTTGACCAAGGAAAGAAGGAGTCAAGGATTGAGGTCATCAGGGAGTAGTTGTGAAGTAGAGTATTCAGTTTTGAGGGTACAGGGGGGAAGTACCTGGAGAGAATCCGGTGAAGATGATGAGGAGGGCACACCCGTTCCCATACCGAACACGGCAGTTAAGCTCCTAGATGCAGAAGATAGTTAGACGGTGACGTCTCGCAAAAATATGTATTCGCCGGTCTTTATGAGAGCTCTGTGCAAAAGGCGCAGAGCTCTCTTTCTATAAAAACCTTACTCAGAGAAATTTTGTGAAAATAATGGTAGACAATATAAAATATATATGATATAATAATTCTGTTTCCGGCGTTATTCTGCTGGGAGTGCAAAATTGAATCTGCCAATGTGGCTCAGGGGTAGAGCAATTCACTCGTAATGAATAGGTCGTGAGTTCGATTCTCACCATTGGCTCCAGAGAAAAAGCCTTTAACCATAGCGGTTAAGGGCTTTTGTTTGTTCTATCAGCATTGCAATAGAAATTGCTTTTCCTTTTTTTAAGACCTCTTCAAGTTTTGTGTGAGTTGAATTTTATGCTTTCTGCCCTCATTTTCATTATACGATATTTTTGGAAATGTAAAAAAAGCCCGCCGAACGGTGAGACTTCATAAGGAAGCTGTCTTTACTTGACTTTCACAAGATAACGGCGGCAGAGAGATGCCAAAACTCTTTGCCGCCGTTTATCTTAGCCATCATTTTCATCGTTTGACCAACCGGATAAAATAAGCAATTTTCCAGAATCCATATCCATTGCCATATTATCTCCCATTTTGATAATATCCGTTTTGCTGACAAATTTGATGAATTGTTTCTGCAAAAATAGATCTGGATTTTTTATTATCATCGGTGTTGATATTCTTTTTATATATGTAAGTATCTCTGACTTGTTGCCATAGTCCGTGCTTTTTAATCCACTCAATTTTGGATGGCAACTCCATATACCCTTTCGGTTGGTATTCCCACGAATAACTTTTTTGCTTTTTGTTATAACGAATAAATTGTCGCCTCCCATTTCCGCATTCATATATAATGCAAAAATCACAACTATGTAAGATGCGGGAGTTTGTTTTATCTTTTACTCGAATTGTAAGAACACGGGTGGAGTCTTCGGTATAATCGTATCCAAAAATCGGATATCCATAAGGGTTAGTAACCTTATCGAGCCCCTTGTGAAGAATGTTTCGTATTTCTTTGGCAGAATAGTCTTCGTCGGGGTCATTTACTTCAATATTCACATCGAAGTCAAAACCAATGTTAGAGTTCCGGTCACGAGTTATCATCTTTCGTTTGCTACTGCCCACGAAATGATATTGAAAAGTGAAGTCATCTCTAACTTCTCTTTGTAATTTGTAGATTATTTCAAAAAGTTCATCTCTAATCGGTTTCCATTCTTCTTTTGGAACATACTCGAAATCGTACATAATAATATCTCCTTTTATCCCAAGCCGCCCAAATAGATTTTACTGAATCTAAGTCAAATTATTATATACCAATTAAACAAAAATGTCAATGATTTTTCAATGAATTTTGATGTTTTGAAAACAGCGAAGAGAAAGATGATGTCCATAAGTATAGCGAGCATCGGATTGTGACACCACAATCCGAAAAGAGGTTAAATATAAATCCTTGGGCATCTTCCTTACGGAGGGTACCCCAAAGGCGCCACGCTTCATCAAAAAGGATGAAAAATTATAGAAAAAAGAGCAACCTTTTCTGGTAAAGAGACGGACACGGGAAGCGAGCTATGTAGTCCGTTCTGGCTGATGGTACGATATCCTTGTAAGAATACGTATAATTCACAAAAAATTCTTGCATTTTTAATAATAGTCTGCGTTGTGTTTGAGGCAGCGTCTGTGCTAAACTCATAAAAGCAAATTCATAGATACGTAAAAAAATTTAAGGAGTATGAAGTTATGTCAAGTAAAGTCAGATGTTGCGGTTTTTTCAATAGAAACATACGCAAGAAGTGGCAAAAGCTGCTGGGCGCTATCCTGTCGGTCGCAACGGCCGGCGGCACACTGCTTTCCGCCATTCCGATTGTGCAAGCGATTAACTCCGGAGCAGGCCAAGTGATAAACAAAGTGATATCAACAGACAGCATATCTGTAGCGCAAGGACTCGACTACGAACAGGTCTTGTTTAAAACTTCAGATGGGCGTACGGTCGCCGGTTTTATGCTGGACACAAACTATGGTGCGGAGGGCTCCGACCTGAAAATAGGCGTAGGGCTTCCATATGGTGAGACCGCATTTGGAATGCAACCGGTTTCGGAGCAGCTGCGTTATGCGACGCTCAACGGACGCAATGTTTTGGCGGGTGTAAATGGGGACTTTTACAACACGTCTACAGGTGAGCCTGAAGGAGTGGTTGTGCAGGACGGACAACAGCTGCATGCCTGGGACGAATCGGAGGCGACGGCACGTAAGCCATACCGCACGTTTTTCGGAATTCTTAAAGATGGAACAGCGGTAATGGGATACTATGAGGATTATCTCAAGTACAAAGACGAACTGCAGCAGGCCATTGGCGGAGATTTTATAATGGTAAAGGACGGCAAGATAACTGATTTTGCCGAAGGCGTCGGCGGTGTGGCCGGCACAAGTCTGTATGACTCTCCGAAGGAGCCTTACGCACGTACTGTCGTCGGCATCCGCGAAGACGGCTCTGTATTTATAATATGTGTAGACGGAAAACGCCCCGATACATATTCGGCTGGTCTTTCACTTACCGAGATGGCGCAATTGATGCTGGATAACGGCGCAGTGCAGGCAATGAACCTGGACGGCGGCGGTTCTGCTACCATGGTAATAAAAGATCCTCAGAGCTATGAATTCGCGGTCAAGAATTCACCTTCCGATAATACCAGCGGTCCAACGGGCGGGACGGAGCGCAGCGTGGCAAATTGCCTGTATTTCTATAACGACGATACGGCTGCGTTGCCCAGCGTTACGCTTGAAAAGGACGCCGACGGGTACTATTTAATAGACAGCCCAGATGACTTCGCGCAGATGAACTACGATCCTCTTGCAAACTATCGTTTATTCTGCGATATAGACGGTACAGGCAAAGCCGTAACGTCCGTTAAATCATTCAGGGGAACGTTTGACGGTAATGGCAAGACCATAAATAATCTTATATTCTCCGGTTCAGCCTCAAAGGGTTTGTTCGAATGCCTCGATGCCGGTTCCGAGGTGAAGGATCTGACCATTACGAATGCTGTGCTGATATCTACCGCGTCTGACGTAGGCATATTGGCCGGCTCGTGCCAGGGCAAGGTCAGCAATGTCAACGTTTCGGGAACCGTACAGGGGGCAAGTAATGTAGGCGGTCTTATAGGATACATATCCGGCGGATCCGTTGACGTAACAGACTGCCACGCAGTAGTCGATATAACAGCCACGGGGTCTTATGCGGGCATACTTATTGGAAATATTGAGGCGGATCTTGCCGGCGAGGTTGCACGCTGCTCCGCAAAGGGCTCTGTAAGCGGCATGACAGGCGTAGGCGGCCTTATAGGACAGGTACGCCATTCTCTTACTACCTATGTGCGAGACTGTATGACCACTGATGCCGTAGTGAAGGGAAACGGCGAAAATGCGGGTGGCATATGCGGCTCTTCCAAATGCCATGTCGAACGCTGCTTTGTCAAGGACGTAACCGTCATACAGCAGGCGCCCAACAACGGCAAGCAGTACAGCGCCTCTCTGTTGACCGGCTGGCAGAACTATAACGGCTCAATAATATCCAACAACGTGCTGTTCAGTGGTACGGTTACGGCCGAAAATGACGCGAACTCCCACAGGGTTACGCAATTCCAAAAAGGCGAACTCATAAACAACTACGCCGGCGAAGAAATAACCGTCAACGGCCAGACACGTAACGACGGCTCCGATGAGGCCAGCGAGGGCATAACGATGGCCGAAAGCGAACTTATGAAGCCGGAGTTGTATACCGAACTCGGTTTTGAATTCGGCGAGGATAAAGCATGGGTATGGGATTCACAGCATAACGTTCCCATGGTTAACAACAGCTCCTTTGAGATCCCTGCGCCTGGCGCTTCCGTCACGGGAGTTACCCTTGACAAAGCGGAGATTGAGCTCACGGTGGGGCAGAGCGATACGCTGACCGCTACGGTCAGCCCCGAAGACGCAGCCGATAAAACTCTGGCTTGGGCATCCAGCAACGGAAGCGTCGCCACTGTCGAAAACGGTGTAGTCACCGGAGTGGCAGAAGGTACGGCGATAATAAGCGCAACTACGGCGGACGGCAGCTTCCGGGCCGAATGCACGGTAATCGTCAAAGCCGAAGCGCCTTCAGACGAGAAGAAGCCTGAAAACGAGCAGAATCCCGGCACGGGAGATTTCAGAATGCTAGTAATCGGACTTGTGCTCTTCGCATGCACAGTAGCCACAGCCGCTGTACTGAGATGTAAGAGAAAAAGGACGATATAAACCGCAGACACGTCCGCAGCGGTGCGTCAAGAAGCAACAAAGGCTTCGCGGCGCGCCGCATATTTTATCGAAAGGTTAGTCTATTGAAGGAAACGGGACAAGGAGTATTACAGTTTTTCTATTAGGAGATAAATTATTTTGAAAAAAAGCTGTATTTCAAATATTGTGTATGCGTTTAAAAAAATATGGAAATGGGACAAAGCTTTTTGCTTCTATTATCTTCCCATTATTCCTCTGGCGATTCTATTACCTCTTGCGGCAGCATATTTTCCTAAGCTTGTTATTAATGCGGTTGAGGCGCAGCAAAGCATATTTGAAATAACAATCATTATTGGCATTTATTTCGCCTCTTTATTTTTAATTCAGATCCTAAACGCTTTTTGTGATTCCAGGATTAAAATGCGGGATTATAATTTTTCAGCAATGTATCAATATGAGATTATTGGAAAGTTTATGCATACCGATTTTTCCAATACAGATCATCCGGAAAAGAACATTAAATATTCATTAGCAATGGATGACGCGTGTTCCGGCTCTTGCGCGCCGGAGCTGATTTGGTCATCAGTCATCAATCTGATCATTAATTTATTTGGGATTTTTACATACGGGAGCATTGTTGCTGCCTTATCTCCGGTGATATTGGTGCTTTTGCTCATATCTGCGTTGATTACATATCTAATTAGCCGATGGCAGCGGAATTATATTGAAAAACACAAGGAGAAATGGACTGAGCTTCATAGAAAAATTGGATATCTGAGCGGACTTTCCTCGAAATTCGAATATGCAAAAGATGTCCGAATATATCATATGCTGGGCTGGCTGGGAGGCCTGCTAACGGTTTTGCATAAAGAACAGTTTATATGGACAAAAAAGGTAAGCATACGGTCTTTATGGGGCAGGTGCATCAGCGCCTTTTTTACTCTTATAAGAGATGGCGCAGCCTATGCGGTACTGATTATTTCATTATATGACGGTAAAATCGATGCTGGCGATTTTGTTTTTTATTTTGGGGTTGTGGTTGGTTTTTCAGGATGGCTAAACGGCATTGCCGGTCTGGTGAATGATATTGTCAGTAAGAGTATAAAAATAGGTTACTACCGTGATTATTTTGCGTTGGAAGATCATTATAATCACGGGATCGGCTGCCGTCTTCCCGATGTGTCTGAATTGCCTGTTGAGATTGAATTTTGCGGTGTATCCTATCAATATCCATCTGCGGAGGGCGGGTTCTATGCTTTAAAAGATATTAACCTAACGATACACAAGGGCGAGAAGCTGGCGGTTGTCGGTACAAACGGCGCCGGTAAAACGACGCTGGTAAAATTATTATGCGGATTTTACTATCCAACCGATGGAGAAATCAGATTGAACGGCAGACCGGTCACCGACTATAATATCGAAAACTATTATACTTTATTTTCTGCAGTATTTCAGGATATCTATTTATTACCGGTTACGATAGCTGAATTTGTATCGTCGAGCGATTCTGCAATAGATCGGGAGCGAGTAAAAGAAGTACTTCGGCGGGCAGGTCTTGAGAGTAAAATAGAATCTTTGCCGAACGGAATTGATTCCAGATTGATGAAAGGGGTGTTTGAAGATTCTATTGCTTTATCTGGCGGAGAAACGCAAAAGCTCATGCTGGCACGGGCACTTTATAAGGATGCTCCTGTAATTGTGCTTGACGAACCGACCGCGGCGATGGATCCAATTGCCGAAAACGAGTTGTATTTGCAGTACCACAGTTTAACTCAAAATAAAACCTCTGTTTATATATCGCACAGACTCTCCTCCACGCAATTCTGCGATAGAATTATTTTTATGGAGAACGGTAAAATTATTGAAACAGGCTCGCATGAGGAATTAATAAAACTAGGCGGCAAGTATGCCAATATGTTTGCATTACAGGGACATTATTATAAAAAAGAAAGTGATGAGCATGATAAGGAGGAAGCTGCAAATGCCTAAGCGCAAAGTGCAAAATCCAAATATACGTGCCATTAAATTATGGCATAAGCTCTGCCCGGCGTATTTTCCCTTTATGATTATCCATTCGTTGTTTGCAAACTTATCTCCATATTTTAACATTTATTTATCGGCGGAAATCGTTAATGAAATCGTTGGGAAAAGAACGGTCAGTACCTTAATTACGCTGGTAGCGATTACGATCGGCGGTAATTTTTTGATCTCTATTATAGGAGGCATGCTCAGTCGGGGCTTTAAACATCAGGAAACGCTGCTGAATCAGAAGGAAGCAGACTTATTTTACCAAAAAACGTTTACGCTGGATTATGAGGATTTAGAAAATACGGAAGTTCGACAACTACGTAGAAAAATTGCTGAATCAGCAAAAATAGATGCACATGGGAAACAATCACTTCTAATAAATTTGAATGAATTATCTTATTGCATAATAAATATCGTCTTGTCAGTTTATTTGTTTTTCGAAATGATATTTTTAATAATATCGAATGAATTCGACTGGTTAGTAGTTTTTTTTGCAATACTCATAATTCTGCTGATTCTGCTGAATGTATGGACTTCCTTTATTGTTAAAAAAAACATGGCGGAGCTGTCTAACGAAATGTCTCTTTCGATGATAGAGGAAAACCGCATTGATGATGCAATCGATTGTTATAATATGGGAAAAGATGTCCGATTGTACCGTCAGGATAAATTAATTCAAAAAATACAAAAATATGAGTTTGATTTACACAAAAGATCCTTTCGAACGTATTATACAAAAAGCTTCTGGTATCATATTCCGCAGACGCTATTTTCTATAATTCTTCAAGCGACAGTATATCTTTTCATATGCATATACGCACTAAAAGGGGTTTTCGGCATCGGCAATATTATAAAATATGTAGGGTTTATCCAGAGGATTATAAATGCTGTTATCAGGATGTTTAATATTGGAATAAATATTGCGAATAATACGCCTTTCGTAGAGGATTATCTTGCCTTTTTAGATGTAAAACAAAAGATGGCGCAGGGAACACGCTCCTTAAAAGAAGTTTGCCCGAACGGCAGCGAGTACGAAATCGAATTTTGTGATGTTTCTTTTCGCTATCCGTCTTCTGAAACATTTGCTTTGCAAAATATATCGCTTAAGCTAAAAAGCGGTCAGCGTTATGCTGTTGTAGGGATGAACGGCTCCGGTAAAACAACTTTTATAAAATTGCTTTGTCGTTTGTATGATCCTACAGAGGGTGCGATTAAATTGAATGGGGTAAATATCAAAAGTTTGGATTACAATGAATATTTGGCTTTCTTTTCTGTCGTTTTTCAAGATTTTAAGCTGTTCTCATTCAAACTGGGCCAAAATGTTGCGGCACAATCGGATTATGATAAAGAACGAGTAGAACGCTGCTTGAAAAAAGCAGGATTTGAGGAACGGTTAGCAAAAATGTCAGATGGAACGGATACTTATCTTTATAGAGATTTTGATGAAAATGGCGTTGAAATTTCCGGCGGTGAGGCGCAAAAAGTGGCGTTGGCTCGTGCGTTATATAAAAATGCGCCATTTATTGTGCTTGACGAGCCGACCTCTGCGCTGGATCCGATTGCAGAATACGATATTTATACCAAGTTTAACGCAATTGTAGAAAACAAAACAGCGATATACATTTCCCACCGTCTTGCCTCGTGTCGCTTCTGTAGTGAGATTATCGTTTTTCATGAGGGGAAGATTATTCAACAAGGCAGTCACAAGGAATTAATAGAGGAAGAAATGGGGAAATATTACGAGCTGTGGAATGCACAAGCGCAATATTATAATTTATAATTTAAAATATATTAAATTTCATTCAGACTCTTTGTTGACATTGCTCCGCGCGCGCGATACAATAAAAAACCATTGAATCAGAACAATAAAACGGAGGCATAGAAATGGAACGCATGAAAAAGGTACGCATGATCCCGACGCCGAAGCGCGTCAGCGAGTCGGGCGGACGTTTTCCGTATAAAACAGAGCTCTGTCTGCTGCATCGGGAGTTTGAAGAGGCGGCGGAGGTATTCGCGGATTATGCCCGCAGACTGGGCCTGCATTTTACTATAAGCGAAAACGCTCCCATACAGATTATACGCGACGCGGCGCTCGGGCAGGAGGAATATCGGTTTTCTGCGGGAAATGGTAAAGTGAAGCTGTTTGCTTCCGATCTTGTTGGAGTAAACCATGCCTTTGCCTCCCTTCTCCAGCTTTTTGAGCCTGATGCGGTGAGCCCGGAGCTTGTTTGGATTCCGGACTGTGAGATTTCCGATGCGCCGGACTGCGCTTACCGCGGCATGATGGTCGATCTGGCACGCAACTGGCATGATTTTTCCTATTTGCTCAGCTATGTGGATTTCTGCTATTTTTATAAGATCTCGGTGCTGCATCTGCATTTTACGGATGATCAGAGCTATACCCTTCCCAGCGCGCTTTTACCCGCGCTTTCCACGAAAGGACGCTGCTACACAGAAGGGCAGATTGCAGAGCTGAATCGGTATGCAGCGGCACGCGGCGTGCAGCTGATGCCTGAAATCGATGTGCCGGGCCACTGCGTCTCTTTTCAGAAAGAATATCCCGAGCTTTTTGGAACGGACGGGATTATCTGTCAGACACCGCAGTCAATTGAGGCGATGCAGGCGCTCTTTCGTGAGCTTTGCGAGATGTTTTCTGCCTCAAAGTATATTCACATCGGCGGAGATGAGGCGCAGATTGAAAACTGGCTGAAGTGCCCGCGCTGTGCGGAATATGCGCAAGACGCCGGGATCGATGTCCGCGGGGAGGATCAGAAGTTGGCCGCCGAAAAGCTGTATGCAAGCTTTGTCATGAAAATGGCCGAGCCTGTTTTGGCGGCGGGCAAAATTCCCGTTGCCTGGGAGGGCTTCTGCGAGCAGGTCAATGATCTCGTGTCCAGGGAGATTCTTATCATGAGCTGGGAAAATTATTATCAGGTTACGCCGGCTCTGATCAGCGCCGGATTTCGGATCATCAACTGTTCCTGGAACCCGATGTATATCGTAACGCCGGAACCTGCATGGCCTCCGCGAGAGATTTACGATTGGTCGATTTATAAATGGAAGGCGGTGCATCCCGGTTCTCCGTATCTTGGCAAAGAGCTGGAAATCCCGCCTACGCGTCAGGTGCTCGGCGGCCAGCTGCTGGCTTGGGGAGACCGAATCGCGGCCTCCTATCCTACCGTCGAAGAAGGCGTTGCCGCGGAGCGCAGGCTGCTGCTGGAGCGGCTTCCGTTTCTGGCGGAAAACACCTGGAACCGCGACAAAACGATTTCCTGGGAAGCGCTTTCGGAAACAGCCGCAGAGCTTGGCGCCAGGCTTGAAGGCTTGTATTAGAACTCGTCAAACAAAGAAAGCTGCCGCGGAGCCGGTTCGGGATCAAACGAACCGGCAAAGGCAAATATTTTACCGACATCGGTTGTCAGCCCGTTTTTCTTACATTCCTCCTGGAAGAATGGCATCAGAACGTCGTTGTCGGGGCTGAGGCAATGATACGCGTAACCAAAGGTTTTTATATATTTATTTTTCAGCCCGGGAAACTGTCTGTCCAGCGCCTGGTAAAAATATTCGCGATCGCCTTCCCGCAGGGTGACGCCGATTCCGAAGCAGAGAACGCCGTAAACCCCGGCCTCTTTGCAGTAAGCGACAATTCCGCGGATGTTTTCGCGCGTATCGTTAATGAACGGCAGGAGCGGCGTGAACCATACGATCGTAGGAATGCCGTTGTCTCGTAAAATTTTCAGCGTTTCAAAGCGTCTGCGCGTTGTGCAGACATTGGGCTCTATTATCCTGCAGAGCGTTTCGTCGTAGGTTGTCAGCGTCATCTGTACGACGCATTTTGTCTGTCGGTTGATTTTGACCAGCAGATCCAGATCGCGCAGGATCAGATCGGATTTTGTCAGAACGGATATGCCGAAGCCTCTGCGTTCAATTGCCTCGAGACAGGCCCTTGTGTATTGGAGCGTTTTTTCGAGGGGAAGATAGGGATCGGACATCGCTCCTGTGGCGATCATGCCTTTCCTTCGCTTCCGAATCAATTCGGCTTCCAGCATGGCGGGCGCATCTGTTTTGACCTCGATATCTTCGAACTCATGCGTCATTTCATAGCATTTGCTCCGGCTGTCGCAGTAGATGCAGCCGTGCGTACAGCCTCGGTAAAGATTCATACCGTTTTTGGGGGATAAAATCGTTTTATATTTCTGAAAATGCATTGTTTCCTATAAAAGCTGCTGCCATTCCGCTTCCCGGAAGCCGACCAGAACCGCAGGCGCGGCGCCTGTGCCGCCGATTAACAGCGGGCGTTTTACCAGCATCCCGTCGGAGGCGAGCAGCGCAAGCTGCCGGGAATCGTCCATTTCCTGTAATTTGTCCTTCAAATGGAGCTCTTTGTATTTCAGGCCGCTTGTATTAAAAAATTTCCGCAGGGGAAGCCCGCTTGCCGCCTGCCAGGCGCGCAGCTCTTCTTCGGAGGGCGGGGCGGTTTTAATGTCGCGGACACGATACGCAAGGCCGTTCGCATCCAGCCATTTCTGTGCTTTCTGACAGGTGCTGCATTTTGGATAACAGATAAATTCAAGCATGTTTGTACTCCTTTGATAAATGTTTTTATTCGCCGGAGGCAATTATTTTTTTTATTGCCTCCGTAAGGATTTCTGCGTTTTCTTCGTGCGCGGCGGCAGAGGGATGCCCGTTTCCTCCGCTGCCGTCGCTGGCAAGCTTGACATAGTAAAAGCCTGCTTCTTCTCCTCCTGCGGCAGAAAGAGCGGCTTTTATTTGTGTTTCGGCACTTTGCTCCATCATCCCATAGGCCCAGAGAATTTTGGCATCCGGATATTTTTCCCGCACCAGCAGACAAAATTGCTCGAATCCCTTCTGGATTTTTTCGAGCGTTGTTTTTCCGGCGCTTACCATAGTACGGTCGTTTGTTCCCAGGTTTATTACAACGAGATCGGCCTTTCTTTCAAAGTCCCATGGCTGTCTGTGATCGCATTGATAGCAGGTGTATTTATATGTGCCGAGCATTGTGTGGGGATAATAGCCGCTGCTTACTCCGATTCCCTGCTGCGCTATGATGCTGTAATCGGCGCCAAGCTTTTGTGCGGTGAGATAGGCGTACGTCCTGGTTCCGTCCTGGTAGACGTTGGAGGCCGGATTGGGATTCTGCTCCCCTTCCGTCAGATCGGGATAAAGATTTCCGTAGCCCGTCGTGATCGAATCGCCAATAAATTCGATGAACAGACTGCTTTGCCCCGGGGGCTCGTAAAGCTCGCCGCAGAGCGAAACAGAATTGAGATACAGAAGCCCCCGCTCCGCTTCCGTTTGGCGCTCAATGACGAAGGTGTGCAGTCCCCGTTCCAGATCCGAGGCGATCGTGAGCGTGTGAACCTTTTTCCCCGTCAATTTGTATTCCGGCCGGGAGGCGTTTCGTACGCCGTCTACATAGACGTTTAAATAAAGCATATCACCGCCGATGGCAGTGGGCGCCGTATAGATTTCGGCAGTGACGTCGCCCTCGCAATATGCGTTGAAGGAAAAGGAGGAACAGCTGTAATCCAGAGCAAGCGCCTCAAGCGCTTCGGCCGCCTTGGGCGGCGTGTAGGAAATCACCGGGCACCGTCCCTGCACTTTATATTTTCCTTCAAAGGAGGCGATGCCGTATGTTTTGGCTGTGTAATCAAACAATGCCGGATCCGGGCCCGAGGGGGACGAGGACGCCGGACTTGCGGCGGGAGCCGCAGACGTGCAGGAGGTCAGTAAAACTGCGGTACAGGCAATCGTCAGCAGAGATAAAATACTTTTTTTCATATAGCCGTATCCTTCCGATGACTTCCCGGTCGCCGGGAGGTAATATGATATTTGAAGTTTATCACAAAACGTAAGGATTTCCAACAGAAAAATTGCGTATTTCAAAGGAATTGACAGAAAAAGGCGCAGCAGATATACTGAGCCGGATGGGAAGGTGGCTTATACATGTGGTTAAGAATCAGAGAGATTACGCTCCCGGCGGCCTCTGCGGAGCAGCGCGAGGAGGAGCGGGAGCGGCTTTTTCAAAAAGTCTGCAAAATGCTCCGGATCGAACGAGGCCGTATAAAGGAGCTTCGTGTTTATCGTAAATCGCCAGATCTGCGGAAGCGGGAGAAGCCGCTGTTTGTATATACGGTGGATGCGGAGCTCTCGGGCAGACTTCCCTCGGCAGGCTCGGCGCAGTTTACGGTCATCCGGAAGCCGGAGGATGGTTATGCGGAATATATCGGACGCCTGCGGGAGAGCGTAAAACCGGAAAGCCGTGCTGTGCGCCCTGTCGTGGCGGGCTTTGGTCCGGCGGGAATCTTTGCAGCGCTGCTCCTGGCGGAAGCCGGGCTTTCCCCGGTTGTCGTGGAGCGCGGCAAACGGGTGGAGGAGAGGATAAAAGACGTCGCGCTGTTCCAGCAGCAGAACCGGCTGGACCCGGAATCCAACATCCAGTTCGGCGAGGGTGGAGCGGGCACGTTTTCCGACGGGAAGCTGAACAGTCTGATCCGTGAAAAGGATACGACTGGCCGCTTTGTGCTGGAAACCTTTGTAAAATTTGGTGCGCCGGAGGAAATATTATATCGGAATAAACCGCATATCGGGACGGATAATCTGCGGAAAATTGTTAAAAATATAAGAGAATATCTGATCGGACTAGGCGCGGAGATCCGTTTCGGAACGCGTCTGGATGGGATTGCCGATCGGGAATGCGAAGGCGGCCGCCGCGTCAGCGGCGCATTGCTTTGCGGTCCGCAGGGACGCTGCGAGCTGGAAACTGATTGCATTATTTTGGCAATCGGACACAGCGCGCGTGATACATTTGCATGGCTGAAGGAGCGGGAAATCGCCATGGAAAGAAAGGCCTTTTCCGTTGGCCTCCGGATCGAGCATCTTCAGTCGGATATCGATGCCGTGCAATATGGCACGTCGGCACGGCTTCTGCGCGCCTGCTGGGGCCCCGCGGATTATAAGCTGTCGCACCAGACGTCGAACGGAAGAGGGGTATACACGTTCTGCATGTGTCCGGGCGGCGTGGTGGTCGGTGCTGCATCCGAGCAGGGCGGCTTAGTGACGAATGGGATGAGTAATTACGACAGGGCGGGACGGAACGCAAATTCCGCATTGCTTGTCAGTGTGTTTCCGGAAGATTTTCCCGGAACGGATGTGCTCGGCGGCGTGGCGTTTCAGCGCAGGCTGGAGCGCGGCGCGTTTGCACTCGGCGGGGGAGACTGGAAGGCGCCGTGCCAGCTTGTGGGAGACTTTTTGGCGGGACGCGAAACAACGGCTCTGGGAGAGATCGAGCCGACGTTCTCAAATGGGTGCCGTCCCGCGGATCTGCGCGAGATTCTGCCGAACGCAATTTACGAATCGCTGAAAGAAGGCCTTGCCGCATTTGGGAGAAAGCTTGCTGGCTTCGACCGGCCGGACGCTGTGCTGACCGGCTGCGAGACGAGAAGCTCTTCTCCCGTCCGGATTCTCCGAGACGAAGCGGGACGTTCGATCAGTATGGCGGGGCTGTATCCTGCGGGAGAGGGAGCCGGATACGCCGGCGGGATTCTTTCGGCAGCAGCCGACGGAATAAAAGCGGTTGAAAAATGGCTGGATACTCTGTAGAATAAAAACGCTCTGCCTGAATGGCAGCGGCGGAAAGGTTGGAGTACATGGAAGAGATCAGAGCGGAAGTTAACAGGCGCAGGACCTTTGCGATTATTTCGCATCCGGATGCGGGAAAAACGACAATGACGGAAAAGCTGCTGCTGTACGGCGGCGCGATCCGCCTGGCAGGATCGGTTAAAGCGCGAAAGGCCTCGAAGCACGCCGTTTCGGACTGGATGGAAATCGAAAAGCAGAGGGGAATTTCCGTTACGTCATCCGTGCTTCAGTTCGAATACAATCATTATTGCATCAACATTTTGGATACGCCGGGCCATCAGGACTTTTCCGAGGACACGTACCGGACGCTGATGGCCGCGGACAGTGCGGTCATGCTGATCGACGGCGCGAAGGGCGTAGAGGCGCAGACCATAAAACTGTTTCACGTTTGTAAAATGCGCGGCATTCCGATTTTTACTTTCGTCAATAAAATGGACCGCGCCGCGAAAAATCCATTTGATCTGCTCCAGGAAATTGAAGACGTTCTCGGGATCACATCGTATCCCATGAACTGGCCGATCGGAACCGACGGAGATTTTAAGGGGATTTATAACAGGCAGAACCGGTGCGTGGAGCTTTTTGAAGGGGGAAATCACGGTCAGAGCCAGGTTAATACGATCGAAGGGAGCGTGGAGGATCCTGCGCTTGCGGAGCTGCTTGGCACATATTATCATGATCGTTTGGCGGAGGAAATCAATCTTCTGGATCTGGCCGGTGAAGAGCTGGATCAGGAACGCGTTCTGCGCGGCCGGCTGACGCCTGTTTTTTTTGGATCCGCGATGACGAATTTCGGCGTAGAAACCTTTTTAAATGCATTCATTCAGATGGCGCCCTGCCCGCAGCCGCAGCTGGCGGGAGAGGAAATCATCGATCCGGCAGAAACGCCTTTTTCCGGGTTTGTTTTTAAAATACAGGCGAATATGAATCCCGCGCACAGGGACCGGCTGGCTTTCCTGCGAATCTGCTCGGGAAAATTTGAAAAAGGAATGGAAGCCTGGCACACGCGGCTCGGACGAAAAATCCGCCTTTCTCAGCCGACGCAGTTCATGGCGCAGGAACGCACTGTAATCGAAACGGCGTATGCGGGAGATATCATCGGTTTGTTTGATCAGGGGCTTTTCAATATCGGAGACACGCTGAGCCTTGATCGGCCGGATCTGAAATTCGGGCAGATTCCCTCGTTCCCCTCGGAGCATTTCGCGCGGATCCAGTTTAAGGATTCCATGAAGCGGAAGCAGTTTCAAAAGGGGATTACGCAGCTGGCCGAGGAGGGCGCGATCCAGGTGTTTAAACAGATCGATATCGGCGTGGAAACGCTGATCGTAGGAGCTGTCGGCGTTCTGCAGTTTGAGGTGCTGGAGCACCGCCTGAAAAACGAATATGGGGTGGCCGTCGCCATGCAGCTCCTTTCTTATCATTACGCGAGATGGATTACCAGCCCGGGCGACCCGCGCGAGCTGACGCTGACGAGCTCTACGCTGATTGCGGAGGACCGGGAGGGGGCATATGTGCTGCTTTTCGAAAACGAATGGGCGATCGACTGGGCGCTTGATAAGAACAAGGGACTTGCGCTGCTGGATCTGAAAACGAAATAGCCTGCACCGATCGATAGGAAAAAACTGGATTTTGTTTTTAGTGAAAAGAGCGTTGCTTAATTGTTGACAAAATGAAACGGAATGTTATAATGGTTCTGTATCTGCCGAACAGAATTCGAACAGAATTATTATAATGGGAGGAAGAAATATGAAAAAAGCTTTACTTATTACATTGATCGCGCTGATGAGCTGTATGCTGATGACGACGGCTCTTGCTGCGGACTTTACGACGCCGGGGGAATACGTCAAGCATGTGAGCTTTGACGAAATTCGGCCGGGTATCGTGGTCGCAGGAGACGACGCGCTGAAGAACACGCCTACGTTTGCAAGCGGCACGACGGAGCTTACGTTCTGGGGCTGGGCCGTTGTCGGGGGATCGAATATCTCCGGATTCTCTTACAGTGTCAACGGCGGAGAGAAGAAGACGGATGCTTCCTTTGTGGTGGCGGCCGGAGCCGACGTTGAAGCCGCAGCAGCCGGCGTTGCAGGAGGAGAGGATGTTTCCCGCTTTGAGGTGAAGGTTCCTGTTTCTGAAGGGACGCAGCTCGTAAGAGTGTTCGTTGATCTGGAGAACGGCGATTCCGAAGTCTTCTGGATCGCGGAGGCGACCGTAGGCGAGCCGTCTGAGTATGAGGACGCGGCCGGAACGCCCGATCCCGAGCCGACGGATCCGGAGGATCCCGCTGATCCTGAAGATCCGACGGAACCTGAAGATCCCGCCGATCCTGAAACACCTCCGCAGACGGGCGATGCGAACGCAATTTTTGCGGTTGCGGCCGCCGGAATCGTACTGACGGTGCTCATCAAAAAGAAAGCCGCGGCATAAGAAAAATTTTATTGTGAAAGATGCCGCGTGCCGGAGCGGTTCGAAGCTTGGCACGCGGCATCTTTTAATATGCAAATCACAAAATTTAAGAGATGCAGAATTGTAAACTAAAGCATTTTAGAATCAAACATGTCAAAAAATGTCCGATTTATGCAGCAGTGTGATCTTGTTGCCGCGCCGGGAGGTTATTACAATCATGATAATATATTAATCGGGAGGCACATCATGAAAAAGAAAATTGTACGCAGAATGTTATTGGCAATCCTGGCGCTCGGTCTGCTGTTGGGAAGCATACCGGCAGTCTTGGGTGCGGAAAATCTGTTTGATCCGGAGAATGCGTTTGATGAGCTGTATCTGGAGGAGGCGGAGGATCGTCCTGGCGTGTTTACGAATCAGAACAGTGCAAACGGCAGCACGGGCAGCGAGACCTTTTGCCTGCCGGGGCTGACAAAAAATTACACGTTTTCCGGGCATATTAAAATTTTAGAGATTGGACAGGAGTCCTGGACCGGCGTCCGCCTGATTATAGGCAGCGACCAGACGGGACAGTGCTCACTTGTGATTACCAAGGACTGGGGCATCCGTTTTGAGTTTATGGGTTTCAACATGAACGACCAGTTCTGGGACAATGCACAACTGCGTCTGGCAAAGGACACGGAATTCGACTTCGAGGTGACGCGTGCAGGAAATCGGGTCTCGCTCAGGTTGAACGAGACGGAGGAAGGCACCATAGAAATTCCGGAGGAATACGATGCGTTTGATGAGGAGAACGATTATAATCTCGGATTCAAAGCGGAGCAGTGCCTATTTGAGGTTTCGGATATTGCGGTGTATTGCGATGAGACGGAGGCAAACAGGCCGCCGGAGTCTACCGCTGCGCCCTCGGAGCCGCCGACAGCTACGGAACCTGAAGATCCCGCCGATCCTGAAACACCTCCGCAGACGGGCGATGCGA
>UQSG01000035.1 GCA_900543695.1 uncultured Clostridium sp. | reverse complement strand
TGAGACCGCTGGGTTGGAAAACACCAAACCAAATGCTGGAAGATTTTTTATCCTCGCTGTAACATATGTTTGACAAACCTACACCCTTCATGTTTTGCTCATTTTCATTACAAGATTGTGGGGCAGCAGCTTGGCAAGCACTCTGTAAAATTTATAGAACAGCCGCGGCGTATAAACGCATTTTCCCTTTTTGGCCCGTTTGAGCGACCGAACCGCTACCATCTCCGGATCGCAGTACGGCAGCGTTTCAAAGGTTTTCGATTTTCCGCCGCTGATTCCCGCAATGTCTAAAAACTCTGTGCGCATCGGGCTCGGGCAAACTGCGAGCACATTAATGCCCTTCGGCTTAAGCTCCACATGCAGTCCTTTTGTAAAGCTTAGAGCATATGCTTTAGTAGAGCTGTAGACCGTCATTCTCGGGTTCGGCGCAAAGGAGGCGATGGAACAGGTATTAATAATATAGCTGCCGGCGCTCATGTGTTTTACGGTAACTGCAGCGACTGCGGTCAGCGCCCGTACGTTCAGGTCCGTCATCCGGATCTGTCCCTCCGGCGGCATGTCCGCCACGTTGCCGAGCACGCCGCAGCCTGCGTTGTTAATCAACACGCGGACGTCCGCCTCCTCGGTACGGAGCAGCTCCGCCAGTTTTTCATAAGCTGCCGTCTCCGTAAGATCCATCGAAATCGGGCGGATCTTTTGCGCGGCTGCGCCGCATTCCGAGGCGGCCGCCGAAAGCTTTTCCAGCCTTCTTGCTATAATCCAGATTTCATCGAAATCCGGGGCGTCCGGCAGCAGCGCCTTCAAAAATTCCTTTCCCAGTCCGGACGACGCGCCCGTTATGATTGCAATTCTTTTTGCCATTTTCGTTTTTCCTCCGCACGATCCATTATAAAATAAATTTCAGTCCGTCCAATATTTCCGACGCGCGGCCGTCGGAGGCCGCAAGCTCCGGCTTTTCTCCGCACAGCGCGGCAAACCGTTCTGCGGCGCAGCGCGCGTCGGCATATTCGCTGAGTCCGTCGTTTCCGGCCTCCGGGTGGAGCAATCCCGTAAAAATATCGCAGATTCCGTGAAAAAGCTCCCGTTCTTCTGCCGGAGAAAAGCGGCCCTCTCGCAGCTCCGAGAGCACATCGGCCAATTTTCCTTTTGTTGCGCAGACGTTCGAGAGATAGGATAAGCCTACGGTGTTTTCGCAGCCATGCTTGATTGCCCACAGGCAAGCGGCGGGATCTGAATAGTCCAGCTCGTAAAGAACGGCGATTTTTCCCCAGCCCTGTACGCGTTCGGCCAGTTCCAGAAGATAAGCGCCGCGCGCAGGCGGCTGCAGCAGCCGAACCGCGGTGCCCGCTGCGTACAGAGTGAATTCATTATGGAGCCCCAGGGGCTTGATCCGCTCCGCGTCGTCCGGCGTTCCGCAGATGCCGAGCAGCGCGATTCCAACCTTGACTGGCTCCCGCTTTTCTCCGCGGAGGACCAGCTCCATCGCTAGGCGGCGCAGCGCTTCTTTTTTCTCCGGCGAGGAAACAAGCCCAAGCGCCACGCAGATGGAGCAAAGCGGATCGACCAGGGAAATTGCAGAATATTTTGACAGCAATTTTTCCAGCTTAGCCAACCGTGCCTCCGAAGGCTGCAGCGCCTGCTTCCTGACGGCTCCGGCGATCCGGTAATTCATCAGCAAATGCTGCTTGATCCGTATGTCGGTCCGCAGAATCGTTCCTTCAAATGCGCCGGGTACCCAGGCTTCCCCCGCGCGGAGGCACAAATCCCCGCTGTCAGGCAAAGAGCAGCTGTCCGACGCGGTGTTCTCCGTATTTTTCTCTTTCAGAAATTCGTAGATGCTCATGCCTTCGCCCCGTCATCTGAGGCTTGCGCCGAATTTGGTTTCCAGGCCGTTCAGAATTTTCTTCATATATTTATTGACATCCTCGTCCGTAAGCGTTTTGGCCGGATCGCGGAATGAAAGCGCATAGGCGAGGCTCTTTTTCCCCTCTGGCACCTGAGCGCCGATGTAGCAATCGAACAGGGAGCAGCTTTCCAGCGCTTTTCCGCCGCGTTCGCGGATCATGCGCTCCACGTGCCCCGCCGGAACATCCCGATCCAGAACGACCGCAAGGTCTCTCATAACGGCAGGGAATTTGGGAAGCTCCCTGTTTTTCGGAATATCAACGGTATGCGCGGCAAGCGCTTCCGTTTCCAGCATCGCCGCAAAGGTGTTTTCCGGGCAGCCCCATCTGCGCGCCGTTTCGGGATGAAGCTGTCCGAGGACGCCGGCTTCTTTGCCGCCGATCAGCAGGCGCGCCGTACGGCCGGGATGCAGATACGGCAGATTCGGTTCCGGTTCAAATTCGTATTTTTCGATTTTCAGCGCCTGAAGCAGCGTTTCAACGTCGCCCTTGAAGGAAAAGAAATCGGCTTTCCCATCTTTTGCATATCCGCCGAATGTAAGAAGCTCCCGGTGCTCCGGCAGTTCATACGGGTATTTGTCCGTTTTCAGATATATATAGGAAATTTCAAACAGGGCGGCCTCCTCTACGCGGCGGGAGTAATTATTTGCCAGCGAATCCAAAAGGGAGGGCAGCATTGTCGTGCGCATAATGCTGTAATCTTCTCCCAGCGGATTTTGAATCACTACGGCGTCTCTCAGGGGACTGTCCTCCGGCAGGCCCAGCTTCTCGAATACGGTCGGGCTGGTAAAAGAGAACGTCAGCATCTCGCTGTAGCCGAGCCCCGTCATCAGCCTCCGGATGCGGTCCTGAATTTTCTGGCGGCGGTTCCTGCGGCCGAGCGTGGTTGAGCAGCCGGTCAGAAGGCGCGATTCAATTTTATTGTAGCCGTAAAATCTTGCAATTTCTTCTGCGATGTCCGCGCTGCACAGCAGATCTCCGCGGAAGCTCGGCGCGGTGACGTAGCCCTTGTCAAAATGCGGGCGGCATTCGAGCGCCGTAAGAATGCTTTCCATTTCCTGCTGCGTCGCGGAGATGCCGATAAACGCATTCACCGCTTCTACGCTGCAGGGAATCCGGCGTTCCTCTGCTTTCCAGGCGCATCGGTCGATTACGCCCTTGCAGACCGTTCCGGCTCCCAGCTCTTCGGTAAGCTGCGCGGCTCTGTCAAGCGCTTCGAGACACGTTACGGGATCGAGCCCCTTCTCGAAGCGAGAGGAGGACTCGGTACGCAGGCCGACCTTTTTGGCCCCCCTGCGGACGGTCACGGCGTCAAATACGGCAGACTCGAATACGATTTCGGTTGTATCCGGCTGAATCTCGGAATCGAGACCGCCCATAACGCCGGCGATTGCGCTGCCTCTTTCGGCATCCGCAATGACAAGCATGGAAGCGTCCAGCGTCCGCTCCTGTCCGTCCAGCGTCGTCAGTTTTTCTCCGTCTGCGGCGCGGCGCACAATGATTTTATCGCCTTTAATGGTCCGTTTGTCGAAGGCGTGCATCGGCTGCCCGTACTCCAGCATCACGTAATTCGTGATATCGACAATATTGTTGATGGAGCGCACGCCTGCCGCCTGCAGCCGTTCTCTCATCCATTTGGGAGAGGGGCCGATTTTGACATCCTTTACGACTCTGGCCGCGTAGCGCGGGCACAGCTCCGGGGCGCGCACCTCGACGTCCAGAACGTCCTCCGCACGCGCGGCGCATTCTTCCTTTACTTTGACTTCCGGCTTCCGGAAATGGCCGTTCATAGTCACTGCCGCCTCGCGCGCCAGCCCCAAAATGCTGAAGCAGTCGGCGCGGTTCGAGGTCACCTCGAAATCAATGACCGTCTCGTCGGCGCCAAGCGCAGGGATAATATCCGTTCCGATCAGCTTCTCGAAATCGGCCTCGCTGTAATCGCGAAATTCGCCGAGATCCTGTAAAATCATGATTCCGTCGTTGCTTCCGCCCTCATAATCCTTGCAGTCCAGGCCGATCTCTTCAAAGGAGCACATCATCCCGTTTGATTCCAAGCCGCGGAGCTTTCCGGCCTTGATGACGCGGCCTCCCGCGATCGTCGAGCCGTCCAGCGCAGCCGGAACGTAAGCGCCTGCGCGCATGTTCTGAGCGCCTGTAATGATCTGGATCGGTTCGTCTGCGCCAATATCCAGCTTGCAGACAAACAGGTGGTCCGAATTTTCATGTCTTCTGACCTCGAGGCATTTCGCCACGACTACCCGGTCGATTTCTTCCCCTTTCGATACTACTTCTTCCACCTTGGTGCCGGTCAGCGTCATTTCGCTTGCCAGCTCGTGGATTTCTTCTTTCGTATTGATCTTTAAGTCTGTGTAGCTCAACAGCCATTTTAACGGTGCCAGCATTTTGAAAACCCCTTTCTCGATCTGATCAGAATTGCGCCAGGAAGCGCGCGTCTCCTTCGAAGAACTGCCGCATATCCGTTACGCCGAAGCGTGCCATGGCTGTTCTTTCCACGCCGATTCCGAATGCAAAGCCGCTGTAAACCTCTGGGTCAATGCCGCAGCGCCGCAGCACTTCGGGATGCACCATTCCGCAGCCCAGAACTTCAATCCAGCCCTCTCCCTTGCACATCCGGCAGCCTTTCCCTCCGCACGTCCAGCAGGAAACGTCTACCTCGGCGCTCGGCTCCGTGAACGGGAAGTGGTGCGGACGCAGGCGGATTTTCGTCTCCGGTCCGAACATGTGCTTTGCGTAAACCTCAAGCGTTCCCTTCAGATCTCCCATCGTAACGCCCCTGTCCACCACTAGCCCTTCAATCTGGTGGAAAATCGGTGAATGCGTCGCGTCTACGTTGTCTGCGCGGTACACCTTTCCGGGGCAAATGATCCTGATCGGCGGCTTCTGCTGCTCCATGACACGGACCTGAACCGAGGAGGTCTGCGTTCTGAGCAGCATTTTATCCGTAATGTAAAAGGTGTCCTGTGTGTCCCGGGCCGGGTGGCCTTCCGGGAGATTCAGCGCCTCGAAGTTGTAATAGTCGAATTCAATTTCCGGGCCGTCGGCGATTTCATAGCCCATGCCGATGAAGAGGTCCTTCATTTCGTCGCTGATTTGCTGAATCGGATGCAGGGAGCCTGTTTTTCTTGTCTTTCCGGGCATCGTCACGTCTACGGCTTCCTGCTCCAGCTTCAGCCGAAGAGCGGCGGCCTTCAGCTCCTCCGCTTTTCCTGCGAGGCTTTGCTCTATATAGGCGCGTACCTGATTCACGAGCTGTCCGGCGGCAGGCCGTTCCTCCGGGCTCAGCTGGCCCATTCCTTTCAGAAGCGCTGTCAGCGCGCCCTTCTTTCCCAGATACGCCACCTTCAGCTCATCCAGCCCGGCCAGACCGGACACAGCTGCGAGCCGCGCTTCAAACTCTTTTTGAATGGTATCCAATTGATCCTTCATATAATATGAATCCTCCTTATTTACCGAAAACGTTTTTGTAATACCTGCCGGTCTGGCCCTGCAGGAGCCGCAGGCACTCCGCGGCGGTCCGGTCCTTCTGCCCCGACCAGTACCGGTACATCAAATAGCCCTCTTCTGCGCACATTTCGTCGTGCAGCGGAAAATAGTTGGCTGCCAGGAAGTGCGCATATTTTACAAGGCGGAATTCGCCGTAAATATGCATCGTCTCTCCGGGCAGATGCGTAACGGCTACGCTGAAGCCCTGCTTTACAGCGTCGATGACGCCGCTGCCGCTCGCTTCGTCCGCGAATACGATGGTGTAATACCAGCCGAACAGCTCGTCCTGTTCCGTGGCGTGCGCGTCGCTGACGCCGACGATGCCCCGCCGGCTTCCTTCCCAATACGATTGCAGGAAGCGGGCGATTTCCAGATCATTGCTGAACGTCTGATTCTTATAATATCCGCCGATCAGCTCCTCCGCATCCTGCGGCGTATGGCGGAACAGATACTCGTTGACCTCCTTCAGATCCTGGCAGCCCTCCGGAATATACCAGAACGGGTGACAAAAAATGCCAAGACCGCCGTTTTCGCGAATCTTGCGGAAGCACCAGATGCAGGAAGCGCAGACTTCGCGCCCCATTCCGGAAACCTCCTCCAGGCTTTTCTCCGTACGCAGGAGTTCCTGCACTTCCCCGGCATATTCTGCCGGATGCTCCCGCATATAATCATTAATGCTGATTTTGGCTCCGAAATTGATCATATGGACATGATTGCCCTCTGGATGCACCTCTTCCCCTGGCATCATGATCAAATCTACCGGCGCGTCTTCATATGCCGCGATGGCCTCCAGCGACGGAGCATACTGTCTGTGATCCGTAAGCGCCATAAAATCGAAGCCGATCTTGCGGCACATGGCCGGGACGTGCGGCGCGTAATCCGCGCCGTCCGAGTTGTTGCTGTGCATATGAAAATCGCCCTTCATGGGCACCTTTCCGAAAAGATCCGGCGCAAGAGAATAAATGGAAAATCGGAGGTTCTTTGTGACGTCGATCCCTTCAATATCCACGTAATGCTCCTGTTCTCCGTAAAAGCGCTGCGTAAAGGTAATCGACCGTGCGGCAGCGACGACTTCCTGCTCGCGCCACAGCGGCGCGGAAAGATTGTCGCTCCTGTCAACCGCAAAATACCGAAGGCGGTATCTTTTGCCGTCCTGGAACCCGTTTTTGGGATCAAGACTCTGAATCGTAACCGTCGTTTCCTGATCGGCCGGCACTATCTGCGGCGTAACCCTGAAATATCGGACCGTTTCTTTGACAGCCATACAAATTTCCTCCGTTTTCATTCCTTGATTGGAGTCTGATGCCGTAAATATGCATACGATATTTATCATACATTTTTAGCAGAATGATTGCAAGATAAAATTCCTTGGATTCTGGCAATTTTCGTATTTTTTCCTATAACAGCAGGGGATTCATGAGCGCTTCTTCCCTTTGAAGGACGTTATTTCGCTCCGTCCGACGAAGAAGGCGCCTGCAAAATAAAAAATATTATGCCTGCTCCGACAGGAATATTTTTCATAAATCGCGGCAATAATACCCATAAACCAATTTACTGTGAAAGGAAGCTTCATACATGAAAGATAAGATTTTCGAATTTTTCAAATCCAAAGGTTATATCTTTATCGCGCTGATCTGTCTCGCCGCTGTGATCGCGGCCGGCGTCTCGATCATCAATCTTAGCAATGAAGAAGCGGACGAGCCGGTCGCCGCGTACCGCACGCCCTCCGGAGACCGCTCCGACGTTTCGACGCCCACGAAAAATCCGAACGGCTCGAATCCGCAGTCCACAATTGCTTCGAAGCCAATCGACGACAATGAGAATAACAATAATGAAAACAACGAGGAGCCCGGTACCATTTCCATCGTAAAGCCTGTGGATGGAGAGCTTCAGACCGAATTTGCCGCGAAAAAGCTCGTATTCAATGAGACGCTGCAGGAATGGCGCACCCATTCCGGCGTTGATATCGCTGCAAATGTCGGAACAGAAATTAAAGCCGCTGCAAACGGCAAAATATCCGCGGTAAAGTCGGATCCGAGATACGGCCTTACGGTTGTGATTGATCACGATATCAACGAGAAAACATTTACCACAATTTACTGCGGCCTGCAAAGCACGGCAGACGGCCTGCTTCCCGGGAATGAAGTAAAATCCGGCGATGTGATCGGAACCGTGGGAGAGGATATTTTCTGCGAAAGAGCGCAGGGCGCACATCTCCACTTTGAACTGATTGAAAATAATATCCCGCTGGATCCCGCCGAATATTGGGGATAAGAACAAAAACAACACAGGCAGATCAGGAACTTTATAATAAAAGGAGTTATGATCATAGTACTAATGCGTTGCAGCGATGGCAGGCAAAAATGCTTGCCGTCGTTTTTTATTATCAGGTAACTGGGGCTTTGATTCAGAAATATTTTTACTTTTTTCTTGAGGCCTGAGTAAAAATCACATGACCTCACAAACTTTTTTACTTTGCCACGGCCGGCCAAGTAAAAATTCCCCCAAAACCTTCTGTTCCCTGCCGACTGAAATATTTTTTACTTTCTTCTCAAGGCCTGAGTAAAAATCACATGGCCCGGTAATTTTTTCGTCTCAGAACGCCGTTCATTCGCTTATAAGCCTTCCGTCTTTCATAATGATCTGCCGGCCGCATTTTGCCGCAAGCGCCGGATTGTGCGTAACAATTACAACCGTTTTTCCCATTTCATTCAGCTTTATCAGAATTTCCGCCACAGCGTCTGCGCTTTGACTGTCCAGAGAGCCGGTCGGTTCGTCTGCCAGGATGATCTGCGGATCATTCGCCAGCGCTCTGGCGATCGCCACGCGCTGCCGCTCTCCGCCGGACATGCATTTTACCTGCTTTTTGAAATGCGTTTCGGGCAGACCGACTTTGCGGAGCATTTCTTCGGCAGTTTTCCGGATACGGGAAACTTTCGTTTTACTGAAATACATCGGAAGCGATACGTTATAGAGCGCTGTTTCATTATTCAGCAATTCATATTCCTGGAAAACGAATCCGATGCTTCTGTTCCGAAGCTCCGCCTTCCTTCTGTCGCTCAGCTTTCCCACGTTTTCGTTCTGGAAAAAATACTCGCCCGCGTCGTATGTGTCCAGCAGGCCAATCAGATTCAGCAGCGTCGTCTTCCCTGATCCGGAGGCTCCCGTAACGGCAATCAATTCCCCCTCCCGGATCTCAAAAGAAATCCCATGCAGCGCCGTATACCTTTCTTTTCCCAGCGGATAGCTTTTTATTATATTATGAAAAGAAATGAGATTCATAGCTCGGCCTCCTTCGTTTTCAGAGCAATAATCGATTTCCGGCGATAGAACAATGCGGCAGAAAGCAGCGCGATTGCAGAAATCATCAGAAAATACAAAAACAATACGATAAAGTCAAGGGCAGAACACGCACTGCAGCAGACGATCACAAGATTTACTGCAAGAGGGATAAAACAGAGAAGCCCGATCGCTCCCCAAATCAAAAAATAACTTTTTATTTTACTAAGCCCCAGAATATAATATATCATAAAAGTTCTGCTTTTCATATGAATAAACAGCACCGTCAAAGAAACGGAAAGCAGGAAAGACAGCGTCAGCGCCAGCAGCGGAAGCGGCAAAGCGCTGCTGAGGTTTTCCTGCGTGATTTTTTCCGAGTCTTTCAGAATGGCTTCATACGTTTTGTAGAAGTACCCGTTTTCCTGCAGCGCATCGAAGACAGCCGCCTGCCCGCCCTCTGCCTGCGCATCAAATACAAGGATCCCGTTTGGATAAAGCTCCGTTTCAGTAAGTCCCAGACGTTCTGTAAGCGTACCGTTGTCAAGCAAAATAACGCCATCTATCTGCCAAAATATGTTATAGATCGAGATCCCGCTGCCTCCAATATGAAAGTAGGGTAAATAAGCGTCTTCTTGCGATAATATTTCCGCAATGGATACATCCAGCCGATGACTTCCGCTTTTGTTTCTGACGGTCAGCTGAATCTCATTTCCCTTTTTGGGACTTTCCCGCAGCTTTCCGGAAAGAACGGCCCTCGTACTTTCCGAAGCGTCATAATCCAGCTTGCAGACGGAGGAAACCAGTTCTTCATTCATAACAAAAACAGGAAGCTCTTCCCCGCCCAGCTCGGCGCTGCCGGCCGCATAACACTGAAACAAATATTTTATATTTTGATCCGCGGTAAAATCAGGCAGCTTTTTTATGGCTGCATCCGGATCATACATGCTTCCCGCTTCATAATAGTAAATGGAATGCTCGATTCCGGGGATCCGGTGATACGCCCTTTGTATCGATACGGTATCCGCCAAAGTATTCGACAAAAACAAAAGACTCAGCTGTGCGATGAAGAAAACACCGGCAAGCAGCGCAGAATTTAATTTAATTTTATGATAAAATTTTAATATGAGCATAAATGCTGTTTTCATAGAGCGATCGTCCTTTTCATGTCATTTGATTTTCTTTTAAAATCGTCGTATATGATTTTTTGAAAAAAGAAATCACAAAAGGCAGACTTACAATAAAAACAGAGACGATTTCAATCAGATTGATTACGACGTAATCCACGAATTCCATCTTACTTCCAGGTAAATTCATGATTTTATGAAACGCATCTTTTGTGACAAAATGCAGGAGGGAGGAAAAAATCATCGTGAGCGATACGTAAAAGATTCTTTCGATGTATAAAATAAGAAAAATGGTACTGCGCTCCGCGCCTAAAATCCCATAAAGAATATAGGATTTTTTTGTTTTATCTGAGATAAACTGCAGCAGGAAAAGAAAAGAAAAATTTATAACAATAAATATAATCGTAAAGCCGGCGCGTTCCAGCACCGCCTGCTTCATTTCCTGTTCGGCCGAATTATAAAAGGAAATCATATTAATATTACTGTCGTCTATTGCATGAAGCATCTCCTCCTGCTCTTTCGCCGTAAGTTTATTCTTTACGATATAAGTAAAACGATGAACGTCCAGATTCAATTCTTGATACGTACGAAACGGAATGTAAAATAAATTTTCCTGCGGCGTGTCAAGCACTCCGACAACCAGATATTGATCGTCTGCCGATAATGAGATCCGGTCGCCGAGCTTTCCCAGATTGGGAGAGACAATCGCGCTTTTTACATCGCCCGTTAATTCTGTTTCCGTAAAATTGCGCCGTCCCGCCGCAAGAAGAAGATTCTCGGGCAGTTCAGACGTTTCGGAGGAGCGGATCCTGAAAAAATTCTCTTCCGTCTCAAAAAGAGATTCATATATGTAAAATCTGCTGCTGCCAACGTAATTTATGCTTTTTAATTTCTGTACATTCTCAAATTTTTCAGGATTTTTATAATCAATCAGATACGTGCATTTTGCTAAGTCCTCGCTTCTTTTTTCAAGGATATGGATATTAAACGCTCCGTATAAAAAGCAGACGATATAATTGATTACGATCAACGAAACGATATAAAGACTGAATATAGCCTTGCAATGCGCTATATTCAGTCTGATTTGATGAATTAGGACGGTAATGATTTTCCTCATGCGAATAAGTTCTTCAGCTTTACAATCACGTCGGCAAGCAGCTCCGTTGTGTTCAGGCCCTCCACGCCCGCAACAAGATTCCCGCATTTATTGACGGGAATCAGGATTTTAGCGGCAGGACTGCGTCCGACCGAGACGGCCATTTCAGCCGTCACCTCGCCGATCAGCGCATCCGCAATGACAATGCCGAGCGGACCTATGATGACGTCTGCGCTCCGTGATGCGACAGCCACGGGGTTTTCGCCCGTAGCGGCAAAATCCGCGCCGGCCTTCAGCATTGCGGCGGTCGCAATGCTGTTTGTCCCGACCGCGGTGATCGAAATTGAATATTCAGGCAAGCGGTCCCGGATCATCGAAATCACCTGGGAGCCGATTTTTCCGCCCTGTCCATCAATGATTAAAATTTCCCACGCTTTCATCGTCTTATTTTACTGCGGCAAGCCAGGGCTTTTCCGCAAAGAGGCAGAGGAGCCGGAAAAATTCGAGAACGGATTCCTCCTTCGGTTCCTCGGTGTAAAAGGCAAGCGTCAGACTGCCGCCGCTCAGCGTAAGCTGCGGCTCCGGAGATGGAAGCAGACAAAAATTCAGCGCGCCGTTTTCCGGGATTCTTATGCAGGGCTCCGCGCTGCAGGAAAGGCCCGTCTGTTCCGCCGCTTTCCGATAGGCAAGCCGGAGGACCGTCTCCGGGGATACCGCTTCGTCCCGGAAAAGCGATATCTGCGCGGAAAGAATACACGGCGCGGCTCCGGAAACCGGTTTGCCGGCGCCGCGCATATGCGCAAGCACGTCCCGCTCTATAATCAGCCCCTCCGGACCCGAGGGCACAATACCGCGCAGATCGACGCCGTGCTCAGCGGCGGCCGTTTTCGCACGCGGCGTAGCGAAGAGGCGTTCCGACCGTTTTGCGGGCGCCTTCGGCTGTTCCGCGCGAGGCTCTGCGGGTGCGGCGGCGGGCGCCTCGTTTTCCGGAGCAGCCGGAACCGGCGCCTCCGGTACGGGATCTCCCTCCTCGCCCACATAGGCAATCACCGTTGTAATCGGGACAGTGGAGCCTTCCGGGTACAATATTTTCAGAAGCGTTCCCGAATATGCCGCATCGATGGTAATTACGAGCTTATCCGTCTCCATTTCAAAGAGCGGCTCGCCCGCCTGAATCCGGTCGCCCTCCTTGTGCAGCCATCGGGTGATAAAGCCCTCCGTCATCTGAAGCCCCTGTTTCGGCAAAATAATGTTCTGAATCAAACCCGACCGACCTCCTTACGCCTGATACAGCGCCCTTTTGCAGGCCGCATAAATATCGGATTCCTGGGGAACGACGGCGTTTTCCAGGCCAAGATTAAATGGAAGCGGGCAGGACTTCGCGCCCAGCCGCAGGATCGGACTGTCGAGATACCGGAACGTCCGCTCAGAAAGCTCGGCCGCAATTTCGGCGCCGGCGCCGCCTGTGCGGTGCGCTTCATGCACAACAACGGCGCGCCCTGTTTTTTCCACAGAGGCCGCCATGGCGTCCCAATCCATCGGTACGAGCGTACGCGGATCGATTACCTCGGCGGAAATCCCCTCGGCCGCCAGTTTTTCCGCCACATTTAAAGACTTCTGCACATACGTATGCGTAGCGATGATCGTCACGTCTGTTCCCTCGCGCAAAATCCGGGCCTTCCCAAATGGCACTGAAAAATCCGGGGAGTCATCCACCTCGCATTTTGATGTATATAACGCCTTATGCTCAAAGAACATCACCGGGTTGTCGTCGCGGATCGCGGTCCGCAGCAGTCCCGCCGCATCGCTTGCATCTGAAGGCATCGCAACCTTCAGGCCGGGAAAATGCAGGAAAACAGCCTCCATGGACTGCGAATGCGTCGCCGCGTTGCCGCGCCCGACGCCCTGCTGTCCCCGGATGACAAGCGGTATGACTGCCTTCCCGCCGAAAATATATCTCGTTTTTGCAATTTGGTTGATAATCTGGTCCATGGCAACCAGCGTAAAATCCATGTACATCAGCTCAATGATCGGGCGCATTCCCGCGCACGCCGCGCCGAGCCCCGCGCCGCAGAAGCCTGCTTCCGAGATCGGCGTGTTCCGCACGCGCTCAGGTCCGAATTCATCGATCAGGCCTCTGGTACACCCGAAAATTCCGCCCTGCTCGGCAATGTCCTCTCCCATGATAAAGACCTTTCCGTCGCGTCTCATTTCTTCGGCAATCACGTCTCTGATCGCCTGCGCGTATGATTTGATACTCATCAGAAACCGGCTCCTTCCGCAGATAAATTTGTGTCGTTGAATACGTCGTCCATGACACGGGCCGGATCCGGCTCCGGGCTCGACAGAGCGTATTCCGCCGCGGCATCCGCATCGGCCCGCGCCTTTTTTTCGATCGCGTCAAGCTCGGCTTCAGACGCCAGATTCTTTTCCAGCATATACCCGCGCATATATTGAATCGGGCATCTTTTCTTCCATTCCTCGACCTCTTCCCGTGTCCTGTATACGCAGGGATCTCCCGTCCAGTGCCCGAGCCAGCGGTAGGTTTTAAATTCCAGAAGCGTCGGTCCGCCGCCCGTTCTGGCCCGACCGACCGCTCTGGCCGCCGCCGCCAAAACCTCCGGCGCCTTATTTCCATCTGCCGTTTCATACGGCATATCATAGGCCAAGCCGCGCACTGCGATATCCTTGACCGATGTGGACTGCCATTGCGGTACGGAAATGCCGTATCCGTTATTTTCACAGACAAATATAACGGGCAGCTTCCAGACGGAGGCGAGATTCATCGCCTCGTGAACCACGCCCTGATTGGAGGCTCCATCCCCAAAAAAGGAAATCGCAACCGGCATTTTTCCTTCAGCCGCCAGGTCAGAATGCTGCAGCTTCGATGCGAGCGCAGCGCCTACCGCGATCGGCACGCCGCCTCCTACAATGGCGTTCGCGCCGAGATTTCCGCGTTCCAGGTCGGCGATATGCATGCTTCCGCCCTTTCCCTTGCAGTACCCCGTAGCTTTTCCCATCAGCTCCGCCATCGCGCGGTCCAGGCGGGCGCCTTTGGCGATGCAGTGGCCGTGGCCCCTGTGCGTGGAGGCAATATAATCCGCGTCGTCAAGCAGCGAGCAAACAGCGGCGGGAATCGCTTCCTCTCCGATGCAGAGATGCACGGAGCCGCGGAGCCGGTTCGCCTCGAACAGGCTGAGCGCTTTTTCCTCGAAGCATCGGATTTCATTCATTGTCTGATAGATCCACAGCGCACGCGCCCTGTCCAGTATCTCATTTTTTTCCATTTCCGGATCTCCTTCCCTTTAAAACTTTATGCCATAATTTTGTGCAGGCAGGACACAATCTCCGCCGTGCTGTCGGCGATGACGGCGCCCGCCTCGGAAAGCGCCCTGATTTTGGAATCTGCGCTTCCCGTTCCATCCGCGGAAACAATCGCGCCCGCATGGCCCATAGAGCGTCCCTTCGGCGCGTTTTTCCCTGCGATCAGCGCTACGACCGGCTTTGTGATCCGTTCCCGGATCAGCGCGGCGGCCAGCTCCTCCTCATTCCCGCCGATCTCGCCGATCATGACGATCGCCTTCGTCTCCGGATCCCCTTCAAACAGCGGGAGAAGGTCGGAGAAGGAGCTTCCGGCAATCATGTCGCCGCCGATCCCGACGCAGGTGGACTGCCCGATGCCGGCATTTGTCAGCATGAATACCGTTTCATAGCAATTGGTTGCCGAACGCGACATCAGCCCGACATGGCCCGGCAGGAAAATCCGGTGCGCCATGAAGCCGGCCTTTGATTTTCCCGGTGAAATGACGCCGAACGAGTTCGGCCCGATGACGCGCGTTCCTTTCAGGCGTCCATAATGATACACGCGCATCATGTCCTGTACCGGGACATGCTCCGCAATCGTAATGACGAGCGGAAGCCCCGCGTCGATCGCCTCCAGCGCGCCGCTCATCATATGCATGGCAGGCACGAAAATCACCGACGCGTTTGCCCCGGTCTTCTCCGCCGCTTCCCGCACCGTGTTGAATACCGGGACGCCGAGCACCGTCTGGCCGCCCTTTCCCGGTGTGACGCCGGCGACGACGTTCGTGCCGTATTCCAGCATCTGCCCGGTATGGAAGGTTCCCTCCCGGCCAGTAATGCCCTGAACGATCAGGCGTGTGTTCTGGTCGATTAAAATACTCATTCCCGTACGCCTCCCTTGCTGCCGTTTTTCTCCGCGCAGAGCACTGCAACGCCCTCCAGAAGGCTGTCTGCATAGGCAACGCCGGGGATTCCGGAAATGATCTCCAGTCCTCTTGCCTTGTTCGTTCCTTCAAAGCGGAGGATGACAGGCTTCGTCAGGTGCCCCGCCTCATACGCTCTTCTGATTCCTCCGGCCACCTCGTCGCAGCGTGTGATCCCGCCAAATATATTGATAAATAAATATTTTGTCCGTTCGTCGCTCAGGATGATGCGGACGGCCTCCTGAATCCGCTCCGCGGTGGCTCCGCCTCCCAGGTCGAGCACGGCGCGGACGCGCATCCCCTCCTTCGTGATCAGATCGATGCAGCTCATCAGCATCCCGGAGCCGTTTGACATCACGGCGATCTCTCCGTCCTCTTCGCAGGGAATATAAAGAAACCCGAAGCTTTCCGCTTCCCTGCTCAGCGGATGCTTCGGCATGGCGGCGGCGTACTCCGCGAGCCACGGCTGACGCTTCACGGCGGAGTCGTCTATGGAAACCTTCCCGTCCAGCGCAAGCAGATGCTCCGCGCCGTCCTTCCGGCAGAGCGCCAGAGGATTCACCTCGCAAAGCAGGCAGTCGTTCTTCAGGAAAAGCGTATACAGATTCCGCAGTAAAGCGGTCAGCTCCTTCTGAAGCTCCGCGCCGAACTCCGGATATACAAGCCTGATTTTGTCCGCCAGATAAGCCGCATGATAGGCCTCAATTCCACCCAGCGGATGAACTGGCGTTTTAAAAATCATTTCCGGAGAATCCTTTGCAACCTGCTCGATTTCCATGCCGCCCAGAGGCGAAAAAATGATGACTGGCCCCTTTGTCACGCGGTCCAGCATGACGGAAAGATAAAACTCCCGAACAACCTCCGCCTTTTCCACGATCATAACGCTGCGCACCGTGTGCCCCTTGATCTCCATGCCGATGATTTCCCGCGTGCGTTTTACCAGCTCCGTCTCATTCTCTGCAAATTTGATGCCGCCGGCTTTGCCGCGGCCGCCTGTCATTACCTGCGCTTTGACGACAACCGGATAGGCAAGCTCTGCGGCTGCCCGGACCAGCTCCGCGTCTCCGCGCGCAAGAATGTCCTCTCCGATGTGCGCAAATTTCTGCACCGGAAGGCCGCCCGCAGCAAAAAGCTCTTTTGCCTTGTATTCCATTAAATCCATATTGGGCGTTTCGCTCCTTTACTGAAAAATTTCTTCATCCGAGGGCGCCTTCGCTCCCGGAATCTCATAGGCAATTCTGGTAATATTGATAAGATGCTTGTAGCTGAAGTTTTCCGAAATGGAATTATTTCCCCAGGAGCCGCAGCCGAGCGTTGTGGTCGGCGTCAGGCTGTTGAAGAAGCTGCCTCCGTTCATCGTGGAGCAGATCTGGTTCACGAGAACGCGGCATACCGTAACGTGATTAGCAGCATATTCAATGTGCTCTTTGTTGTGAGAATGGATCGCGACGGAATGGCCGCGTCCCTCTACGTCGAGATTTGCCTGCGCTACGGCCACGGCGTCTTCCCAGGTATCGTACGCATACGCGGAAATGACAGGGCACATTTTTTCTTTAGACAGGCAGTCGTCTTTGCCGCGGCCGTCTGCCTTGACCAGAAGCACCTTCGTATCCGCCGGCACCTCGATTCCGGCCTCCTGCGCTACGCAAACGGCGCTCTGCCCGACCAGCTTTTTGTTCATGGCATATCCGCCCGTTTCCGTAACGGTAAACAGCGTGTCCCTGAGCCTGCGGACGTCCTCCGGCCGTTCAATATATGCGCATCCGTTTTCGGTAAAAATATTTATGATTTCGTCGTAATCCTCCTTCGGCACAAGAATCGTCTGCTCGCCGGAGCAGATGATGCCGTTGTCGAAGCGGCGGCCTTCGATGATCTTCGGGGCGGCTTCCCGGTAGTCGACGCCGCGGTCTATGATGCACTGCACGTTGCCCGCGCCCACTCCGTACGCCGGCTTTCCGGAGGAATACGCCGCTTTTACCATCCCCATGCCGCCCGTCGCCACAACGACGTCGCATTTGCTCATCAGCTCCGCGGAAAGCGCCGTGGACGGTTCTTCTACCAGCAGCACCAGATCGGCGGGCGCTCCCAGCCGCTCGATTTCACCGCGAAACAGATCCGTAACGACCCTGGCGCACTTTTTGGCGCGCGGATGCGGCGCGATAATGATTGCGTTTCTTCCCTTGATCGCATACATGGCGTTGCACATCGGAGTTACAATGGGATTGGTGCAGGGGGTAATGGCGGCGACGACGCCCATCGGACGCGCGACCTCCGTAATGCAGGTTCTGTCGTCCCGGCTGATTACGCCGACGGATTTCTTATCCTTGAGGAAGCTCCAGATAATCCTTGCTTTTCCTTTATTTTTATTGATCTTATCTTCGTACAGGCCCATGCCGGATTCCTCGGCGGCAAGCTTTGCCAGCGGCTCGGCGTTTTCGTAAACCGTTTTGGCAATGGCTTTTACGATTGCGTCTACGCTTTCCTGCGTTGCCGTTTTTTCAAACTCCGCCTGCGCGGCTCTGGCTCTGCTGATCAGTTCCGATATACTTTCCATTACAGTAATCCTTCTTTCTTTAAAATATTTATTATCGCTTTTTCGATGTGCTCCTTCATTTCACGCGCCGCGCCCTCCGCGTCTCCGGCCTCGATGGCGTCGGCAATCCGCTCGTGATCCCGCAATGATTTTTCTCCCTGGCCGGTGATTGTGAGCGTGGCGTATCGGCCGGAGTTCAGGATATCGCAGCATTGCTCCAGGATCATGCACATGGCATTGTTCCCGGCGGCTTTTGCAACGGCGGCATGAAAGTCGCTGTCCCCGCCGACACCGAGTCCGCCTGCGTTGATTTCCGCCTGCATACCGGCTAAAGAAATGCGGATCGCTTTCAGATCCTCCGGCTGCGCGTGCTCCGCCGCAAGCCGCGCGGTTTCGCATTCAATCGCGCGCCGCACCTCCAGAAATTCAATCTGCGTCCGGCTGCTCACGCGGCTTACGTAATTGCCTCCGCCCTGTACGGAACGGATGTATCCCCATGCCGCAAGGCGCTTGAGCGCCTCCCGGACCGTTGTACGCGATACGCCAAGCAAAGCGGCCAGCTCGCGCTCGGGCGGCAGGCGATCGCCCTCGACGTACCGGTTTTCATGGATCATCCGGATGACCGAGGACGCCGTTGCTTCCGCCATATTCATGGGCAAATCCTCACAAGCGCCTTGATCCGCTCTCCGCCCGTTTCGGCCGCCCGGGCAAAGAACGCGGGAACCTCCGAAAACTCTATGCGGTGCGTGACCATTCCCTCGACCGGCAAACCCTTTGCCAGATATTCCGCCGCCTCCGGGACAAGGCCGAAGCCTCCCATAACGCCCTTTACGGTCAGCTCCTTCGACACAAGCGTATCGATCGGAAAGGCATCGAGCGTCCGCTCGTAAAATGCAAGCAGCGCCACGGTGCCGCGCCTGACTGCAAGGCGCATTGCGTCCTCTACGGTTGTAGGACCGCCGGAGGCCTCTATGACGAAGTCCGCGCCTTTTCCTCCCGTGATTTCGCGCAGCCGTTCTTGGGCGTTTTCCCGTGTGGAATTGATAATGTGCGTCGCCCCGCATTTCAGCGCGGCCTGCAGTTTAAAATCTTTTCTGCCGATTACAACAACCTGCTTTGCTCCTTTAACGCTTGCCAGCGCGGCGGCTCCCAGCGCAATGGAGCCGGTGCCGATCACGGCGACGGTCGTCTCCGGCCGGATCTCGTATTTTTTCACAGCGCCGAGGGCAATGGACAGCGGCTCTGCGAGCGCTGCCTCTTCCAGGCTTACGGAGTCGGCCAGGGGATAGGTGTGGCATTCCGGCATGTACATGTATTCTGCATAGCAGCCGTCCCAGCAGTTGATCGTGCCGACCGACATGATCTCGGTACAGGCGAAGCGGTCGCCGCATCTGCAGTTATCGCATTCCCCGCAGGAAACGCCGTTGTCCGTGATAACTCTGTCGCCCTTTTTGAATTTTGTGACGCTTTCGCCGACCTCCTCCACGATTCCGGACCATTCATGGCCGATGCGGCAGGGATATCTGATTTCGCCGCTTTTTATAAAACTGCTTTCTCCGGTATAAATAGACAGGTCCGTGGCGCAGATCCCCGTCCAGGCGACGCGAACAAGAACCTCGTCTTTTTTGAGAGGACGCAGGGGGACATCCTCAATGCGCATGTCTCCCGGGCCGTATACGGTAATTGCTTTCATGGTGCTTTTCATTTAATTGCCTCCTTTCAGCAGCTTTTCGATCTCTTCACGGTATGGCATTGCCGGCGATGTTCCCCGGCGCGTTACCGAAAGCGCCGCCAGGGCGTTTGCAAACAGAAGCGCGTCGCGTACGTTTTTTCCTTCTGCGAGCGCCGTACAGAAGCCGCCGTTAAACGCGTCGCCGGCTCCCGTGGTGTCGACGGCATTTACGCGGAAGGACGGTACGATACCCTGAAATTCTTCCGTTTTTGCGTAAACACCTGTTTTTCCCAATGTTATCACGACGTTTTTCACGCCCTTTTCCAGCAGGCGGTCAGCAGCCTGTTCCGCCGTTTGCTCATCGGCAACCCGGATGCCGGTGTAAAATTCGGCTTCTGTTTCGTTGGGTGTAAAATAATCAATGTCTCTGAAAAGCGCCTCGTCGATTTCCCCTGCGGGAGCCGGATTCAGCACGACGGTTTTTCCGTATCTGCGTGCCAGCCGGACGGATTCGGTTACGGAGATTTCGCTTGCTTCAAGCTGCGTAAGCAGAACGTCGCAGGTCTGAAATTCCGCCTCCGCAAGATCGATTTCTTCTTTTGTGAGCGCGTCGTTTGCTCCTTTTAACACAATAATCCGATTCTCCGCCGTTTCGCTGTTGATCTCGATGAGAGCCGTGCCCGTCTCGCCGCCCTCCTGCGTGTAAACGTATTTCTGCGTCATATTTTCGTTTTTGTAATGTGTGCGTGCGATTTCGCTCATAAAATCCGTCCCGATTTTAGTGATCATGATCACTTCTGCGCCGGCACGTCTGGCTGCTGTCGCCTGATTCGAGCCTTTTCCTCCCGGCCCGAACTGGAGGCTCGCGCCTGCCACCGTTTCTCCGTCTGCGGGGAACCGCGGTGTGCGTACGGCAATATCAGTGATAAACGAGCCCGTCACAACGACCTTTCCTCTTTTTGTCTGTTCCATGGCCTCCTCCTGTCTTTTTCGTGCGAAGCTGTGAGAAACAGCTTCCATTTCCGGGTGCCGCCCTTGGGGATCGTCACGTCGGCGCCGCGTTCTTCCGCTTTGCCTGGCGTATCGTATGCGCCGGTACAGAATTCCGCCGCGACGTTGTACATCCCTTTAAAGCGTCCGTTATTGATCCAGATCCCGAGATAATCTGCGTTTTCGGTCCTTACAGTTAAATTTCCGTATTTGAACGATCCTGTATACGGTTTTTTTATGTAAAATTTATATGCGTTTCCGTCGCGGCTCCAGGGGGCACTCCTCAGCAGAGCGCAGCCGTTCCTGAGCTTTGTCTCGGTGCCTGCCTGCGCAACCGACGCGTCCTCGCAAAACATAAATTCTGCCTCGTATGCGTCGTCTCCTGACAGCGTTACGGCCTCGCCCTCGCGCGCCTTCAGCATCAGATGAGAGGCCCAGATGGCCTTCAGCGGCTTTCCTCCGATATTTTCCGCCTCGTATGCAATTTCAAGGCCGTCCTCCAGCTCCTTGTAGCTTTTTCGGAAAACGTAATCCCCAAAGGGAGAAAGGACGGACAAATGAAGCGATGCCATACCGTCGTTCCTTATGATATATGCATTTGGGAGCCTGCAGACTTCCCCATGATCGGCATATTCCCGTTCTCCGTTATACCAGGGATCGACCGTGGGAAACAGATCGTCGAAGGCGGAGCACTCACTGTCGATATAGCTTCCGTTAAAAGTCAGCTCTTTATAAACGCCGCCCTCTGCCTGTGCAAGCAATTCCTCGCCTGAGAGCCTTTCGCGGAGAGAGACCATTTTGCCGCCCTCGTCTGGTAAAACAATGCATTCGAGCCTGGCGGCGCGGAGCCTGATTCCCTGTTTATTTTTGTAGCGGACATTACAGAGCTCCAACAATCTCCGCTCCTTCTATAATTGCGATTCCGGAGGAGGTTCCAAGACGCTCGGCGCCGGCTTCAATTAAAGCGATGGCGTCTTCATAGGTTCGGATCCCTGATGACGCTTTGACCTGGACATCTTCATATTCCGGAATGTTTTCAAGCATCAGCTTGACGTCTTCTACTGTTGCCTTCCCGGGAGACACTCCCGTGCAGGTTTTGACGAATTGCGCGCCCGCGTCGCAGGCAAGCTTTGTGGCCATGGATTTTTCGTATTCCGTAAGCAGTCCCGTTTCAATAATTACTTTAACCGTCCTGCCCTCCACCGCTTCCACAACAGCCTTGATTTCATCTCTGACATAGTCGTACAGGCCGTCTTTGAGCGCTCCGATATTGATTACCATATCGAATTCGTCGCATCCGTTTTCATAGGCTTCTCTGGCTTCCATCACTTTGATTTTTGTTGTATTGGCTCCAAGAGGGAATCCGATTACGGTGCAGACGTTGACATCCGTGCCTTTTAAAAGGGCTTTTGCCAGGGGAACGTTGTACGGGTTCACGCAAACCGAGGCAAACTGCCATCTCGCCGCCTCGGTGCACAGCTTTTCAATATCCATTTTCTGCGCCATAGGCTTTAAATTTGTGTGATCGATATACTTGCTGAGTTGTCTGTCCATGATAAAACCTCCAATACTGTTTTGAGCTCCTGTATTCATTTGGTATGACCAATTATGTCATTTATAATACATGAAACTGGATGTATGGTCAATATCAATAAAAAAAGATTTAACTGTTTTAAAGTTTTTACTTGGAGGGAGGTGCGAGAGTAAAAAAGGTGAGAGAAGAGAAGAAATTGAGATTTTTACTGTGGGAG
>UQSG01000034.1 GCA_900543695.1 uncultured Clostridium sp. | reverse complement strand
CTTCGCTATTTTTTTCTAGGTTCAACTGTAACACATGTATTGTAATCCTACAAAAGACAAAATGTCGTGCAAATCTTCACCTTGCATTCGTGGAAAATGTCTGCTATAATATCACCCGTTGCTTTAATACGCACGGCTTTGGATTCGCGCGGTCCTGGCGTTTTACAGAACGCTTCCGCAAGAAGAAGAAGAAGCCGGAGGAACTGAAACAAAGGAGGATTTTTTATATGGCAGTCATTTCAATGAAACAATTGCTGGAAGCAGGCGTGCATTTCGGCCATCAGACGAGAAGATGGAACCCCAAAATGGCGGAGTACATTTTCACGGAGAGAAACGGGATCTATATCATAGATCTCCAGAAGACCGTTAAGAAAATCGATGAGGCATATTATTTTCTCGCCGATGTCGCCAAGAACGGCGGAGACGTTCTTTTTGTCGGCACGAAAAAACAGGCCAAGGATTCGATCGTAGAAGAGGCTGAGCGGGCAGGTCAGTATTATGTCAACAACAGATGGCTCGGCGGCATGCTTACCAATTTCAAAACCATTGAAAAGAGAATCGAAAAGCTGAATAAGCTGAATGATATGGAAGAGAAGGGAATCTTTGATCGTCTTCCTAAGAAAGAAGTTATCAAGCTGAAAGCGGAACGCGATAAGCTGGAGAAAAACCTGGGCGGTATCAAAAACATGAAAAAACTGCCTGCGGCGCTTTTCGTTGTGGATCCCAGAGTGGAGCGCAATGCGGTGCAGGAAGCCAAGAAGCTGGGAATTCCAGTGGTTGCGATTGTAGATACCAACTGTGACCCCGATGAAATTGATTATGTGATTCCGGGAAACGACGATGCGATCCGGGCGGTAAAGCTGATCGCAGGGAAAATGGTTGACGCCATCATTGAAGGCAGGGAAGGCGACGCCGGCGTTTACAATGAAACGGAGCAATCCGAGGAAATCGAAGAGGTTACGGAAGATCTCGCAATTACGGAGGAGGAATAAGCATGAATATTTCCGCAAGCATGATTAAAGAATTAAGGGAAAGAACATCAGCAGGACTGAACGACTGCAAGAAGGCTCTGACCGAGACAAATGGCGATATGGAAAAGGCCGCTGATTATCTTAGAGAAAAAGGCCTTGCCGCCGCCGCAAAAAAGGCTGGAAGAATTGCGAGTGAAGGCATCGTGGAGGCGTATATCCACGGAGGCGGAAGAATCGGCGTTCTGGTGGAAGTAAACTGTGAAACGGATTTCGTAGCCAGAAACGACGTTTTCCGCGGATTTGTCAAAGATGTCGCCATGCATATCGCCGCAACCAATCCGCTCTATGTTTCCAAAGACGACGTTCCGGCGGAAGACATTGAAAAAGAAAAAGCCGTTCTCAGGGCGCAGGCGCTGAACGAGGGAAAGCCGGAGAAAATCGTGGACAAAATGGTGGAGGGCAGAATTTCGAAATTCTATGAAAATTATTGCCTTCTGGAACAGCCGTTCGTGAAAGATCCGGAGAAAAAGGTTTCCGATATCTTAAACGCCTTGATTGCAACGATCGGCGAAAAAATTACGGTAAGACGTTTCGTCAGATATGAAAAGGGCGAGGGCCTTGCCAAAAAAGAAGAAAATTTTGCGGACGAGGTCATGAAGCAGCTGAAATAATTACCGCGTTCGAGAGGGCTTTGCAAAAAGCCCTTTTTTTGAATACCGAGATCTATACGGAGGAATCCCCATGAGCGAACCTGTATATAAAAGAGTTTTGATCAAGATCAGCGGAGAAGCGCTTGCGGCCAAAACGGAAACCGGCAAAAGCTTTGGCCTTGATCCGGAAATGCTTGACAGAGTAGCGGAAAATTTAAAAATTATATCAGATATGGGCGTGGAAATCGCTATTGTCGTAGGCGGAGGAAACTTCTGGCGCGGCGCGCAGAACGCCAATATGGACAGGACGCGCGCGGATCATATCGGGATGCTTGCGACCGTGATGAATTCGCTTGCCCTGGCGGATGCTCTGGAACAGCACAGCATGATCGTGAGAGTCCAGACGGCGATTGAAATGCGCCAGATTGCAGAGCCGTATATCAGGAACAGAGCGGTACGCCATTTGGAAAAGGGAAGAATTACGATTTTCGGCTGCGGTACGGGAAATCCATTTTTTACGACGGATACTGCCGCTGCGCTGCGTGCCGCAGAAATCGGAGCCGATGCGATTCTGCTGGCGAAGAACGTAGACGCTGTATATGACAAGGATCCCGTCAAATATCCTGATGCGCAGAAATTTTCCCGTCTTACGCATGCCGACGTTCTTCGGAAGGATCTGAAGGTAATGGATTCTACCGCGGCTTCCATGTGCAAAGACAATGGCGTCAGAATTCACGTATTTGGCGTCCGGGATCCGTACAATATGGTGCGCGCAGTATGCGGGGAGGACATCGGTACGGTCATTGAATGATAAGGAGAACATAGTATGAAAAGAGTATATAATTTTTCTTCCGGTCCGGCGGTTTTACCGGAAGCGGTTTTGAGAAGGGCGCAGAGTGAAATGCTGGACTACAATGGCACGGGAATGTCCGTGCTGGAAATGAGCCACCGCTCCAGGGCGTTTGAAGAAATCCTTTACGGCGCGGAGTCGCTGCTCCGGGAACTCATGGGAATTCCCGGAAATTATAAAGTCCTTTTTCTGCAGGGCGGTGCTTCCACTCAGTTTGCGGCAGTTCCTCTGAATATTGGAAATGGCTCCGGTATTGTAGATATTATCGGAACGGGAATGTGGACGAACAAGGCGGAGGCGGAAGCAAAGAAATTCTGCAAGGTAAACGTTGTCGCCTCGTCTGCTGACCGCACGTTTACTTATATTCCCGATACCAAACGCGAGGATTTCACGCCGGAGGCGGATTATGTGCATATCTGCTGGAACAACACGATCTATGGGACGCGCTACACAAAAATTCCGGACACAGGCAGCGTGCCGATCGTCGCCGATTTTTCTTCGGCAATTCTCTCAGAGGAAACGGATGTTTCAAAATTTGGGATTATTTTTGCCGGCGCTCAGAAAAATATTGGCCCCGCCGGACTGACTGTAGTGATCGTACGCGATGATCTGATCGGGCGGCACAGAGAAGAGACGCCGACGATGCTCCGATATGATATTCATGCGAAAAACGATTCTCTGTATAATACTCCGCCAACCTATTCGATTTACATCTGCAAGCTGGTACTGGAGTGGCTGAAGGAACTTGGCGGCGTGAAGGAAATCGAAAAGATCAATGAACGGAAGGCAAAGGCATTGTATGATTATCTTGATAGTTCGAAGCTTTTCCGCGCAACGGTAACTGGAAAGGATCGTTCGATTATGAACATTCCGTTTGTTACGGGAGATGAGGCGCTCGACAAACGGTTTGTCGAAGCAGCAGCCGAAGCTGGATTTTCCAATCTGAAGGGACACCGCAGCGTCGGGGGAATGCGTGCTTCTATTTATAACGCGATGCCGGAGGAAGGCGTTGCGGCTTTGATTGCGTTCATGCGCGATTTCGAGAAAAACAATTAAATTGCTCTTTCCGCAGAATTGTGTTATATTGGAAGCAATGATTTCGCAACGGGAGTGATAAATATGATTAACAAAGAGGATTATAAACAGTTCAGTGAGAAAATGGACCGGACGATTTCCGTCCTGGAGGAGCAGTTTGCCGCTGTGCGGGCAGGACGCGCAAATCCAGCAATTCTGGATAAAATAACGGTAGAATATTACGGTACGGAGACGCCGATCAATCAGGTGGGGAATATCACGGTTCCGGAAGCGAGAATGCTGGTCTTCCAGCCCTGGGATGTGACAGTGCTGAAAGCCGCGGAAAAGGCAATTCAGAAATCGGATATCGGAATTAATCCAAACAACGACGGCAAAACCCTGAAGCTTGTTTTTCCTCCGCTTACGGAGGAACGCAGGATCGCACTGACAAAACAGGTGAAAAAGTACGGAGAAGATGCGAAAATTGCTACGCGCAATATCCGTCGGGATGCGATGGAGCATTTTAAAAATTTAAAAAAGAAAAGTGAAATTACGGAAGACGAACAGAAAGAAGCCGAGAAGGAAATACAGAACATTACGGATAAACATATTGCCCAAATTGATAAAGTAATCTCGGCAAAAGAAAAAGAGCTCATGGAAATATGACGCAGGAGATTCGGCGGATCAGTAAAGAGCTGATCGAATATCATGGCGAGGTGCTTCAGATTCCTCGCCATATCGCTGTCATACCGGACGGCAACAGAAGATGGGCGAAGGAGCACGGTCTTCCAGCAGTCTCCGGCCATAAGAAAGGCGTGGATGCTTACCGTCAGCTTTTATCCGACGCGGCGGAGTTCGGAATCCGCTACGTGACGTTTTACGCGTTTTCTACAGAAAACTGGAAGCGCAGCGCAGCGGAGGTCGACGGACTGATGTCGCTTCTGGCGGCACAGCTGAAAAACTTCAATAAAATTATGGGAAAAAACAAAGATAAAATTCGCTTCCTCATTATTGGAGACCGTTCAAGACTATCTGCCTCGCTTCAGAAATCTATTGCGCGGATCGAGGAAGAAACCCTGCACAACACGGAGCTTACGGCGCTGATTGCCATTAATTACGGCGGCAGAGATGAGATCCTTCGAGGCGCGAAGGCGATTGCGCGCGAAATTTCAGAGGGAAAGATCAGCGAAGCAGAAGTGAACGAGTCTCTGTTTCAAAAATATCTTTATACTGCGGATGCGCCGGATCCGGATTTGCTGATCCGGACAAGCGGCGAGGAACGGATCAGCAACTTTCTTCTCTGGCAGATGGCGTATACAGAATTTTACTTCGACAGCGGCTGGTGGCCTGATTTTTCAAAGGAACGGCTGATTGCGGCGCTGCGTGCGTATACGAAGCGTCAGAGAAGATACGGAGGATCATAACAAGATGAAGCAACGAGTGATATCCGGCGTCGTCGTAGCGGCGATTGCCGTAGCGGCAATCCTGATCGGAGGATACGTCCTGGACATATTGGTTCTTCTATTCGGAGGAATCGGAATTTTTGAATTTTATAATGCTTTTTCCAAAAGAGGCTACGCTCCGATCAAATTATTTGGGATTCTTTACATTGTACTTCTTGCCCTGATGATGTATTTTGACGGAGATTCCTATTTGTCGATCATGATTGAAGCAAAAGCGTTTGGCCGGGTAAATCTTTTTCCGCCGATTTTTCTGCTGGGGATGCTGATTCTTCTTGCGCTGCTTGTATTCCGCCATGAGGCGTACAACGCGGCGGACGCCGCGATTACCGTGTTCGGCGGATTTTATGTTCTGTTTCTGATCAGTTATTTTGTAAAGCTCCGGGATCTGGAGGGCGGCGTATATTTATTTTTCCTGGCGCTGATCGGCGCCGTTGCAACCGATACCTTTGCGTATTTTATCGGAAGAGCCTTTGGCAAGCGAAAGCTGATCGAGGAAATCAGCCCGAATAAAACGGTTGCGGGGTGTGTCGGCGGCTTTGTCGGAAGCATTGCCGTATTAATGATCTACGGAAGCGTGCTTTGGTTCACGGAGGCGTACCGCGGCCTGCCATTGTATCATTATGCAATTATAGGAGCCATTACCGGTATTGTGTCACAGATCGGGGATCTTACGGCTTCTGCAATTAAGCGCTATGCCGGTATTAAGGATTTCGGAAAAATTATCCCTGGGCACGGCGGAATTCTTGATCGGATCGACAGCTATTTATTTGCAATCCCGGTGGTATACTATTATTTGCTGTTTTGCGGAATAGGTGGTGCCGGAGCGTAAATGAAAATTGCCATTTTGGGATCGACCGGTTCCATCGGAACGCAGACGCTGAAGGTTGTCGAGGAACTGAACGCAGCTGCGCAAACGGAATCAAATCCTCATATCGAGATCGCGGCGTTAGCCGCAGGAGACAATGTCGAGCGAATTGCACGGCAGGCGGCCCGTTTCCGTGTGCCGCTTCTCAGCGTTGCGACTGCGGAGGGCGCGGCGCGTTTGGAGGAGCTTTTAAAAAGGACGGCTCCCGAGCTGAAGCCGGAGATTTTTTACGGTGAGGAAGGCCTTCTGCAGGTGGCCGAATGCGGCGCCGAGCTTCTTGTAACGGCGATTGTAGGAATGGTCGGATTGCGGCCTACGCTGGCGGCGATCCGCCGCGGAACAGATATTGCGCTTGCAAATAAAGAGACGCTCGTTGCGGCGGGCGAGCTTGTCATGCGGGAAGCCGCGGCGCACAGCGTAAGGATTTTGCCCGTAGACAGTGAGCATTCCGCGATTTTTCAGTGTCTGCACGGGAACGATCCGCGAGACAGAAGCGCGCTTCGAAAAATTTTTCTCACTGCGTCCGGCGGGCCGTTCCGCGGCAGGTCGTTTGAAAGCCTCTGGGACGTAACTCCGGAAGAAACGCTCAGACACCCGACGTGGAGCATGGGCAGCAAAATCACGGTAGACTCTGCGACGCTGATGAACAAGGGCCTGGAGGTCATTGAGGCAATGCACCTGTTTCAGGTGAAGCCGGAAGAAATCGACGTAGTCGTGCATCCGCAGAGCATTATCCATTCAATGGTTTTATATCGTGATGGAAGCGTTCTCGCGCAGCTCGGCAATCCGGACATGAAAGTGCCGATCCGGCTGGCGCTGACATATCCGTATCGGGCGGAATCCCCTGCAGAGGAGCTTGATCTGACAAGGCTTGGCTGTCTGACTTTCGAAAAACCGGACACAAACGCGTTTCCCTGTTTGGAAATCGCACTTCGCGCGGCAAAGACCGGGGGCACGATGCCTGCGGTCATGAACGGAGCAAACGAAGCTGCGGTAAGTTTTTTTCTGAAAAGACATATTAAATTTAATGAGATACAGTATAATATATCCAGGGTGATGGACCGCCATCTGAATTCCGGCGAGTGTCCCTTTAGGGAAAACCCGTCGCTGGAAGAAATCGTTGAAGCCGACAGGTGGGCCAGAGCTGCAGTAGGAGGTATGATATGACCATCGCTTTGAGTATTCTGATTATGCTTTTGATCTTGACGCTTCTCGTTATTGTACACGAGTGGGGGCATTATATCGCGGCGAGGATTTTCGGCGTAAAAGTAAACGAGTTTTCCATATTTATGGGGCCGAAGCTGTTTCAGCGCGTCGGGAAAAAGACCGGAACGGTATTTACGATCCGCTGCCTTCCTCTTGGCGGTTATTGTGCAATGGAAGGGGAGGAAACTACAGAAGATACCGACGGCGCATTCTGCAATAAGCCGTGGTGGCAGAGAACCATTATCCTGCTGGCCGGCGTTTTTATGAATATCATCCTTGCCATTGCAGTCATCACCGTAATTTTCATGATTTACGGATATGAGACGCGCAAGGTCAGTGTGGTCGCCGAACATCTGCCCATATCGATGATCGGCCTCGAACCGGGAGACAGTATTACGGAATATAATGATTACAGCGTTTTTAATCCGCTTGATTTTAATCTTGTAAAATATGCGGAGGGCTCTGGTGACAGTGAATTTACAGTTAAAAAGGCATCCGGAGAAAAAGAAAAATATAAGCTTGTACGGAACATCGACGAGACCGGAAAGCGCTCGGAAATTCAGATCTATCGGATCGACGGAAAAGCCAAAACGTTAACGGGGACATATCAGGCCTCGTGGGGCGAAAATCTGCTGATCGCCGAGCTGGCGCAGTCGGATGGTTCGAAAATACAATATGAATTTAAAAAGGGAACGGAGCAGAACCCGGATCGATATGTCTGCATTCAAACGGAGTACGATGCAAACGGAACGGTATTAAGCTCCAGAGACGATTTGTACACAGAAGCGTCTGTCCAGAGCCAGCTCGCCTCATTTGACCCATACCAGTACGGCTTCAGCTTCAGCGCCAAACGCGGAAATTTGTTCGAAGCAATCGGAAACGCGGTTGTTTATAACGTATCGCTTGTAAAATCCGTTTTTAATTCTTTGAAATGGCTGATTACGGGGAGGCTCGGCATGGACGCCATGTCCGGTCCCATCGGCCTGACGACGATCGTGGACGACGTTGTGACGTCTGAGGTAGGCGTCGGGACACGGATTACGGCATTATTTGAGATGGCGGCTCTGATCAGCGCGAACCTGGCAGCCTTCAATATTCTCCCGATCCCCGGGCTGGACGGAGGAAAGCTGATCTTTATTATCATTGAGCTGATCCGGCGAGGAAAGAAAGTGCCCCCGGAGAAAGAAGCGGTAGTTTCACTGATTTTTCTTGCTCTGCTGATTCTTTTCTCCATTTTTGTCGCCGGGAACGATATTTTGCGTATTATCCGAAGCTAGGAAGCGGAGCTCAAGATGTATTACCGCAGAAACGAAACACGGAAAATTAATATCGGAAGCGTGCAGATGGGCGGGGGAAGCCCCATTTCGGTGCAGTCCATGACAAATACGGATACGCGGGATATCGAAGCGACGGTCCGGCAAATTTTGCGTCTGGAGGAGGCCGGCTGCGATATCGTACGCGTGGCGGTTCCCGATGCGGAGGCTGCATCGGCCGTTCGGGCCATTAAAAAAGCGATTCATATTCCTCTGGTTGCGGATATCCATTTTGATTACCGCCTTGCGCTTACCTGTCTTGAAAACGGGGCGGACAAAATCCGGATTAATCCCGGGAATATTGGCACACGAGAAAAAACGGCGGCTGTTGTGCGCGCCGCAAAGGAACGCGGCGTGCCGATTCGCATCGGTGTGAATGGCGGTTCTCTGGAAAAATCGCTCGTGTTAAAATACGGAGCGCGTCCGAACGCGGAAGCAATCGTCGAAAGTGCAATGAATCATATCCGCATACTGGAAGAATTGGATTTTACTGACATTGCAGTTTCTCTGAAATCCTCCGACGTTTCGGTAACGGCAGAAGCGTACCGAAAAATGGCAGAGCTCAGAAATTATCCTCTGCATGTAGGCGTTACGGAAGCGGGAACACCGTTTTCCGGAACCGTTAAGTCCTGCGCGGGCATCGGCGCAGTTTTGCTTTCCGGAATCGGAGATACGATCCGCATATCGCTTACAGGGGATCCCTGCGAGGAGGTCCGCGTCGGCAGAGAGCTTCTGCATGCTTTGAACCTCGGCGGCGGCAGAATGCTCCGCTTTGTCTCCTGTCCATCCTGCGGACGCTGCAAAATCAACCTGGTGGAAATTGCAGCACAAGTAGAGCAGCGCCTGCTGACACTTGAAAAAGAAAAATTTTTCCAGAGACCAATTCATGTCGCAGTGATGGGATGTGCGGTGAACGGGCCGGGAGAAGCTTCAAATGCCGATATCGGCATTGCCGGCGGCAATGGAGAGGCGCTGCTGTTCGAGCGGGGCAAAGTCAGAAAAAAAATCGTTTCCGAGGATCTTGCCGGAGAATTTGTTGAGTATGTCAAAGAATACGTTCAATCAAATCAATCTGCGCCTGAAGACGCTGTATGACATGATACCGGAATGCGCTCGGATGGGAGACGTCGGCACCGATCACGGATATTTGCCGATTTATTGCATACAAACGGGCAAATGCGGCTCTGCCGTCGCCTCTGACCTTCGAGAAGGGCCTTTGCAGACAGCAAGGAACAACATTGCCGCATACGGCTTAGAGGACCGGATCGAAACGCTGCTGTGTTCCGGGCTGGACGGCTATCGGGACCGGGCTTGCGACGTCATCGTAATCGCCGGAATGGGCGGCTTCACGATCCGCAAAATTCTTGCCGATTGGCTGGCCTCGCGTGAAAACGACAAGGATTTCCCGGGAAATCCCTTATTCCTGCTTCAGCCCAATACGGCGGAGCCGGAGCTCCGGCAGTTTTTATGGGAGCATTCTTTTTCGATTGAGGAGGAGCGCGCAGTAAAAGACGGCCTGCATGTATACGTCGGAATTTTGGGACGTTTTACGGGGGAGCCTCAGCCCTATACGGAAACCGAATGCTATACGGGAAAAATCATGTGCGGCAGGCTGAAGGAAAGCGACCGCATCTATTATGAAGCTTTATATCGAAAATATTCCAACGTGCTTGCGGGGCTTGCGCAAAAACGGCAGCTTGACCGCGCGTACACGGAGAAAACGGACGCATACGAACGGCTCCTCAAAGAGCTTGACCGGATTATAAAAAGCGGAGGATCAGATTGTGAAGGTAAAAGATATTATTGAATTGATCGAACGGGAAATCGCACCGATCGCGCTTGCTGCGGATTGGGACGTCCCTGGGCTCAAAACGGGCAGCCGGGAAACGGAGGTTTCCAAAATCCTTGTTTGTTTAGATGTAACGAGCGCCGTGATAGCAGAAGCCGTCAAAAAGGGCTGCAATATGATTGTCTCGCACCATCCTCTGATTTTTCATCCGCTTTCTGCAGTCACGGAGGACACGGAGCCGGCGCTTTGCGCTGCGATCCGGGAGGGAATTGCCGTGTACGCGGCGCATACGAATTTAGACTTTGCGGAGGGCGGCATCAATGATGTGCTTGCGCAGTGTGCGGGACTTCTGTCCGTAAAAAAGGATGATACGGGAAGGCACCGGTATGGAAAACTGTCCGGACTCGTCCCTCTGGAGGAATTTGCGGCGGATCTGAAGGAACGCCTGGGAGTGTCCTCCTTACAGGCGATTATTCCCAAAGCGTGCGAGCAGGACTTTCTCGTAGAAAGGGTGGGCGTATCCTGCGGCGCTTTTGACCGGGAAACAGACTGGATTTATGCGCATAAAATTGATTTGCTGCTGACGGGGGAAATCAAGCACGCAGAAGCGGTGGCTCTGACGGAGGAACGCTTCATCACGCTTGGCGCCGGTCACTATTTTACGGAAATCTGCGGCGTCCGTGCTTTCGCGCAGCGTCTTGCCGCAATGGCGCTTCCGGCAGAGCAATCGGAAGCCTCCCGTTCCCCGTTTGTTTTTTTGTAAAATAAATTGCCCTGCTACACATTTCGCCATTGTTCGTCGCTGCGGATATCTTATGATGAAACGGTAAATAATTTCTACAGAAGATAAAGCTGACGGCAGGTGGAATCGGCATATGGGTGTCATTAATAAAAAAAGCGTACTTTATTCGGTATATATATTGCTTGCGGCGCGCGCGTCAGTAGCGGGAATCGCGCCGTTCGGCACTGCGGCTTTTGCTGTTGCCCTCATGGCTTACGACATGAGCTCCGGAGTGATCAATGTCATATTATATGCGGCAGCATGTCTGATCGGTACGCTGCTTACAGGCGTGTGGCAGCAGGCGGTGATTGCGTCGCTGACAATCCTGCTGTTTACCGTTTCCTTTTATTTTCTCAGAACGTATGACAGGGGTGACGCTCCGTTCGTTCTGAAATGCGCGACCGCTCTTGTCTTTTCCGGAACGGTTCCCGCCGTCATTGTGCTTGCCGCTACGGAATGCACTTTGATGGATGTCGTAAATCTCGTTTTGCAGGCCGCAGTATCGTTTATTATGTTTTTTGTTTATCGAATTGGCGAGCAATCGGCATCCGATTTTGCGGAAAATAATACGACAGCGTATAAAATGAATCAAGAGGAGCTGGCGTGCGCGGCGATTATGGCAATCGTCGCACTGATGGGCCTGCCCGCGCTGAATTTGTTTGGTCTTTCGATCCGCAATGTGATCAGCATTTGCATCATTATGGTTTTCAGCCTGCGCGGCGGCATCGGCACCGGCGCTGCCGCAGGGATCATGATCGGGATTATTACGAATCATTCCTCCGCAGTGACCATCTGTCTGTACGCATTCTGCGGATTTCTTGCCGGCCTGCTGAATAAGCTTGGCAAGGCTGGTGTTGTAGCTGCGTTCGTTGTGGGAAACGTCATTCTTGCCGCCATGCTTGGCGGTACAAAAGAAATCATATATGGAATGTATGAAACGGGGTTTTCCGCAATTATTTTCATTCTTTTGCCCAAAAGGCTTTTAAACCTTGTACGGATTCCGTTTCTTGAAGAGGCCTCCGCAAAGCGGAGAACCGGGAAGGCGGCGGAGGAACTCCCAGTGCGTCTTGATTATGCCGGAAAGGTACGGAATGCGGCAATTAGAAAAGCATCTTTTTATTCAGATACGCTTACGGAAATGTCCTCTGAATTTATCGATATTACTGCTGCAGGGGCTGAAAAAAGCAAAGAAGATCCATGCGTAATCCGCGTGTTTAACAAGGTCTGCGCCAATTGTCAAATGAATGGAAACTGCTGGAAGCGAGAATACCGGCTCCGGGAAAAGGCCCTTCGCGAATGCAGACGTATCATCGAGAAGGAGGGAGATAAAAATCCGGGCGTTATGGCGGTGCTTGGCAAATTCTGCATCAAGCCGCAGGAGGTCATCGACGAGATCCGAATCTCGATAGAAATTCAAAGGACGGAAAAAATCTGCAGCGCCAAAATTGCGGAATGCCGGAGCCTGATCGTAAAGCAGCTTGGAGAAATGGGAAAAATGTCCTCCCGCATTGCAGATGAAATTAAGCTTGCAACAAATTATGATTTTGACTGCGAGAAAAGAATCATCAGCGCACTTAAACGCCGTGAAATTTATGTTTACGATGCGCTCGTCGTCAAAAACCGATATGATATGCCGGAGGTAACGCTTTATACGCATAAAAACTATGACAAAGAAAAAATAAACGAAATGCTCCGAATCCTCTCTAAAGAAACGGGACAGCGGATGCAGCTTTTTTCCGCACATGCAGGGGAACGCAAAAATTCCATGCGGGAGCTGCATTTTGTCGTGCGTCCGCAGGTTAAGGTCCGTTCGGAAACGCTTTGCCTCCCAGCACCCGGCAAGCAGCTTTCCGGGGATTCGTATTGCTTTTTGGAGCTTCCGGACGGCAGGAGCTTTCTTGTGCTCAGCGATGGCATGGGGACAGGGCGGCGTGCTTCAGAGCAAAGCGGGGCGGTTATCCGATTGATGGAATTATATATTAAAAGCGGAATTGATACCTCATCCGCCGTCTCCATGGTAAATATGATGCTTACGTCAGGATCTGCGGATGTTATGACGGCTTCAATGGATATCTGCTGTATAGACCGTCATAAAAAACGTGCCGCTTTTGTAAAAATGGGAGCCATGCCGGCCGTTGTCGTAGGACCGGAAAGCTGCAGGGTTATCGAAATCAATCAGCCTCCTGCGGGAGTCACGTCTGATTTGAACGAGCTATACTGCAAAATGACGGAATGCGAGATTTCTCCTGGTGACTGCATCGTACTTTATACGGACGGCGTATACGACGCCTTTCAAAGCGGCGGCGTCAATCAGAAGGTTTTCTATGAATACATCGCCTCGGTGGTCCGGAAGTATGCCGGAGAGGAAAAGCGCTGTCATAAGGCCGCCGATGAAATTCTGAAAAAAGCTTCCGGCTTTGCGGAAGAAGACGGCAGAGACGATATGAGTGCGGCGGTTATCGAAATCCTTTAAACATCCGGCTGCCGACGAGCTGAGACAGAGGGCGGTGCTCTGGTTCGACGAAACGGAAAAGCAAGCATCTTACTGTTTTTATATTTGCGCCGCATTGACTTCTAAATTGCTTTTGTGATAAAATCGGAAAACCATAAGATCAGGAGATCAAATATGAAATATCCCGTTTGTGAATCAAAAGCTTATTTCTCTGGCGAAGAGCCTTTTAATATCCACCGCACGGAGGTCAGTCAGGTTTGCCTGCATACGCATGATTTTATCGAAATTGCCTACATTGAAAACGGATCGGGAATTCATATTCTTGGGAACCAGAAGCAGCAGACACAGCAGGGTGATCTGTTTATTATGAATGCCAATATCGTACACGGCTTTCTGACGTCCGGCGGGAAAAATAAGCTCGGCGTCATCAACTGCATTTTCCGGGCGGAATTTCTGGATGACGCGCTGGCGGGCTGCGGGGACGATTTTCTCGGCGCGTTTTACCGGATTTTTTTTAAAAGCTTTTTGTCTGTAAACGGGGAAAACCCAGGATATCTCCGTCTGTCCGGAGGAACCGGCGCCTGTCTTCAGCAATTTCTCCTGCAGATGTATGGGGAATATAATCGTAAAGCAAAAGGCTATGAAGCTGCCGTAAGGGCATGTCTTACGCTGCTTTTGATTCATGCCTTTCGAAAGGAGCAGGAAGAACAGGCTTTTTCAGAATACCCTGCGGAAAACGGCGCAGACGCAGTAGAACGGACAATCGCATATATCGGAGCCCATTGTGAAAAGCCCCTGCATTTGCAGGAGCTGGCTTCCAATGTGTATTTAAGCCCGTCTTATCTGAGCAAGCTGTTTAAAAAACATACCCGGGAAACGCTGACGCACTTTATTCAGCGGAAACGTGTGCAGAAGGTTTGCCGTCTTCTGGATACGACCGAGCTGAGCGTCAAAGCGGCGGCGGGCGAAGCGGGCTTTCGCGACATGAAAACATTTTACGAGATTTTCAAAAAGCATGTAGGAACCACGCCCGGCTCCTACCGCAGAAGAAATGACAAAACTTTCCTATAAAAAGAGCAGAATTCCCTATTGGAATTTCCGCTCTTTTTTTTATAATAAGAAATACATTTTTTAGAAAGGCGTTGATAATAACATGAGAAATATGAAAATTGCCGGACTGATTTTCGGAAACACGACGGCCGACACGGCGGCGGTAAACGCGCGCTTCGATGGAGATCTGACCAGATGCACAGAAACAAACCGTCCGCTCTCAGAATCCGATAAGGCAGAAATTCGGAAAAATTTTGAAGCAGTTATTCCGGCAGGCTGTGAAACCATTTTTACGGATGCGGTCCTCTCAGAGGGAAACGTTCTGGATCTGGAGGATGCCGACGTATATATCGTTTATCCGTTCGGAGGCATTACGGATCTCTTTTTGGCGGCGCTTTCCTCTAAAAACCGCCCCATCCTGATCGCGCCGCGCCCGTATTGTGAGGCCTGGTCCTATGGCGCCGTGTTTTATCCGTACTTTGTACGTGACAACAGAAAGCTTTCAGAATACCTGAAAATATCCGAAGACGTTCACGTCGTTAAGAATGCCGAGGAGCTGCGCGCCCTCTTAAAGGCTTATCAGGTTCGATTCCGCATTGCAAATACTACGGCGCTTTGCGTCGGCGAAGTCATGTATGAGCCCTACCATTCCTGGAATTGGGGATACGCAATGATTAAAGCGATCCAGCAAAAGTTCGGTGTCACGTGGAAGCATATAAGCTCTGAGAAATTCATGCAGCTGTTTGAAAACTGGAACGGCGCTTATGAAAAGGGGAGCATGCAGAGGGACGCGGCGGCCGATCGCTCCCATCCTGAAAGAAATCCTAAAAATGCCGAAAAATTATATTATGTTCTGAAAGAACTAATAGAAGAAACCGGCGCCGATGCAATGACCATCAATTGTTTATATTCAATGATTCATACTGGAATTGAGGCAACCGCATGTTATGCGCTTTCCAAGCTGAACGATGCGGGAATCGTTGCGACCTGCGAGGCAGATGTAACAACGATGGTCGATATGATGATCACAAGCTACGCCTCGGGATGTCCGTGCTTTATGCTGAATCCGTACTTATTCCCTGAAGATAATAAATTATTCGTATCGCACTGTTCCTCGCCTACGGTATATTCGTACAGTCAGAAGGACGCTAAGGATCCCCTGAATCTTTATAATTATTTTGAGCTTCCAAATCTTGGCTGCGGCGTTCAGGTGCTTCGAAAGGAAGGCGAGACGGTCACGGTTACGGGTATTTCTCACGACAAATTGGATCGCATGGTCGTTCTGACCGGCAAAATCGTAAGGAATACCGGCTTTGCGTCCTGCCGTACTCAGCTTGAGCTTGAAATAGACGGCGATGTGAAGGAGCTGGCCGAGGTGTATGAGGGACGTCACTGGGCGCTGGTTTACGGCGACCATTCAAAAGAAATCGTTCTGGCCAATACGCTTCTTGGCATTGAAAGCACCGTACTGAAATAAGCGATCCGCTCGCTGTAAAATAACAGCGGCAGGGGATACCGGAACACCCGGAAGGGAATCTCCGGCGCCCTGCCGCTATTCCGGTTCGTCCTTTTTGATGACCGTGGTTCCTTTTAGTGCTGTTTTTTTACAGCCCCTTTATTTTGTGAAAAATTTAATATCCGGTTTTTACCGTCATAGGATATGCGCTTTTAATATTAGATAATTTTATTCCAAAACCACAGTCAGAACCTTTGGCAAAGTTAATTCCTAACAGTCTGAAAACTTCTCTTACCTTTCCCCGGCCCACAGGACCGCCACTGTCACCTTTTTCAGTAGCATTAGTATAGGAAAAGCAATCTTTAATCGTTTTAACGCCGATACTGCCACCATAATTACAAGCTACATCTACACTGGTACTCAGTATACGTCCATTCCTTGTTTTTCCTGTTGTGTTTCCATATTTAGTAACAAGGCCACCTTCAATCATTTCACTGTCGGTTGCTTCACGATATATAATTTCAGCGTTTGGTTGTTTCAGTGCAGAGGTAGGAGTCCATCCGCTCGGATATGGAATAAATGCAACGTCTACTTTGCCACCTATATATGAAAAAGTAGGAGTTCCTAATGTACCGTCTGCACAACTCATAGATTTACCGGAAGGAGCTATATGGCCATTGGTTACGACACCCCATTTTCCATTGTAATATGCATTGAATCCTATTGTTCCGGTTCCTCCTGAATGAGAAATATAATTACCAGGATATGCTGATTTAGTAGGAGTTGCAAGAGAACCTTCTTCATCTGCAATAAGCTCAACCATTCCGTTTTGATAGAAAGGTACACTATTTTCCAAATAGTCTTTTATTTCTTGTGAGTTATACCAACAGTAAAATCCGAAAAGGCTCCGGCAGAGAAAGACGTGCCTGTTACTATCAAAACGATTGCACAAAGAAGAGAAATAAATCTACGCTTAACTTTCATAAGAAACATCCTTTATTCTACGGTAACTGTAATAGGAACCTCGATACAGTAATTATTAAGTATGTGGTCATCTTCGTCGATAACGTCGAAATTTGAGAAAATAGTTATATCATGTGTGCCCAATTCGTTCACTTGAATACTAATGGTACGAGAAATTTCAGAGTTTCCCATAATGGTATTTTTTTTCGCCACAGAAATATAAGGTGTAACCTCTCCGTCAATTTTGAAATTTATAAGTTCTATCTCTTGATTAATGCGATAAGCCATAGAAGAATTATTTTTTAGGCTACAAAAGATATCCAAGGTTTCACCTGATTTTATAACTGTGTTTTCGCATTTAACCGATAGAGAAAATGGCTTTTTCGTTTCAAGCGACTCGAGTGGTGTAGGTTGATCGATCTTTTTTGTACATCCAGACATAATTAAGAGAACACCTCCAAAAAATATACAGAGAAAACAAAATTGGGATTTCTTAGAGGTGCTTAGTTTATGAAACATCGGAATCACCTTCTTTAATACTATCTAAAATCTTAACTATATTATACCCTGTTTGGCAAATTTTGTCCACAGAAATTTGATACGATTTTTTATTTTTGTGAATTTTATATTAGAAAAAATTTGCGGAATCGCTGCAGAATCAGAAGGGAAAATTTTCTTGATACCTTTGATGTTTTTGCAGAATATATTCAGGCCATCCGGTCATGTTTTGCACCTGATAGGGTGGTTTGAGAAATGCAAAACGCCAGTAAGAGGAAACTGGTACGAAAAAATCCCGGAGCCGGTCACTGGATTTGCACCGAATTTTGACGCGGTATCAGGGAGACAAAAAATAACGGTTTACCCGTTTATTTATGAACGGGTAAACCGTTATATGGTGGTGGTGCGCCTGGCGGCACACGTTTCTAAAGGGTGCAAGTCCCCAAATCCACCCGGCAGAGGGAAGGATATAGCCGAAGGCAAGGGTGTCCACCGTGAGGTGGAATCTGAAGGAAGCCGGATGTGGGGAATCTACTGCCCCACGGGCAAACCTCTGGTCTGACGAATAGAAACCGCATAGAAGGCTGTACATGAGGGTAAGTCTGCCATACAAGATAAAGCCCGATAGCTGCACGGAATCATGTGCAGTAAATGCGACAGATGGATGGAGGGAAAGAAACGTGTGGTACCCAGGGAGGTCTGTGCGGAACGCTCCGAAAGGAGTAACCGTTATTGAGAGATAACGCTGAACGCACAGAAGTCAGCAGAGGCCATAGTAGCCGGAAGTCTTTTTTTCGGTGAAGGGCTGAATCAGTAGGAGTCATTAGTACGACAGGGAAAGGAGGAATGGGCAAAGCGGAACGCAAAGGGTATGTGAGAGCGCACCGCTCATTCATCCGGATATGGAAGGAAAGGGACAGTGCAGAGCCGGACATCTTGAGTAAGATCCTATTCCTAAAAACTGCACCAGCAGGCGTATGAGCACCTGATCGGTATGCAAGCCTTTGGCGAAAGCAAAACGGAAGCGAAGGAGAACGGGACGGACGCAGAAAAAATCTTTTCCGCGAGCACCTATCAATCCTATTGGAAGAACTGAATGAAGAAGCAGGCGGCTTCAAAAAAGCAGGTACCATTTAGATGCGAAAATGGCTGTTGATAGGCCGAAAGAGATTGGGAATAAAATTATTCTGAGATGTTGTTCACTAGGTCAAGAAGTTCAATAAAACGAATATTTTGATTAAGTTTCTCAATAGACTTATCGGATAATTTATTTTGCAGCTTCTTTTTTATGATGTCCCTGCGAATTCGCTGCTTAAACTCACGTTTTTTTATAATCGGAGAGCGAACAACAATAGGGCAGCAATTTTCATCGTCCGTTTCTTTGTTTAATAGATCAATATAATACATAACAGCGTTTTCGACCGCATCCATTGCTTGATTTTCTTCACCAACAGCAAGATACGATTCGGCAAGCAGTAAATAACAATCCCCGGAATCAAAGTCGTGATACGGTGGAGGACATTCATCATTGAAGATGGCTTTCATAACAGCAAAAAATCTTTCATAAACGTCAATGGCATCCGTGTAATTCCCATTGTTGTAGTATGCTTTGCCTAAACGAGCAACATTGTTTTCAAAAGCCTGGAGCGAATAATCAATATCGCTGCATAAATAAGCAGCTTCACGCTCGTGGTTGCCCATATATTCATTCACGGCCGCCATAGTGGAATAGAGTGTAAGATCTGTTCGAACGGGAAAGTTGCGTGCTTCTGCTGTGGCCAAGTCAAATTTCTTATTTGCACTATATAAGAAAACTAAATTCTGTCGCGCCCACAAAATATCCGAGATATTCTTTGAATTTTTAATTATAAAATTCGCCTGTCTAATTGTTTCGGGAATGATTGATTCGGCACGTTCTTCAGCATATATCCATCCGTTATCCGGCAACGAAAGAGAAAAACCCAAGTTCATACAATTATATGTAATAATGTAATTATCGGGATATTTTTTCAGGCCGTCCAGCAAAACATCGTATGCCTTTAGATATGTGTCGAGCTTGCCATATTCTTGTATGCTGTTTGCAATGGAAACTATTTTGAGTGCATCTTCGGCTTCAGATGTGTGGTCTAGTCCGAACAGAAAATCTGTACTTACATCAAATATTGTTGCTAATGGCACGATCTGCGAAATGTCCGGCATTCCGGAATCGTTTTCCCATTTTGAGATTGCTTGATACGTAACACCTAATCGTTCAGCAAGCTCTTCTTGTGTAAATCCTCGCCCCTTGCGTAGTTTTTTTATAATTTGCCCCATGGTCATTGCCATAATCGCACCTCCGTTAATAGCTCATAGCGATACCGTAATTTAATTATATCACTTACAGCACGACAACTGAAGCAACTTAAAAATGAGTGATCTAAACGTTTCGCTGAGTTTATTATATCGTAAAAATGTGTCTTTTTCATCGATGTGAACGCCGATACCACTCTTGCTGTTAAAATTGGGAAAATATAACAAATAATCCGAACGATTCTCCAAGTAAGAGACTGTTCAGATTATTTTCGTGTGTGAGAGTCGTATGAATCGGAGTGGCGAGACTCGAACCCGCGGCCTCAACATCCCAAACGGACCTGTAAGGGCAATTTCCGCTAAAAATAACTTTTTCCGCCCCTTTCCGCTCGGAAAACCGCGCTCTTCGGCGCTCCCCAGTCCACTGTTTCCGAGTGCTTCGAAACAGTAGGTGGTCTTTTGTGTGGTCAGCAGGATTTTTTGCAGAATAATACGCACTACACGCCTCTCGCTCGCACGCGAGAGGCGATCGCTTTTTATACGGTTATTATAACTCTGAACAACCTCTGATTCAAGTCAAAATTTGCACCGCAGTAGACAAAGAAAAAGGGCGACGGACAAAATGCCACTTGGCTTTTTCGGCAGATTTTCAAAAACAATAAAATCTGCCGAAAATTTGTTGACAGACTCCTCGATTTCGGCTATAATAATAGCGTAGTTAAAATTAGCCGAATTATATGGATAGGTGATACAAATGAAATATATCAGCCGACATATAGAAGAACAAATCTTAAAACTGAGCCAGTCTTACTCAGCTATTCTCTTGACCGGTCCGCGGCAGGCAGGCAAAACAACCATGCTGCGCTCTCTGGCTCAGAAAGAAAACATCGGCCGTGAATATGTGACCCTTGATGATCTGACGGTACGCGACATGGCCAAAAATGACCCGGCATTGTTTTTACAGCTTCATAAGCCGCCGGTACTTATCGATGAGGTGCAATATGCTCCGGAGCTGTTTACCTATATCAAAATCCATATCGATGAATATCACAATCCCGGCGATTTCTGGATGACCGGCTCGCAGATTTTCCGCCTCATGCGGGGCGTGCAAGAATCCTTAGCAGGCCGTGTGGCACTTCTGCACATGTCCCCCATGTCGCAGCGGGAAATCATCGGCGCTCCCTGCGTGCCCTTTACGACAGATATGGATCGATTGCTAGCAGAGCGCGATCAATTTCAGCCCGTAACCACGCCGGAGCTGTTCGCCCGCCTGTGGCTTGGCTCCATGCCGGGGCTCATCAGCGGACAGTCGCCTGACCGAAATATTTTCTATTCGTCTTATCTTTCCACTTATGTGGAGCGGGATGTCCGTGAACTTTCCGGCAGTGTGGATGCGCTGAAATTCAATCGTTTCGTCACAGCTGTTGCTGCCCGCTGCTCGCAACTTCTAAACTACAAAGCACTGGCTGATGATGCGGATATTGATATGCCTACGGCGAAGAACTGGGTCAACATTTTGGAAACGTTGGGGATCATCTTCCTGCTACACCCCTATTCCAATAACGTCCTCAAACGTACCATCAAGACGCCGAAAGTGTATTTCTATGATACCGGTTTGGTTTGTTATCTGACCCGATGGTCCTCTCCGGAGGTGGCCGAAAGCGGCGCCATGAGTGGCGCACTGCTGGAAAACTTCACCGTGTCGGAAATCATGAAAAGCTATCAGAATGCGGGATTGGAACCGTATCTCTACTTCTACCGCGACCGAGATGCTAAAGAGATCGACGTCATTCTGGAAGGCGATGGGAAGCTCTGTCCATTGGAGATCAAAAAGACCGCTACGCCCGATAAGCGTCTGACCCGTGTTTTTAGCGTGATGGATAGGAGTCCCCTCCAGCTCGGCACCGGCGCTGTCCTCTGCATGGCGGAGCAGTTCGGAGCGTTTGATAGAGACAATCTGATTGTGCCGATCTGGATGATATGAGGTTTTATCAAGCATATCAGCTATTATTCGCATTTAACGTAAAACATCAGGCACTTATTCTCTATTATCGAAAGCGAAACATGATGCCCTATGAAATTTGGTTTTAACTTTGATGAGACATTCCATGTTCGAAAAATAGTATTAGCCAAGAATAGATTCATCAATACTCTTAGGAAAGATGATATGGATAATCATGTGTTGAAGAATGAAATGAATATTGGTAAAAAACAACCGAAGTGGGATATATATGAAGCCGCAATCCTACTTGATGGATATCTTGAGACTCAGCAAAAGTGTCAGCCAAGGATACAAATTATCAAACGTGTTTCGGAACAATTACGCAACATGGCTATCAATCGCGGAAAAGTGATTGATGAAGTTTATAGAAACGAGAATGGTATCTCTTATCAGATGCAGAGTATGGATTCTGCGTACAAAGGCGAAAATGTTTATGTCCCAGCAACGAGACTATTTAAGGAAGTGGTAGAACTCTACCGCACAGATACAGGAAGATATTTTGACATACTTGAGGAGGCGAAAAGAATGGTTGCAGCCAAGCAAAATAACAAAGAAGCTTTTTTGGTGTGGGCTGCATCTGTTCTTCCCGCCCAGAGATGCAAGTGGATAGAGAAAAATATCCTGAAGATGGAACATTTCGCTGTTGTCTTTAAGTTGATATCAGGCTCGATATTTGATATTACAGATACGGCAATGTTGACAACTATTTATGAGGCTGCTGGAAAGAATAAAATCTTCCAAATTAAGAACAGAAAACTCATCAAAAATATAAACGATGATTTTCAAACTTATATGCAATATTGCTCACAGCTTTCAAAAAAGGCAGATCAAGCGACTGATTCAGATATGCTTGTGATTGAACCCTCTGCAAAGTCGATGAGCACTTTTGCCACTTTGACGGAACAGGAAGCCGGGACGACAGCATCTAAACATTCGATGTTGGTAAATGCCCCTACCTCGGCTGCTTGCGAGGCCGAATTTCTTGCCTATTTACAGAATACTGCCAAGCTTGCAGACAAAACTTGCGTCTCTTATGTTTCCTCAATCAGAAGTGCGGAGCGTTATGCCATTGACAATGGGTATTTATCCTACTCGTTATTCAATGAAGATAAAGAAAAGATTATCGCAACAGCATCCGAATTGTATAGTGATTCTGATTTCATTAGCTATAATGATAACCAGCATAATCGTTTCAGCGCTGCTATTAACAAGCTACTGGAATTCATAGGTGCTGATATTCCAGAAAAAGCTGCTGCATCTCTCGGAAAAAGACATGACAATCAAATCACTGCTCCGGCAGAAGCAAACAGTGAAATAGTCGCCGTGCTGAAACAGCACTATGAGTACGGATTCAAGTATGATTCTATAAGGGAACTCATGCGCTTCCGTCAGTTTGCGGATGAGATGGGAATCACACTCCCAGAAGAAGATGAAGCTTTGAAAACTTCTATCCTGTCTTCTGGCACCGTTATCGACGACAAGGTTTACTGCAAAAATGACGATATGCTACAGGAGCTTCAGCGCATCGTTGACGATATTTTATTCTCTGGTGCAGTTGTTATTTATTATGAAAGCCTGTTTGAAAACAAGCAGGAATGGATGGAGTCCCATGTTATTACCTCCCCCGATATGCTCAAGGAGTATCTTCAGTACAATATCTCAGGGTGTTCCTTCTCCAAGAAGTTCATGGTCAAAGGTAGCAGATGTTCCGAAAAGGATGCCGTCACCGATGAGTTAAAGCGAATTTGGGGAGCGCATCCGGTGGAAAGCGTATACAGACTGAGTGATCGTCTGCCGTACATACCGATAGGAAATATCTGGCGTGTAATATCGGGAAATGACCTTTTTGTATTGTCCTCCGAGGGAGAATATTTGTTTATCGACCGTTTCCGTATCACAAAAGACGAGGAAGAAGATATTCTCGACTTTGTGGACGAGATCTGTGAGGAGAACGGTTTTGCTTCACTTTGCGACGTTCCTCTGGGCAGTATTGAAGAAGAAAACTACGAGCTTACACAGACCGCAATATATAATGCAATATATAAAAAAGTGCTGTCCGGCAAATATCATCTGAACGGGAAAATTCTTACAAAGGAAAAATCTGAGTTGGATGCCGTAATGCTGCTGAAGCAGTACATAAAAGACAAAGACGAATGCACCTTTGATGAGGTGGCAGATAAGGTGGTGGAATTGACCGGAGGTATAAACCGTCAATATGCATTTCAAGCGCTTTATGACGATATGGTGCGGGTAGACAAAAACCGTTTTGTGGCCAATCGGCTTGTAAATTTCTCTATAGATGTGTTGTGGTCAAGCTTTTTTGTAACACTTGTGGCTAAAAAATATCGCTTGGCAAC
>UQSG01000033.1 GCA_900543695.1 uncultured Clostridium sp. | reverse complement strand
TGCAGCATAAAGAATCGAAGTGTTTATTAAATTTACACTATTTTTCTGCCAAGGGATTCAGAAAGATGCGGTAGGTCTATTTGTTGTATACAAAAAACAAAATAGTTGGATTTAACTGTCTGCATTTCTGCAAAAAGAGAGCGCTCGGCTCACCTTTTCGGTTGTAAACGCCCTCACGACGGCTCGCTGTCGCTGCCGACTTTTTGCGAGTCGCGTGGGTTTAGCTCCCACCACCGAAATGTCGAAAACATCTTTTTCATATGGATTTTACCCCTAAGAGGGGGAGATTTCTATGCGTCTGCATGAGCCGCAGGCGCTGTATTCAAATTGGACAGCAAAACAAAAAGCATAGAAAGCTGGCCTGAAGCGTTTGCTTATTGAAATGGGCGATATGCCCTTCACAGATATCTTATCACTGAGCTTCATTTAATAAGGGAAGTATATCCAATTTTGTTACAGTCCCCCGGCGCGGCTGCCTATCGCCGTGTCAGTACGGCACAAGAAGCAACAGAATTATTTGAAGAATCAAGTTAAACTTTATACGGACATACGGCAAGCTCCTTGGTTCGTATACCGGCGGCGGTTCAGCAAACGGCGTATATTTTTACATGAATTCGTGCAAAATTCGTCATATTTCGTTGTATGCTCTGCTGTCCAAAAATATAAGGCTGTTTTACTTAGGGCAGAAGGATTTTTTGCAGAAAATAGATTCATTACTACAGAACGTACGGCGTGCGCTTCCATTTTCGGCGGTTTCATTTGGAATTTTCAAAATGGGAGAGGCGTATATAACCCATCCTCCAAAATGATATAAAAAGTTGAAACACAAATCTTTTACTGAGAAGAAGATAAAAGCTTTGAAGTACAAAAAGAACGATAATTCAAAACAAATGTTTTCATAATAGAATAAATTATAAAAATATTTTAGAAATAAAAATTAAATATTGACAGAAAATGAGTGTAGATATATATTATATGCAATATTTGACAAAGAAGGAACTGCTTTTAAATAAAGCTGCATACGCTTAAATCCTAAAAATCTCTTTTGTCTCTGCCATACTCTTGCAAAACATTATGAAGGAGAGCGTAGAAATGAAATACCTGAAGTCGTTTGCCAAAAAAATCGCGGACACCTGGTCAAGCGTCTGCTATTTGATGAAATATTTCCGCTTGGTAAAGGGTGGAAAAGCATATATATTCCTTCAGATTGTGCTTACTATACTGGATACACTTATTCCGTTGGTGTATTTGATCATTCCAGGCATGATCATCAACGAGCTGTCCATGGGGCGCGATATCGGGAAAATGGGCTTATATGTTGCAATCCTGGTCGCAGCCCCGCTGTTGAATCATTTAAAAGAAATAACGCTGCGTACGGCTTCAAACAAAAAGTTTCGTGCGCTGCGCAGGGCCTTTCAGGATGAATTGCAATCCTATATTGCGGATATGGAATACGCATATCTTGAAGATCCGGATATTGCTGTACAGCTGAATGAAATCGGTATGAACGCCCCGGGCGCTCCTCTTGATATGCTTCGGTATCTTCTTCGTTTGATTGGAGCGGTAATCGACGCTTTGGCAGTTTCCTCTATTATAATATATTTGAATCCTGCAATCGTTATTGTTCTGTTGGCAATTGTTCTGGTCAATGCTTGGGTGACGAAAAAAATCAACACCGAAAATTATAATTACCAGCTTCAGCACAGGAAAATGGATAATGCGTATTGGATCGCATTTCATAATTTGTCCGATTATGCCAACGGCAAGGAAATACGGCTGTTCAGGGCAAAAGACTTTTTTATAAACAGATACACAAGAATCGGAAAGGCACAGGACGCTCTCACGGACCGTCAGGAAAAGTACAGCGCCCGCTGGAGAATCGTTCATGCGGTGACAGGCGCAGTGCAGCAAGGCGTTTTGTATGGCATTGCTTTATATAAGGTGATCTTTGACGGACTGCCAATCGGCTCCATGACCATATTTATGTCTGCCGCAGGCAAATTCTCGAGTTCCATAAGCAATATTTTCAATGTGTATCTGGAAATATTGGCGTATAAGCCGCACATAGAAGAGATGAAGCAGTTTCGCAGCATGCCGACAACGCTGGAGAATAACGGCAGCGAAAGTCCGTCGTTTCAAAAGCATTCCGTCATTGAATTCAGAGATGTATCTTTTAAATACCCGGGAAGCGATACATACTCCTTAAGACATCTCAATCTTAAAATCAATTGCGGGGAAAAGCTCTGCATTGTCGGAGCAAACGGCTCAGGCAAGACAACCTTTATCAAGCTTATTACCCGGTTGTATGTACCGACTGAGGGTGAGATCCTGCTTGACGGTGTGAACATCAGAGAATACGATTATATTGCGTATCAAAAATTATTTTCACCGGTATTCCAGGACTTTTGCTTGTATGACATGCCGTTGTCTTTGAATGTTGCGGTTGAAGAAAATTTTGATGCGGATAAAGTTAAGCGCGCTTTGGAAAAGGCGGGGATCGGCCGGCTCCCGGATCAGCTTTCCAACGGTATTGATACATATGTAGGAAAAGGGATCGATATAAAAGGGTTTGAACCGTCTGGCGGGGAAGGGCAGAAAATTGCGATTGCACGTGCCCTGTATCATACGGCTCCGATTTATCTCCTGGATGAGCCGACCGCAGCACTCGATCCGTTTGCCGAGTATGAAATATATGAGCAGTTTAACAGCATGATTGCTGAGCATACCGCTATTTTAATTACACACAGAATGTCGGCCGTAGGACTGGCAAACAAGGTTGCCGTGTTTGATAAGGGGCATGTTGCGGAATACGGTACGCATGCGGAGCTTTACGCCAAGGGCGGCATCTATACCGAGATGTTCGACAGGCAGGCGCAGTTCTACCGCGACGATCCGAATGACGCAGCTGGTCCTGAAGCGGCTTTGCGAAAGACTGCTGCCGATACGCAGGTATAATTTGTGTTTACAGAGCTGTGGATCGCATATGACACAGGGCGAACTTGATTTAGATTCTGACGGTATCGTACCATATACGAACTCCATGCAGGACCAAACGCATGGATTACAAAGGAGACATATGAATAGAAATGAAGCTCAATAATCAATTGGTGAAAAACGCATATATAATATTTTTATTTATCAGAAAAATTGCGTTATATCTAATAATATCTTTCGTTCCAAATTTCTTATTCTATTTCAGCGATAGTCTGCAAATTGAAAGGCGGCAATCGCCCGAGGCTGATATGGAATTGATCAGCATGATTTTGAGTATCATTTTTATGATCACATTTGTTGCTTTGCTATATTCAACCAAAAAGCATATTTTTGATATAGGCGTTACAGATCGCATAAAAATTAAAGAACAGGTGAAGTTTGAGACCTGTTTAGCGGTTGGCTCTATATCCGTATATCTACTAATATCCGCCATTTTAGCCATTTTTTTAGATGACAAAATGTTTAAAATCAGTCTTTATATTCCTCTGTTCGTATTTTATAAGTTTCTTCATAATGCTTGGTTGTCGCTTGTGCTGGCGATTTTAATGTATATTCTATTTGCATTTATTGTGTTAGTGATTCCATATATAAAACGAAAACGTTCTATAGCAACAGATAAGAAAAATTAGATCGATACGATAAAGGATAAATTTATAAATAAGTACAGATCATGAAATCAAAATTGCAGTTATTACCAATCGCTCTTTAGAAGCTTTTCTGGATATAGCACAGACGGCTTCTTACGAAGACAATATGACGCGGCGGTGCTCCTTTTAAATTAATTTGAAACCCTGTATCATCCGCGGTATTTGAAAGCGGAACTTGTTGCGCTTGGGGAACGCTGTGATAACAGGCGAGCTGCCAGGATAAAATGGAAAAACAAGCGACAGCTTTGCAAGCTCTGGATTACCGACTTTTTTCCTTGCTGGGAAGACTATCGCAGGACCGGCATATTTGGTAACGGCGGATATCCCATACAGCGGAGACAAAACCGTAAACGGCAAATACAGCGATAAAGAAAGGATGGAAAATCATTGGGTATCAAATGACACAGACCGGATCCACCGGCTTGCATATGATCCAGGCCAGGCGTATCCGGTCAAGAAGATTGTGCTTTATCATATAAAATGCAATGTACTACACGATACAGGGGCGCCGCGATTCTCTGCAGTGGAAGGATTTGTGCAGAGAGACGGACAGCCACGCTGGAATTTCAGGCCAGGGTGAGTCATTCCGACGCTTTTTCTCTTTCAAACGCCGCAGTCACGATCCCCTTTTTCTCGTGCCGGAGCTGAAAAAATCCGGAGATCGCCACGATGACCGCGCCAGCGGCGTCCAGAATCAGGTCCCACATGGTGTCTTTCAATGCTTCGTGTCCCACCAGCGGAACGGCGTCCGCTCCTCCGACCGAGCCGCCCGTGGACTCCAGATAAGTCTGCGTGCTCGTTCCGAAAAGATCGTCGAAGGTGTATTCCAGAATTTCCCAGATCGCACCGACCGCCAGGGCGAAACAAAAAACAGAAACGGCAACAAAAACCGGGCTCAGCTGCAGCGACACCGAATCTGCCTTATTCAGCGTATTGATCAATACGAAGCCCAGGCTGGCCAGCAATACTCCGGAAAAGAAATGCAGCAGCGAATCCCAATACTTAAATCGATCGAAAAAGTTAATCACGTCTCCCAGGACGATTCCGCAAAACGCAAACGCAACGTAAATGACCTGAAAGGAGCGTGGTATTTTAACCTTAAAGAATTTCCTGACAAATACCGGAAGAATCAGGAGCAGCAGCATGAAAAAACAGGAAACCGCATTGAAGACCATCCGGCTTATCTGCGCAGGCTCTTCGGAAATTGCCGCAAAAATCAGAGAAGAGACAAACAGCAGGAGCGTAATCAAAAATATAATGCGTGTAAATCGGTCTGGCATATGTTCTTTTAGTAAATATTGTGGTTTTTCAGAGCTTTTTTTCATGTTTCGCATCTCCCTTCCAAATATAAATATACTTAGTATATTATGTGAAGCGCTGCTTGGCAAGGCGTACCCTGCGTCAGCCGAAGATTCTTCCAAGCATATATCCGGAAAACTCTTTCACCCGGCTTGCTTCCATTTGGAACGGCGCGCCGCACTGATAGCACGCAAGCGCCGCTTCAATCACGGAGGTATAAGCGCGCGGAAGCTGACCGGCGCCCCACCTGCCGCCCTGCTCCTTTGAAAGAATCAGCCCGCCCTCCTGAGCTGCGAGCACCCTGCAGAGATTCAGCAGGTAGGACACGATGTCTGCCCCTGCTCCGCCGCCCGATTCCCGGAGGTCGGCGCGAATACTGTCCAGATAATATTCTGGGGAAACGGCTCCGAACACGGACGCGGCGGACTCCCCGAAAAGTGTGATCCCAACGGCTCGCGTCACGGTAAAATGTGCCGCCAGGTCCCGATCCGTTCCATGCATGGCGCGGCAAAACATTTTCCGGTCTTGCCTGCAGCGTTCTGTATACATTTTTGAAAAATGAAGTTCAAACGGCGTTGGATAAACGAAATTTGCGCAGTATTTTTTCAAAACGACGCTCATTTCGATTCCTTTTGCCGGCCAATCGTTTTCCAGCTTCAGCAGCGCATCGATCAGCGCTTCCTTCTCCGCAGGGGCAGGCGGATCCCGGGTTACCGCCAGAAAATCGATATCGCTTCTTTCCCGGCGGTAGCAGCCAAAGGCAAGGGAGCCATGCACATAGATCCCAACCAGCCGCCTCCCAAGAATATTTTGATATTCCAACGATATTTGATTTAACAGCGTCGTTTCGCACATCTGCGCGGCCGCCCTTTCCGTATTTTTCCTTATTGTACCACGCCGGCAAATAAAATTCACCGTGCGGCAGGAGCTTGACAGGCCGCGGCCGCCAGCGTATCATAAAACCCCATCAGAGTGGAATTTGAAGGAATATGAGGAGGCGCTTTATGAAAAAACTGGTCGTTGCAATCATACAGCACCGCTGCCCCGGAGCGGATCAGCAGGTTAACACGGAAACGGGGATTGCTTACGTGCGTGAGGCAAAGCGGCGCGGCGCGGATCTTGTATTATTCCCGGAATGCTGGATCACTTCATATGATTGTCCGGAGGCTGCCAGAAAGCTGCCCCCCTTGGAAGAGCTCGAAGCCGATCCCGGCTTCCGCGCCTGGTGCGGCGCGGCCCTTACAGAGGAAAGCGAACCGATCCGGCGTTTTCAGGAGGCCGCGGCAGAGCTTTCCGTGGGCATCGTGATCACCGCTTTTACGAAAGGCGTAAAATATCCGCAGAATTCCGCGTTTGTGATCGGGCGTGACGGGCAAATCCTGATGAAATACAGCAAGGTTCATACATGCGACTTCGACTGGGAGCGATATCTGGAAAGCGGCAGCCGCTTCTCCGTTTGCAGCTTTGACGATGTCTGCATCGGTATAATGATTTGCTATGATCGAGAATATCCGGAAAGCGCCAGGGAGCTGATGCTCCAGGGCGCGGAGCTGATTCTTGTCCCGAATGACTGCGATAACATGCGGCCGCGCCTGCGGGAGCTTTCTGTCCGCGCCATTGAAAATATGACGGGCATCGCAATGGCAAATCCGCCCGGTCCGGGAGCGGGGCGTTCCTGCGCATACAGCCCTGTCGCCTGGGATCGGGACGATAACACAATCCTGCTGGGGGATGAGAGAACGGAAGGGATTTACCTTGCCGCTTTTGATCTGGATGAAATCCGGGCGTACCGCGCGGAAGAGGACCTCGGAAAATATCGGAAGCCCGGAGCGTACCGTCATTTGCTGAGAACAAGGGAGGAGCTCCATGAAAACACTTGAAACGGAACGTTTGATTTTACGGGCATGGAAGCTGGAGGACGCGGCGGATGTTTTTGCCTATGCGTCTGGCAGCCGCGTCGGCCCCATGGCGGGCTGGAAGCCGCACGAAACGCTTGCAGAAACAAAAGAACTCCTTCGGAATTTTATTGAGCAGGATGACACCTGGGCCGTGGAATATAAAGAATCCCGTAAAGTAATCGGCTCCGTCGGGCTCCATAGCCGGGAGCGGGAAGGAATCGCGTTTGACCGGGAGCTCGGGTACGTGCTTTCGGAGGATTACTGGGGACGTGGAATCATACCGGAGGCCGTGTCCGCCGTAATCTGTTTTGCCTTTGAAGAGCTTGGCGTCAATACGCTGCTTGCATCGCATTTTTCCTTTAATCGCCAATCGGAACGCGTCATCCGAAAGTCCGGCTTCCGCTATTTGAAGCATGCGGCGAAAAGCTGGCGGCGCTGGGACGGCGCAGAGCTTGACGAAGAGCTTTATCTTCTGGAACGGGCGGATTATCCGTTTGAAATCGGGCGATGGATGGAATGCTTCATCAAAGAAATGATGGCCAGCTTCTCGGATCGCGTTGCTTTTATCGGGCTGCAGGGAAGCCGGGCGCGCGGAGAAGCGAACGAAGACAGCGACATCGACGCAGTGCTGATCCTCGAGCGCAGAAGCCCGGAGGACCTCAAAACGTATCGGGAAGCGCTGCGGCGGCTGCCGTGGAATGCAAAGGCATGCGGCTTTTTTTCAGATCTGGAAACGCTTTTGTGCTGGGACCGTGCCGATCTGTTTCAATTATATTATGATACAACGCCATATTTCGGCAGTCTGGAGCTGCTGCGGCCCCTGATCGGAAGCGCGGATATACTGCGCGCGGTGCGGATCGGCGCCTGCAATCTGTGCCATGCCTGCACGCACAACGCTCTTTACGGCGGCTCCCGGACGGCTCTGGCAGGATTATACAAAGCTGCGGTGTTTGTGCTTCAGGCGGAACGGTTTTATGAAACGGGCGTCTATCTGCGCCGCAGATCCGAGCTGCTTCCGGCGCTCTCCGGGCGCAGCGCAGAGATTTTGCGTATCGCGGAGCTTCTTCGGGAAAACGCAGACCTTTCTGAAGCGGCATTCGAACGGTATTCCGCGCTTTTGCAGGAATGGGCGGGTGAATTGATCCGTAAATACGCGGAAATCGTATGATTTTGCTTGCTTTATTTTCAAACCGGCGTATAATAAACGTCGCAGGGGTGCTCACGGCAGTGGGCTGAGATTAGGCTGATACCGCCTGGACCCGGGAACCTGATTTGGATAATGCCAACGTAGGGAGATCGCTTTCGGAATATGCATATTTATGCGGTGATGTCTTTACGGCGGCATCACCGTTTTTTGTTGGGAGGAAATGCAATGCTTGGAGTATATCTGGAGAATGTCAGGAGTAAAAAGCCTCTGATTCATAACATCACGAATTACGTTACGGTAAACGACGTGGCAAACATCCTGCTGGCCTGCGGCGCAAGCCCCATAATGTCCGACGATGCCGGAGAGGTAGAGGACATTACCTCGATTTGTGCCGGTCTTTGCATCAATATCGGCACGCTGAATCAAAATACGATCCCTTCCATGCTTCTTGCGGGCAGGAGGGCGGAGGCGCTCGGCCATAAAACCGTACTGGATCCCGTCGGCGCGGGCGCAAGCAGGCTTCGGACGGAGACGGCGCTTCGCCTGAGCGAACAAGTCCGCTTCGACGTCATCCGCGGCAATATTTCTGAAGTGAAGGCGCTGGCGCTCGGAAGCGGCGGAACGAAAGGCGTGGATGCCGATGTCGCCGACGCCGTGACGGAGAATACGCTGGACTCCGCCGTTTCCTTTGTACAAGCTTTTTCCCGGAAAACAGGCAGCGTTATCGCAGTGACCGGCGCAATTGATCTCGTTGCCGACGGAAAGCGCTGCGCGGTCATCCGCAACGGAAGGCCGGAAATGGGCAGAATTACGGGCACCGGATGCCAGCTCTCCGCAATGCTTGCAGCTTATATCACTGCAAATCCGGAAAAAGTGTGGGAGGCTGCGGCTGCCGCGGTATGCGCTATGGGGCTTGCGGGAGAAATCGGATACCGAAACATGCTGCCCGGAGACGGAAATGTCACCTACCGCAGCCGGATCATCGACGCGGTTTATCATTTGGACGCAAAAACGCTGGAAGAGGGAGCGCGCTATGAAATTCGATAAAAAGGATTTACTGCTGTATGCAATTACCGACCGGAGCTGGCTCGGCGGAGAAACGCTGTATGCCCAGACGGAGAAGGCTCTTCGGGGGGGCGCGACGTTTTTGCAGCTGCGCGAGAAGGAGCTGGATCGCGATTCCTTCCGGAAAGAAGCGATGGAGCTCAAGACGCTGTGCCGGAAGTACCGCGTTCCGTTCCTCATCGACGACGATGTAGCGCTGGCGCTGGAAACAGAGGCGGACGGCGTTCACGTTGGGCAGAGCGACGCTGAGGCCGGCGAGGTCAGGAAGCTTCTGGGAGAAGGAAAAATTCTTGGCGTATCCGCACAGACAGTGGAGCAGGCGCGGCGCGCGGAGCAATGCGGCGCCGATTATCTCGGCGTGGGGGCGGTTTTCCATACGGGCACAAAGCCGGACGCGAAGGATGTCTCCTTTGACACGCTGAAAGAAATTTGCTCTGCCGTCCGCATCCCCGTTGTAGCCATCGGAGGGATTTCCAAAGACAACATCCTCCGGCTTTCGGGCAGCGGAATCTGCGGCGTCGCCGTAATCAGCGCAATTTTTGCGCAGCCCGACATTGAAGCCGCCGCGCGTGAGCTGCGGCAGCTTGCGGAAAGAACGGTATCGTCATGATTCGTGCCGCCGTTTTTGATGTGGACGGAACGCTGCTGGATTCCATGCCTATCTGGGAAAACGCCGCCGCAGTTTTTCTGGCAAAATACGGAATTGAAGCGGAAGCAGGGCTTGGCAGAAGACTTTACCCGCTGAGCATGCAGGAAGGAGCAGCCTACTTGCAGGAAAAATACCGGCTTTCGATGTCCTCTGATAAAATTATAGCGGGAGTCGGCGCTGTGGTTTCCGATTTTTATGCAGCGGAAGCGCCTCTGAAGCCAAATGCAGCTGCATTCCTGAACGCATTGCGGGAAAAAAGCATCCCGATGGCGATCGCGACGTCAAACGAGCGCAGCGCCGTGGAAGCCGCGTTCCGCAGACTGGGGATTTTGCAGTATTTTACGGAAATATTTACCTGCTCGGAAATCGGCGCAGGGAAAACGAAGCCCGATATCTATCAGCGCGCGGCGGAGGCGCTGCAGGCAGCGCCCGGCTGCACGTGGGTTTTTGAAGATGCGTATTACGCGGCGAAAACGGCGCATGACGCCGGCTTTCGGGTTGCAGGCGTTTATGATGCTTCCTCAGCGGAAGAATCGGAGCTCCTGCGGGCAGTTTCTGATATTTATATTGAAGATTTCGGTGACTTTGCCGGTTTTTACAGAGAAGCGCAGAGGGAGGAAACGAAATGAAGACGGCTCTTACGATTGCGGGCAGCGACTGCTCCGGCGGCGCGGGAATCCAGGCAGATATTAAAACCATGACGGCCTGCGGCGTTTATGCGTCAAGTGCGATCACATCGCTTACAGCGCAGAATACGACGGGCGTTTACGGCATATTTGACGTACCTCCGGAATTTCTGAAAAAACAGCTGGACTGTATCTTTACGGATATTTACCCGGACGCGGTCAAAATCGGCATGACGGCCACGGCAGAGACCGTCTCCGTGATTTCGGAACGGCTGCGGTTTTACAAGGCGCGGAATATCGTGGTAGATCCTGTTATGGTGTCGACAAGCGGCGCCCGGCTGATCGGGGAAGAAGCGGCTGCGGCGCTGAAAGAACGGCTTTTCGGCCTCGCCATACTGCTGACGCCGAATATTCCGGAGGCGGAGGAGATTTCCGGGCGAGCTGTTGAAACGCCGGAGGATATGCTCTGCGCGGCGCGGCAGATCAGCGAAACGTTTGGATGCGCAGTGCTCTGCAAGGGCGGACATAACAGAAACGATGCAAACGACCTGCTGTACTGCGGCGGAACATACGAATGGTTCCGCGGCGAACGGGTGGAGAATCCCAATACGCACGGAACCGGCTGCACGCTTTCGAGCGCGATTGCCGCATATCTTGCAAAAGGCGTGGAGCTGCGCAGCGCCGTGCTTCAAGCCAAGGAATATATTACGGGAGCGCTGAAGTCGCAGCTCAATCTCGGACAAGGGAGCGGGCCGCTGGATCACATGTGGAATATAAAACGGGAGAAAGGATGACAGAGATGAAGGACTATAAAACGCAGATGGAAGCTGCCAGAAAAGGAATCATAACAGAGGAGCTGAGAACCGTAGCCAGAAAGGAGCGTATGCAGCCAGAGGAGCTTTTGCCGCTTGTGGCGTCGGGAAAGGTCGTAATTTGTGCGAATATCAACCACAGCTGCATCGATCCGGAGGGCGTCGGCTCCATGCTGAAAACGAAAATCAATGTAAATCTTGGCGTCTCGCGCGACTGCAAGGATTATAATATCGAAATGCAGAAGGTGATGGAGGCCGTCAAAATGGGCGCGCACGCGATCATGGATCTTTCTTCCCACGGGGATACGCAGCCGTTCCGCAGAAAGCTGACAGCCGAATGTCCGGCCATGATCGGGACGGTTCCGGTGTATGATTCCGTAATCCATTACCAAAGGGATCTCGATACGCTTACTGCCAGGGACTTTATCGACGTCGTGCGGCTTCATGCGGAGGACGGCGTTGATTTTGTAACGCTGCACTGCGGCATTACGCGCAAAACGATCGACCAGATCAGAAATCACCAGAGAAAAATGAACATCGTATCCCGCGGCGGCTCGCTTGTTTTTGCCTGGATGTGCATGACGGGAAATGAAAATCCGTTTTACGAGTATTTCGATGAAATTCTGGAAATCTGCCGCGAATATGACGTGACAATTTCACTGGGAGACGCCTGCCGGCCCGGCTGCCTTGCGGACGCGTCGGACGCCTGCCAGATCGAAGAGCTTGTACGCCTCGGCGAGCTGACAAAGCGGGCGTGGGCCAAAGACGTACAGGTCATGATCGAAGGTCCCGGACATATGCCGATGGACCAGATCGCGGCGAATATGAAAATACAGCAGACGATCTGCATGGGAGCGCCGTTTTATGTATTGGGGCCTCTTGTAACGGATATTGCGCCTGGCTATGATCATATTACCTCCGCCATCGGCGGTGCGATTGCAGCGCAGCATGGCGCAGCGTTTCTCTGCTATGTCACGCCGGCGGAGCATCTGGCGCTTCCGAATGTGGAAGACGTCAGGCAGGGCATCATTGCTTCAAAGATTGCGGCGCACGCGGCCGATATCGCAAAAGGCGTCCGCGGAGCCAGAGAGCTTGACGATAAAATGGCAGAGGCCCGGAAAAATCTTGACTGGGAGGCGCAGTGGGCGTGCGCGATCGACCCGGAAACGGCAAAAGCCATTCGCAGCGACAGAAAACCGGAGCATGACGACACCTGCTCAATGTGCGGAAAATTCTGCGCCGTACGGAGCATGAATAAAGCGCTTGCGGGAGAGCACATCGACATCCTGTGACAAAGATTGACAAATATCTGCATTTATAGTACATTTAGGCGAAAGAACCTTCCTGAATGTTCTTTGTATTTTTATGCCTGAATAAAGGGCAGATATTATAAATTTGTAAATGAACAGGTGCGGAATATGAACAGCGGATACGAACAGGAGAAAAAAGCGGAAATCACCGAGCGGATTGTCCGTCTCAAAAAAGAACGCGATGCCGTTATTGTTGCGCATATGTATCAGAACGCCGAGGTTCAGGCGATCGCCGACATCGTAGGCGACTCGTTTGCACTCAGCAAATACTGCGCAGGCCGGCCGGAGCGCACGATCGTATTCTGCGGGGTAGATTTTATGGCGGAAAGCGCCAAAATTTTATCGCCGGAAAAGACGGTGCTGCTTCCTGAACGCCAGGCCGGCTGTCCGATGGCGGATATGATTACGGCAGAGGCGCTGAGGGAATTTAAAAAGACCTATCCCGGGTATGCGGTGGTGACCTATATCAATTCCTCTGCCGCGGTAAAGGCCGAATCCGATGTTATCGTAACTTCCTCTAACGCAGTGAAGGTAATAAAGGGGATGGAGGAGCGGGACCTTATTTTTGGGCCGGATCAGAACCTCGGCGCATACGTAGCAAAGCAATGCCCCGAGAAGAACATCGTCCTTTGGGACGGTTACTGCCCTACGCATCACAGAATCCAAAAGGAGGATGTACTGGCGATGAAAGCGGCGCATCCCGGCGCGCCGGTTCTGGTGCATCCGGAATGTCCTCCCGACGTCACCGCGCTTGCGGATTATGTCGGAAGCACAAAAGGCATCATCGATTATGCGGCGGCCTCTGACTGCCGTGAATTGATTATCGGGACTGAAATGGGCGTCCTGTATCAGTTAGAAAAGAATAATCCCGGAAAGACGTTTTATCTTATGACGCCGGGCCTGATCTGTCCGAATATGAAAAAGACTTCTCTGAAGAGCGTTTTAAGCAGTCTGGAAACGGGAGAAACCGAAATCCGCGTCCCGGAGGAAACGGCAGCGCGCGCCAGAAAGGCGCTGGAGCGCATGATGCGGCTGGGAAGCTAAAACAGCAGGAATGAGGCGAGAAGAATGAGAAGATATTTGGTGGATTTTGACACAGCGCAGATGAAAAAGACGTATACGGACGTCCTCATCATCGGCAGCGGCATTGCCGGCGTATATACGGCGCTGGAGCTCGGCGGAGACTGCGACATTACGATTATCACAAAGGAAGAGGTCGAAATCAGCAATTCCGTGCTTGCGCAGGGTGGGATCGCCGTATCGCTCGACAAGAACGATTCACCGGAAGAGCATATGAAGGACACGCTGTATGCGGGAGCCGGGCTCTGTGACGAAGAAAGCGTAAATGTGCTCGTACATGAAGCGGCTGACAACATCAAGCGCGTGTGCGCCTTTGGCGTTCAGTTTGACAAAAGCGAAAACAACGACAAACAGCTTGCTCTGACGCGCGAGGGCGCGCACAGCAGGAACCGGATCATCCATGCGGGCGACGCGACGGGAAAAGAGGTCTGCGACAAGCTGATTCATTCCATGATGCAGCGCAGGAATGTCCGGATCGAGGAACGGACGTGGGCGCTGGATCTCCTGGTGGAGGACAATACGTGCTACGGCGTTATTGCATATCATGAAAAAACAGGTGAATATACGGCTTACTACGCAGGAATTGTAATCTGTGCCTCAGGCGGCTACGGACAGCTTTATTATTATACGACGAATCCGGAGGTCGCTACGGGAGACGGCGCTGCGATGGCTTACCGCGCCGGAGGAAAGCTGGCGGATCTGGAATTTGTGCAGTTCCATCCGACCGTTTTATATCATGAAAAGAATAAAAGCTTCCTGATCTCCGAGGCCGTGCGCGGCGAGGGCGCGATTCTGCGGAATTCCGCGGGAGAGCGGTTTATGCCGGGCTATCACGAGCTTGCGGAGCTCGCGCCGCGCGACGTCGTTTCGCGCTGTATTTTTAAAGAGATGCAGAAAACCGGCGATTCTCATGTGTGGCTTGACATCACGCAGAAAAGCCGGGAATATCTGGAAAAGCGTTTTCCGACGATTTTCCAGACTTGTCTTGAATATGGGATTGACATTTCTAAAGACTACATCCCCATTGCGCCTGCGGAGCATTATTGTATGGGTGGAATCCGCACCGGTCTGTATGGAGACACGAGCATTGCGCGCTTCTACGCGTGCGGGGAAGCCGCCTGCAACGGCATCCACGGAGCAAACCGTCTTGCGTCGAATTCTCTTCTGGAAGGGCTTGTTTTCGGACACAGAATCGGAGCCTGCGCGGATCGGCTGCTGCATGACGATAAGATTGAAGCGATAAAAAGAATGCCTGATTTTGCAAGCAAAGGGACGGAAACCGGACGCCGGACGCCTGAGGAGGCCGGGCTTGATCCTGCTGCAGCGGTCGAAGGGCTCCGCAGAACGATGTCGTCGCTCGTTGGAATCGTACGGACAAAGGAAGGACTTACCGAGGCGCTTGAGGCCGCTGAAAAGCTTGCCCAAAAAGCGGATTGCATAAAATGTACCGCCCCGGCCGATTTTATTGCAGCAAACGACAGCATGCTCGCCTGTCTTGTGATCCGTTCCGCGCTTCGCAGGGAAGAAAGCCGCGGCGCGCATTATAGGGCGGACTTCCCAAAGCCGGACGATGCCTGGCGGCGGCATATTATCGTATCAAAGGAGAACGAAACGTGATGCTTGACTTAAAACAGATCGACAAAGTTGTTTTAAACGCTTTGGAAGAGGACATGCCCTACGGCGATATTACCACGGACAGCCTGATCCCAGAAGATCGCATGGTCGAGGCGAAGTTCCTTGCAAAGGCAGACGGCGTAATTTGCGGAATGCCTGTTGCAGAGCGTGTCTTCAAACTGATCGATGCGCGAACCACCCTGGAGATCTTGAAAAATGACGGCCAAGCCGTACAAAAGGGAGAGATCCTCGCGATCCTGCGCGGCCCTGCGGCGGCTGTATTAAAGGGCGAACGCACGGCGCTCAATCTTCTGCAGAGACTGTCAGGAATTGCCACACGAACACATTGCTTTGCGGAGCTGGTAAAGGATTATCCCGTAAGCGTGGCGGACACGCGCAAAACGACGCCGGGCCTTCGTTATCTGGAAAAATATGCCGTGCGCTGCGGCGGCGGCCGGAATCACAGATACTCGCTTTCCGATGCCGTAATGCTGAAGGATAACCATATCGCGGCCGGGGGAGGAATTCTTTCCGCTGTCCGAACGGTACGCGCCGGTATTCCTCACACGGTTAAAATCGAAGTGGAAGTCGAGAATATGGACATGGTACGCGAAGCTCTGGAGTCCGGCGCGGATATCATCATGCTTGATAACATGGATATCGCCGCCATGGCCGAGGCAGTTCGCGTAATCGGCGGCCGGGCGCTAGTAGAAGCCTCCGGAGACGTAACAGAGGAACGAATCCGCGCGATTGCCGAGACGGGAGTGGATATCATTTCAATCGGATGTATCACCCACTCTGTCAAGGCATTGGACATTAGTCTTCGCTTTAAAATTTAACGGGCGTTCTTTTATAATGCCTGTATCATAGTCTTTTTAAGACATACTGTTTTTCCACAAAAATTATCCACAGAAAAAAGTGGAAAAGTGGACAACTCCAGAAAACGCTTTAATTTAAGGGATTTTTGAAGTTTTGAGAAAAAAGGTTTTCCACAGGCTGTGCAAAACAAGCCGTGGAGATGCTTCAAAAAATTTTTTAAAAGGTATTGTTTTTTTCAAAAGAAGGGTTTATAATGTCTTTCAAATTTAATAGAGAAACCGTTGACTGAGAAGAGTAGCATGGTTTTTTATTTTCCAGAGAGCCGTCGTTTGGTGGAAGGCGGCAGATAGAGACGATGTGAATGGACTCAAGAGGGCAGACCGAAAACCGGGAATCCGCAGAGGAGAAAGGTGAGTAGTGGCTGATGGGGACTCCGCCCATTATCAGGGGAGCATGTATCAGATGATTGTACATGAAAGTGAGCGGGCCTTATCGTTTAGGTCAAGAAAGGTGGCACCGCAGGAAGCATTCCATACTGTTCGTGGGAGATCGCTCCTGTCCTTTGTAAATAACAAAGGACAGGAGCTTTTTTTATATATTTTATCAAGAGGAGGAAACAACAATGGCAGACAAAAAAAGCACAATCAAGAAAATTTATCTTTCCGAGGAACAGATTCCCAGATATTGGTATAACATTGCGGCGGATATGAAGGAAAAGCCGGATCCGTATCTGAATCCTGCTACGAATCAGCCGCTTCGCGAGGAGGAGCTCCGTCCGATTTTCTGCGACGAGCTTTGCAGACAGGAAATGAACACGACGGACCGCTTTATTGAAATTCCGGAAGAAATCCGAAATTTTTACAAAATTTACCGTCCGTCTCCGCTGATCCGTGCCTTTGAGCTGGAGCGCGTGCTCAATACGCCTGCAAAAATATATTATAAATTTGAGGGTAATAATACGTCGGGCAGTCACAAGCTGAATTCTGCCATCGCACAGGCGTACTATGCGAAGCAGCAGGGGATTACCTGCCTGACGACCGAAACGGGAGCCGGACAGTGGGGAACGGCGCTTTCTATGGCGTGTGCTTACTACGGCTTGAAATTAAAGGTTTTCATGGTGAAGGTCAGCTATCAGCAGAAGCCGTTCCGGAAAGGCGTAATGGAGACGTTCGGCGCACAGGTCATTGCGAGCCCGAGCGATACGACGGAGGTCGGGCGCAGAATTTTGTCTGAGGATCCGGAAAACGGCGGCAGCCTCGGCTGCGCGATTTCCGAAGCGGTGGAGGAAGCCGTTAAAACGGATCACTGCAGGTATGTGCTGGGCTCCGTGCTGAACCAGGTGCTGCTGCATCAGTCCGTGATCGGGCTGGAGGCAAAGCTGGCCATGGAGGAAGTCGATGCGTATCCGGACATTCTGATCGGCTGCGCCGGCGGCGGCTCGAATCTCGGCGGGCTGATGGGCGCATTCCTGCAGGATCGTTTTGCCGGACGGAAATCACCGTATTTCATTGCGGTGGAGCCTGCTTCCTGTCCTTCCTTCACAAAAGGGGAATACCGTTATGATTTCTGTGATACGGGAAAGGTTACGCCGCTTGCAAAAATGTACACGCTCGGATGCGACTTCAAACCGTCTCCGACGCATGCCGGCGGACTTCGCTATCACGGCATGTCTCCGATTTTAAGCAAGCTGTATCACGACGGAATCCTGGACGAGGCAAGAGCCGTAGAACAGCGCGACGTATTTGCGGCGGCGGAGCTGTTTGCAAAATGCGAAACGATTTTACCGGCTCCTGAATCTGCACATGCGATTAAGGTTGCCATCGATGAGGCTGTGAAATGCCGGGAAACGGGCGAAGCCAAAACGATTCTCTTTGGTCTGACCGGTACGGGGAGTTATGATATCAGCGCGTATATGAATTATAACGACGGCACTATGGAATAACTATAATTTACTGACGACCTCCAGGGGCATCCGCACGAGCTGCGGCTGTCCCAGGAATGTGAGCTCGATGACGGCCGTCCGCTTGTGACGGTCGATTTTTTTGATAATCCCCTCCCGCCCGAGCAGAGGACCGGAGGTAATATATACTTTGGAATCGAGGATATACCCCTCAGACATGCCGATACTGTAATCCTCGTCCGTAATGCCCGCAATAAAGGCCGCTTCTTCTTTGCTGATCGGGGTGAAAACGTCTCCCTCTTTCAGGATGCGCTTGAAGCCCTCAATTTTCCTCAGCTCTTCGTAAAAGGCGTCAACCTGGTCGGTAATCACGAAAATATAACCAGGGAACAGCGGACGGATCCGTTTTTCATACAGGCCGTTCTTTTTATAAACGTATTCCGCCTGGGGGACAAAGCAATCGGAAAACAGCCCGCTTTCCACCCGGCTGCGGATTTTTTCGCACGCTCTGTATTCATTTCTCGGAAGAACCTGTATCACATACCAGTTGGAAAACAAGCCGATCACTCCGTGAGAAGTTTAGCATAAAAAAAACGGACGGTCAAACGCTGAAGACAGTCTCTCCGCAATTTTACTTGACAAAAACTGGAGGCAGGGATAATCTAGTCTACGTGCGACTTTTAAATGGGGGTGGATCCGGAATGAAAAAACTGAAACTGATCGGCGCGATTTTGTACTCCGTACAGCTTGCATTGTCTGCGGTGCTTGTTTTCTATATTTTTAAACTTGATGTACTGCCGGATTCGGTCGCTTTCGGCTGCGTATTGGTACTGACGCTGTTTGCCGTGGCCGGCGCTTTTCTGCTGTTTCTGAAGGGGACGGCAAAAAAAATGATTTGTGCATGTATTTCGCTGTTTTTAAGCATACTACTGTTGATCCCGATTCGTGTTTTTCAGAAAACGGATTCTACGCTGAACAATCTTCAGGGTGAAACGAACACGTATCATTCTAATTATGAGGTTGTGGTGCGGCAGGATGACAAGGCGGAGATTCTAAGCGATCTCATCGGATATAAAATCGGCATCGATACCGCCTATAATCAAGCAAGCGCAGAAGAGGCGCTTGCCGATATCGAGCGTAAAATAGAGTCAAAGCTGGAGGTCATGAAATACGGCGGGTCTTCGGCGCTCTGGACGGCGCTTACGGAAACGAAAGAGACGGACGCTATTCTGATTGATCATTCTTTCTACGAGATGTTCCGAGAGGCGTATGAGGCACAGAATGACCAGATTGAAAATTATGTAAAAATAGTTGATAAAATAACGGTTTCTGTAGATATCGAGACGCCTCCCACGCAGTCTCCCTCTGTGGATCCGGAGGAACCGGTAGACTCTGCGGAGCTTTGGGAAAGACCGTTTGTGATTTATGTCAGCGGGATTGATGTGGCCGGCAAAATTACGACGAGAAGCAGAAGCGACGTGAATATTTTGATTGCGATCAATCCGAACACGAAAAAAATGATTCTCGTCACGGTGCCGCGGGATACGTATGTTCCGTTCCCGGGCGTGACGGACGGGGCGTATGACAAGCTGACGCACGCGGGAATTTATGGCGACAACTGCTCTGTGTCGATCGCCACGCTGGAGCAATATATTTATACGGGGATCACGATCGATAAGTGGATCCGGGTGAATTTTACCTCTGTAGAACGGATTGTGGATGCGCTCGGCGGAATTACCGTAGAATCCCAGTATAATTTTTCCAGCGGAAACTATACGTTCGTGAAAGGAATGAATGAGCTGAACGGGAAGCAGGCGCTTGCGTTTGCTAGAAACAGAAAAAGCTTCGCGGAAGGCGACATGCAGCGCGGACGCAATCAGCTGGAGGTCATCAAAGGGATCTTCAACAAGGCGATTTCTCCGGCGATTCTGTCAAGCTATTCGGAAATTCTGGATGAGATTGCCGACTGCGTTCAGACAAATCTATCCTACGACGATATCACAGGGCTCGTAAAAATGCAGCTCAGCGACGGCGCTTCCTGGCAGATCGACACGGCGTCGATTTATGTTGACTATAAATATGATTACTGCTATTCTATGTCAGGTCAGAAACTGTGCGTCGGCGTGATGTCAGAAGAATCGCGCCTTGAGGCAATTGAAAAGATTCATTCGGTTCTGAACGGATAGAAGAAGGGACGAACAAATGAAAAATTTAAAAATAACCGGCATTATAGGTTTTTTGTTTCAATTGATATTTTCCGTGGTAACCGTTGTTTTTGTAATCAAGCTCAACGTGCTGCCGACGTTTTATATTTTTTGGATCGTTTTTATATTGACGCTGCTTCTTCTGATTTCGGGTATTTTTATCATTGCGCGGTCTCGCCTCCGGGTGATCATCGGCATGGTATTCGCTTTCCTGATGAGCATTATATTAGCCGTCGTCTCGATCAAATACCTGATCCCGGCGATCGGACTGTTTAATAATATTACGAATCCGTCTTCCACATACAAGACGACTTATCACGTCCTTGTAAAAAAGGATGACGATGCGCAGAAGCTGGAGGATATTAAGGACTACAAGATCGGGGTGGAAAAAAGCCACGATTTTGAGGCCATGAAGAAGGCTCTTGACAATCTTGCCGCGCAGTTTAATCATACGCTGAACGTAATCGCATATGATGATTACAGCTCGATGTGGAACGCCTTCCTGGAAAGCGGCGAAACGGGCACGATCCTGATGGATACATCGTTTTACGATATTTACAGGAATTCTTATGAGGAGCAGGCCGACAATATTGAAAATTACGTCAGAATTTTAGGAGATATTGAAGTTGAAATGACCAGCTCCGGATCGCCCGGCGAAGCTCCCGCAGCCACGCCGGAGGGCAGCCTGACAGAGCGTCCGTTTATTCTGTATCTGAGCGGAATCGATGTTTCGGGGAGCATTAATACGCGGAGCCGCAGCGACGTCAACATTATTATGGCAGTCAATCCAAATACGCATAAAATTCTGCTTGTTACGGTGCCGCGCGATACGTATGTGAGGTTCCCGCAGACGAGCGGCTTCGGAGGTACGGGCGAACAATACGATAAACTGACGCATGCCGCTATTTACGGGGAAAACGACTGCGCCGTATCGATTGCGACGCTGGAACAGAACGTCTATACGGGGATTCATATCGACCACTGGATCCGGGTGAATTTTACCTCCCTTGAGAAAATCGTAGACGCGCTCGGCGGAATCGAAGCTTATTCCGAATATTCGTACACGTCGTATTTTACCGGAGAAGAGGTTTATTTCCAGAAGGGCATGAATTATATGGACGGGTGGAAGGCTCTTGTCTTTTGCCGTGAACGGAAATCCATCCCGGGAGAGGAGCAGCAGAGGGGACGGAATCAGCTTGAAGTCGTAAAGGGGATTTTCAATAAAGCCACGTCGCCTTCCATTATTATAAACTACAATAATGTACTGAACGAGATCCAAGACAACATTATAACGGATATGTCCATGGACGAAATTACAAATCTGATCAAAATGCAGATTGAAAGCAATGCCTCCTGGACATTTGAAACGGCTTCTGTCGAGGTAGAGTATGTCTATGATTACTGTTATTCGATGCCGAGCCAGAAGCTATGCGTTGGAATAATGGATGAAGCATCGCGCCAGGAGGCGATCAATAAAATCAATGCCGTTATGAATGGATAAAACGACAGACCAGCAGAAGAAAGGAGCGGTTTATATGGGAGAAAAGGTTAGAATTGGTATTATCGGAATGGGTAATATGGGAACGGGACATTCGAATAATATTTTACAGGGAAAATGCCCGGAGCTTACGATTACAGCTGTGGCTGACCTCAACCCCGAACGCCTGGAGTGGGCAAAGGAGCATTTGCCGGATGCCGTTCGATATGAGAGCGGCGATGCGCTGATTGAAAACGCGGCACATAAAATTGTAGACGCGGTGCTTGTGGCAGTTCCGCATTACGACCACCCTCGATTTGCAATTGCGGCGATGAAAAAGGGGCTTCACGTGATGGTGGAAAAGCCGGCGGGCGTATACACGAAGCAGGTTCGGGAGATGAATCAGTGTGCTGCTGAATCTGACGTGGTTTTCGGCATGATGTTTAATCAGAGGACGGATCACATTTATCGGAAAATGCGTGAGCTGGTACAAAGCGGTGCGTACGGCCGCATTCGGCGTACGAACTGGATTATTACCAATTGGTATCGCCCGCAGGCATATTATGATTCCGGAGCCTGGCGCGCGACCTGGAGCGGAGAAGGCGGAGGCGTCCTTTTGAATCAGTGTCCGCATAATCTGGACCTGTGGCAGTGGATCTGCGGAATGCCCGTGCGTGTTGAGGCACATATGCATTTCGGAAAATGGCATGATATCGAGGTCGAGGACGATGTGACGGCGTATGTGGAATACGAGAACGGCGCCACGGGAACTTTTGTGACCACTACCGGCGATGTACCGGGCAGTAACCGTTTTGAAATCACAATGGATAAGGGAAAACTTGTTGCCGAGGCCGGAAGGCTGATGCTGTGGGAGCTGGAGATCCCGGAACCGGAATTTTCAAAAACGAATCGGGTTGCCTTTGCGGCGCCGCGCTGTACATACAAGCAGGTGGAGACCGACGGAAAATCAGAGCAGCACAGCGGTGTGCTCAATGCTTTTGCAGGGGCGATTCTGCGCGGCGAGCCTTTAATCGCCGGCGGGGAGGAAGGAATCAACGGTCTGATGCTTTCTAATGCGATGCATTTATCGGCTTTTCTGGGAGGAAAAACCGTTTCTCTTCCGATCGACGACGATTTATATTATGATGAACTGATGAAGCGCGTTGCGACGTCGCGCCGCAAGGAGGGTGTCCAGGCGGTGCTTTCTGACACGGCAGGATCGTATAACGTATAAAATGTGCAAAAGCCCCCGGCATTGGGGGCTTTTATTTGTCTTGTGACTGGCGGATTTGGCAGCGTTCAGGAAAGCTTTTCGAGCTCGATGCCGGTATAATAGTGCTTTAAAATTGTTTCGTAATCCGATCCGTTTTGTGCCATTGCTTCAGCGCCGCATTGACTCATGCCGACGCCGTGACCATATCCGATTGCGACGACGGCTACGGCACCGTCGGATAACTCTTCAAAATAAATGTTGGAAGATAATGTGCCGAACATGGCTCGGATTTGCTGGCCGGTAAATGTCTGGCCGCCGATATTTGCGCTGAGAATCCTGCCTGTCGGGGCACGTTTAATCTGTGTGATGTTTCCGGCCGCATCATCGGCGCTGCATTCTAATTCTTCGCTGTATGCGTAGATGGCGTCTACAAAGTCTCCCGGAGTATAATATTTTACGCTGCAATAATCGTAATTTCCGGCTTCTCCCGGGCTTTCGACGCTGACGAGGTAGGGATACGGTGCGCCGCCCCAAACGTTTTCCACCGATTCCGTATAGCCGCCGCTGTTTGAAAAGTAAAGCGCGTTAATGCATTGTCCGTCGTATGTTGCGATCATATTGTGTGTTTCTTCTACGGCGGATACGATTGACGCGGGGTAGCTTCCTTCGCCTTCAGCCTGTGTCCAGGCCTGGCAGTGTGTGTAATCCGTGCAGATATCCGCTCCGTTATCGTGTGAAATTTGGTTTTGAATACGGTACAGGGTGTAGGAACGTGCTGCTACTGCCTGTGCCTTCAGCGCCTCGGGATGATACGTTTCGGGCACCTCGCCATAAAGCACTCCCATGATATATTCGTCCAGAGCCATCTCTTTTACAACGCCTTCCCGGTGAAAATATACCTTGATATATATATTGTCGTCTGTTTCCTCTTCCACGGGCGCGGGTGCCGGCGCGGCACTTTGCTCCGGCTCCGGCGTGAAAGTCGCCTCCTTGTTGGAATTTTTGATCAGGTCTAGCATATTGCTGATCATTCCTGCACGAATGGTTGACTTTTCTCCAGATTCTGCTGTAACAGTGTACACAGAGACGGAGAGTGTTATTGCGAATGCCGTAAGAAACGCCATCCATTTTTTCTTTCCGATAGATTCATTCCTTCTTATCATAAAACGAGCCTCCTTTATAGGAAAATGTGCCCATAAAAAAGCGTTTTATTCAGGATCCGAAAAAATATCGGCGCTTAGCCTGCTTCTGCGTTATGTCTCGGCGGGTTTCGCACAAAAGGGGGCGTATTTTGTGCGAAAGGGGGCAGGAGTCCAG
>UQSG01000032.1 GCA_900543695.1 uncultured Clostridium sp. | reverse complement strand
CTAACTTCATCAAACGTCACCCCAGAGACCCCATCATCAATGAAAAACGTCGGATTGGAAAAGTCATTATCTGTGGCGTACTTCAAAAGGATTTTCTTTTGAGACGAGATTTGTCAAGGGGGTATTTTGTGAAAAATTGCAAACTCTTAATAAACGAGTGCTTTTTTACTACTTGGAAATGAAATGCTTTACCTCTCCATCCAAATCGTATATTTCTTCTTTCAGAAATTCGGGGTAGACGATTATGGACTTTAGTTCCTCAATATCCATCCAACCAATCACCACATTGCAATTATCCTTGTGTGAAACAAACTCGACGTTATCGGAGATCTTACAGCCATCACACTCTTCAATCAAATAGTAAAATGCGATGTTATGTGCCAACTTGCCGTTCCATTCCCAAAAGCATTCCTCGCTCCACAACAAGCGTTTTACTTTGATGTCCACTCCGGTTTCTTCTTTATACTCACGGACAAGTCCTGCTTCCAAAGTTTCTCCAATTTTAATGTGACCGCCGGGCAGAGCGTATTCACTTCCGTTTTTGTCCCATTGCACCAAGACCCTGTTATTCTTAACTAAAACGCCTACCGTTCTTAAATCGCAAATATATTCGTCCGAAGAAAACAGCCAATCCTTTTCAATCATCATAATACTCCCTCTGCAACCTTATTAGCAATAAAAGTCACATTAACATCAATCGGCAAAGTGCCGTTAACCCTGATAATCGGGCAAGATATTGAAGACAGCCAAACTTCAACTGTGTTTTCATCTTTAGATTTAACAAAGTCGAAGAATGCCTTTTCTTTTTCGTATAAGTCTCCTCCTTCAAGCATTCTTTCTCCGAATTTGTTGTATGACCGTTCATACACCCTTTTCATTCGTGTTTCTTTCGGAGCCTCGATGTAAACCGCGCACATGAAGTGAGATACTATATCCTGATTAAAATTTCCTTTAACCGACGCCAAAACAAAGTTGTCATTTTCTGAAATAATATTTAACAAAATGCGTTCCACTTCCTCAAAGGGGCGGGGATTTAAATACATATAATTGGGATCGTCTTTTGGGAAATATATATCTTCTATGTCAATAAATCGGTAATTCAATTTTTCGGCAAGAGCTTTTCCCAATGTACTTTTACCTGCACCGTTCAATCCGCAAACTATAATAACATTTATCATAATGATTCCATCTCCCAAACTTCCTGAAAATGCTTCCGGATAAAACGGCTCATTAATTTATCCGGAAACTGCTTCAGGTTGTGTTTTTGAATAGTCTGCTTTAGATCATCATACACAGACTGCATTTCCTTGTCTGATATCGTATCGAATGGCCTGATCCGGAAAAGTCCCTGCTGCTGATATTCCATCAAGCAGTCATACAGATCGGTAATCATTGTCACATCGTCAACCTTTGCCGCATTCTCACAGACAAAGACTCCGTTGATCTGCGTCGGATTTCCTGCGCTTGGAATATCATCGCATTCATACAAATACCCTTGTGTGCCTTTGTAAATATCAGAAAAAGCATTCTGATAATACTCCGAATAATGAACGGCTCCGTCCTTATCAAATCCATAAGGATAATAGCTAAACGGCTTTGGTACAGGATGTACAGCGTATAAAAGCGCCACGACCGGATTCTGTGTAAAATAAACATACCGCTCTCCATGCTCCGACAAATACGGTTTCAGTTCGTTTAATCCTCCGACAGGGCTTCCGTGATAAAAGGTCATCACGACACCTTCCTTTCTGCCTCGCAATCTACCTTTGATTTGAAATGTTTTGAGCTTTAGTGATTCTCGCCTATTTTCACTCCCTGCACACATATCTCAGTTCTTTCATACCGTTTTCAACGAGTCCTGTTAATTGAAACCCGACAGAATGATATAAACGTTCTGCAACATGGTTATCAATGGCAACTCCTGTGTACATTTCTTTTATGTCATACTGCTTTTTCATGTACGCAATACCTAAAAGCAACGCAATCTTACCGTAGCCTTTATTTTGATATTTCTCATCTATCAGAAACTTCCATAATGTATATTGATTTCTCAATTCATAAAACCCGAACATAATAAATCCAACCAATGTATCATCAGCGTAAATTGCAAAAGGATAGGCATTTCCTCGGTAAACATACGCTTGTGCCAAAGAATAGGCTGTAGTTGAAACAAAGTTCTCTTGATTTTTCGACACCTTAAGTTTTAACACATCCTCAAGATTATCCGCTTTTATTTCTTTGAGTTTTATCATCAATCATTCCTCCATCACTATACCGTAACACCACTCTCCAAAATAGAAAAAGTGGTTTTCTCACAGTCAATTTCCGCCATTGCTCCATACGGGAGTACAAACATCGGTGAACTATGGCCGAAATTCAGTCCGTACAATACGGGAACAGAGCAGGAATACTCCTCGGAAATAACATGGTGAATCGTTTTTGCTCGTTCTTCAAAAGACCTGTTTTCATTTACTTTTCCGATAATGATACCATTCAGCTTCTGTAAAATCCCTTTTTCCCCGAGATAAGAGAAAAATTTTTGTACAGACGCCTCATCAAAAAATTCCGGAATATCTTCGACAAACAATATTGCTTCCTCAAAATCTTCCGCTGTCAGTTCGATAGGGGTTTCCGCAAGTTCCATTAATCCCGTATGTCCGCCAATCAGTCTGCCTTGTACAATACCCTTGCCTTGTATCTTTTGGTATCCGCTGTTGCGATAGTAAGTTCTTTTACAGCCGGGATTGATATAGTCGGCTGGTTCAAATGTCCAATCCGGAGAAGGGGTTATCTGTCCGATTGGCGACGCTTCAAACAAGGCTTTCACAAACCACTTTTTGCTGTATTCATGCCAACCGGATTGATCGGCAATGGGATTCAGCAAATTGTCTCCGTAAAAAGAGGACAGACCGCAGTGATAGCATAACAAATGAAGATTCATCACATCGGAATATCCGATAAATATTTTAGGGTTTTGAGAAATACTTTTCGGTTCTATATATGGGATCAGCTTTATGCTGTCATTGCCGCCGATACAGCAAATAATCGCATGGATATCTTTATTTTCAAATGCCCACATAATATCTTCGGCTCGTGCTCTCGGATTTTTCGACAGGTATTCAGAGCCTTTCAGCGTATTAGGAGCAGCAATTACTTCAAGTCCCAATTTTTGCAAACGAGAAACACCCAAATTGTATTTCCACAGTATATCCGGATCGCCCGCCCATCCGTTGCACGGACTGACAACCGCTATTTTATCTCCATACTTTAAGCGTTTCGGTTTGATTAAAGTTTTCATATGTTTTTCCTCGGATTTTATTATGGGTGGTTTTCCCACTCATCGATTAACTGTCTTATCGACTGCTGTCTCTTAGTTCTATCATCATTAACTGCCCTTGTTGCAACCTCAAAGAGTTCATCGCTAAGCTGCCATTTGTCTCGTGTGCGGTTGTATTCGCCGAAAAGGGCAAAGGCTGTAGCGCCGAGCGTATAAACATTCGTAATCTCATCAATCACTGCTCCCAATTGGTATTCCTCCGGTGACTGAAAAAGAGAGCTGCCCCACATACGACCCATATCGTTTGTACACGGCTGCTTGCGGTAAAAGTCAATGTCGCAAATCGTTGTCTTCCCGCACTCAAAATCATACATAATGCTTCCATCATAGAAGTCGATAGGCACATAGTTCTGAGAGGCAATGTATTCAAAGAAATCAAGAATATCCGCAAATACTTTAAGCTTATCCTGGACAGATAATGCCATAAACTTTTTGTGCTGTGCAGTATACATTCTTCCCATGCAATCGCCGTCAACCCATTTGAACATCATCATAAATCCACCGGCAATATCTTTTGCTTCAACCAGTTCAATTAAATTCTTGTGCTTCAGATCGCTGTATACCGGCAAAGTTGCTTTCAGTCTGACAATGGCATCCGCAGGATCGCCGTTATACTGCTCGGTTGGAGCGCCGGCGAACTTAATGAAATAACGCTGACCGTCTTTTTCGGTTCCAAAGCATATATTTCCGGAATCCTGATCGTCAAAAACCTTAAAAACTCTGCCGTATTCACTCAGAAAACTGAAATCAAAGGGGCTTTTTAATTTGAAAGGAATTCCGTCAATGTACTGCAAATAATAGCCTTTGGAATACCACGTCGGTACTGGATTCTTCATATTGTTATACCAGGACAGAACCTCTTTCGCCTGATTGACCATTACCTGAATTTGCTCCTCGCCAAACGGAATCGCCCAAGGGAGTGATGATAATATTCCACAGGAGATATACAAAGCAAATATGCGCCAAAATTCTTCGGGAACATCGTTGTCAAAATATCCGTTTATTCTTCCGCTTGCAAACATCTGACTGGCTTCGACATCCCAAGTGATAGCTTTAATATCCTCCCAAGGATCACCGTAGTCGTTACGGTTAAAATCAATGATATACAGCTTGCCGTTACGGTCGATCATCATATTACCGATGTGGTAGTCGCCGTGTTGATAAGTCTGTGGTCTGTTCTTCAGCAAATGACGATTCTCATTTATGTAGTCGATAAAAGCCTGCCCGTTTTCATATTTCAGGGGACATTCAGTATATTTCTTTATTTTGTAATCCATTTTACAGTTGAAGCGAATCTCCCAATCCTCCTGCGTTGCCGGAGCCGGTATGGAATGAATCTTTTTGAGTATCCGCCCAGCTTCCAAGCCATATACATACTGTTCGGTATCTGAAAGTGTGGCAATGACTTCCTCTGCGTCATCACCGTCAAACCAGCTCTGAATGGAATACACGCCTTCATCACAAGTGCCGAACTCAATTGGCTGGCACATAGGCACCCCAAAGGAAGCTACTTGTTTCATCATATTGAATTCCGATTGTTTCTTATCATATTCCGCTATATCCGAAACACGCAGAAGATACCGATTTCCATTCTCATCAGTGACAAAATATTTTTTGTCTTTCGACCAACCCTTGTTGATCGGCTCTTTAGTTACGAAATTCATTTAATCCTCCACAAAAGTCATTTAACCACGAAATGATCGAATCCATATTTTGAATGTTTTTCATATCGGGAATATGTATGAAAATCATTTTTGTTTCAGCCGTATTCTTCTCAATATATCTCAATCCACAATAATACGCATGGTTACATAGGTAATTACTTAATTTTGAAGACACTTTATAAGGAAGATCGTGCTCTAAAAGACTTTTTTCTAAAACTGAAATATCAAAGTTCGTTCTAATACAATCACCTTCATTACAAGCCGCAGGTTCTATATAGAGCCTGTTTATAACCGGCTTTCGTCCGAAGGAAATTACATACTCTGGTTGAAAAATAGATATTGCTTCTATTATTTCTTGTTCACACGCATCAAAACTGTTTGTAAGTAATTTCTTCCTAATGTTATCGCCACTAATACTGTCCAACAGTATTTTTGACGAATTATTATTCCCTTTGAACGCAGTAAGCAATATCATATTTTATCTCCTATATGCAAGAATATTTTTCTAATTTCTTCTCCAACACGTCCGCAAACTTCTGTATCAGTTCACCGAGCGTTTGAGCATAGTCCAGTGTGGACTCATCTTTTTTAAATTCCAACGGTGATTTGCGAACCTTCAGCGCTGTTTTAAGCGCATCCGGAACAGGACAGAAATTATTTTCTAACGCCCATTGCCCGGCATCGGTCTTTGCAATGATTTTGCCGGTGTGAAGGGTATAGATACACCGTGCGATATCCAGCATCCAGCCAAAAGAGTATATGCTGCGTCTGGTATTCTGCGCATATTTCCGTATGGTTTCGTAATGATGCTTTACATCGGAATACAGTTCACTGAATTTAGGTGCCTTCAGTTGATTACGGATGTCGTTTCCGTATAACAAAATACTGCTTTCGATCAGCTCTGTCATACCGAAGCTGTCCAGCACAAAATGATCGGTCATTTTTTCGCCGCCGGTGCCCCAGTAAACAACGCGGTCTGCCTTTCCGGTAAGGAAAGCATCCAGTGTGAGCATTCCGCCTTCAAAGGAACGATAATATGGATTGTCGGGTTCTTTCTCAAGCATCACTTGTCGTAGACCGACAAGCTTTTTAGCCTGTTCTTCAGTGATCTGTTTATCTGTCAAAACTAAGATATCAATATCGCTCCATCCCAGTCTGAAGTCATTCAAAACAGAGGAGCCATATAGGTAAATTGATGGTTCGTTACCTTGCAGTATACTGCTGATCTCACGCACCATCTTGTTGATCGCGATTTGTCTGTTTTTACGCTCTGAACCCACAGGATAAAGGATGTACTTCTGATTCGGATAATTCATCTCTTCAATCAGAGCCTCCTCAACGAAACCGTATTTTTCATATAGTGTTCTCGGAGCAGTGCCTTTCTCATCATCGGCTCTGAAAGTGGAAACCGATATTTCTTTTGTTCTATCTAGATTACGGAAAGCTTCATCCATAAGCATAGAAGCAACACCGCGCCGGCGAAAGCTTGGAGAGACAGCAAGGCAGCAGAGCATATTGTGTCTTCGTGAGAACAGCATAACGCCGACGATTTCGTTTCCTTCTTTTACGCAAATAGCCTGCCGCTTGCTCATAAATCTGAGAACGGTAGCTCTATGCTCATCCATCTTCTCCTGCGTCTCCAAACCTGGGAAATTCCATCTAACCCGAGTTACAAGACTCATCCAATTTTCGATATCTTCGGGTACTCCATAAAAGAGCCGCACTACATTTCGCCTCCGTTCATCAAATCATTTTTTGCTTCTTTCTCATCAAGTCTATATGTATTTTAACTAATTTAATTTTTGTGTTTCTACATCCATCTCTACCATATTGTACGGTAAAGTTCTGTTCTCTCTTGTTCTCTTTTATTATCGCTCATTTTTGTATTCTCCGTTCTTTAATAATTTTTCGTAATCTATACCATTTCTCAATTCTCTGCACAAATCTTTATTTTCTAAGGTTTTTGCGATATCAGCAGGTACTTCATTTCGTTCTTGTGCAGCTAAATCAAAAAACAACGCTATTTGTTCAGGCTTTGGATTCAATAACCGAAGCATTGCAATTTGTCTATCAGGAGGAGGTGGATTAACTTTACCGCTTAAAATATTATAAAAGTAAGGTTTCTTTATGCCAAGTGCGGTGTAAAACTTGACATTTGATAAATTTGCCTCTTTTATCATTTGCGCAAGCAAATTACAGAATTTCATAGAATCATCAACAATCAAGTAATCACCACCGTTTCAAAATTAGTATGTAAGTTTGCATACCAACATACTATCGTGTTTTAAAGCAAATGTCAATTTAAAGACCTATTAATATAGCTTTTGCTCCAACTTTATTGAGTTTCTTTGCAAAAAAGATTATAATATTTTTATAATTCAGGAACAAAATAAGATTTCTGTGTCGTTTAATAAATAGAGAGCGCACTCTCTGGAAAGGAGGCACAAAACATGCCGATATTATTAAAAAGAAAAAACGGCGAAATCACACCGTTTCGCAATGCAGAATATATTTCTGCGTTCTACTTCATTCCCAAAAGCATTTTGGATAAATGCGGAGAAGAAATAAACAGTATTCCAAGAAATCCAAGAAAATTGCTTCAAGATCGTCGTGCCATAGAAATAATAGAAAGTGATTTATTTAAGCTGGTAATCATCGACGCTTACGCCTTTATGGTGTGGCCTTTTATGGGGCTTGGAGCAAAAAGGGAGATTTATTCAGGATATGAGCCGTCTTGGAGATATGCACATGCAGCTTCTATTTGGATCAAAGGAATGGAAGATGAAGGGGTTATCCCTAAGTTACAGGAGATATTAAAAAGCAGCAATGTAGACGAAGACCTCGGATATATATCCGAAGAAGAAATCTCAGAAACATTCACTTGGCTCGTTCCTAAAATAATGGCAAAACACAATATGAATGAGATCATTGCTGTGGCGGCAGAATATCGCTGCTTTGAAGATTTTGATTACCGAAAGAGTCGACAAAAAATTGATTTTTACCGCAAGTGGTATCACACCCGTGCAAAAATATCCGTTGAATCCCTTGATGAATTAAAAGAAAAGTATGCAGAGAATACAGACGGCATGGAGTGGGACATTCCCGATGACAGTATTAATGTTGAGAGTACCGTATTAGAACCGATTGCAGTCAGCAAATTTTTAGACACTCTTTCTGAAACAGACAGGAAAATACTCACAATGCGAATGGATGATGTTACACTCGAAAAAATTGCAGAAGAATTAGGTTTCAAAACTCACAGTGCTATTCACAAAAGAATCCGAAGGATTGGCTTAGCTTACGAAAAGTTCAGCGGTGAAGATTTAGGATTCAGCAATAAGAAAATTATCTAACAACACCTATTGATGTATAAATCGGTAGGTGTTCTTTTTATGCGCAAAAGCAGAAAGGAGGTCTTTTGGGTGCAGTACAATCTGATAAAATCACAACAAATCAAAATTAAGGACACCTTATGTATGCAATGCGGACACCAAAGCTGTTTGATGATAAGTAGTGGTGTCTGTCCTGTTTTTTCAGGAAGCAAACAAGAAATCATTAAAATCAAGGAGGACAATCACAATGAAAAAATATAAAGAAACATATATCATCGGTATTGACCACGGCTATGGAAATATGAAAACGGCTAATTGCTGTTTTCAGACAGGTGTGACCGTATATGAAAAAGAACCAATTTTCAAAGATAATCTACTTGTTTGGAATAACAAGTATTATCTTATCGGCGCAGAGCATAAGGAGTTTTCAGCAGATAAAATGTTGGATGAGGATTATTATGTTCTGACGCTTGCGGCAATCGCACGAGAGCTGAATATTGCAAAAATCTATTCTGCTGATGTATTGATTGCCGCCGGGCTTCCGCTGACTTGGGTAAGCGAACAGCGAGAAGAATTTAAAAGATATTTACTGAAGCACGAAACAGTTGACTTTAATTTCAAAGGCAAGGATTATCATATCCGCATTGTCGGTGCAGATGTTTACCCACAGGGATTTGCCGCTATTGTCAATCACTTATCCGATTTTTCAGGCGTAAATATGCTCTGCGATATTGGCAACGGCACGATGAATATTATGTTCGTCAATGATAAAAAGCCGAATCCCAACCGCTGTTTTACCGAGAAATTCGGAACACACCAGTGTATGCTCCAAATTCGTGAAAATCTGATGAGAGTTCATCACGCAGAGCCGCCCGAAGAAATGATTACCCGTGTGCTTCGTTTCGGCACAGCCGATATTGACGGCGACTATCTGAAAACAATCACCGACACCGCAAGAGAGTATGTAGAAGGCATTTTCCGCAGACTGCGTGAACACGGCTATAACTCGAAGCTGATGAAGCTGTATATTGTCGGTGGAGGCGGTTGTATGATCCGTAACTTTGCCGAATATGACGAAGGGCGTATTACTGTAAACGATGATATTTGTGCTACTGCTAAAGGTTATGAACGAATGCTGGAAATGAAATTGATTAAAAACGGCGGTGCGTTATGAGTATCAAACGAATGAGTCTTCGGTTTAACTTGGATAACGAAGCTGACCGCAAGGCTTGGGAGCATTTAAAAAATACAGCGAATTCAAAAAACAAGGCAGTTATTACTGCTATCAATCAATTTTATGAGCCACACACAGAAATAACAGAGGTTATCCGAAAAACTATTCGTGAGTGCTTGCAGAATTTTTCTGCAATACAGACGGAATCAGCACAGCCCACCAAAGCACTGTCCAAAGAAGAAAACGAACTTATGGATTCCCTCGATATGTTTCTCGGTGAATGACGGCATCAGAGTAGTGCCGCTTTTTTTATGCTCTGAAATTCACTGTGGCATCATTTTGGCATCAAATCAAAATTAAGGAGGATTTATATTATGAGAGCTTATTCATCATTAAGACAACTTGAAGAAAAAGGTATTTGTATTGATGAATACCTGACCAATGAGAGAGACGGCGTATTTAAGGCACACCTTGACTGCAAGCGTTGGGGCAAGAAGAGAAATATCCTTGCCTACTTCACATTTGAAGATGGCAGTAAGGTTATGGCTTCCGCTTGGCAAAACACCGGCTATCTCGGTATTCCCGAGATTGAAGAAGGAGCAATGCTAACGCTGACTTTTGAAAGGGCAAAGAACGGCATTTCCTATTTGAGAAAGGTTGAAAGAAACGAGGGACAATAATGCATGTCTCAAACCGTAACAAGCAGGGACTTTGTGTGCCAAAGTCCCAATCAAAAGCCGCAGATTTTCTTGCGGCTTTGTTCTTTGGGGGCTTACTGCCCCCAATCCCCCGAAAAAATGAATGAAAGAAGGAATAATGTATATGAAAGATATACGAATGGCTGTGCGTGTCACGGCAAAAGAAAAAGATAAAATACAGTCAAAAGCCCGAAAATGTGGGCTTTCAACAACAGAATATGTAAAGCAAAGAGCGTTAGGGTATGAGCCGAGAGGTATTCCGCCCGACGCTCTTTTTCTTTGCCTTGAAAAACTCGGTGAGCTTGCCGACAAAGCGAGTTCACCGGAGTTGGACAAGGAAATCGGTGATGTGCTGAAAGAAATTACAGCAGCTTTTCTGCTGCCGGGAAAGGGGTGTTTAACAGGGTCCCCGCAAAGCCTGCTTTGTGGGGAGAAGGAGCATCCACGGAATGGTGAGGTTTCGCCGCTTGCGGCGAAAACGATGAATGGAGTGTGATGCGACGTGGCTGTTACTGGGTTCTGGCCTATATACAAAAACCTAAAAGCAACGCTCGACTATGCCGACAATCCTGATAAAACCACCGACCGCAGATATTTGGATGACGATTTATATACGGCGCTTTCTTACGCTGAAAACGATAATAAGACTGACCGTAAAATGTATGTTGGCGGTATCAACTGCTCCAAGCAAAATGCCTATGCCGAAATGATTGCCGTACAGCGACGGTTCGGGCTTCGTGGCAAGGTGGTCGGCTATCACGGAATACAAAGTTTCCGTGAAGGCGAGGTCACACCGGAGCAGGCGTTTGAAATCGGCAAAGCAACCGCCCGAAAGATGTGGGGCGATAGGTATCAGGTGCTTGTGACTGTTCATCTGAACACTGAAAATGTGCATTGCCATTTCGTTGTAAATCCCGTTTCATTTAAGGACGGTACAAAGTTTCAAAACAAAATCGGTGACCACAAGGAGCTTCGCCGTGTGTCGGATGAGATATGCCGGGAACACGGTTTGTCCGTTCTTGAAAACAGCAGCTTCTACGGCGGACACAAAAAGGACTATTGGCGGCACAAAGCCGGCAAGAAAACACACCGGGACTATCTCCGTGAGGATGTGGAATACTGCCTGTCTTTTGCTACCTCTCCGAGAGAATTTGAGAGCCAGTTATATGCGCTCGGATATACGCTTGACCCCGTGCGATTTTCTGTAAAAGCGAAGCACTGGGAGCGTTCTGTTCGGCTTGCAAATATCGGTTTTACAAAGGAAATCGTACAGGCGCAGTTAGACAGAAACGCAGAAAGCAGATACCACTTATTCACCTTGGAGTACCGTCCACCGTACAAGCCGAAAAAGTTTCCGCTGGAAGATGAGCTACGGCGGCTTGACTTTTCCATTGACCACAGCTATGATGCGGCAACTGTTTTAGTAGATACGATTTTCTATCTCGTGATAACAGTAATCCAAATTGTAGCCGAGCTTGCCGATGTAATGCTGCTGTCGCCGGATTTACGGGCGGCGGAAAAGGATTTGAAAAACCTTGTAGCAGATTATCATTTTCTCAAAGAAAATGACATTCACACCGTAGCCGAATTAAAAGCTAACATTGATGAAAGCAAAGCACAGTTATCTAATTTGGAGCATGAACGTAAAGAATTAAGCAACCGTATCCGTCGCCCGAAATCGCCGGAGGATGAGAACCAAAACAAAGAGAGCCGAAAGGCGATCAGCAAACAAATGAAGCCTGTTCGTGAAAGGCTTCGCCGTGCGGAAAAGATTTTGGAGAAGCCTCCGCATTTGTATGAATTATTAAAACAAGAGCACGAGCTTGAAAGAAAAGCCCGTGCGAGATATTTAGATAGGAGTAGATGAAAATGAAAAATACAAGAAATCAGCCGGTAAATATTCCGGTAGAAAAACTTCGCCCGTTTGAGGGGCATCCGTTCAAGGTTAAGGACGATGAGGAAATGAATACGCTGATTGAAAGTGTGCAGACGCAAGGAATTCTTTCGCCGCTGATTGTTCGACCGATTGAAAACACAGATGAATATGAAGTAATAAGCGGGCATCGCCGCTTACACGCCGCAGTTAAGGCAGGGATTACAGAAGTCCCTGCCTTAATTTATGCCCTCGACCGAGATTCCGCCGCTATTGCTGTGGTGGACAGCAACCTGCACAGAGAACACATTTTGCCCTCTGAAAAGGCATTTGCGTATAAGATGAAACTTGATGCAATGAGCCGACAGGGATTTCGTTCGGATCTAACTTCCGACCAAGTCGGTCGGAAGTTAGAAACAGCGGATATAATCGCACAGCAGTCAGATGACAGCAAAACTCAGGTGCGCCGCTATATTCGCCTAACAAACCTTATTCCCGAACTTCTTGAATTTATGGATGAAGGCAAAATGGCGCTGTCTGTTGGCGTGGAACTCTCGTATTTGGACGACCAGTTACAATACGATGTTCTTGAACAATGCGAGCAAAATGACTGCACGCCGTCCTATTCGCAGGCTTTCCGTATGCACAAGGCAGACCGTGAAGGACTGCTCACCAAAGCCGTTATCCAAAATATTATGTGTGAGGAAAAAGCCAACCAAAAAGAAACGATCAAAGTTTCTGCCGAGCGCCTGCGAGCCGTTCTTCCCAAAGGCATGGACTCACAAAAGACGGAAGATTTCATTATACGGGCTTGCGAACATTACCGTAAGTATCTTCGCAACCGTGACCGAGATTCGAGATAGGAGGTGCGCTTATGGAATTTAAAATGAATGCAGTCATTCACCTTGGCAACAACTACAATAACGCCCTCCGTTCTTTTCAGCACAAGCGAATGGAATTTCTGGAACAGGAAATCCGAGCGCTTGACAGCGAAACGCTGTGGTTACTCTTACGCCAGCTTTGCAAAAACGGCCGCACATTGGAAAGCGTCACCGGTCTGGCTGTATAATGAAAAAGCAGGAGGACTGATATTATGACAAAGAAACAAAAATACAATACTGAGGATAACAGGGGCGTAGCTATCTACGCCCGAAAATCCCGCATCACCAACAAGGGCGACAGTATCGGCGTTCAGTTCAAGCAATGTGCAGAATACGCCAAACGAGAATTGCATCTCGATGAAGATTACACTTTCCTCGAATATGAGGACAAGGGACTTTCCGGCTATTACTCCGACCGTCCTGATTTTCAACGTATGCTCCACGATATTGAAATGGGCAAAATTCGTGCCGTTGTTTGTTACAAATTAGACCGTATCGGCAGAAAGACAAGCGACCTTCTGCGTCTGCTCGATTTTCTTGAAAAGCACAAGGTGGATTTGCTGATATGCTCCAACAATATCAATACAGCTTCCGGCGTATCAAAGATATTTATCCAAATATTCGCCGTCGTTGCCGAATTTGAGCGTGACACTCTGACAGAGCGTATCACAGACAACATGATGGAACTTGCCAAAGACGGGCGCTGGCTGGGCGGCAATACGCCCACAGGCTTTACGGTGAAGCGTGTGAAAACCGGCAGCGGCAAAAACAAATCCGCTTACAGCTATTTGGAGAGCATTCCTGAAGAAAAAGCAATGATACAAAAGCTCTATGAGATATTCGCCGCAACCCGTTCCATCAAGAAAACCGCAGATAAGATGAATGAGCTTGGCTATCACACAAAAATTGGGAGCAAGTTCAACACTTCCACAACAAGACTCCTTTTGAAAAATCCCGTATACTGCACTGCTGATGAAAATGCCTATAACTATTTCTTGGAGCACAACGGCGGTCTTTGTGGGGATGTATCCGAGTTTGACGGTCAGCACGGTATCTCTGCCTACAACAAGACCGATCAGGAAAAATTTGAGGATGCAGACAGCACCTTTATTGCACCGAAATTTGTGCAGTTGATGTCAACAAAGCCGCTTTCCGAATGGATCATCTCGGTCGGAAGACACGAGGGCTTTATTTCAAGTCAGCAATGGATCGACACGCAGAATATGCTGGACGATATTGCCGAAAAATACAACCGTCCGCACCGAAAGACCAACGCCTTACTTGCAGGACTGGTCTACTGTCCGCATTGCGGGAAACGCCTTCGGGTTATCTCGGAATCCAACCGCTGGACAAATGGTAAGCCGAGATTCAAGTATGTTTGTCCCGGCTTCCGTGCAGGCGAATGTACTTTCCGTGCGGTGGACGGTGTTTTGCTTGATGAATTTGTGGTGAAACAGTTGTCCCATCTTGCCGATGAGGACAGTGAATACTTTGAAAAACTGCTCAATCAGAAAGCGTCCGATATTTTCAGCTCGTCTCAGAATGAAAAAGAATTATCAGACCTTAGAAAAAAGAAGGCACAGCTTGAAGCGGCAATATCCAATCAGGTGAAAAATCTTCGAGAGGCGGACGACGGCCTGAAACGCTTTATTCAGGAGGATGTGAAGGCGCTGACCGATGAGCTTTCCGAAACAGAAACGCTACTGCAAAAGTTAGAGGACAACAGACAAAGTCAAATGTACGCTATCCGTGATATTGAAGAAATCAAGGAACGGCTGCTCTCCTTCGGGAAGTATGCTGAAAATGCCACACCCGATGTGCTTGTAACGCTGATACAAACCTTTGTGGAGCGTATTTATATTACCGATGAAAATGATGAGCGTCACTGCCACATCTTCATTAAAGGTTGCTCGAAAGAAGATTATGATGACTTCTTCCGGGCAACCGGATACATAGAAAACACACAGGAAACCGGAGCTGTCACATCCGTTTTGCCTGTGTGTGATTCAGATGAGTGTTGCAAATGGAATATAGCATTAACTAATGCAGGACCTCAGTGCCTCGAGATAGGCAGAATTTGCCATTTGTCCCGAGATGTAAGCATAATGCACCCAAACATTATCTTCGTCTCCAAAGACGTTGGTCGCGCCTTCAACTCCACTGTATAGACTTCGACAGCGAGCTGCTGCTTGTGTAAAACGAATTGTCATGCTTCCGGTAATCTCATCCCCGCCGCTGGCGGCGATATTTTCATTCAGCTGCAGGGCGAACAGCTCGGACTTTGGAGCAACATACTTTTTTTTCATGTCAGAATTCCTCCTCTTTTAATTTTGTCTGATAAATTTTATATAGGCGTTCTGCCGTGCGGCAGAGCGACTGATCGATTTTTTCGGGATCCCCGCTTTCCGCACAGAGAATTCCCGGGCAGCGCTGGCAGAAAGCGGACCATGGGCAGCTTTTGCATTCGGGAGGATTTTGCAGAGCTTCCAGCTCCTTCTCCAGCGCTTTCCATGCCGCCCGCAGATTTCCCTGCCAGGGCACGTACGGTCTATTCATAAAGGAACAAAGCTGCATATGGCCGTTCCAGGTCATCCAGTAAGAGCTTCTGTATCCGGAGCATCGGGCGAAGGGTGACGGTGAATCGGGATGGCGGTTCTGCTCCAGAACCTCCCGCGTCAGCTCCCCGGTGAATTCATAAAAGGCAAAGCGTGAGGATTCGGCGGTATTTACGGCGCCTCTGGCCGATTTTACAACTGAAATAGTATGCTGAAACGGAATGCCCCGTTCCCGGGTGAACCGGTACATCTCCTGAAGATCTCCGGCATTTTCCCGAACGATGGTAGCCGTCATGGAAAACGGGACCTGCGCTTGCCTCAGCAGATCGACGGCATGGCTTATTCGGGTAAATCCGGATTCGCTGCCGCAGACGCGCCGGTACGTTTCATTGCTTGCACCGTAAAGAGTCAGCTTCATAGCGTATGGCATACCGGCCTGTTTGAATTTTTCCATGACCCTTTCGTCAATCAATGCGCCGTTGGAAAGAATCGTAATCAAAAAGCCCATCTGATTAAGCTCGTGATATATTTCCCAGAAGTCGCGGCGAAAAAGAGGCTCTCCGCCGGTAAGAGTAAGCCTTAAGGTTCCCAGATCTCTCGTCTGCCGGGCAATATCGATCCATTGCTCCGCCGTGAGCAGATTTCCCTGCCGCTTTGCCTGCTCCTCCGTCAGACGGACATAGCACATTACGCAGGAAAAGTTGCAGAACGGAGTTAATTCCAGTGTTGCACCGAAAGGAAAGGAAGCTTCAAAAGGCGTATCCGGCGCATACTCCGTCACAGTAGCACCTTCTGTTCCCGGAGGCTCTCCAGGAAATTTTCTACATCCTTTTTTGCTTGATCGGGCTCCACCTCATACTGCTCTACCAGCAGTGCCGTGAGCTGTTCTATATCCATGCCCTTTTCCAGGGCCTTCCAAAGAATACAGCCGCTTTCATTTAATGTAATGACGCCATGCAGCTCAGTGGTCCTTTTCCCAACCGGTACGGCCACGGTCTGGGCGCCGATCGTCCGAACAACGAAGCCTTCTTTCATTTTGTATATCATTTGGCTCAGCCTCCTTCCCGTCAAACGGACGCTTCCATTGCAGCAGCGTCCCGTTCTGATCTACTTTATAGATCCGGGTACAATACTTTAAAATGCTGGCTCTGTGGGTTGTAACGATGCAGATCCGCCTGGATTCGGATCGCATAATATTCCGCAGAAGACGTGCTTCCGTATCGCTGTCAAGCGCGGAGGTCGCCTCATCCAGAAGCAGAATCGGAGCGCTCCGCAGAATTGCCCGTGCAATCGCAAGCCTCTGCGCCTGCCCCTCCGAGAAATTTATGCCGCGCTCCCCGATCGCGGTATAGATTCCGTTCGGAAGCTGTGAGATAAAGCTCCAGGCGTCGGCTGTCTTTAGAGCTTCCTCCAGCGCTTCGTCCGTGGCCTCCGGCCTTGCCATCCTTAAATTATCGGCCACTGTTCCGGAAAACATACTGTTTCCCTGCGGCACATAGGAATAAAGCTTCCGCGTAGCCGCAGAGACCGGCAGCGCTTTGTCTTCGCCGATTTTTATCCACAGTGCGCCGGAGTCCGGCTGGAGCAGTCCTAAAAGCAGCCGCAAAATGGTTGTTTTTCCTTCGCCGGAGGGCCCGATAAAAGCAATGACTTCTCCGGAAAAGGCTTGAAAACACATGTTTTGGAGCACCGACTTTTTGCTTTGGCGGTAAGAAAATGTAACCCCCTCGGCAACGAGCTGTAGGCCTGTACTCGCTGCCTGGTCGCATTGCTCCTGTGTTAAAGCGCCCTCCGCGCCATTTTCCTCCGTCAGCTCCGTTACCTCCATAATGCGTCCGGCAGAGGTAGCAATCGACACGGCGTTGGGCGCAAGGGAAACAAGAGCGGAAAAGGACGCGCTCAGCGCTCCGGAGGTCTGAAGAAACAGCGTCATGGTCCCGTATGTAATAGCGCCCTGCCAAAGACGCCAGACGCCCCAGCCGTAACATGTATAAGAAACGATCAGTCCAAGGCCGGATAAGCACAGCGTCATTAAAATAGAAAATTTATCATAATCGAGCCGCTGCTTTCTGTAGCGGGAGAGCAGACCTTTAAAATTTTCCGCATACTGCCTTGTCAGTCCAAAGGCCTTGATGGTTTGCAGGTTTTGAAACGATTCTTCACCATACGACAATATATTGCCGTTCATTTCACGGCTTTCTCTGTTGTATTTCCGCATCATTCTCATCATAAAGCGAGAGGATAGCAGAACGGCAGGGGCACTCAGCAGAGCCAGGATTGCCATCACTCTATCGTAGTAAAGTACGATGCAAAGGGAGCCGATAAACTGTGCCGTGCGGGTGAAGATACTTGGAATAAAACTAATTATTCCTGAGCAAACGGCATTCACATCTCCCTCCAGTCGATTGACAAGCTCGCCCGAATGAAATTTACTGATTTCTTGCCAATCTGCGAGCAATATGCACGCATAAATATCGCCGCGGATCTCCGTGCTTATTCGCGTACCGACCAGGGAAGTAATTCTGGAAGTAACCGCAGTTAAAAATAGCTGCGATATAGCCAGGATAGCAGTAAGCATAATGGAATCGACCAGAGCTCCGCTGTTGTGAGAGACGACTGCGTCGATCAGGTGTTTTGAAGCAACGCCGCTTCCGAGGCCCATGGACGTTCCCAGCAGACCGAGCAGCGCATACAAAACAATCCACGGACTATATCGCTTACCATATTTCAGCAGCCAGCCCCATTCCTTTTTCATTTCCCGCAGTAGTACTGCGTATTTTCTCGTTTTTTCATCGGCGTCCCGCTGGTCGGTGCGATCAACGTTTTTCGCCGTAGCCGTATCCATATCTGCCGTATCTCTTATACCTTCCGTAGCTTCCGTTATGGTATCCGTAATGCTCTCCGTACCCTGAGACGCCCGAAGCAGCTCCGTTCAGCACGCAGCCGATCAGATCAGTATTACTTGCCGAAAGCGCGTCAAGCGTATTCCGAATTCTTGAAATGCGGACAGTATCCTGCCGAATCACAAAGATCGCTGCGTCAGATATCTGAGAAATGATAGCAGCATCAGAAATCAGACCGCTGGGAGGCGTATCGATCAAAATATAGTCGTACTGTTCACGGAGCGGATCGAACAGCTCTTTTAAACTGCTTGCCCTCAGCAGACTGTAAAATCGATGAGAATGAGTATGAAATGTCATTACCGAAATATCAAGATTTTTTATATAATAAATTGAGGCCTCCCGTCTGCAGGTTTCCGAAGCTTCTTTTCTAATTTCAGTCAGTCTTTCGAGAGAAATGCCAAGCATGGGACAGACATTCGGACGGCGTAAATCCGCATCTGCCAGAAGCACCCTTTTTCCCGCCTGCGCTAAAGCCAATGCCAGATTTACCGTGACGGTCGTTTTTCCTTCTCCCGGCGCCGTGCTGGTTACCATGAGAATCCTTCTGTCCTTTCCAAGCGTATGAATTATGGTGTTGCGAAGCACGCGCACGGCCTCCAGAAAACCGCTGCCTACCAGAGGATTTACCGTCAGCACGGAATGGTTGATTTTTCTCTTGTATTTTTTAAAAACAACATCTGGAAGCACACCCAGGCAGCTCTGATTCAGCCTTGTCAGAATGTCCTTTTTTGTCCGAACGGTTTTACGCAGAGCAGCATATAAAACAATCCAGACAAATCCGATTGCGGCGCCGGCCAGAATTCCTATAAGAGTTTGTCTGCGCCAGGCAAGCTGGTTCGACGGCTCACGTGCGACCTCCGGAGCCGAGATCATTGTCAGCTCCGTATTGCCGATGACATATTCTGCGACCTGTGGATAGTTTTGAATCGCAGACGTCAAGGTATCGTATGTTAGCTGAGGATCGCCGCCTACGGCTGTTATTGTGAACATATTCGTTCCGGAAACAGAGGAGGCGCTCAAAGCGGCCGGCATATATGGCAGCCCAAGATCGGAGCTGACGATCTCCTGCAGAAGATTGCTTTGCAATATGTAGGGAAAGGTCGAGGAGAGCTGCGCTGCAGTCGCCTGATCATAATAAAAGGAATATGTTGAGAGCCCGCTTCCTGCGCCGGCGGTCTGCGTGCGTACGGTAAAGGTGGCGGAAGACATATACACCGGTGTAAACCGGATATAATTTCTGTAAAACATTATTCCGCCCAAAAGAATCGCCATTGCGGCGCATAACCACCAATATTTCAGAAAGCCTCTCCAGAGATCGCCAAGATAGATCACAGAGGTATCGTCCTGCATTTCGGAGGAAACAGCTTTGTTTTCTGACATCTCGTTCATAATCATTCCCGGCCTTCCTGATGCTCATCCGTACCTGGCACGCTCTCCTCTGGCGCATCCCATTTGAACGCGGAGTATTTTCCATAATCAGCATAATTTTTATACGCACCGTATTTTCTGCCGTAATATCCGCTTTCATCAAAGCCCATTTGACCGAAAAGCGAGAATTCACGATAAACGTCGTTTAAAACGCAGCCGGCCAGGCGTCCGCCGACATCCCCTATCATAAGTGCCGCCTCGTTGACGCTGGCAGCATAGGTACAATCCGTCCGAACAACCAGTATGGTGCGGTCCGCTGCTGACATCAGACTGGTAGAATCCGCTGCGGCAAGCAGCGGCGCTGTATCAATAATGATAAAGTCTACTGTTTTTTTCAGGTGCGCCAAGTAAGCCTGGAACAGCTTCCTGTGCATTTGGCTCTGGCAGTCTGGATCGCGTTTTGTATTGAGCCCGAGGAAAAGCTCGCTTTTTCGGTGCCGCCGGAATATATAGTCTTTCGCCTCTGTTTTTCCCTTCAGCAGCTCGCCGAGCTCTGCGTTTTCCATATATTTTACAGAGAAAATTTTATACTGCGAGGGCTTTTTAAAATCCATATCAAGCAGAACCGTGCGGTGTCCGCGCCACGCAAGGGCAAGCGCCAGATTCGCGGATACGGTGGATTTTCCTTCGTTTTCCGCTACGCTTGTAATAAGAAATATTTTATCGCCGCTGTTTTTGTTCATATACTCCAGCTTTGTTGCTATTTTCTGATAGCTTTCCGCAAACAGAAGGCTGGCATACGCATTACTGATCAGCAGCGGCCGCTTTTTACGCAGCAGCCAGTCCCGGAGACCTCTGTGCTTTCGTTCATGGGAGATACAGCCCAATAAAGGAGCGTCGATTTTTGCATTGTACGCCGCTTCGTTTTTTACGGTATCCCGCCACAGTGACAGCAGCCCGATGGCGGCCAGCATCGCTGCCCCGCATAGCACAGATACCAGCATCCGGTTTCTGGAGGACACCGCGTTGTCAGGACCGCGAGGTATTACGGGATCTTGTATAATATCTATAACTGCGTTTGAAAAAACTGATTCTGATATTTCCGGATAGATATTCAACACTGATTTCAGAAGGCGGTATGCGTTTTCCGGATCCTCTGCCGTAACGCTGAGTGTCAGCATATTGGTATCGGGCAGAACGGAAGCGGCGATTTCTCCGTTAAATTCTTTTTCTCCAAGAGCGGCGGCTGCGTATTCCCGCATAGCGGGCTGAACAAATACTTCTGTAAAAATTTCCGCCATTTCCGAAGAAGCCGCAAGATTTGTATAGGCTTCCGCAGCGCCTGCCTTCACCCGTACGATCAGGGTTGCTCTGCTGCTGTACACTGGTTTATATATGCTGTGCTCAACGATATACAGCCCCATTATTCCAACTGCCGCGGCCAGCATGACCATCCAGAAATTCCGGAGAATATCGCGCAGCAGGCTGTTCCATTCAAAAAAAATCCCTGAGGACGCGTTGCTATGATTCATTTCGTATTTTCTATCAGAACCGTCAAAACCGTATGTCCCTGTCTTCCTGCCGAATCGGTTACATAATAATGCACGCTGTATACGCCCTCCGTATTGCTGTCTAGAGAGGACTCCGTCCACACCGCAGCCGTAAGCTCCGTTCCGTCTCCGGCAGCAGCGGAATCAAGGTAGGCGGCAGGATCAAAGGCTTCTCCGGCTTCCAGGCAGACAAGATATTCGCTGAGCGTTATCTGGGGCGCCGCTGCGCTGATATCTTCTATATAAACAGGCAAATCCAGATAAATGGTATCGCCTTTGCTGTTGGACACCTGTGCAGAGATACTGAAAACGCCAATGGTATTGGAGGCGTAATCGGAGGCGGTTATAATGATGCGGTTACTGATATCTCCGTCAATAGAGTCCTTTGCCCCCAGCACGCTTCCGATATCCGGCAGCTCCGCAACCGAAAAGACCAGCGAACGATTCATATAAAACTGCGGGGATGTATACCCGATATATCGTATTTTCCTTGCGGCCACGGAAACGTGCTGATCGCTGTCGCAGACCGCATAGGTAACCGTACTGATACCGGGCTCGGTAAATCTGGAAATAGACTCAACTACAAGCTTTTCCGTAATATCGCCATCCTTGCCGTCATACGCCGTAATCCCTTTCATCAGCTCCTCGTCTGTTGGGCGGAGACTTACATCAATCAATTGTTCTTCTATCGTGATAACCGGCCAGGTAGCGTCCGTATTTCTTTCTTCCCGAATGTAAAAAAACAGAAATACTGCAAGGATCACTGCAAACGCAGCGCATGTGCATATACGAAGAATTCGCATTTAACCGAAGCGCTCCTTTTTCTTAACTGCTATATAATTAATATTGGTAAATCCGGTCATTTTCAATAACCTTACTTGGATTTGACTTCAGCAAATAATCTGCGTAATCTGCTGAATACCGCTCATTGATGATTTCATGTACATCCCGGAGAAACGGTGTCCGCACATAAGGGCTGTGACCGTCGCTGGCAACGAAATCAGCCATACGTTTATCCAGAAGACGGTGCGCCGTATGAAACGCAGTACGCCCGAAGCTTCCTTTCAGACTGCCCTTATTCACCTGGAGCAGTGCTCCGGCCGCTTTAATATGCACCTCGGCATCGGAATGCGCAGCGAAAAAAGCGTACCGTTCCGGATGCGCCACAATCGGGACGTAGCCTTCAGCTGCAATTTGCCGCAGCTTCTGACAGGCAGATGCGCCCGATTCGTAAAAATCAAATTCTACCAGCAGATAGCGGGAGTGATTGATCGTAATCAGCTTTTGTTCTTTTAAAAGCTCCAGGAAGCCGGCTGCCAGGAAAACCTCCTGACCTGAAAAAAGAATAATCGGAATCCCGCGTCTGTCCAATTCGCTGCGCATACGGGAAAGAGTATCTTCAAGCCTTTGGCTCCACAGATTCTGATAGGAGCCGGGAATGCGGCAGTGCGGAGTCACGGCAATCCCTTTTGTCCCTCCGGAAGCTGCCAGCTGCGCCATCTGGATCGTTTCTTCCATATTATCCGCCCCGTCGTCAACGCCGGGCATCAGATGACAATGAATATCGTACATACAATATATAATAATGCAGAGAGAATCCTTTCTTTTTATACAGCCGACAATCGATATGGCTTGCATATTATATAAAAACGAATGGAATCATATCCTTTGTATGGTTACTGCTTATTGGTTTAATCGATTTTGGAGACAGCGATGTCGGGGGCGGAAAGCAGAGCTTCCTGTTGATGATGCTTCAGCCCTGCATAAATGCTGTTGTGTCAAATTTTGCATAAGCTTCGCCGTTTTGGGAAGCGCGGCGCAGATAAAACATGCGTACCACTCCCCAAATGGTAGAAAGCTATGTCGTTTGCCGCCTGGAAACGAGCCGCCTGCTACGATTTCCTCGCCCGCAAATTCATGCAAAATTTCTTGGAGTATTCCACTCCCGGTAATATGGCCTAAATTGCAGCTGCAAAGGGGCTCTGCATTTAATGACTGAAAACCGCACTGCTATTAAAAATTACGGAAAGCTTATCCATCTCTCGCCGCTTCATTTCCATGGAGGGATGCACGTAACGGCTCAGCGTTGTTTTAATATCGGAATGCCCTAAAATTTCAGAAAGCGCCTTGATATCAAAGCCGTTTTCTACACAGCGCGTCGCAAAAGTATGGCGCAGTGCGTGAAAATTATATTTTTCAAGATTGCAGGACTTTAAAATCCTTTTATATTTCAACGAAAAGCAGCGCGGCTCAATTAGTTTTTCCGTGCCGGTCAGAAGATAAGCGGCATCGCGGCCGCGATGCTGGAGCAGATAATTTAAGAGAAATCGCGGAAGCGGAATGTCCCGCTCAGAGGATTCCGTCTTTGGGCGTTCCAGGATCAGTTTGGTTCGCTTTTTCGCGGCAGGATTCGGATCCTGTATTCTGCTGACAGAGCAGCGTACATGCACGGACGCGTTCTGAAAATCGATGTCGGACCATTTTAATGCGCAGAGCTCGCCGAGGCGCAGGCCGGTGTACAAATCGAACAAGATTCCCAGCCGGATCGGATCCTCCGAGCCGACGAGATGTTCTTCCAATTTGAGCTGATCGTTTCGCGTCAGGACACGAATCGACGGCTTTTTTTGCTTCGGGAGTTTAATATTGACGTCTATTTTCCGAGACTTTAAGATTTGCTTCGTTACGGTTAAAATATCCAGCACCGTTTTGGGGGACAGCGTATTCTCGCTGGCGCCTCCGCTTTTTAATAAATATTCGGTGAATTTATCCATTTTTTCTTCTGTCAGAGCGTCCAGCGTAATTTTTCCTAAAAATGGGCAGATATAGGAGGCGCAAAGCCGCCGGTATTTGGAATAGGTGGATTCTCTTACCTTTTCTTCAATTTGCTGCAGCCAGGCCTGCGTAGCCACTTCGAACAAACACTCCGTTTTCGGCTCGGTTTTTCCTTTGCTGAGCTCGGAAAGACAGAGCTGCTTTTTCTGCTTGGCCTCCGCGTATGTTTTTCCATAAACAAAGCCGTAAATTGCTTTTCCTTTCCTGTCGCGATCCTTAATATAGCGCCCCTCCCAACGGCCGTCGCTCCTTTTCCAGATATTTTCTCCTCGTCTTGGCATAGCATGATTCCTCCTCAAAAACATGGTTTTTATACTGCTTTTTTGACTGCGATTAAAAATTTTTTAACCGAATTGGCAACATTTTACAGGCGATTTTTAAAAAATTAACCGGAAAAAGCCTTGAAAATCATGTCAACCATTTTTGAAAATGTCCCAAAATAAGTAAAGTATATACCCCGGAGAAA
>UQSG01000031.1 GCA_900543695.1 uncultured Clostridium sp. | reverse complement strand
CAGCAGTTCAGTGTAAAGGACAATGTCGCGGTTCCGCTGCTTCTGGCCGGCGTCAAAAAAGCCGACATCCAGAAACGGGTTGACGCGCTTTTAGATGTCGTAGGCATGGCGCACCGCAAAGCGGAATATCCGCGCACGCTCTCCGGCGGAGAACAGCAGCGCGTCGCCTTTGCCCGGGCAATCGCCAATGAGCCGGACATTATTCTCGCCGACGAGCCTACCGGGAACCTGGATACGGCAAACGGGCAGCACCTGATCCGGCTGATCAAGGGGCTTAATGAAGAAAAAGGCGTCACAGTGCTATGCGTATCTCATGACGAACGGATTATTGCGCAGGGCAGCCGCCTGATCAACATTGAGGAGATTACCTGTGCGGAGTAAAAAGTTTTTCTTTCAGAGGATTGGAACGTATGACCTGATACGGGAAGCGCGCGATTCCTCCTATAGGGCAAAAGGCCGGCCTCTGTTTCAGAAACAATTTCAGGAAAGGGGAGGATTCCAATGTTTTGAACGTTCACAGACGCAGAAACGCGAGGAATACAATATTATTTACAGTAGGGAGGTACTTTTATGAAGAAAAAACATATTATCATGCTAACTTTATCCTTTATCTTATTATTGGCGGCATTGCAGGTCAGCGCGGCCTACAAGACTTCGTATTCCAACGAATACTATCAGCCCTGGGGGCAGACGCAATACCGCTATACGATTCAGGCTGACTATGAGATGACATGGCCCACCTCGTGGGGAAGCAACGACGCATATTGTGAGTTTCTTGTTAAGAAGTCAAAGTGGTACGACGCCATGACGCATCCTACTGATATTGCGATGTGTGGGAACAAAACCTTAACGTATAGTTATAATGGCTGGAACCCGGATGGGCATATGTATTGGGTATCCATTAATTCCCCTCGCATAGACGGCGAGGCAGGGTTTTGTTTTGGCATGACCGCGAAGGATATTCCGGATACCTTCTGGATCAAGGCAATGAACAAGCTCTTCTCCACTGCCATCATGTTCGGCGACGAGGCCAGGATTAAGACGTATATGGGAGAAACGTCTGACAGCGCTACATTGGTAAGAGATTTCTATCCCGGAGCGTAACAGCTTCAGCTCAGTCACAGCTGCGGAGCCGGCATTTTGCCAGCTCCGCAGGGCAAGGAGGAACCGGTTATGAAAGACATGAAATTGATCCGGCGCGTGTTTGCGGGCTCGCTTCGTCTCCGCGATTTTCTGAAAAGTATTCTGCAGTATCTGCTGATCTTCGGACTGCTCGCCGTGATATCGGTTTCCCTGATTGAGCCGATGTATAAAAAAAGAAAGAACACCGAGGCGTATGAGGCGTATCGCTTTGACGTCTGCGTCGGAAGCTGCACGACCGAAACGTATCGGCAGATCGCACAGAGCGAGAATGTTTCCGCGTCGCTGGGCATTCAGCTGTTTTTTGGGCATTGGCCGCTGCGCCGCGGCGAAAATCAGGTCGAATGTACCCCCGGCGTTGTGCTCGAGGGCTCGCTGGAGCCGTTAAACCAAATGGTAATCCCCGACGAACTCTATCTTTTCAAGGACGACGCCCTGATGCGGCGCGAGGACGCGATCGTGATTGACTATGGGATATATAGCCGTTTAAAGGCTGACCTCGGCGATACCCTCACCTGGAGCGTGCTGGGCCGTGACCTGGATTATGTGCTGGCCGGCGTATTCTTTGACAGCGCAGTAGAATCGTTTCGCTCTAGTGGGAATTTGAACGCCTTTCTGCCCGCCTCCGAGCGGTACTGGAGCTTGTTTCAGAACGAGGAGTTTATTCCGTCCTCGCACGTCTGCTCCTATGCCTTCTTTACGTTTCACGATGTGGAGAAGGGAAGGCAATTTATAGAAAACGATTTTTACATGGACATCTATTTATATTACAGATTAGGGGAGGAGTATAAGGAGCTGGCGACAGAAGAGGACTGGTACTCCGTTAAGCTGCACCCCGCGGGCGCGCTCTGGCGGGAATATGCCGCAAAAATGACGAATCTGGCCGAAAGCGGAGCCGTAAGCGCAAGCTACCGGAAAAACTCCCTGTTTATGATTTTTCTGCTCCTTCTTGCCGGATTGATTCTCTTTCACAACCAGAACAGGAAAACGGAGCTCTGCCTTCGCCCGCTGGCAATTCTGTATGCCGCCGGCCTGCGCGCCAGAGCGCTGTTCTGGTATGTCTTTCTGCGTACGGGGCTGTGCTACGCGCTGTCCGAGATCGCGTTTCTGTTCCTGTATCAAACCTTCTATCGCGTGCTGAAGCACAAATACCTCTACACGGAGCTGCTGCTCCAATATGGCGCGCTGCTGGTCGCCTGCATTCTGCTGGCCGCGGCCGCCGCAGGGATCAGCACCGTGCGGAAGCTCAGAAAATCAAATCTTTCCGAGATCTTAGCAGAGGAGGAACGATCATGATTCAGCGCTTCAGGTATTTCGAATTACGATATCGGCGCAGCAATCCATGACGGCGTCCTCTCGGATGATCTCTCCGATAGCATCCGCCGTAATTTTCCCGCTGCGGGGATTTTTGACGGAATCGATCGCCCCGCAAATATCCGCATCGACGTCGGAATACTCGAATGCAAGATCGGCGCCGTGCATCGTACAGTGGATCAGCTTTAGATTTTTGCAGTAGCAGAGCGGCTGCGTGCCGGAAATTTCACAGTTGATCAGCGTCAGCCCCTCGGAAAACCACCCCAGATATTCCCCTTTTACAACGGAATCGGAAACGGTGACGTTCTTGCTGTGCCAGAATGCGTCTTTCGTATCAAGAACGGAATTCCGGATCGTCAGATCCTGCATATATTGAAACGAATATTTTCCTTTCATCCGGATCCGGTCGAGCGTAACGGCGCGGCTGTCCAGCAGAAAATATTCTGATTCGATTTCACTGTCGGAGATGCGGAGCTCGGCGCTCTTCCAGCCAAATTCCGGAGAATGAATTTCGGAATGCGTTACGGAGATCCGGTGACATTCCCGCAGGCATTTGACGCCGTCGATTCTGCAGTCTTGAATTTTCCCGTCCGTGCAGTACCAGATCGGCGCACGCGTTTTTTCGTCCAGCTCGGACGCCGTAAGCAGAAAATTCCGCGCATGCCAAAGCGGATAACGCAAAGAAAAGCGGCAGTTTTCTACTGTGATGTTTCTGCATTCCTTTAAAACGGATTCTCCGTCGGCGGGCCCCGCAAAGCTGCAGTCCCGGACGACGGCGTCCGTCAAATGATACAAAGCGCGTTCCTCATCATAATTCCGCGCTGCGATAACTGTGCCAGAAGCCATAGAACAACCTTCCTTTATTAAAGAGTTTTCAAGGCGGCGGGACAATGGAATCTGTCCCGTCTCGGATATGATACCACCTGTAGCCAGCTCCAAGTCAAGCGTTTTCTTTCCGCTGCGAAAAGCATAAATTAGCTGTGTCAACCATTTTTGAAAATGTCCCGAAAATAGGAAAACATTAGCACCATGAGATGTAATGTTTTTGTTGCTTTTGGGGCTTTGCCCCAAACCCCACCCCTCGTCGGGGAGGCAGGTGGGAAGGCTTCTCCTTCCTACCTGCTCAAAGGGTTTTCCGTGTCACTCCGTCAAGGGCTGCCCGACCGCTACCCGCGGTCAGCGTACTGTCCCTTGACTTCGTTCCCGCTCTTTTTTATGCCGAAACATCGTCCGTCAAATGATGTTGCTGTGATTTTACAAATTTCCAAAACGATTTGCTTCTCCATGGATGATTCATTGGTGGTATGTATCTTTTTTGCGGTGCTGGCTTTTCATACTCCGGATCGAATTCTTCTGACTTCGTTTCTCGTTTGGGAATTTCATCCAATACATAAATCGTGTTGTCGTTTACGGAACAGAAGAGACTGCCGTCAAAAGCTTGGATTACCATGGCTTTAGTTCCTTTTCTGTAATGTTCCTGCATGCCGTTGGAATCCAGCATCCTGTAGTATCGATTATTGAATTGAATACAGTGTCCGCTGTCTACGGTTCTTTGTGTCAGAATGGCAAGGGTCAGGTTGATGGTTTCTTCCGAGGGTTGCGTTTCAAACACAGATTTGATACTATTAACGGGTAGGGCGAATCTGGCATTGAATTCATCGATGTAGTGGTCAAGGAATTCATTCGCCGCATCTACGTCAGTTATGCCTGCCAGTCTAAGCTCGACCGGTAGGCGTGACTGCAAGCTTTCAAACATACGCTCCACCCGTCCTTTGGCTTGCGGAACACTGCTGTATTCAATTGCTGTGCCAAACTGTTTACATGCGTAAGCAAACTGCGTACAGACATCCTCACCAATGTCAGGGGCATTTTTCTTTTTGTATGTAAATACTGTACGACGGTCAGTAAAGAACTTGTAGGGAATCCCATATTTGCGCAGAATCTGGGCATATACGTTGTAATATCCTTTCAAGGTTTCCTGCCTGTCTAAATAGGCTCCTACTATACTTCCGGTGGCATCGTCTACGGCGATATGTAGGGTTGTTTTTTTCGTCCCGAACCATTCGTATGGAGTGGGTCCATCTGCAGTAATTCGCCGAAATATGCACATCTCGGGCGCCTGGAATGGGCGTCCTCAACGGCCACAATATTTGTCTGAATTGCATCAGCTTCTTTCTTTGTCCTTGCGTTAGCCTTTTTCTGCTCGAGTTCTTTTCTGATCCTTTTCCTCTTTGCTTTTGTAACACGTGGCGAATAGATATTTTCTGTTTCAAGATAGTTGGTTACGGCTGATACGGAAAGTGATATATTCTCATTACGTTTCAGAAGCTCCGTAAAGTGTACGAAATTAGCTCCATAGTATTTTGTGCGATAGAGATCCACTACGGTTCTACGTACCTCATCCAATGTCGTTATGGCTGGCTTTCGCCCTCTGTTTCCGTGTACAAAGGCACCTTTACCTTCGTCATTGTATGCGATGATTAAACGGTTCACCTGTCTTCTGCTGATACCCAATGTCATGGCAGCTCTATCTTTGTTTCCATTTGTGTCGACCAGCTTCTTGATTACCTCATACTTCTTCTGTTCATCCATATTTAATTCAATCCTCCTAATGATCTCCACCTCCATATATTGATGTAGGTAGCTTACCACATTCGGGACATTTTCTCTTGTGGTTTATTAGGACATTATCATAAATGACTTACATTCCGCTGCGAAAAGCATAAATTAGCTGTTGACATCATGAAACCGATGTTATATAATGTTTCACTGAACAAAGGCGTTCACACATGTACAGGCCAACCTGCGCATCTGTGAACGCCTTTTTCTTATTTGCAGAAGGTCCGGACGGCGAACCGGACGAATGAAGGAGGAACTGCTGCTATGATGCAAAGAGAGGGCGATGTCCGCATCCCGTCCGGCTGTGCGATCGCAGGCGTCATATCAAGAGACGGCGGAAATATTCCGGGAGATCTGATCGTAAAATCCATGGCGACGATGCACGACAGATCGAACGGATTAGGCGGAGGCTTTGCGGGATACGGAATATACCCGCAGTACAAGGATCAATACGCGCTGCATATTTTTTACGATACGATTGAAGCGCGGGAAGCGTGCGAAAAATATCTGAACCGGGTATTTGAGGTCGTAAACCTTTCGAAGATTCCCATCCGAAAATCTCCTAAAATTACGAATGAGCCGCTGATCTGGCGCTATTTTGTAACGCCGCATCATAACCGGCTCGCCGACAGCCAGCTGGACGAGAAGGAATATGTTGTGAAAGCCGTTATTCATATCAATACGCATTTGACCGGCGCGTATGTGTTCTCCAGCGGCAAAAACATGGGCGTCTTTAAAGCAGTAGGGTATCCGGAGGATGTCGGTGCATTTTACCGGCTGGAAGAATATGAGGGATACAGCTGGACGGCGCATGGGAGATATCCGACGAACACGCCGGGCTGGTGGGGCGGCGCGCATCCGTTTGCAATGCTGGACTACTCGATCGTACATAACGGCGAGATTTCGTCTTATGATGCAAACCGGCGCTTCATCGAAATGTACGGATATAAATGTACGCTGCTGACGGATACGGAGGTTATCACATATATCGTGGATTTTCTGCTTCGCCGCCGGAAGCTTACGCTTGAGGAAACGGCGCATGTGATTGCCGCGCCGTTTTGGAGTACGATCGCGGGGAAAAGCGAAGAGGAACGGAAACGGTATACCTATCTTAGAAACGTATACAGCAGCCTGCTGATCACGGGCCCCTTTTCGATCCTGCTCGGCTTTGAGGGCGGTCTGATGGCGCTGAACGACCGGCTTAAGCTGCGCTCCATGGTCGCCGCTGAGAAAGGCGACCGCGTATATATCGCAAGCGAGGAATGCGCAATCCGGATGATGGAGCCGGATGTGGAACGCATTTGGGCGCCGAAGGGCGGAGAGCCTGTAATTATAACATTAAATCGGAACGGAGGCGAGCCGTCATGCCGTTGAATTATTCCTATCCCGACTATGAGATCGTAAGAAATGAAAAAAGATGCATTGCCTGCCGCGTTTGCGAACGGCAGTGCGCAAACGGGGTACACTCGTATGACGCCGATGCAAGGAGCATGATCAGCGACGAGACAAAATGCGTCAATTGCCACAGGTGCGTCTGTCTGTGCCCGACCAAAGCGCTTAAAATTGTAAAAACGGATCATACCTTTAAAGAAAACGCCAACTGGAGCGCGCAGGCGATCAAAGAAGTCTATCTGCAGGCAGGAAGCGGAGGCGTGCTTCTGTCCTCCATGGGAAACCCGAATCCTTTCCCCGTATACTGGGATAAAATGCTGATTAACGCGTCGCAGGTTACAAATCCTCCGATCGATCCGCTGCGGGAGCCGATGGAAACGAAGGTTTTCCTCGGCAAAAAAAATGTCGGCATCGAGCGCGACCGGGAAGGAAACCTGGTGGACAATCTGCCGCCCCAGCTGGAGCTTCAGCTGCCGGTTCTGTTTTCCGCGATGTCGTACGGATCGATCAGCTATAACGCGCATGAAAGCCTCGCCCGGGCCGCGCAGGCGCTCGGCACGTTCTACAATACGGGCGAGGGCGGGCTGCATGAGGATTTTTATCAGTACGGCAGCAATACGATCGTTCAGGTGGCTTCGGGACGGTTCGGCGTCCACAAGGCATATCTGGAGGCCGGCGCCGCGATTGAAATCAAAATGGGACAGGGGGCAAAGCCCGGCATCGGCGGTCATCTTCCCGGTACGAAAATCGTGGGGGATATTTCAAAGACGCGGATGATTCCGGAAGGCTCCGATGCGATTTCGCCGGCTCCGCACCACGACATCTATTCCATCGAGGACCTGCGACAGCTCGTATTTTCCCTGAAGGAGGCGACGCGCTATAAAAAGCCGGTTATCGTGAAGGTCGCAGCGGTGCATAATATTGCGGCAATTGCAAGCGGAATCGCCCGCAGCGGCGCTGACATCATAGCGATCGACGGCTTCCGCGGCGGTACGGGCGCGGCGCCGACGAGAATTCGCGACAATGTGGGAATCCCGATTGAGCTGGCGCTTGCAAGCGTGGATGAACGGCTGCGCCAGGAGGGAATCCGGAACGAGGTTTCCCTGGTTGTGGGTGGGAGTATCCGCAACAGCGCAGATGTTGTGAAGGCCATCGCTCTGGGGGCCGACGCTGTATACATTGCGACGAGCGCGCTGCTGGCGCTCGGCTGTCATCTCTGCAGAACGTGCCAGACGGGCAATTGCAACTGGGGGATTGCGACGCAGCGCCCAGAGCTTGTCAGACGCCTGAATCCCGAGCTCGGTTCTCAAAGGCTTATAAATCTGCTGACGGCATGGAATCACGAAATTAAAGAGCTGATGGGCGGAATGGGGATCAATTCCATCGAGGCGCTGAAGGGCAACCGCCTGATGCTCCGCGGCGTCGGCCTGAATGAGAAAGAGCTTGAAATATTAGGAATCAAGCACGCCGGAGAGTGAGGGACGGATCATGATGAAAGTTTATGTGAATGAAAAATGGTGCCTGGCGTGCCATTTATGCGAATATTATTGTGCTTTTGCGAACTCCGGAGCGCAAAATATGGCAAAAGCCCTGAAGAACCTTACAATCAATCCCAATATCCGGATTGAGGAACGCGGAGACATTTCTTTTGCCGTATCCTGCCGCCACTGCGACGTACCGCTGTGCGTGAAGGGCTGCATCAGCGGAGCACTGACGCAGCAGGACGGCGTGATTTCCATCAACCGGGAGAAATGCGTTGGCTGCTACACCTGCGTGCTGAGCTGCCCGTATGGGGCGATCATGCCGTCCGCCGAAGGCGCCATGCAGAAATGCGAGCTCTGTCTAAAAACAAAAGAAGGCGTGCCGCAGTGCGTCAAGCACTGCCCGAACGGCGCCATCGTATATGAAGAAAGGTGAGGCGGCATGGAAGGAGTAAATCAGAAAAAAGCGTATCAATATGTGGTGATCGGAAATTCCGCAGCAGCGATCGGAACGATCGAGGGGATCCGCAAAACGGATCCGGAGGGGAAGATTGCCGTAGTCTCTTCGGAGCCTTATCATACGTACTCCCGTCCGCTGATCTCGTATCTTCTGGAGGGAAAAACGGACCGCACCCGCATGCTGTACCGTGATTCCGGCTTTTACGAGCGCAATGGCTGTGACACGTATTTGGGGAAAACAGCCGTTTCCATCGATCCTGCGGCGCATACCGTGACGCTGGAGGACGGCGCGGTGCTGGCATATTCAAAGTTAATGGTATCGACCGGCTCGGAACCGTTCGTACCGCCGTTTGCAGGACTGGAAACCGTTGCAAACAAATATTATTTCATGACGCTGGACGATGCGCTGTCTCTGGAGAAAGCGCTGGCGCCTGATAAAAAGGTCCTGATCCTGGGAGCGGGCCTGATCGGCTTAAAATGCTGCGAGGGAATTTCGCGGCGCGTACATTCCGTAACCGTTGTGGATCTGAGCCCGCGGATTTTATCCAGCATTCTGAACGAAACGTCTGCTCAGATTGTAAGGAAACAGATCGAGGCGCATAACGTAACGTTCCGTCTCGGACAGACCGTGCGGGAATTCCGCGGAAACAGCGCGGTACTGGACAGCGGTGAGGAGCTGACATTTGACCTTCTCGTGCTTGCGGTCGGAGTCCGTCCGCGGACTGCGCTGATTCGGGAAGCCGGAGGCGCCGTCGGGCGCGGCATTATAACGGATCAATACCAGGAAACGAGCCTGAAGGACGTTTACGCGGCGGGGGACTGTACGGAAAGCTACGATATTTCCTCGGAGCAGAGCCGAATTCTGGCGCTGCTCCCGAATGCATACCGGCAGGGCGAGGCTGCGGGGATCAATATGGCGGGCGGCCGCTCTTCGTTCGGCCAGGCGATCCCGATGAATGCGATTGGCTTTTTCGGCCTTCCTATCATTACGGCAGGCTCCTATGACGGGGTGACGTATGAAAAGAAGGATGACAGGAATTATAAAATATTATATTATAGGGACAATCTTCTGAAGGGATACATCCTGACCGGAAACGTCGAGCGGGCCGGTATTTACACCGCCCTGATCCGGGAGAAGATTCCCCTGGACACCGTTGATTTCGAGCTGCTCTGCGAATCGCCGGGACTGATGGCGTTTTCGCAGAAATACAGGCTCCAGAAGCTGGGAGGGCTGCAGTCATGACTGTGCTGGATGCAAAAAAATACGGATTCGATTATCAGACATTAAACAGGGACATCGCCGCGGGCGGCCGGACGGTGACTGTAAACAACTGCCTGGGCCAGCGCTTCATTGGGAGCGGCCAGAGCGGAAAAACGATTACTCTGAACGGGGTGCCAGGCAACGCGCTCGGCGCGTATCTTGACGGCGCGGATATCATAGTAAACGGGAATGCGCAGGATGCGACGGGAGATACGATGAATGCGGGAACGATTGTTGTTCACGGCAGCACCGGAGACGCTGCGGGCTACGCTATGCGGGGCGGGGCAATTTATGTGAGGGACGACGCAGGATACCGCGCGGGAATCCATATGAAAGCGTACGCCGACAAGCTCCCCGTTCTCGTAATCGGGGGCCGCTGCGGCAGCTTCCTCGGGGAATATCAGGCGGGCGGACTGATTATCGTTCTCGGAATCGGATACGGCGACGACATCGCAGGAAACTTCTGCGGAACCGGGATGCACGGCGGGAAAATATTCCTGCGCTGCTCCGGGCTCGTACGAAAATTTCCCGAACAGGTCAACGCCAGAGAGGCCTCCGAGGCGGATTTGGAAGAAGTCCGGCCATATCTCGAAAAATATACGGAATATTTCGGCGGGCGCCTGCATGCGGATTCCGGGCGAGGAAAAAAGTTCTACGTCCTGACGCCGAATACGCAGAACCCATATAAGCAGCTGTATATACAAAACTAAAGCAATGGATACATTCAGGAAAGGCGGGTAAAGAAATGCTTTACACGGAAACGGATGTAATGGACTATATCGAGCAGGAGGACGTTAAATTTATACGGCTTGTCTTCACGGATATGTTCGGACTTCAGAAAAACATCTCAATCATGCCCAAGGAACTGCCGAAGGCCTTTCGAAGCGGCATTTCGTTTGATGCCTCCGCGATCCGGGGCTTTGCGGCGGAGGATAAATCGGATCTGCTCCTGTTTCCCGATCCGGCAACGCTGGCCGTACTGCCCTGGCGTCCGGCCCACGGGAGAGTGGTGCGGCTTTTCTGCGATATCCGTTATCCGGACGGAACGCCGTTCGAAAAGGACTGCAGATATATTTTGAAGCAGGCCGTCCGAAAAGCAAAGGAAAAGAACATCCTGTGCAGGTTCGGCGCGGAATTTGAATTTTACCTGCTGAAAACGGATGAAACGGGAGAGCCGACCGCCGTGCCGTTTGACCGCGGAGGATATATGGACGTCGGTCCGCTGGACCGCGGAGAAAATGTCAGAAGAGAAATTTGTCTGACGCTGGAAGAAATGGGAATTCTGCCGGAAACCTCGCATCACGAGGAGGGACCGGGACAGAATGAGATCGATTTTAAATACAGCGACGCGCTGGAAGCGGCGGACAACGCCATCACCTTCAAATGGGTTGTGCGGACGATCGCGGTGCGCAACGGCCTGCATGCGTGCTTTTCTCCAAAACCGTTCCGCCAGTTCAGCGGGAACGGCTGCCATATCAATATGTCAATCAACAGCGACTTCGGAAAAAATGAATCGGACAGCTTTATGGCCGGCGTGCTTTCCCACATCAAGGAGCTCACGCTTTTCCTCAATTCCACGGAAGAATCGTACCGGAGGCTGGGCGAGATGAAGGCGCCGAGGTATATCAGCTGGTCTTACGGCAACCGCTCCGAGCTGATCCGGATTCCGGCTGCAACGGGTGAATATCAGCGGTTTGAGCTTCGCTCTCCAGATCCGGAAATGAATCCGTATCTGGCCTATGCGCTTTTGATTCATGCAGGGCTTGACGGGATCGAAAAGGAGCTGGATCCGCCGGATCCCGTAGAGAAAAACATGTACCGCTTATCTCCGGAGGAGCTGGCGGCCTTCGATACGCTTCCCGCGTCCTACCGAGAAGCGGCGCAGATTGCAGAAAGCAGCGGATTTGTCAGGGAAATCATTCCAGAGGCCATTCTGGAAGCATATCGTACAAGATATCGATAAAGGGCGGGAAATCAAAATGACGGCGGATGCGGGACCGCAGAGCGTGCTGATCGTTTCGGGAAATGAAAAGGGCGCGGATTTCATCAGAGAAATTCTTCCGAAATCCGAATTTTACCCTGTGACGGCGGTCGGCAACGCGGGAGAGGCAAAACGAATACTGGTTCAAAACGTCTTCGACATTGTGATCGTAAACACGCCTCTGCCGGATGAGTTCGGCACGGAATTCGCAATCGGACTTTCTGATGAAACCTATACGGGCATTCTGCTTCTCGTGAAAAGCGAGCTTTTCGAGCAGATCGTTTATGCGGCGGAGCCCTATGGGATTTTGACGGTCTCCAAGCCGATCCCGCGGCAGGCGCTGTACCGGATCGTAAAGCTTTCGGCCGCTACACGCCGCAGGCTGCAGCGACTGGAACGAAGGAACGAAAGCCTCAAAGAAAAAATGAATGAAATCCGCATTGTAAACAGAGCTAAATGGATCCTGATCCGGGAACGGGGCATGGATGAGGAGGAAGCGCACAGATATATTGAAAAGACCGCAATGGATACGCGCTCGGCGCGGAAGGAGATTGCGGAGGAAATTATACGGACATACGGCCGGGAAAGGAGCTGACCTGCGGTGTCGGCAAAATACATATTTGTAACGGGAGGGGTCGTTTCCGGCCTCGGAAAAGGAATCACAGCGGCGTCTCTCGGGAGGCTTCTAAAGGCGCGCGGGCTGAAAATCGCCGCGCAGAAGCTCGATCCGTATATCAATGTCGATCCCGGGACGATGAGCCCGTACCAGCATGGCGAGGTCTATGTTACGGAAGACGGCGCGGAGACGGATCTGGACCTCGGCCATTACGAGCGCTTTATCGACGAGGATCTGAATCAATATTCGAATCTCACGACGGGAAAGGTCTACTGGAATGTTTTGAATAAAGAGAGAAGGGGAGAGTATCTTGGAGAAACCGTACAGGTGATCCCGCATATCACGAACGAGATCAAGCAATTTATATATGGCGTTGGACGGAAAACGGATGCGGATATCGTGATCACGGAGATCGGCGGAACGACGGGCGACATCGAAAGCCAGCCGTTTCTTGAAGCCATCCGCCAGGTGGCCCTGGAGCTTGGCCGCGGCAACAGCCTTTTTATCCATGTGACGCTTGTCCCATACATCAAAAGCTCCGGAGAGCACAAATCGAAACCGACGCAGCATTCCGTAAAAGAGCTGCAGTCCATGGGAATTTCGCCCGACATCATCGTGATGCGATGCGACGAGCACGTAGATGACGCCATCCGACAGAAAATCGCGCTCTTCTGCAACGTAAAGCAGGACTGCGTGATTGAGAACCTCACGCTTCCCGTTTTGTATCAGGCGCCGCTGATGCTGGAGGAAAACCACTTTTCGGATATCGTATGCCGCGAACTCGGCCTTCAGACCGGAATTCCGGATCTGACGGAATGGGAAGCGCTGCTGGATCGCATCGAGAACCGAAGGGATCGCGTGAAAATCGCACTTGTCGGAAAATATGTCAAGCTGCACGACGCGTATCTTTCCGTTGCAGAGGCGCTCTCGGCCGCGGGCTACGAAACGGGACTTTTTATAGAGATTGCATGGATTGACAGTGAAACGATCACTTCAGAGAACGCAGCGGATCTTTTGCGCGGCTGCGACGGCGTGCTGATTCCCGGCGGCTTTGGAGGACGAGGAATCGACGGAAAAATAACGGCCGCCCGATATGCCAGAGAGCGCAAGCTTCCTTACCTTGGAATCTGCCTCGGCATGCAGGTGGCGGTGATTGAATTTGCAAGAAACGCATGCGGAATCAAGGATGCCGATTCCGGCGAGTTCAACGACGAAACGGCGCATAAGGTGATTGATTTCATGCCGGATCAGAATAAAACGATTGCAAAGGGCGGGACTATGCGTCTGGGCAGCTATCCCTGCCGCATACGGCCCGGGACAAAGCTGCGGCAATGTTACGGGACGGAGCTGATCCGGGAGCGTCACAGACACCGCTATGAATTCAACAATGCATATCGGGACGCGCTGGAAGCAGGAGGCCTTGCCGTCAGCGGGACATCTCCGGACGGGCATATCGTAGAAGCAGTAGAGCTTCCGGAGCATGATTTCTATATCGGAGTTCAATTTCATCCGGAATTTAAAAGCAGGCCCAACAGAGCGCATCCGCTTTTCCTGGGATTTGTCAGAGGGGCGGACCGCTTCCGAAAATCAAAGCTGTAGATCGTCGAGAATATCGTCCAGATCTGTCAGCCTGTCAATTTCTTCCTCGGAAATAACGGAAAATTCGTAGCGGGCTTCAAATTTCGTCAGCAGCCCGGCTTCCAGGATTGGCTGAGGATTCCAATAGAAATCGTCGCTGTGATGTATGGCATCCGGAAAATACTGCGGCTCCAGGCAGACCGCCGTGCGCGCCGGCTCCAGAAAGTTTCCGCTGTAAAACTGCAGCCCGGGAGCGTTGGATGAGATTTTCAGACGGCGGCCGGACTCCACGCACGTCAGGATCGCCGCGTCCGCCATGTGGAAGGAATCGTGTTTAATCACGTAGTTATGGTCGTATCCGTGACGGTTGATCAGATCCTCGCTGATTTTTTCTGCCTTTAGTCCGGTCAGGATCCGTTTCGGTTTTCTGAAATCCATGACCTCAGAGACATCCAGAATCTCACCGGTGGGGATCCCGCTGCGGTCGACCGGCATGTATTCGTCCGCCGGGATTTCCAGAAAATGGCGCGCTGCGTCGGAGCCCTCCGTATTCAGATTGAAATAGGAATGATTGGTGGGATTAAAGATGGTATCGCGGTCGCTTTGCGCCATGAGCGACATCGTAAGAAGATTGTCGTCTCCAAAGCGATAAGTCAGAGACATTTTAATGTTGCCGGGATATCCCTCCGTACCGTGGCGCTGGATGGCTTCGAAACAGACCGCGTCTTCTTCAACACCGGTACATTTCCAAATCATATTGTGAAAGCCCTTTCTCCCGCCGTGGATATGATTGTCCCCCTCGTTCCGGGAAAGCACGTACAGCAGATTATTATAAATATAGATTCCGTCGCGGATCCTGTTTGCGCATCGTCCGATCACTGCGCCGTAATATTCGTGGCCGGGCTCCAGATATCCCTGCGGAGAATCGCACCCCAGCACCACGTTTGAAAGCTCCCCGTTTTTATCGGGAACGACGATGCGGCGCACTCTTCCTCCAAAATCCAGAATTTCTACAAAGGCGCCGGAATGATTTTTTATAATATATGAATAAATATCACTTTTGCCTAATTTTCCAAATAAAAATTTTTCAACGCTCACGGTACTGATCTCCTGTAATTATATTGTAATAAGGATTACTCTTCGTCGATAGACTTTACGGAGGTTCCCCAGGCCTTCAGCCGTTCGAAATAGACGCCGTTCATCTCCTGACGGGGCCAGAAGGTGAACAGCTTGAACGGTCTGTCGTTCATTGTATTGTCAATCCAATGAAAACAATGCGGCGGAATGATGAGGATGTCGCCCGGCTTCACGGCGACTTTGTCGTCGTCCAGCCAAACGAAGCCTGTACCGTCCACAATATAATAGATCTCCGTGTCTTCGTGGGCTCCGCCCGCCGTTCTGCAGCCCGCAGCCAGCGTTCCCTCGTTGATATTGATTACGGGGCGACCGGCCATTTCGTCCCCGGTGAGCATTTTTGAGCTATACGTTTCGTCGCATACGAACGGCTTGACGTTTTCGGCATTTACTAATTTCCAGTCTGACATTTGTGTAAGCAGCTCCTCTAAAAAATTTTGTGCGATTATTATACAATATTTGGGGGCATATATACAATCTTTTTTTGAACGGTTCCAAAATAATCATATAAAAAACTTTCTGGCAAGCCGTTCCTTCAGCGGCTTGTTGCAGTCGATGTAAAAGAGAACGACGCCGATCAGAACAAGCACGGTCAGGGGATAGTAGGACCATATGAGCCGGTCCCGAAGCGCAAAGGCACGATTCAGAAGCAGCTCGATCAGCAGCGTGCCAATGCCGGCAAAGAGAAAAGAAAGCGCCGTTATTTTCATCGGACTTACGATATGCCGGCATCCCAGAAGTGTCAATACGATCAGCACTGCGGAAACGTAGAGCGCCAGGGGCAATGCAAACGGCAGGAACCAGCTGCCGCCGCTTTTCCGCTCAATGAACAGCAGAAGAAAAATCATCGCGCAGGCATCCACGGTCAGGCAGAATACGGGACGGCGTTTTTTCCCGGGCAGAGGCAGCACGATACAGAGATAGAGAAACGCAACGGATGCCGCAGCGTAGGCGGACCACGTGACACCGCGGTTGATGCTCAGATCACAGATCAGGGTCAGCAGCACGGGCAGCAGAGAAAGCAGCGTAATAAGAATAATGATGCTGCTTTTACTGACGCGCTGTATGGTCAGCGGCTGATAGGGAGGATAGGGGCGGGCGTCCGGCGGGCCTCCTTTCGCAGCGCTTTTCGGCCGGTATACCTCCGTTCCGCATAAAGGACATTTTTCTTCGCTGCCGCCAAGCTCGACGCCGCAGTTTACGCAATAGGGCATTTCGGTTCACCTCATTGAATTTTATGATTGCTTTCTACTTTAACGTGGATTCCCATTTTTACCAATCTTGTAAAAAACAGGCGTTCCAATGTGGATTCTTCAATATTCCGCGCAAAATTAATATATATTTTACCGCCGCAGCACACCACGCCGCAGTTGTTATGCGTCTGGGCCTGCATCCCGAGGATGAAATCCATGCGCTTTACAGATTCCGCCAGCTCCTTCGGCATGCCGACGACGCCGAGATTGGAAAGCGTTATGCAGGATTTTTTTTCGCCGACCATATTATACGCGAGCTTCATTGCGATGTTTTTTACAAAGAGCGGCATGATTTTCAGAAAGAGAGCCTTTTCAGAACGGACGTTCTTCGTGATTTTTGCTGAAAGCCGCTGAGAGGTGAGCTCCATTCCCATCTGATGGTGAACGGATTTGACGATTTCCTCGAAGGTATAGCTTCCCATTTTCGGATCGACGCCGGGGGTGATATATAACACGAAATTTCGAAGCGTCCGGCTTGGAAACAGCTTCCGAAGATTTACAGGGATTAATACTTTAACGGGCTTCTGCCGCTTTGGATTCGGCTGCGCGCTGTTTTGTATCTCAATAATAGAATCGATCAGGACCGCCGCTAAAAACGCAGTCAGGCTCGTATTATATTTTTTTGCGCATTCCAGCGCTGCCTGCGCCGAAAGGATTCCCGTTGTAATATGGACGTAGCCGTCCGTTTCATACGTTCCCTTTAGCTTATATGCCGTTGCTTCGCTTCTGCCGGTACTGAAATTTCCTTCATATTTCAAAAAGCTGTCCTCAAATTCTTCCTCTGCCGGCGGTTCGTTCCGGTCCAGAACGCCCTGCTCCGGCGGAATTTTTTTTCCGTATTTCTGCAAAAGGTATTCGGCCAGCAGCGTTTTCAGGAAAATCAGCCCGCCGTTCCCGTCTGTGAGGGCGTGAAAAAATTCGACGGCGATCCGGTTTTCATAATACAGCACGCGGAAGGCGCACGTTTTGATTTCCTTAAAAGACATGCGGGTGCATGGATAATATTCGTCCGGGATGACGCGAGGGGCCCGCTCGAGCTCTTCGATACAGTACCAGAACATTCCCCTGCGGAGGCGGACGGCGATGGAAGGGAAGCGCTTCACCGTTGTGTCGAGCGCGCTCTGCAGCACGCCGGTATCGATCTTTTCGGTAAGCGTTGCCGATACGCGGAATAGATTGCTCCAGTTCCGTCTTTTCGCGGCCGGATATATTTTAGCGGCATTGTCCAGCCGCATCCATTTTAACGTTGTGCTGTTTTCCTGTGCGCTCATTTGTCCGCTCCTTTATAAAACCGATCAGCTCCTGCAGATCTTCTTTTCCCTCTTCTGTGCCGTACAGCACATAGGCATGCCACATTCCCGGGCGGATGCTGAGGGAGGCGCTGCATCCGCAATCGATCAGGCGGTCGTATAAGGCGGCCGCATCATCCAGCATCACTTCGCTTCCGCCGACATAAATCCTTGAAGGAGGAATGCCGGTGAGATCTCCATAAACGGGGGAGATATACGGGTTTACAGGGTTTTCCGAACCTGGTATATACTGCCTGGCAAAAAAATCAAGCCGATCCTTTGTCATTGATGGATCCTTTTTAGCGTTCCCCTCGTAAGAGTTTCCCTGCTGCGTCAGATCGCTCCAGGGAGAGAGCGCGACAATACAGGAGGGGAGGGGAAGCAAGTGTTGTTTCAGGCGCAGCGTGAGCGCGTAGACAAGCCCTCCTCCCGCAGATTCTCCAATCAGCGCAATGGATGCGGCATCGTATCCGCACTGCAGCAGGAAGCGGTACGCTTCTTCGGCGTCCTCGAGCGCAGCGGGAAAAGGAAATTCCGGAGCCAGCCGGTACGCGGGACAGAATACACGCATACCGCTTTCTTCCGCAAGCACACTGCCGAAGCCCTTTGCATAGTCGAGATCTCCGGCAACATATCCGCCGCCGTGCAGATACAGAATTACGCCGGCTGCCGAAGCCTCCCGCAGCCGGAGAAAAGCCGCTTCAAAGGAAGAAAAGGAAATGTGAGAGTGCTCCAGATCCTTCCTCCGGACTGCCATCATTAATTTTCCGAGCTTATCCTGCGCCGCCCGGGCCGTTTCTATACTGCAGCCCGTAATGATCGGCTTCAGGAGCTTTATCTGGTTTCGCAAAATTTTAGTAGACAGGCGCATCAGATGTCTCCCTTGTAAAATTTCATTGTAAAAGAGGCTCCGACGCCGTTTTGATTATTTTCCGCCTTCAGCGTGCCGTTTTGACTGCGGACAATCATTCTGGCAAGCGCCAGACCGATCCCGAAACTGCTGTCGGAGGAATTTCTGCCTTTGTAAAAGCGCTCGAAGACATGTGGGAGATCTTCCGGTGCGATTCCGCTTCCGTTATCCTTTACTGTGATGCGGGTGAAAACGGCGTTTTCCTCGGCGTCAATCTCGATCCTTCCGCTGCCGTCCTCCGGCGTATGCTCCATACAGTTTTTTATAATATTCCCGAGCGCTTCTGCGGTCCAGGCCAGATCTCCGCGGAAGGACACGGATTCGTCTATGCGGCAGAGGAATTTCTGATTCTTCAGCTCCATTGGCACCGCCAGCGGTTCCGCCGCTTTTTCCGCCAGCGTTCGGACCGAAAGCTTGGAATTCTGAAACTGCACCGTACCGGCATCCAGCCGAGAGAGCTTCAGAAGCGTCGTAATGAGCCAGTCGATCCGGAACAAAAGCTGTTTGAGATCCCGCGTCAGTTCGATCCGGCGCCGGACGGAGAGCTGTTCCTCTCCAAGCATCGAAACGATAATATTTACAGATGTCAATGGCGTCCGGATCTGATGCGAAATATCAGCGATCGAATCGGCAAGAAAGATCTTATCGTTCTGGAGCGCTTCGGCCTGCTGGCGAAGACGCACTGTCATTTTCCCGATTTCGCATTGCAGAACCGAAAGCTCGCCCTCGGAGCATGCATCGATTCGGAGCTCCGAATCGCCGTGCAGCAGACCGTCGATCTGAAGGGAAAGCGCCGCAATTTTTTTATAGCGCAGATATGTGATGGTAAAATGAATCGAAGCATATATCACGCAGAGCGCCGCAGCAGCGACAGCGGCAAGCGGGGATATCAGCAATGCGGCGGCTGCCGCAGAGCCTGCGGCAAGGACCGAAAATAAAAGGAACGTCTTCTTGATTTCCGGATTTCTAAAAAAAGCCATTTCCGCCTTCCTTTGAAGCAATTGTATGAAAGCTCAGAGTTTATAGCCGATTCCCCGGACGGTTTTGATGATCGTCGGATTTTGCGGATCGTCCTCGATTTTATCGCGAAGCCGTTTGATATAGACCGTGAGCGTGTTGTCGTTTACAAAATCACCTGCGGCGTCCCAAATTTCCTCCAGCAGCTTTGCACGGGAAAGAACGGCGCCCTTATGCTGGAAAAACACCAGCAATAATCTATATTCCAGCGCGGATAAAAAAATTTCATTTCCATTTTTATAGACGGCGGCGCGGACGGGATCTACGCAGACGCCCTCATATGCAATCTGCTGTGTCTGCGGGCCGCCGCGCCTGCGCAGGACATTATTGATCCGTGAAACGAGCTCGCGCGGACGAAAGGGCTTATTGATATAATCGTCTGCGCCGAGCTCGAACCCCGTTACGACGCTGAACTCATCGCCCGAAGCGGTAAGAAAAATAATGGGCATATCGCTGTATTCGCGAATTTCCCGACATAGTGCGAATCCGTTCCCGTTTTGCAGAGAAACATCAAGGAGCAGCAAATCAAACTGCTGCTCCTTCATTTTACGGACCGCCTCGCCGGGCTCTGCCGCCGAATCCGCAGAAAAGCCTTCGGATCGCAGAAATGCGGCAAGATTCGTTACGATATCTTTATCGTCTTCTACAATCAGAATATTGGCCATGCTTTGCTCTTATAACAGCGATTTGTAGAGCTCTGCGATTTCTTCCACGCTCGTGTCTCTCGGATTTCCCGGACGGCACGCGTCGTCATATGCGGAACGGGAGAGGAAGGGAATGTCTTCGGGCTTTACGATCTCTTTCAGATTCTCCGGAATTCCGACGTCTTTGGAAAGCTGCTTCACTGCGTCGATTGCCGCTTTTCTGTACTCCTCCTGCGTCATGCCGTCTGTACCCTTGACGCCCATTGCCTGCGCAATATATTTATATTTTTCTCCCGTAGCCGGCGCGTTGTATTCCATGACGGTCGGCAGGATGATTGCGTTTGCGACACCGTGGGGAGTATCGTATAAAGCGCCAAGCGGATGCGCCATGGAGTGTACGATGCCCAGTCCTACGTTGGAAAAGCCCATGCCTGCGACGTACTGACCGAGCGCCATTCCTTCGCGTCCTTCCTTCGTATTCGCGACGGCGCCTCTTAAGGATTTGGCAATGATTTCAATTGCCTTCAGATGGAACATGTCCGAAAGCTCCCAAGCGCCCTTCGTGATATAGCCTTCGATTGCATGCGTCAGCGCGTCCATACCTGTCGCAGCCGTCAGGCCCTTCGGCATTGTGGACATCATGTCCGGATCCACAACGGCGATTACAGGAATGTCGTGTACGTCGACGCACACCATCTTCCGGTTCTTTTCGGTATCCGTGATGACGTAATTGATCGTGACTTCCGCCGCCGTACCGGCAGTGGTCGGCACCGCGATGATCGGAACGGCTTTGTTCTTCGTAGGCGCCGTACCTTCCAGACTTCTTACATCGGAAAATTCCGGATTTTTAATGATGATTCCTACTGCTTTTGCAGTATCCATGGAAGAACCGCCGCCGATGGCAACGATGCAGTCAGCGCCCATTTTCTTAAATGCTTCCACGCCGTGCTGTACGTTTTCAATTGTCGGATTGGGTTTGATTTCGGAAAAAATTTCATAGGCAATTCCGGCCTTGTCCAACAGGTCGGTTACCTTTTTTGTCACGCCGAATTTGATCAGATCCGGATCGGAGGCCAGAAAAACCTTCTGAAATCCTCTGCCTTTGATTTCTTCGGGAATGTTTTGAATGGCACCTGCGCCGTGATATGACGTTTCATTCAATACAAATCTGTTTGACATAATAAAACCCCTTTCTTGTCCGCAAATATTTTTGTAAAGCGTTTCCGGCCTGCCAGCAGGCCTTTTCATAGTTTAGCATAATTTCGCAGAAAAGTGAAATCCATTTTCCCGCGAAAGCCTTCGAGGGTATTATAAACGGGCGGCTTTTGAAAACATTTCTTCTGCCTGCCTTACACAGTCGTCCAGGCTATATTTCCGGGCGGCGCTGCTGTATTCGTATTCCATTTTTTTCTTTTCGTCTTCATGCTCGATCCAGTAGTCGATCTTTTTCGCAAGATCGCTGCTGTCGCCTGCCCGAAACAGGCTTCTTTCGTCAAGTGCAAACTGCGGCGTCGCAGACTTGCTGCTGTTGGAGATTACGGGCACGAGCCCTGCCGCAAATGCCTCCATACACGACATGGCTTCAATTTCCATGTCCGCGGCATGGACATAGAGATCGCTGATCGCGATGAGATCCAGCAGATCCTTTTTCTCATAGAAATCGATGACCATGTCGATTTTTTTCTTTTTGGCCAGGCGCAGCAGGCGCTCTCTGCACGGCCCCTGGCCGGCAAGCATCAGCAGTATTTTATTGCGGTATCGCGATTCGGCGACGGCTTTTATCAGGACGTCCTGTCTCTTTTCAATCGAAAGTCTTCCGATCATTAATATAATATACCGGTCGGATATTTCATGCGGCTTTTCCTTTTTCCGGTAAGTAAAATCAGGATCGATTCCGTTGGATATCACGATGAGCCTGTTCTGGTAACCGTTCTTTTTCAGCTCATTTGCGATAAATTTGCTGGGGCAATGCACATATTCGCAATATTTGTATATGTAATGGCGGAACCAGCGGTAAATTCCCTTGTTTATGAGCTGCAGATGCCGCATGTGGATGGAGGCCGTGATGTTTTCCGGCTGCACGTGAAAAGCGGCTGTAAAGGGCTTTCCCTTCTCACGGGCAATTTTGATTACGTGATGGGACAGCGCGAACGGAACTAAAATATGAATTACGTCTGCCCATTCTACGGCCTTTTCCAGCTTCCGGTCATCCGGCTTTGCGAAGGTCATCCCTTGGGAGCTTACCAATTTGTCGAATATGGGGATATATTGCTTTTTCATGATATAGGAGAGATTTGCGGAGGCTTCTGCATTCTCCGGTCCGTCTGTATTCCAGAATTCGACAGCCCTGCCTTCCGGATCTGTGCTTACGACGCGTACGCTGTGCCCGTGTCGGATCAGCGTTTTTGCAAAACGCCGTCCGGAAATCGTCATTCCGTTGTTTGCGGAGTAAAATTGATCGGAGATCAATAATATTTTCATTTTCTGTATCGTATTCTGCTGCATATTTCACCCTCCGCGGACTATGATATCATATACTGTAAAATTTTACACTATATAAATTTCTATTCATCCGAGCTGTTTTCTTTCCGGAATTTCCTGTTGCGCGGAGAAGGAATTTATTGTATAATACACACGTTTTCTGTTTCTGATGCATGCCGGTGTGGCGAAATTGGCAGACGCACGTGACTCAAAATCACGCGGAGCGATCCGTGCCGGTTCGAGTCCGGCCACCGGCACCAAAGCATTCAAGCCCGAACCTTTTACCGATCGGTGAAACGTTCGGGCTTGTTGTTTTCTTAAACGCTAATACGTAAGTCCTTTATTTGCGGCAGCACAGAGCTAGTCGCTCTATACGGCCACTTCTTCGTTCCAAAGAAGTTCCGGACATAAAGGAGCTTTGAAATGAAGACGAAAAAAGCATCCAAGACGAACCGATTTATGATATAACAATATCTTTTATCCTCCAAACCAAAAACGAATCATTACGACTATATGGGAGAACGTTCAAAAGCATTCCGGAAAGCAGGATGAAATATGAAAAACGATGAAATCATTCAATATTATGATTATCTGATGCGACTTGCGGCGTCAAAATGTAATTCGCAAGCTGATGCGGAAGATCTTGTGGGTGACACCATGCTCGCGGCTTTTGCCTATATGTACAGAGGCGGAACGATAGAACATCCCAAGACTTGGCTTGTCAACACACTTTACCATAAGCACAATGATAATCTCCGTAAAAAAAACCGTTCTCCCATCACAGTGTGTTTAGATGAGAGCTTGATATCCCCGTAGGTACAGTGAAAAGCCGTTTGTCTGCCGGTCGTAGTCAAATGAAGAAAGGACTTGAAGCTATGGAAACAGGAGAAAACTATTTGCCCGGAAGATTAAATCTTTCTTTCGGCGGCTCGGAGGGACTTAAGGGAGAGCCGATATCCCCTGTTGAAGGGGATTTGATTGCACAGAATCTTTTGATTCTTGCCTATGATAAGCCTATAACGATCAGTGATCTTTCCAAAGCAATCGGTATTCCTGCCGCTTACATTGAGCCGATCGTCAGAAAACTCGTAGACGGCGAGCTGATGGTACAGATGGATAGCGGCAAGGCGTATTCCGATTTCATTACCAGTAAGGCACAGGATATTCTAAAAAATTTCGAAGCACAGAAAAATTTTGTACACAAACACTTTGATACGATATGGAGCATTGTTGAAAAAACGTCCGATATGATTTCCAAAATGGATTTCGTACAAAACATGGATGCCGAGGAAAGGACGAAGCTTGACAGATATGCCGTTTTGAAGGCTTTACAGGATTTCCGGCATTTTGGAACCGGCAAGCTTGAATCTCCCAGGTTTCCGAAGCGGAAGGACGGCGGCTGGTGGCTTGCTCAGGCAATTGCATTTGAGGCCGGATATAATACGAAGGAGTATATGAACGCGTCTGAGTACTGCATACACGGAGGTCATCGCACATCGGAAGCAGTATCTGTTGGACGAGCAAAGCGTATCCGCTTTTATGAATTTGACACCACGCTATGGGATAGTCCTCATCGCTTCGGAGGCGCATATGAGCTGTATTTCAAGCATATCATTCCGCTGCTGTGGAGTATTTACGACGGCGTTTCATTTGAAACATTGGACATCCCGAACGAATTTATTTCTTATATCCCCACGCTTGAACAGCTGGGTGTAATAGGACGTGCTGAGGATAAGTTATGCGTAAAGATCCCCGTATTGAAGAAAACCGATTATGATGATATGTGTGCATTGATTAAAAACGCGACTGAAGAAATAAAACTGGCGATAGGGGAAGAATATGCGACTTTTATTACTTCTTTGAAAACTCCTGTTCACAAACACCTGACATCTGTTCCTGAGCTTTTTAGATACATGGAAGCAACGGCTTATTTTGTTATGTCTATTGTACGTGAAGCATATGGCAGGGGATTGCATCTAAAGAATGTATATTATTGTTGTCCGCCTGTTGTGTTGGTGTACGAAGAATAAATTTCAAACAATAAACCGCCGAGAACAACATTAACGGTTTACTCTCGGCGGCGTTTTAGTTACCAATATTTCACTAACAGCAGCCAGTTTTATGACTGCTTCATCATGCTGCTTTCGTGACTGTTGAAAGCATTTGCAGCAAGGTACAGTAAGAAGGGTATTCACTTCTCCCCACTAAGAGAAAGCGTTTGGGAACAGCAATTCTGAAAAAAGGCAAAAAACAGCAAGAAATCATCGGCAAGCCGATGAACGCTTGCCTGTAAAACGATAAATAAAAAAATTTCAAATTTATCGCCATTTTACTTAAATTTTCAAAAAAGCCGTGCTACAATGCAGAAAACGAACGAAAGGAGAAAGCAAAATGGCGAAAAAAACTGATATCAAGGACTTTTACGGCCGTGTGATCGGAACGGTCGTTGAAGAAAGCAACGGCGACAAGGCCATCAAGGACTTCTACGGCAGACCGCTTGGGTACTATAAGAAAAGCCGCGATGTAACCACCGATTTTTACGGTCGTGTCGTTGCGTCCGGCGATCAACTGGCAATGCTTTTGAACGCAGAAAAATGAGAGGAGAAAGAATATGACGAGATATCCAGGCAGCAATGAAAAATGTGCAACTTGTGCCCACTGGGGCGGGGAGCGCACTGTAAAGAACAATGGACACTCTGTTGAAGTAAACAGTGCAGGGGATTACGGTAAATGCTATGCCGGAACCTATAGCTCCGTAACACAGGGCTTTCCCGCTTGCAGGCAGAAATGCAGGAATTACGAAAAATGGAGCGCGTTGAAATAGCGGTCTGTTTAAAACCAAAGATCTGATTTTTATTTGTGTTTTTGTATTTTGCAATATACAATTGCCGAAAAGGGAGCGAGAACGATGACAAAAGAGCGGGCAGAACTTCATATGCATACCCAAATGTTCGAAACAGACGGTATCGCATCTTTCAGCGCATACATCAAACGCGCCGCAGCATGGGGCTGCCCCGCAATCGGTCTGGCGGATCACGGCTGTGTACAGGCTTTTCCGGAAGCTATGTGTTCGGCGTAAGAATGTAAAAAGCGTATCAACACGCGGGTTTCAATATATCTTGAAAAGCGGTGATTGAAATGAAAGATTATTTATATGTTCACGAAGCGCAGATTCGGCTTCTCGGCGATATATTCGGGAACAAGGC
>UQSG01000030.1 GCA_900543695.1 uncultured Clostridium sp. | reverse complement strand
GGAGAAAAATACCAATCCACAGTATCTCCTAACAGTATAGCATACAGACCTTGGAAAGGGTCTATAATCACTACTACTTTATAATACGAGGAGAAGTAAATGAACCAGCAGCCAGACGTGTCCCCGAGTGGGGGCAAGATCACCGCTTTATACTGCCGCTTGAGCCAGGACGATGCCCTGGATGGGGAAAGCAATTCCATTACCAACCAGAAAGCCCTGCTGAGCAAGTACGCCGCCGATCATGGATTTCGGAACACCCGGTTCTTTGTGGACGATGGGTTCTCAGGGACCAGCTTCCAGAGGCCGGGGTTCCAGGAGATGATGCGATATGTGGAGGATTACAGCGTATCCGCTGTGATCGTCAAAGACCTGTCCCGGCTGGGCAGGGAGTATTCCTACATGGGGCGGCTGCAGGATTTTATCTTTCCCGCCTATGACGTCCGCTTTATTGCCATCAACGACAATGTGGACAGCGCCAAAGGGGAAAATGATTTTGCGGTGTTCAAAAATGTATTCAACGATTACTACGCCAAGGATACCAGCAAGAAAATCCGGGCAGTGGTAAAGATGCGAGGCGAAGCTGGGGAACATCTTGCCAGCAATCCGCCCTATGGGTACATAAAAGATCCGCAGGACAAAAAGAAATGGATCGTGGACGAAGAAGCGGCAAAGGTGGTACAGCGCATCTTCAACCTCTGCATTGCGGGGAAAGGCCCTATGCAGATCGCAAAAATCCTCACAGCCGACAAGATGCTGACCGTTACCGCCTATCACGCCAGGCAGAAAGGCTGGGCCATGCCGGAGAATCTTTATCAGTGGTGCGCAAAATCTGTCTCAGGGATATTGGAGCGGCGGGAGTACACGGGCTGTACCGTAAACTTCAAGACCTATACCAAGTCCCTAAAATTCAAAAAGCGGATGGAAAACCCGGTTGAGAACCAGCGGGCTTTTGAGGACACCCAGCCCGCCATCATCGAGAAGGGACAGTGGGAACGGGTACAGGAACTGCGGAAGAACAAACGCAGGCCGACAAAAACAGGAAGGACCAGCATTTTCTCCGGCCTGCTCTACTGTGCCGAATGCGGGGCCAAGCTGTACTTCTGCACTTGCAAAAGTTATAAGGACGACAGCCAGAACCATTTTGTCTGCTCCAATTACAAGAGCAATACCGGCTCCTGCAAAATCCACTATATCCGGGAACAGGTGCTTTACCGGATCGTACTGGAAACCATACGGCAGACATTGAGTTATGTCCATATGTTCCGGAAGGATTTCAAACTGGAAATGCTGGCGAAGGACGAGGAAAGCCGCAAGGCAGAACTGGCAGAAAAGCAGAAAGCCCTCTCCGGGGCGAAAAAACGGATGGAGGATTTGGACAGGATTATCCAGCATATCTATGAGGACAATGTGTTGGGCAAGCTGTCTGACAGCCGGTACTTAAAATTATCCTGTCAATACGAGAAGGAGCAGGCGGAGATTGAGCAGCTTGCCTCTGTACTGGAGCGGGAAATTGAGACACAGGTCGGGCAGGTTTCCGATGTAAACGAGTTTCTGAAGCTGGTGGACAAGTACCTGGATATTCCGAAACTTGACGCCGCCATCCTCAATGAGCTTGTGAGCAAGATCGTGGTGCACAGCCCGGTAAGGGAGAACGGAAGAAAGCAGGTGCGAATCGACCTGTATTTCACCTATGTGGGGCAAATCTGCATCCCCTTGAAGATTGGACGGGAGTCCCTAAACGAATCGGAACCGGCGTGACTTAACACGCCGGTTCCTACCAAAATTCTTTTTACTTCCTTATGGGACGCTGCCTAATCCGCATGGCTTTGCTTTTCACTGAAGGCCGAAAATTGACGGCGAAATAAGGGTATGCTATAATTCCGACGGTTTTACATTGCGTTTAAGGGGTGCAGGAATAATGCCGTACGATGGCATCGTGCTCAGCGGAGCCGTATGGGAAATAAACGGCCTCCTTTCGGGAGGCAGGATCGAAAAGGTTTTTCAGACAGGGCGGTATGAAATTACGCTGCTCTGCCACTCCCGCTCGGATAAATACCGCCTGCTGATCAGCGCGGATCCCGAGCATCCGCGCCTTCATCTGACGAAGAGCAAAAAGGAAAACCCGATGATCGCGCCTCCTTTTGCCATGGTGCTCAGAAAGCATATTCAGGGAGGGCGCATCGCCGGCATCGTCCAGGAGGGGTATGACCGCGTCGTTACGATGACGGTGGAAACGCATAACGAGATGGGCGATCCCGTAAATAAAAAGCTGATTGTCGAAATCATGGGCAAGTACAGCAACATCATACTGACATCGGATCAGGGCACGATTTTCGACGCGATCCGGCGCGTGGACGAAGAAATGAGCTCCGTCCGCGAGGTAATGCCCGGCAGATTGTACCGCCTCCCGCCGGCGCAGGATAAAACGGCGGCGGACGACTTTGAAACGTTTGCGGATTCGTCGGATACGGCAACGGCAAAGGCGATCCTGAACACACTCTCCGGCTTCAGCCCGACGCTTTGCAAAGCCGTATGCCGAAGCGCCGGCGTCGATCCGCAGCGGAAGACGCGCGAGCTGGCTCCGGCAGAACGGGATCGCCTGAACGCTGCGCTTGGCAAGTGCTGCAAGCAGATCCGCGAGCGGGAATATAAGGCGGGGATCCTGGAAGACGGAAAAGATTTTCACTGCCTGGAGGCCGTATTGGAAACGGCGGGGAGCGTCCGGCGTTACAGCACGGTGAATCTGATGCTGGATGACTTCTATACCAAAAGAGAACGCGAGGACCGCCTGCGGCAGAAGAGAGCCGCCGTGATGAAGCATATCCGCGCCGCGGAGGAAAAATGCCGGCGCAAAATACAGATCCATTGCGATACGATCCGGGAAACGGAGGATTATGCCCGTTTTAAGCTGTACGGCGAGCTGCTTACAGCGAATCTGTACCGATATCCGGAATTTGCGGAATCCGTAACGGCAGAGAATTACTATGACGAAACGATGCCGCAGGTCGAAATTGCGCTGGATCCAAACAGAAGCGTTTCACAGAACGCCCAGAATTATTTTAAAAAATACAAAAAACAGAAAAGCGGGTATGAAAATGCGGCGCGCTGCGAAGCGGAATGTCAGGCAGAGCTTGCATATTTGGAAAGCGCGGCGGTGCTGCTGGAAAACGATACGGATTTTGAGGACATTGAAGAAATCCGCCGCGAGCTTACGCAGCAGGGATATATTAAGCCGGAGCGCGGCGGAGGCCGGCCGAAAAACCGGAGAGAGGAAGCGGCTCCGGCCAGCCGTCCTCAGGAGTATGGGACGTCGGACGGCTACACGATCCTGATTGGAAAAAACAATCTGCAGAATGAACGGCTGACCTGCCGTACCGCGCGGCCGGACGATTTGTGGTTTCATCTGAAAAACGCGCCGGGCTCGCATGTGATCCTGCGCACCTCCGAGCATGCCGGCAGCGTAACGGCACACGCGGTGGAATGCGCCGCTGCGCTGGCCGCATGGTACAGCAGCGCCAGGAACACGAATAAAGCCGACGTAGATTATACGCGGGTAAAGCATGTCCGCAAGCAGCCGGGGGGACGTCCCGGCATGGTAAATTATACGAATTATAAAACGATTACGGTTCGCCCCAGTGCTTTTCCGGAGGCGGAGCAGGCATGAACACGGACCGGCTGACCTATGAAGTCCGGCAGCAGGACGCGGGACGCGAGGTCCAGTATCTTCTGCGGGAACGCCTGCGGCTTCCGTCCGGAACGATCAAGCTCTTAAAATACAACAGCGGCATTCTGCTCGACGGCACGCCGGTCCGCGGAACAGCGCGTACCGAGGCGGGACAGCAGATTACGGCTCTGCTCAATTGCAGGCGCGTGGTTTCCGAAATCCAGCCAGAGCCGCACGAGCTGGACATCCTTTATGAGGACGACGCATTTCTTGTCGTGAATAAGCCTGCGGCTACCGTCATGCATCCGACCTGCCGGCATCAAAGCGGTACCCTGACGAATTATTTGCTGTGGCACTGGCAGCAAAAGGGAATTTATACGGACATCCATCTGGTCGGGCGTCTGGACAAGGACACGACGGGAATTGTCATTGCCGCCAGAAACGGTTATGTGCAGGAAATGCTTAGGAGACAGGGAGAAAACGGACAATTGCGAAAGTATTATCTTGCGGCAGTGTCTCCACCGCCCTCGCCGCTCTCCGGAAAAATCGACGCGCCGATTCTGCGTGACCGGGAGAGTATCATCAAGCGGAAGGTCTCGGAGGAGGGTGCGCGCGCCGTAACCCATTACAGAACGCTTTCCTGCCGGGAGGACTACGCGGTGGTGGAATTTTTGCTCGAAACGGGAAGGACGCATCAAATCCGGGTCCATTGCAGCCATGCGGGCTTTCCGATTATAGGCGACACTCTATACGGCACCGAAACGGTTCCGCCGCGCGCGCCGCATCAGCTCTTGCACGCCTATAAAACGGAGCTGATCCATCCCGTAACGGGAGAGGCTCTTGCCTTTACGGCTCCGCTTCCGCAGGAATGGGGACGTTATGCTCCTCATACATGGCCTTGACGGAGGCCGCGTATTCCGTGGGCGTCATACCGGTAGATTTTTTAAACGCGCGCGAAAAATAATACACGGAGGAATAAGAAAGCGCCTCGGCAATTTCCGTGATGTTCCGGCTGTCCTCGCGGATCAGCTGCTTTGCGCGTTCGATTTTCAGGCTGGAGAAAAATTCCATCGCTCCGCAGCCGAGCTTTGCGGAAAAAAGCTTTTTGACAACGGAAGCGCTCAGGGAAAATTCCGTACAGATGTCGTGAAACGTGATCTCGTTCTCGCAGTTTCGCTCCAAATAGGCGCAGATTTCGTTGATTTTTTTGTCGTCGCCGCGGGCCTTGGGCAGATTCGTGATTTTGCCGGAATGCTCCGTGCCGCGGATGAGGTCGATCAGCAGAAGCTCCAGATAGATTTTGATCAGCTGCTCGCTTCCGAACGGCGCGTCCGGGCGGCGGACCAGGCATGCGGTATAGGGATCCCCAAGCGGGCTGGAGAAGGATTTTTTCGCTTCGGAAATAATGGCCGCCAATAAGTCGCGCGTTACGTCCCCGCAGCGGATCACGCTGCCCGCCACGGCAAATAGCTCCGGAGCGGAGCAGGAAAACGTTACGATCACGGAGTTGGATGCCGTTTTCCCATCACAGCGGATATTGTGGAATTCCATCGGCCGGTGGAGATACATCTGCCCCTGGCGCAGCAGCAATTCGCTGCTCCCCGCCGTAATGTACAGATCCCCCTTATCGGCAAATACGATTTCCCAAAAGTCGTGCGCTTCTCCTGTAAAAGCAAAATTTTTTGTATATTCGAAATAGTGGACTGTAATGATATTTTGCACCGTTACAGGCTGCTTCAGCTCGGTTTTGATATATTCAGTCATATTTCGCCCTCCTCACCGCGTAAACTATTATACAAGCATTCCGCGGCGCCTACAAGTCCGAAAGTGCAAAAATTACAGCTTCCAGGATAAAGCCGAATCATAAATCAATGATAAAATAAAGCTGTTAAAAAGAAGAATCAGGAGGCGTTTCAGATGACTAAAATGCTGTCGGAAATAAAAGAACAGCCGGAAGTGCTCGGAAAGCTGGAAGAAATCAATCATAATACACTGCGGGCTCTTACGGATGAATTGAAGGCCAAAAATATAAAGCGTGTGCTTTTTGCAGCTCGGGGAACCTCTTACCATGCATGTATTTACGGCCAATATTTGCTTGCCATTCGGCAGGGGATCGCCGCCGCGCAGGCAATGCCGTCCTGCATTACGCTCTACGGGAGCAGCCTTCTGACGGAGTGCGACCTGGTGATCGGCGTTTCTCAGTCCGGAAAAGCGGCGGACGTGCTGGCGGTACTGGAGGACGCGCAGAAACACGGGGCGGTAACGGCAGCCATCACAAACGATCCGGAAAGCCCGATGGCAAAATTTGCCAGATATCATTTATACTGCGGTGCGGGAGAGGAATTTTCTGTTGCCGCGACAAAAACGTTTACGGCACAGATGGGGCTGCTTTTGCTTCTTTGCGCTTATTGGAACGGTGACGAACCGCTTCTGCGGGATTTTGCCGCTCTTCCGCGCGCCGCCTCTGAAACGCTTGCGGCGTGCGCATCCGGAATCGACGGACTGACGCTCAGATACCGGTATATGGAACAGGGCTTTGTTATTTCGCGCGGACTTACGTATCCGATCGCGCTGGAAGCCGCCCTGAAAACGCAGGAAACGTGCTACGTAAAAATGAAAGGGTATTCCGCCGCCGATTTTTACCACGGGCCTCTGGCGCAGGTAGATTCGGAAATGCCCGTAATCGTTTTCGCGCCGCGGGGCAACGCGCAGAAGGATAACCTGGAGCTGGCTGGCCGCATCCGTGAAATCGGGGCGCAGCCTCTGGTAGTAACGGATGACAAAACGCTTGCGGAAAAGGACCCGCTGACGTTTTTGCTGCCGGACACGGGAAGTCAATTTACATCGCCCTTTGTGTTTGCCCTGTTTGCGCAGTGCTTTGCGCAGAGCCTTTGCACGCGCAAGGGATTGGATCCCGACCGGCCGCGGAATCTGAAAAAAGTAACGATCACGAAATAAATGAAGAGGAAAGGAAGCGGCGTTTATGAAATTAAATAATCCCAATGCGGAATTGTATATTCCGGACGGAACGGACGAGAAAACAGCGCTTTCGCGCACTACGGATCTGTGTATCGCGGCGCACCAGGACGATATTGAGATCATGGCGTTCGCACCCGCCGCAAAATGCTACGGGAAGCCAGATCGCTGGTTTACCGGAGTTGTCGTAACGGATGGGGCGGGCTCGCCCCGTACGGGAATTTATGAAAATTATACGGACGAAGAAATGAAACGCGTTCGGATCGGTGAACAGAAACGTGCCGCGGCAGTCGGGGGATATTCCGCACAGTTTCTGCTCGGCTATCCAAGCGGCGCGGTCAAGGATCCCGGCGATTCGGGCCGTGCCGTTTCTTCCGAGCTGGCTGCGATTATAGATCAATGTGCTCCGGAGATTTTGTATGTGCACAATTTCGCTGATAAGCACGATACGCATGTAGCAGTTGCGCTGCGCGCGGCGGAGGCGGTGCGCAGTCTGCCGGCAGAGAGGCGTCCGTCGAAAATTTATGCGCTGGAGGTCTGGAGAGGACTTGACTGGCTCTGCGACGAGGATAAAACGTGCTTCGATACATCGGCGCATCCAAACCTTGCCGCCGCGCTGCTTGGCGTTTACGACAGCCAGATAGCGGGCGGAAAACGGTATGACAGCGCTGCTCTTGGCAGGCGCCTTGCAAACGCAACGTTTTACGCAAGCCATGACACAGACAGCTTCGAGAGCTGCTCCTACGGGATCGATATTACAGATTTTATCAATGGAACCGGATCGCCTCAGGACTTTATCTGTGAATATATTCATAGATTTGAGAAAGAAGTAAGAGAACGGATCGGGAGGCTTTCCGAATGATTTGGAACGGGATCGAGGTGGACGTCAGAAACCGCCCGGCGGCGGATCCGGGATTTATCCCCCTGGGCCTTTCTATGGATGCCTTCGTGAAAGACGCGTCCAGGCCTGTCTCCGTTGCGGTTGAGCGAGAAAATGGAAATGTCAGCGTGTTTGATACGTTTCTCCATGAGGAGGAATCGTATTCGGCTGCGGATCTGGCCTATCTTGAGCGGATCGTCAAATTCCTGCTCTGGAGCCGGGGCGGCTGGCGTATTTCTATCTGCGGAGACGAGCGCGCCGCAAAACATATCGCGGCGCTTTATGGCGCATCAGGGAAACGGGCGTTTGACCGGCGCACGATGGAAAGCATCTATGAGAAACCGTTTGAGGTTCGTTTCCTGCCTTTGGAAGAAACGCCGCGCGGCGCCGAACGGACCGTTCCTGCAGGCGGCTTCCTGGATGGCTGCAGGATCGGAATCGATGTGGGCGGCAGCAGCCGAAAGGTCTGCGCTCTGATCGACGGCCGGATCGTTTATAACGTCACGGAACCGTGGCAGCCTTTGGACCATGCAGATCCCGATTACCATATTGCCGAACTGACGGCCTCGCTGAAAAGAGCATCGCAGGCGCTTCCCCGCGTAGATGCGATCGGGATCAGCACGGCCGGAATTTATATAAACAACAGAACGCGCATCGCTTCTCTTTTCCGAACAGTTCCGCAGAAGGCGTTTGAAGAGAAAATTACAGATATTTATCCGCGTGTCTGCGCCGCCGTGGGAGAAAAAATCCCATTTGCAATCGCCAACGACGGAGATGTCGCCGCTCTTGCCGGAAGCCTTTCGCATAAGGCCCGGAACGTGGTGGGCATTTCGATGGGTACGAGCGAAGCGGGAGGCTATGTAGATGGAGCTGGTACGATTACTGGGCGGCTGAATGAATTTGCATTTCTGCCTTTAGATCTTCGTATGACGGCACGGGATGCCTGGTCGGGCGATTTCGGCTGCGGCGTTACCTATCTTTCGTCAGAGGCCGTACTCCGCCTGGCAAAGGCTGTGGGAATCCCGGAGCGCGCGGACGGCATGACGATGCAGGACCGGGTACGGGAAATACAGCGTCTGGTACAGTCCGGAGATCCCGCCGCAATCGCGGTGTTTGATACAATCGGCTGCTATCTGGCGCACGCAATCTACACATATCAGAAATTTTACGATACGGAGTACGTCGCCGTGATGGGCGGAATTTCTGCCGGTCCGGGCGGCGCGGTTCTGCTCCGACGCTGCCGCCGCGTCCTTGCAAGCGAATATCCGGAGCTGAACTTGGAACTGATCCTGCCGGAAGAGGAGGAACGCGCCGCGGGACAGTGCTTTGCTGCGGCGACGCTTGTGAAGCTGTAATTTTATTTTTTCAAATCGGTATAGATCGTCTTGACCGCCAGGAGGATTGAAAGGGAACAAAGGGCGTACATCAGGACGTGCGCCGTGGTATTATCCAGAAAATTCATAAGAGGATTATAATAGTTTACAATCAGCAGTACGATCAGCGCTGCAGCACAGATCAAGGTCAGATGCGGCAGCGCCTGCTTTATCAATCTGTAAAATTTTCGCATAAAATTCATTTTACACCTCTTTGATATAAATAATGTCGGTAACCTCCCGCGGCTCTGTATAGGGATCGCTGTAGATTTCATCATTGAACGTCATCACCGCGCTTTTTCCACCGTCCAGGTTATATGCGGCGGTACAGCCGAGCTCTTCGAAGAGCTCGGCAAGTCCTCTGAGCGTCAGCCCCTGAGACGCTTCCTGGCGTCCGTCGACAAGGACGAAAACGTAATGTCCCGGCTCGTAATAGCCGATGGCGGCGCGCGGATGCTTCTGAATCAGATAAGGATCCGTGTTGAAAGCGCGAAGGGCTTTTCCTTCCTCGTCCAGCAGGCCGGGGCCGAATGTCCAGACCTGGTAGGCGCCGCCTTCGATCAGGCTTTCCTGCGTGTATTCGCCCGGAGAAAGCGTTTCCATCCTGCCGTCATAGTAAAGCACACAAATATCCGAGGCCGTTTCCTCGTACCGGTAGAGAATGCCGTTGCGGATTACGATGCCTCCCTCCGACATGCCATAGGAATCGCCGGAAATCGCAAGAATGGCATCGTTTGCAAGATCCTGCTCTAAAACGCTTTCCGCGTAATTTCTGCCGTAGGTCCCGTCGGCAAATGCCGTTCGCAGGGCTTCGATGTCGGAGACAGACAGATCGGCAATATGATAAGTCAGAGCGGAGCTGCCGGAGCCGCTCTGCACAGTATTGAGTGAAATCGATATGGCGCCGCTTTGGTAAGAGCTTTCCGTCTGCGTCTGTTCGACCGGCGCGTCGGATGTCGGCAGGGGCGGAGCGCTTGCGGAAGGACGCGGGATTTCGATGACGCCTGCCGTATCCCCGGGTACCTGGATGACATGATGAAACAAAGCAAAGCAGCAGAGCAGCACGCCTGCCGCAGCGAGATCCAGCAGGATTGCTAAAACCGTTTTTCCAATAAGCTTCCGCCTCATATGAAAACGCCTCCGGAGCTTCAAAGAGTTTTACTGTTAATCAGTATACCGCCGAAAAGTGCAAAAGCCAAGATGATTGTATGGCTTTATTGTGTCAGAATTAATACATATGAGTTTTTCATAAATTTCAATAAAAAACGGAAGAAATATTCGAGTCTGCAAAATTTTTACAATAAAAATAACAGGTAAAAATTGTTTCTCAAGCGAATAAAATGGACAAATCATCAATTTCTGGCGGAAATAGAACTATCCCGAAACTGCCCTTTTCATACCAATCAGACGTCAAAATCTTGTAAATGTCCATCTTTATACAGCGATTATCTATTTAATACGTTCACGCTCCGCATAATAATATGCCTGTAAACGAAACAAAAAGTTCATAAGCTGATTGAATGTATGAATGATTTGAGATCGGAATATTGATCGGAATTCAGGAGGAAACAGGATGTGTAGAAAAACGAGCGGAATACTGATTCTTTTTGTATTTTTGTTTATTGCAGGCGCTTGCTATGCGGCAAGAGCAGATGCGGCCGGAGAAGGAACGGCAGAATGGGTGACGTTTCCTTATACGGCCTCGGAGGCAGAGAGCTATGAGTACTTATATGTCGTGGGCGGTTATCACTCCGTAGACAACGGCTGTCCGGCATGGGGAACCGCCGATTCGGCAAACGCGAGGTTCATTGGGGACTCTATGGGGGACCTGGTGATTACTTATGATGACGGGACGCAGGAGAAGGTTCCTCTGGTTTTCGGATATACGATGTGGTATTTCCAGAACTGGCAGGAAGAATCCATGCCGTTTCGGACAGAAAATGCAGACGCAGAGCTGACGGGGCTTTTGAAGTCGTCGCTGCATTTGTTCGGGGCGTTTGAAGGAGAGAATAAGTGTATCTTCCGGCTGAAGGTACAGAACAAACCGATCGAGCGCATCCAAATCGAGGATAATCCGGAAAAAGAAGGCTCTCCGGTCTTCGACGGAGCCTTTCTTGTAAATGGCAGCGTCAGCGAGCTTTCCGGAAGGGGCTTTCAGTTCGACGCGCAGGATCCGTTCTTTTCTGAGCATACCGTAGACAGCGGCGATTCGTATCCTGATACGGTGAAAGAAGCGATTCGAAAGATTAATTATGCGTTAATGACGTACGAGGAGGATTTTCAAAATGCACCCGATTTCGTGTATCCGTCCGATTATACGGGAAGCCGCGTGTATTTTACCGGCTCTCCGATCGCGGAAATTGCCAGCGGCGTGGTATACCACAATCTGGTTAACCTGATCGAACGGACGGATGAAGACGGTTTTATGCATACTTCCTACAAGGATGCTCCCTCGTGGCGGTACGACGGCTTCGGCTTCTGGGTTCCGGCGGCAAACTCTTACTACGATTCGTTCTATTCAAGAGACGGCGGTCGCGGGATTATGACGCTGAATACCTATGGCCTTGTGTCAAAGGCACAGGACAGCGTGATGAACGCCAATCAATGGATGATGTATTTCCCGGAAAACAACATTACGTTTATGGGAGAAGCAGTGCCGGGCCATTATACCGTAGTTGTGAATAAGCCGATGCTCTATTCGCAGACACTCGTTCCGGACGCAAACTGGCCGACGCGCTACACACAGGAGAAATTCGGAGACGATTATCAGAATCTGGGTAATCAGGAAACCGACGGCCACGGCCTGATGATGCTTGCGAACTATAATGTTTGGAAGAACCAGGGGGCCGATGCGGAATGGGTAAACGAGCACTGGAGCTATATTAATGAAGCGGCAAAATGGATTTTGTGGTGCTTTGACCATCCGGACCTTTCTTTTGCTTCCGATGGCCTGCTGTATGCGGAGTCGGAAGCGGGAATGATGGAGTATACGCTGTACTGCAATGTGGCGTGCTGCTTGGGCATGTACGGCTATGCGGAGATGGCGGAGGCCGCAGGCAAAACGGCGGAAGCCGCCGAATGGCGGGAATGTGCGGATTCCATGAAGGACGGGATCGAAAACCGGTTCGCCAGGGGAGACAGAAACCGCTGGACGGCTTCCGGCTTTGGATTCTATCATGATCCGGTTCTTACCATGATGTCTGATTTCTTTGGGTATGATCTCAGCGATATGATCCCGGAATGGGTGGAAAACTCTCGCAATACATATGCCTCCGATATTACCTCGGTTTCCGAAGTAGGCTATTTCGGCGCAACCGGAATCGGCTATAATCATTCCATGATTACGCAGAACGCATTGCTTCTGGATCAGATGAGCGATGCCACGAAGCTGATGGAGAACTTAAGTAAGCTGAGCTATGCGCCGAGACTTCCGGAGCCATATCTCGTTCCCGAGGGGATTACCGTGGACGCGGAAGCAGGCGTGATCCGGCGTCAGGGCGATCTTGGAAATCTGGTGCAGCTGGCGGAGGCGCTGAAGTGCTATGCGATTACGATGGGGGTTTCGCCCGTTAACAACAGAACGCTGAAAATCATGCCGCGGCTGCCGGAATCTTGGAATCTCGATATTCAGGATTTTGCGCTGCAGAATGCAGAAGGAAGCGCGGATCTGCTCGTTTCCTATCCGAAGGACGGCGTTCAGACGGCGCAAATTACCCTTGACAACACGTCCGGATTTGATGAGGTAAAATTCCGCTTCGGGCCGCTTCCCGCCGATACGGGATCTGCGGCGGTACAAATCAACGGCGCGAACGTCCCCTGCGAGCTGGTAATCTCCGGAGACAGCGCATGGGTATGGGTTACTTTTACGCCCGACGCCTCAGCTGAGCAAAGGCTTGCGCTCATATACGGTACTTCTACAGAAAATCTTCCCTCGTGGCCGACCGAGTGGTCGGAGCACAAAACCGGTTCCATGGCGTCCGCTTCCGGAACCGCCAACAGAATGATTCCGTGGCTGATCGCAGGCGCCTGCGGCGTCGTAGTGATCGCAGCGGCGGTTACTGCCGTGGTCGTTATAAGAAAGAGAAAACGCGGAGCCTGATTTGGAAATACAATTTGTTTTAATTATCTTATATAGAATGGAGATGGAATTATGAATCAGTGGAAAACTTTTCCGTATCGCAGTGAAACGGACGCCGTTTCCGGACGCTATTTATATGCGGTAGGAGGCTTTCATTCTCATGACAACGGCTGCCCGGGCTGGGGCAGCAGCGACCCTGCGCGTATCCGGTTTATCGGAGACCGGATGGGAGATCTGGTCATCCGCTACGCAGACGGCAGCCAGAGCCGGATTCCTCTGGTTTTCGGTTATACGCTCTGGTATCACAGTATCTGGATGGAGCATCCCGCGCCGTTTCTTTCGGACGAGGCCGTTCCCGGCATGGCGGAGCTTTTGCAGTCCGTGCTGGCGGTAGAGGGCGCGTATGAAGGGAAACCGCTGGGAGTGCTACGAATCGAGCTGGAGAACAAAGCGATTACCGAGATCTTTGTGGAAGCAAATCCGGAGAAGGAAGGAACGCCCTTGTACTGCGGAGGGTATCTTACCGATGAAGAACCAGCGGGAATTCTGAGCGGGGGAGAAAGAGAAGCCGACGCTTCCAATCCGTTTTTTGCCGCGCATACCGTTCGCCCTTCGGACGTTTATCCTGAGGCCTGCAAAAAAGCGCTGCAAAAAATCTGCTATGTGCTGCACACGTTTGAAGCGGATTTTGCGGAGGCGCCCGAGCGCTTTGAAGATCCGGAAGAAACGCGCGACGGACGCCTTCGGTTTGGCGGCAGCCGCCTTGCCGAGATTGCATCCGGCGTGATTTATCACAATATGAAGAATCTTACCGCACGTACGGATGAGGACGGCTTTATCCATACGTCCTATCAGAATGCGCCATCCTGGAGATACGACGGCTTCGGACCGTACGTACCGCATGCGAACTCTTATACGGACTCTTTTTATTCGCGTGACGGCGCCAGAGCGATTATGACACTGAATGGGTTCGGCGATCTTGCAGAGGCGGAGCGCGCCTGCCATTTCGGAAACCGTTGGCTGATGTATTACCCGGAGCAGGGACTTACCATAAAGGGAGTACCGATTCCCGGACATTTCAGCGTAATTATCAATAAGCCACTGATTTATTCTACCATTCTCGTGCCGCAGGCCAATTGGCCGACGCGTTATACGAAGGAAGAATTCGGCGAGGGATATCAGAATTTGGGAAATCAGGAGACCGACGGCCACGGCTTGATGATGCTGGCAAACTATAATGTTTGGAAAAATTTAGGATGCCATAAGGAATGGGTTTTGGAGAACTGGCGGTATCTCAGCGAGGCCGCAGAATGGATTCTCTGGTGCTTTGACCATCCGGATCTTTCGTTCGCGCAGGACGGACTGCTTTACGGCGAGACGGAGGCGGCCATGAATGACTGGACGCTGTACGCGAATGTGCCGTGCTATCTCGGCCTGCTCGGCTATGCGGAAATGGCAGAAGCCGCACAAAAAACGCGGGACGCGGAAGCCTGGCGTGCGTGCGCAGAGTCCATGCGCGCGGGCATCGAGCGCCGCCTAACAAAGGAAAACGGCTGGGATCTGAAGCATTGCGGATTTATTCACGATCCGGTACCGACCATGCTGTCCGATTTTTATGGCTATGATACGGCTGATATGCCATCAGAATGGGTTCTGCGTTCCAGGGCTTCTTATCCCGAGGATATTCGCTATCCTGCGGAGCATGGCTTCTATGGTGCGAGCGGCGGAATCGGCTACGATCATTCCATGATCACGCAGAATGCACTGCTGCTTGACCAGATGCAGGACGCTTCCAGATTGATGGAAGCTTTAAGCAAACTGAGCTATTCGCCGCGTCTGCCCGAGCCATATCTGATTCCGGAAGGGCTCAGCGTAGACGCAGGAAAGGGCGTGCTGCGAAGGCAGGGCGATCTCGGAAATCTGGTACAGCTGGCAGAGGCAATGAAATGCTATCTGATTACGGCCGGCATTTCTCCTCTCAGAGGAAAAACGCTGAAAATCATGCCGCGTCTTCCTGAGGGATGGAAAATGGAGCTTCAAAAGTTTTCCGTTCAAAACTCAGACGTGCAAATCAGCGTAAAGACTGCATATCCGGAAAACGGCCGGCAGTCGGCGTCTGTTGTCACAGAGGGGGACCTTGCGGAGCTCCGGATTCAATTCCGCTTCGGCCCGTTCCCGCTTGCGCTGGAGCAGGCAGAGGTTACGCTGAACGACAGGACACAGAAGGTCGATCTGTTCCCGTCCGGCGACAGCAAGTGGGCCTGGGTGTCTGCGGATGCCGCGGGCGAAAGATAAAGAATCGATTATAAAATATTCTATATAAAAAATAGATAATAGATAGAGGAAGAACAAGGAGGATGAATATGAAAAAATTTGCTTTGATTGCGGCGCTGCTGACAAGCATGCTTCTGGTTTTCTGGGGCTGCTCCGATAAAGAAGAGGATGGCACGGCAACGCCCGATGCAGGCGGAAAAACGGCGGGCGCTACCATGCTGGTTTCCACGCCGAAGCCCACCGCCGCCGCGACGGAAGCTCCGCAGGAGACCGGCACGGAGGTACAGCATGTGGATCTGATCACGGATAACGAAAATCTGTTTTTCTCGGCCTCTTCTACAGAGGCAGCCGGTACGGAAGACGCGCTTCTGCCGGATTATTGCTTTGACGGCGATCCGGATACACGGTGGAGCAGCCTTTTTTATGACACGGAGGAAGGGTGGATCTGCGTCGAATTTGGATATCCCGTTATTATTAACGGCGTTTACCTGAATGAGAATACCAACTGGGGCTATGTGACGATGTGGGACGCACAGTACTACAGCGAATCGCAGCAGGATTGGGTAACGGTATATGAAGGCGCCGAAATGTATCCGGACGAATATTACGAGTTTGACAGCAATACGGAGGAAACCTATCGCTTCCGCCTAGTGTTCCGCGGGTGTACGGGGCTTGCGGTTACCCTGAATGAAATCGAGGTGTTCGGTCAGTTTGTGGAAGTGCCGACCGATACGCCGGTGCGCACGCCTGCGCCGCTTGAGGGACAGGTCGTTCCAGAGGGCCTGACGAACGTGGCGCTGAATCAGACTTATACGGCTTCTTCCATTGAAGCGGAGGGAACGGAAGCGGCTCTTGGACCAGAGCTTTGCTTTGACGAAAATAATGAGACGCGCTGGAGCACGATCTTCGGAGATCTGTACGAGGCATGGATTCAGATAGACTTCCAGGCTCCCGTCACGATTTCCGGCTTTGTAGTAAACGAAGTTAAGAATTGGGGATACGTATCCTCTTATTCTGCACAGATCTGGGAAAACGACGAATGGAAGACGGTGTATGAAGGCGAGGAGTTCTCAAAGGACATGGATATTTATGTTCCGCTCGAGAGCGACGTGACGACAACAAAATTCCGTCTCCTGTTCCACGACGGAGAAACGCTGTCGGAGACGGTGTCCATTTCGGAAATAAAAATATATGGAAAATAAAGAAGGGAGCAGATCATGAAAAGCAAAAAAACTTTGAAATCAATCGCATTTTGTCTGGTCTGGATCTTTCTGCTGAGCGCCGCGGCGCTGCCCGCCGCAGCGGCTTCGGAGCAGATCATCAACCTGACGGATTTGTATGGAAACGGATACTCTGCCTCTTCGGAAGCGATCGAAGGCGACGGAGCGGATGTCGGTCCTGCGGAGCGTGCATTTGACAACGAAGCCTTACCGGAGGAGATCAGTGCGGAAACCATCGCAGGGCTGTCGCGATGGGCGGCGAATACTACGGCCGATACGTGGCTTGAGGTAAAATTTATTGATAAAGTCACTATTACCGCCTTTCAGATCAATGAATGCAAGTTATGGGGAAATATCACATCCTTTGAAATTCAGGCTTACACCGGCGAGGAATGGAAAACGATCTATACGGGCGGCGAAACCGCAACGGACAGATGCGATGTGGAGGAAAGTATCGAGACAGATAGAGTCCGCCTGTATGTGACAGGCGTTGCGGCGGATCGCTTCCAGGGCGTTACGATTCTTGAAATGGATTATTTTGGAACCTGCGGCGATTCTTTCCCGCAGAATCTGTCCGCTATGCCGCTGGTCAATTATTCGGCCTCCACAATTGAGGGAACAAACGCGAATGAAATGCTTGCGTTCGACGGAGATCTCAGCAGCCGCTGGGCTTCTCAGCAGGGAGATCATGCGGGCGCTTATCTGGAGGTTGACTTTTACATCCCGGTACGTGTGACGGGCTTCCAGATCAATGAGTGTACTACATGGGGAAATATCACCTCGTATGAAATCCAGTATTGGGACGGCGAGGCATGGAAGACGGCCTATACCGGAGAACAAACTGTAACAGATGGTATTCTGCTTGCTTCAGAGGTTACTGCGGAGAAGGTGCGCCTGCTTGTCAACAGCGTGGATCCCGCCAGATATGCAGGCGTGACCGTATATGAAATGAATATCCTGGGCTTTTATGATGCTGAGCAGCTGCCCGACAATCTGGCGGCTTCCTCCGGCGCGACATACACCGCTTCCTCCTCCGAGGGTGATGGTATGGGAGCGGAGCAGGCTTTCGACCAGAATCTGACAACAAGATGGGCAAGCGAGCCGGAAGACGGCGCGGGCGCCTGGATTGAGGTGGAGTTTGCATCCGACGTTACAGTAGAACAGTTTAATATCTATGAAAACAAGGCGTGGGGAAACGTGACGGGCTATAACGTCCAGTGCTTTGTGAACGGCGAATGGAAAACCGTTTATGAGGGGACGGAGACTTCTCCGGATGTGATCTCTCTGGCTTCGCCCGAGAAGACGAACCGCGTCCGCGTTACTTTTACGTCCGTTGCAGAGGATCGCTATCAGGGCGTAACGCTGTGGGAGATGGGAGTTTTCGGAATCGGTCCCGAGATTGAAACGCCTCCCGAGGAGCAGGAGCCGAATACCGGGACAGGCGATGCCTCACAGCTTGTCTGGCTTGCCGCTGCGGCCGCGCTTTGCGCCTTATCGCTGCCGCTTTGCCGCGCAGCGCGGAAGGAAAGCGAAGCGTGACGTCATAAGCGCGTAAAAAAGAATGAAACCCGCTTTTCCTTGCTAAAAAGAGGAGAGCGGGTTTTATTTTTATCAGATCAGAGAAAGGCATATTTTGGGGGACAGCGCCATATATTACCATATTACAACTTTTTTTATTGATTTTTAATGTTTAGACAGACACGGACAAAGCAGTTCCCGTCATATATTGCCAGTAAAGGGTAATATTGACGGTGGTATTATGGGTTATTCGCACAGCAGTAATCTTTTTCCAAAGCCGCTCGAGGCGGAGGAAGAAGCGGAGTATATCGAGCTGTTATATAATGGAGATGAGAAGCAGAAGGAGGAGGCCCGCAACATTCTGATTGAACATAACCTCAGGCTGGTAGCGCATATTGCAAAAAAATATGCATCAGCCTCGATTCCCGCAGATGATTTGATTTCTGTGGGTACGATCGGACTGATCAAAGCAATTTCCACCTTCAGGGCCGAAAAAGGAAATCGGCTGGGAACGTATGCGGTACGCTGTATTGAAAATGAAATGCTCATGTACATGCGAAGCAGCAAAAAATACGGCAATGAAATCTCAATTAACGATCCGGTCGGTACAGACAAGGAAGGCAACGAGATCGTCATTATGGATCTGCTGTGCGACGACGATCTGTCCATGCTCGAAGAGATCGACACGAGACTGCAGTGCGCGCGGCTTTACACCGTCATGTCGCGCGTGCTGACATCGCGGGAGATCGAAATCCTGGCGCTGCGCTATGGCCTCAGCGTCCCCGGAACGACGCGGGCAGAGCTCACGCAGCGGGAGGTGGGGAAAATATTGAACTGCTCGCGCTCCTATATCTCGCGTCTGGAAAAACGGGCGATTGAAAAGCTTCGGAATACCATGAAGGAATAAACGCAGGAAGCTTTCAGCTCAAGGCGTATTTTTCCACGTAATATTCATAATCACGACAGAACTCTCTGTTCTCGTTGCTTTTGATGCTGTTCAGATATGCGTGCGTACCGAAGCTTTGATGGTCAAGCTCAATGACCGCCACGGCGATATTGGAGCAGTGATCGGAAACGCGCTCGTAATTATTGAGCAGATCGGAAAGGATAAATCCCGTCTCAATCGTACATTCGCCGTTCTGAAGACGCCGGACATGTCTGGACTTGATCTCCGATGTAATAAAATCGATCGCCTGCTCCAGCGGCTCTACTTTTTTTGCCGTTTCCACGCTGTCCGTTTCAAATGCTTCCGTCGTCAGAGTCAGAATTTCTTCCAAAGCCTTCGTCAATATTGCCAGCTCCTTTCTGGCCTCAGATGAAAAAGAAATTCCTTTTTCATGGATTTCATCGGCTGATTTTACGAGGTTTACGGCGTGATCTCCGATTCGCTCCAGATCTCCGATGCAGTGAAGGAGCTTCGAGGCTGTGCGGCTGTCCGAATCTGAAAGCTCTTTCCCAGACAGCTTTACAAGAAAAGAGCCGAGCTTGTCCTCGTAAGCGTCCAGCTCGTTTTCCGTTTTCAAAACGGCTTCCGCCTGCTTTTTATCGTAATTTTGCAGCAGCCGGAGGGAAAGAAGAATATTTTCGCATGCCATATGCGCCATTTTCACAGTGAGATTGCTGCATTCCGACGCAGCAAACGACGGGGTGTTCAGCAGGCGCTCGTCCAGAAAAACAGGCTCTTTTCCTTTCTTTTTCTGTGCGTCAGTGCGGATCACAAAATTGGCAATTTTCTCCAGCTGCCTTGTGAACGGGAACAGGACCGCCGTCGTAACAATATTAAAAATACTGTGTGAAACGGCAATTTCGAACGGGCCGATCGTATTGCCGAGAAATTGAAGCGGATTCAGAAGATTCACACCGTAAATAACGCAGAGGAAAAGCATTGTTCCGATCAGATTAAAGGAAATATGGATCACGGAGACCTTCCGCGCATTTTTATTTACGCCGATGCTGGAAATCAGCGCCGTAACGCAGGTGCCGATATTCTGGCCCATAATGATGGGGATCGCCGTGCCGTATGTGACGCTCCCCGTCAGAGAAAGTGCCTGTAAAATTCCTACTGAAGCGGAGGAGCTCTGAATGATTGCCGTAAACACTGCGCCGGCCAGAACGCCCAGAAGCGGATTGCGGAAGGCCGTCATAAGCGAAACAAATGCAGGACTGTCCGCAAGCGGAGCTACGGCGTCTCCCATCATGTTCATACCTGCCATCAGCACCGCAAAACCGATGCAGATGCTGCCCGCATCCTTTTTCCTGCTTTTACGGGAAAACATAATCAGCAAAATTCCGATCAGAGCGATGATCGGAGACAGGTTGGAAGGATTCAGCAGATTGATGACGGGATTTTCACTGTTGATTTCAGAAAGGCTTAAAATCCAGGCGGTGACGGTTGTACCGATATTGGAGCCCATAATAACGCCAATCGTCTGCCCGATTTCCATCAGGCCCGAGTTGACGAGGCCGACCAGCATTACGGTGACAGCGGAGGAGGACTGAATTGCAGCCGTAATTCCGAGGCCCAGCAGAAAGCTTTTGAAGGTGTTGGAGGTCATTTTCTTAAGAACCTGTTCCAGCCGCCCTCCGGCCAGCCGTTCCAATCCGGAGGACATGACATGCATTCCGAAAAGGAAGAAGGCCAGTCCTCCGAGCAGCGTGATCACCATAGTCCAGATATTATCCATTTTTCCCCATTAAACCCCTTGTTTTACAGAATTGCCATTTTCAGGCTTCTTTGGGGAATTGTATAATAAAAACGGATCCCTTGTCAATTTCACTTTTTACGGTGATTTCTGCGCCATGCAGGCGGGCGCCGTGCTTTACGATGGAAAGACCGAGCCCTGTCCCGCCGATTTCTTTTGAATGGCTTTTATCTACGCGGTAAAATCGTTCGAAAATCCGTTCCAGGTCTGCGGAGGGGATGCCGATTCCTGTATCCCGGATGGAAAATTTAACGAAATTTCGTCCATCCTGACATTCGTTCGCAATGTCTACGTACAGCTTTCCGCCTTCTTTATTGTACTTAATAGCATTTTCCCAGAGATTATAGATCATTTCAGTTAAAATCGGCCGGATTCCCATTATAACTGCTTTCTCTGTATGAATTTCGGAGGAAATGGCGCGGCGTTCCGCCTGGGCGCGCAGGGAATCGGCAACCTCTGATACGATTTCAGACAAATCTACGGGCTCCTTTGTAATTTCGCCGCCGTCCTCGTCCAGCTTTGAGAGCTTAATGATATCGTTGACCAGCGAAATGAGTCTTCCTGCCTCTTTGTAAATGTTTTCTGCAAAATGCGGCACGTCTTCCGGCTTGACAATCCCGTTTTTTATGATTTCCGCATTTCCCGAGATAGAAGTCAGCGGCGTTTTCAGCTCATGGGAAACGTTTGCGGTAAATTCCCGCCGGAGCCGTTCCCGCTCGTTCTTTTCCGTAATATCCAGAATGATCAGCGTGGCGCCGATGACATCCTCCGTGTCGGCGGCGCGGACGGGGCTGGCAATCAGGCGATAGACCTTTCCGCCGATTTCCAGATCGACCTCTGACGGCTTCCCGGCAAGCGCGCTGTCTACGGAGTGCCGGAACACTTCGCTGCGGTTGAGCGTGAGCACGCTCTGCTTGTGCGGCACCTTATCGGCGTTCAGAATTTTCAGCGCGCTTGGATTGCAGGTGAGCACCTCTGCCATATGGCCGACAATCACAAGTCCTTCTGCCATGTTTTCCGTTATGGATTCAAATTCCCGCCGGCGGCTGCGCAGCTCTTCCATTTGTCTTGCGATTTGTTTGTTCTGCGCGTCGATTTTTTCCAGCAGCGGAGCCAGCTCGTCGTATGTTTCCGCATTTTCCGGATGCTCCAGATCGATTGCATTGATCGGTCTGATAATGGATTTTGAAATTCTTCCCGCAAAGACCGCAGCCAGAATCAGGGAAACGATCAGGATCAGCAGGATGGGGGAGAGCATGACGACAACAACCGAAAGTACGGTATACTGCGTATCGGAAACGCGCAGCACGCTTCCGTCGTTCAGCTTTATTGCGTAGTAGATGATTTTTTCCATCTGCGTGCTGGAATAGCGCACGCTCTGGCCGCTTCCGCTTTCCAGCGCTTCCCGAAATTCTTCGCGGTCCGCATGGCTTTCCAGCTTCGCAGCATCCGTATAATTATCGTATAAAACGGTACCGTCTCCTGCAATCCACGTAATGCGGACATCTTCGCTGTGCCTGCGCGGAGAAGCGGAGAGCTCCTCCAGATACTGCGCGCCGGACGTTTCGATACCCTGGGCGACAAAAATCGCTTCGTTGCGGAACTCTTCCGCGCTTTTTTTGTTAAAGTAATAGTACAGCGCCCCTAATATACACACGATACAGGCCAGCCATACCGTGAGCGCTACGGCAAATATTCCGATAAAAATTTTTCTGTTCATGCTTATTCTCCGATTTTATAGCCGATCCCGCGTACCGTTTCTATGATTTCTCCTGCGGGCCCAAGCTTTTGCCGCAGCGTACGGATGTGTACATCTACGGTTCTGCTTTCGCCGTCAAAGCTGTAGCCCCAGATTTTATTCAGAATTACGTCTCTGGTGAGTACGATTCCTCTGTTCTCCAGCAAAAGGCAAAGCAGGTCGAACTCTTTCAGCGTCAGGCTGAGATCCTCTCCGTTTACACGGACGATATGCTTGGCGGGGCATACGTAAAGCTTTCCGAGCGTATATTCCGGATTGCGTTTTACGTCCTGCTCCGTCCGCCGCAGAAGCGCCTTGATCCGGGCGACCAGCTCCATCATTCCGAACGGCTTTGCGAGGTAATCGTCCGCGCCGCCGTTCAGGCCTACCACCTTGTCGTATTCGCTGCTTTTTGCGGTAAGCATCATGACCGGGATTTTCTTCAGGGAAGACGCCCGGACCTTGCGCAGAATCTCCATTCCGTCTTCCTCCGGCAGCATTATATCCAGTAAAATCAGATCGGGCGTTTCTGTTTTCAGCGCGTTCCAGAAATCTGAGGGCTTTGCAAAGCCGCGCGCCTCAAATCCGACGCTGTTTAAAGTATAGATTACCAGTTCTCGGATGCTGTCGTCATCCTCTATAAAATAAATCATTGCTTCATCTGCTCCTGTTCTGCTTTTCACATGCCGAAACCCATTATAACAGCTTCTGGCCGGTAATGGAATACTGTACCCATTCTGCAATATTGACCGCGTGATCGCCGATTCGTTCGAGATATTTTGCAATCATCAGAAGATCCAGACAGCTCACGTCGCCGTCTTTGATCAATATGAGCAGCTCATCCTTTACCTTTATAAAAAGCCGGTCTACAACGTCGTCGTATGCGGCGACGGCTTTGGCAAGCTCCAGATCCTTTTTGACAAAGGAATCGATGCTGTCCGTTACCATCTTGATCGCGGCAGCCGCCATATCGCTGATATGCACCTTGCTTCTCAGATTTTCAAAGCGAATATGCATTGTGATATCGGAAATATCGGAGGCCTGGTCGCCGATCCGCTCCATGTCGGAGATCATTTTCAGCGCAGAGGAGATTTTGCGCAAATCGCCTGCCACGGGCTGCTGCTGAAGCAGGAGGCGCATACAGAGATTTTCAATATCGCGTTCCTTCTGATCGATTTCCCGCTCGGTCTCATGCACTTTGTTAAATTGTACTTTGTCGTCATCGTTCCCATAAAGCAAAGCGTTTATGGCGATCGTAATCGCCTGCTCGCAGAGCGCTCCCATCGTGATCAGCTCTGCGTTCAGTTTTTCGAGTTGTTCGTCGAAGCGGTTTCTCATTATCCAAACCTCCCTGTTATATAATCTTCCGTCCGCTTATCGTCCGGCATGGAGAAAAGCTTCTCCGTCCCGCTGTACTCCACGATTTCTCCCAGCAGGAAAAATGCGGTGTTGTCGGAAATTCGCGCCGCCTGCTGCATATTATGCGTGACCATAATGATCGTATAATCATTTTTCAGCGTCACGGCCAGATCCTCGATTTTTGAGGTGGAAATCGGATCCAAAGCGCTGGTTGGTTCGTCCATCAAAAGCACCTCCGGCTTTACGGCAAGCGCTCTGGCAATGCAGAGCCGCTGCTGCTGGCCGCCGGAGAGCCCCAGCGCGCTCTTCTTGAGGCGGTCTTTAATTTCGTCCCAGATTGCCGCCGCGCGCAGCGATTCCTCTACGATCTGATCTAATTTCACTTTGGACCGGATTCCGTGCGTGCGCGGACCGTATGCAATATTATCATAAACCGTCATCGGAAACGGATTTGGCTTCTGAAAGACCATTCCCACACGCTTCCGGAGCAGGTTGATATCCATGCTTCCATAAATGTCCTCATTGTCCAGCAGCACCTTTCCCGTGATGCGGCAGCCCTCTACCAGATCGTTCATCCGGTTCAGCGTCTTGAGCAGCGTCGATTTTCCGCAGCCGGAGGGGCCGATAAACGCTGTGATCTGTCTTTCCGGTAAAACGATGTTGATATTCTTCAGCGCCTGAAACGCGCCGTAATAAAGATCAAGATTTTCAATTACGAATTTGTTCAAGGATGTCAGCCTCCCTTTGCTGTAATTTTACGTGAGATAAATGTGGAAAGGGCGTTAATCGCTACGACTAGGACCAGCAGGATCACCGCCGTCGCATAGGCCTCCTCCATATACAGTCCTTCGTTTAAAAGCGCATACATGTGTACCGCCAGTGTTCTCCCCGAGCCCATGAGGCTTTCCGGGATCCCAGCAACCGTTCCGGAGGTATAGATGAGCGCTGCCGTTTCTCCCACGATTCTGCCGATCGAAAGAATGACTCCGGCCAGAATGCCGGGAACTGCCGAGGGCAGAACAATACGGAAAACAGTTCTGAGCCGGCCCGCGCCAAGTCCAAAGCTGCCCTCCCGATAGGCGTCGGGAACGGACAGGAGCGCTTCCTCGGTCGTCCGCATAATTGTAGGCAGCACCATGATCGACATGGTGAGCGCGCCGGCCAGCATGGAATAATCAAATCCGCAGGCCAGCACAAAGAAGAGCTGCCCAAAGAGGCCGTATACGATCGAGGGGATTCCCGCCAGCGTTTCCGTCGTAGTGCGCACGACGCCGACGAGCTTATTGCCCTTTTTGGCGTATTCTGTCATATAAATCGCAGAAAAAATCCCGATCGGCCCCGCAATGAGCAGAGACAGCAGCGTGATGATCAGGGTGTTGATCAGCGCGGGCATCATGGAGGAGTTCTCCGTACTGTATTCCCAGGCAAACAGCCCCGCGTTCAGATTCGGAATGCCTTTTACTAAAATATATACAACCAGAGAGATTACCAGCGCCGCCGTAATGAGCGCGGACAGGGAGACAAGCACAAGCAGGAGCAGCGATCCGGGTTTTCTCTTGTAGGAAGCCAGCTTCTGCCGGAACGTCCGTTTATTTATCATCGTTTGCGTCATGTTATTTATCCTTCCTTTTAATCAGCGAAAACGTCAGATTGATAATCAATATAAATACGAACAGTACGACGCCGGTCGCCAGCAGCACTTCTCGGTGCAGATCCTGCGCATACCCCATTTCCATTACGATATTTGTCGTCAGCGTGCGGACACCGGAGAAAATGCTTTCCGGTATGACGGCCTGGTTTCCCGCGACCATCATGACGGCCATCGTTTCTCCGATTGCTCTGCCGACGCCCAGGATTACGCCTGCCGTAATTCCCGATTTTGCTGCGGGCACTACCGTTTTAAAAACGCTTCGCTCGTGCGTGGCGCCCAGCGCCAGCGCGCCCTCATAATAGCTTCTCGGCACAGCGCGGATTGAGGACTCGGCGACGCCGACAATTGTCGGCAGGATCATAATGCCAAGGAGTACGCTTGCGGTCAGCACGCTTTTCCCGCTCCCTCCAAACAGATCCTGCATGATCGGAACAATCACCACCAGACCGAAAAATCCGTACACGATAGAGGGAATGCCGGCCATCAGCTCTACGGCGGGCTTCAATATTTTATACAGCTTCTTAGGGCAGAATTCGGCCAGAAATACGGCGCACAGAATCCCGATCGGCACGCCGATGATAATTGCTCCGGCCGTAACATAAATGCTTCCGACGATCATGGGCAGAATTCCGAATCGATTGCTGAGCGGCGACCAGTCCGTGCCAAACAGAAACTTCAGCGGTCCGACCTCGGCAATTGCGGGCAGGCCGTTGGCAAACAGAAAAATACAGATGAGCGCCACGGCCAGAATCGATGTACACGCCGCAATTAAAAACAAAATTTTCATTCCTGTTTCTTTTATGTTCTTCATATCGTTTCTCCTGCTGTTAACAGCGTATTAACTGCATTTTAACGGTGCGAATTTAAAAATTGCCGCCTGCCGCAGGGGCAGGCAGCGGGATGACAGGGGAGACGGATTATTCGCTGAGCTCCGACCATTTCGTGATATTTCCGGTATAAATGTCTTTCACCTGTGCGCTTGTCATTGCGCTGACCGCGCAGTCGTTATTTACGATGACTGCGATTCCGTCGATGGCGATTACCGTAGGTGTTGCGCCTTTTTCAATTTCGCTGTCTTTCAGCTCTCTGGAGGCCATGCCGATGTCGCACGTTCCGTCAATGACGCCGTTGATTCCGGATGTGGAATCGTTTTGCTGAAGCTGAATTTCAAGCTCACTGTTAATCGCGTTGTACGCCTCGATCAGTTTTTCCATCAGAGGGGAAATGGAGGACGAGCCTGCAATCTTCAGCGTGCCGGTAGGATTTGTCCCTTCAAACGGGCCTTTGTTGCCTTCGCTGATGTAGCCGCTCTCTTCTATAACCGTTTGTCCCTCTTCGCTCATAATGTAATTGATAAAATCCTGAGCGGCTGCGCTGGGCTCGCCCATTGTCGCGATATTGAACGGTCTGGAAACCTTGTACGATCCGTTTTTCACGTTTTCAACCGTAGCTTCTACGCCATCGATGCTGAGCGCCTTGACCTTGCTGCTGTCTAAGGAGCCAAGCGAGATATATCCAATCGCATTTTTATTGCCTTCTACAGAGGTCATCATAACCGCGGTGCTGTTGGATTCTTCTGCTGTTTTAATGGTTTTATCTTCCTTCTCTCCGTCCGCGTTTTCTTCCTCGATCCCGAACAGCTCGATAAAAGCGCCGCGCGTTCCTGAGCCGGACTCTCTCGTGATTACTGTGATTGCATCGTCGCCGGAGCCTTCCCCGGAATTACATCCGGCAAATACGCCTATACACATCAGACCGGCAATCAAAGCACATATTGTTTTCTTCATTTTGTTCACCTCGTAATATGTTTTGGATCCGCTTCCCGGATTCCGTTTTGAATTGTAAAACGACAGCGTTAAGCCTGTAAGTATTCGTTTGTTAAATCCGAGTAAAATCGGCTGTATTTTCAGCCGCGCGTTCCAGATCTATTTTTTACAATGTAAAGAAAAGAATGCGAAGAAAAAGAAAAATAAATAAATCGGACATAAATTATTATTATTTACCCTGTTGACAGAGCGCCTCTGCGGATTTATATATATTACATATGTAAAAATTTTTTTTGGGAGTGTAAAGTGAAAAAGAGATTCTTTCTATTTATGGGATTGTGTTTTTCCCTTGCCGCGGTCGTCTCCTGCTCGTCCGGCGGCGCGGAGGAACCGGCGGAAATAAAAGAAGCCGTGGCAGATACGGATTATTCTATTACATATTATTGGGGGCCGCCCGCGGAAGATTTTACCGAAGAAACGGTGCTGCAGATGAAGGAGGCGGGCTTCGATACGATCCCGCTGCAGCGTTTTCCGTGGGATCGGGACGCGCTGAAGGAGGCGGTCGGGCTGCTGGAAAAACACGGCCTGTACGCGGCGGTCAGCGACGGCAGGATTGCGGATCTTTATGCAGCCAGCAGCGCTCCCTCTCAGCGGCAAATTGACCAGGTCGTCGAGCGCGTTGTAGAGGATTATAAAGAATACGGCAATATCCGGGAATGGATTATCTGTGACGAGCCGGGCGCTGCGAAATTTACCGTTTTGGCCAGAATCGTAGACGCGTTCCGCAGGATCGATCCCGATCGGAAAACGTTTATCAACCTCCTTCCGCTGTATGCGCCAGAAGAGATGCTGGGAACCGCAAGCTATGAGGAATACGTCGAACGCTTCTGCGAAATGGTGAAGCCGCATTATCTCTGCTATGACTATTATGATTTTCTCGGCTCCGGGGAAACACAGAGTCGGCGGGGCACGTATCTCCAGAATATGGAAATTATAAAATCGGCAGCGGAAAAATACGGATTGGAAACGCGCGTTATCGTACTGCTTACGGAGCACGGCCCGTACAGCAACGTAACGCCCACGGAAATTGCCTGGCAGGCGAATCTTTCGCTGCTGTACGGAATGAAAAGCCTTTCTTATTTCACGTATTGGGAGCCGGACGATCCGAATTTTACGTGGTCGAACGCCATGGTGGATATCGAAGGCAATCTGATGCAGCATTATTACGATGTGCAGAACGAAAACAAAACGACGCGCGTTCTCGGAAATGCGCTTTACGGAACGAATTCCGAAAAGGTTTTTAAAATCAATACCGAGCTTGTTTCCCATGTAGAAGAATACGAATCGTACGGAGCGCTCGGAGAGGTTTCCGGAGAGGATTTCCTGGCGGGCTTTTACGAAAACGGATCCTTTTTGCTGATGAATGCAAGTGCCGTGGAGGGCAGCGACAGGACGCTGACGACGGAAGAGCTTGACAGCGGCCTGTTCTGGCTCAATCCGGAGACGGCGCGCTGGGAAAGCGTGCATTCCTGTTCCTTTATTGAACGGAAAAACGGCGGCTATCAGATCACGCTGGAGGCCGGCGGCGCAGTTCTGCTTCGCGTGGAGAACTGAAAAGGCTGCACGGAATGAGCCTTTCGGCAGCTTTGTAGGTTTGTCAAACATATGTTACAGTGAGGATAAAAAATCTTCCAGCATTTGG
>UQSG01000029.1 GCA_900543695.1 uncultured Clostridium sp. | reverse complement strand
TCAGCTTGTATGCGCCGCTCGGCGTTGTCTCGACTTTCCACTTCATTCCGTTCGTTACCGAACCGCTCCGCAGCACGATGTCAACGTCAAGTCCAGAAGAATCGTTGATTACGCCGAGATAGTATGGTGTACTGGAATTGGCCGACTTGATTGAATACTTCCCATCTCCGAGATGCGTAAATATCCATCGCTGTGTGTGTCCACTGTGAAATTCCCACTGGTGTATTTTGGTCCCATTCGCCATCGTTTGATTTTCTATATCGACATAAGCCTCTGTTTCCTTGTTTTTTAGAAAATAGGTACCTTCCGGAATAGCTGTAACTTTGAATATCATCGAATACGTTTGATTCTGCATTACAATATTGACTGTCGCACCATTTTCATTGGCCGAGACACCGACAACCGTATTTCCACCGTCAATCGTAACGCTTTTTTCGGAAGCGCTTCCAAGTGCCAAGCTGTAATTTTGTTTGATGCTGCTTCCGGAATAATAAGCCGGGATAATACCCATCATAGTTAGACCCATCCTCTGCTCAGGCGCTATCCATTGAGATACACTGCTGATTCTGCTCCCCGTTGAGGAATCATACAGCAGAATACCGCTGGGTGGATTGGAGATTTTTTCAAATGTCCATAGCTGCGTCAGTGCGGAGCTGAAGCTCTGCACACAAATGTTTGTGGAGTTTGATGTTGACTGTGACGCCAGAGCCAATGCTTTGGAGGCACTGCCATTGTTATATAGTGCAAACCTGCCGCCAGATACGCCATTTATCGTCCACTTGGCATAGGAAGCTACCCCGCTCGTTGTATCTGTTGTTCCAATGGAATAAATATCCACATTGCTGCCTGTGACATCCAGTCCCATATTCAGTTTATGCATTGGGCGAATGCTGTAATAGCCATTTCCAAGATATTTTATTTTCCATAATTGGCGTAAACGAGATGGATCGCTTGTGTATTTTGTGTATTGATACACATTTGTCTGGCTCTTGATATTTCCATTTTCCACATTTACATACTTATTACTGTAGCTATTTTTTATATAATAAACGCCATCCGCCAATTTAACATAAACCGTACAGGTATCCGTTTTGGTAACGCCTGAGCTGTTTTTATAGGTAACAGTTATGATTGCAGTGCCCGGATTGACACCGGTAACTTTTCCACCGCTTACCGTTGCGATATATGTATTATTGCTGCTCCAAGTCACTGTATACCCAGTTGTAGACATATTGGACGTAAGCTGCGTTGTACTGCCAACGGATAATGCGACCGTTTCCTGCTGTAATTGAATATCCGGCATTGGAGTAGGATTATTATACGTCACAGTCAAACTCGGACGATATTCACTCGAACGGTTATACGAGCAGATCGTCTTAGAAATATTGGTTGAACCGTTTTCAATCGAACTGGATGCTTTGAACACAATTCCTCGGGTTGCTGAATAGGTTCCGTTTTTCCAGCCCTTTACCGCAGACGTGATGTCAAATGCATAGCGATGCGGCTGCGATGTCCCACGAGCAGACGCACTGGTGCCATTGGCGTACGAAATCGTCCGTGATGAGAGTGATGCAGATGCATAATTGGTCGAACCGGTGTTCGACCAGTTGGCCGTAGATTCGCTCCACACATTCCCGGTATAGGTATGCGCGTACACTGTCAGCGCATCATCCTCACACATCAGATCGCGCAGTTCGACTGTTGCACTCGTGATTTGCGATGCATTGTCGATGGCAGACAGACTTAGAGCCGGAAACCGCATCAAAATACGTGAAATGCCGTATGTCGCGCGTTTGCCAACCGTCAATGACCATGAATCGCCGTCCGAACCCGACAAGCTGTTCAGTGTAACGTCCTCGATAGCACCTGCACCGTTCGCATCGTAGTTCACGCTGATCGTGGGATCGATGCGAATCGGATATACCGTGCGCTCATCCCTCAAATAATCCGCATCCACGTGGATCGTGAGCTTGTATTCCTCGTTTTCCCGGATGGTTTCAGCAGTCATGCTGCCAAAGGTATTGTTTCGCTCGTCTGCAGTGAAAATGATGATGTCGCCCAAATAGGCTCTGGTTTCACCATCCGCACCGACAAGGCGGAATCCTTCACCCTGCCCGACCAGCTTCAGGCCACCCGTATAGAGACGGAACGTGTATTCCGTCTGTCCGGTGTATTCGCTGACGACAATATCTTCCTTAAAACCGTTGTAGGTCGGTGTGTATTCTAAGATGGTGGATGCATCATACACATACGCGACCGACTTCCCCTCGTTTGTGGTTGAAGCCGTCGCGGAAATCTGTGCAAGCTCCGTATCCGTCAAGGCATTCACTGCCTGTTGCGGAACGGTTGGCTGAGCGGAAAGCACAGTTTCGGAAAATTCGGGCACAAGCCGCAGCTCGATCTCGCTATTCTCATATGTAAGCCGAATGCCATCCGACAGATTTTTGGGGAAAAGAGAAACGACGTCTGTATCTGCCGTGAAGTAGCCGATTTCCGCTTTATGAGAAAGCGCCAAAGATTTGTCACGAACAACGCCGCTGCTGTCCACATACTTGACGGGATACTCGAATACGCGCATAACTTTGGAACCGTCTGAACGGGCAAATATCAACGTATTCAGGTTGGGTTCTTCATTGTTCAAGCGTGCGACATAACCGTTGTCGAGTGCCTCCGCTTGGGTGATAATGGAATGAAATTCTGGTATGGCATCAGATATGCTTTCAATGGGTTCTGCCGATAACGCGTCATTAGTCAACGCATCTTCAGCCGTCACTTGAGAAGATTCGGCGGGTAAGGACACCGCTGCCGCCCAGCCTGATACCGGTAGGCAGGTAGCCAGCAATGTCAAACACAGCAAAAGGGATAACCATCGTTTTTTACAACTTCCTGCATTCATGTTTGTTTCTCTCCTTTTTTGTTTATTCTATATATTCATCCTCTCGGTTTTGTTTCAGAGTAAATATAGGCAATCCGAACGATTTTTGTCATATATTATTCTATTTATTGTTGCTATATTCATAATATCAAATGTTATGAGGTTTGTCAATATGTTTCAGAAAAATAGTAAACAGGCTACCGATTTTTACGCTTTTGACAATTAAAATCCCACAAAGCTTTTGGCCTTGTGGGATTTTAGCTTCACTGTCGGTGATGATTTCGGCGATTTTCGTTTTAATATGTAATGCGAATCACAACCTCCTTCAATACATTGGTATAGCCGCTGTCTCCGAACAAGACAAGCTTGTAATTTCCCAACGGCGTATTACGAAGCGAACCCGTATCCACGTCTACGACATTGGCGTGCAGATACACCGTGCCATTGGCCGGAAATGCACTTGAAAATTCTGCGTACATAGACCACTGCGTACCGGTTGACGTATATACCCACATACCCGTAGAGCAGGGATTATAGTTTGTCGTGCCTGCAGGATACAGACCGATCCACGCGTCCTTGTTTGTTACACCGTAAAAATCAATTTTGATTTCGTCTTCCATTTCATATACGGTCGGGCCGATATTGATTCCGCTGCCGGAAGCTGAGGCAGCTGTGTACTGTGTCAGAATGTCAGTATGCTGATAGGTCGCTGCGAGCTGCTTAGTAGCTGCCGAATTGTATCCCTCATCAAGATATAGAACGACCTGATAGGCAGACGGAATGGAGATTTTTGCATCTGACGCATCAAACCGAAGATGCGTGACGTAATGCAGATCGCCGTAATTCCGCCGGGAAGTAACCTCTTTTGTAGCATAATGCCACAGGATTGACGGGCTTGAATCCGAACCTGTAGTCCCGTTTTGATACAGGCCGATCCACGCGTCTTCTTCTATGTAACCGTCGATGGTTACGTCAATCAAGCCATCTGCATACAATGCCTTGCTGATCTGTGGATAAACAACCTGAAAGGTCAATGTATCGATTGCTTGCGTGTTCCCGTCATCTGCAAACAGCTTTACCTGATATGTACCTGGCGATAAGATTTGCGGATGATCCAAGAGATATGATTTGGCGTCTAGGTATACCGTTGCGATTGCACCCGGGGGATCTTCACGGTCATGCGTGCTGCTTCCGACATAACACCAATTGTTTAAGCTGTTATCGGAAGAAGTAGGAAATGCTGTGGAATAAACGGCGACATGGGCGTCCAGATAATTATCGCCGCTCAGCCCTTTCACGGTGATGCGAATCGGCTCTCCAGGATGATACACACTTTTGTTCAATTGCAGTCGGCCGCTGGTAGATGTTTGATATAAATTATCACATGTATAGGAAATAAAGGGAAGTTGTCCATGTCCTTCCCATCTGGTGGCCGGTTCGGATAAATCCGCTTCTGGTTCGTTCGTTAATACCACTCTGGTAATCTGTACGCCGCTGTTCCAATCTGACGTACACTCAACAGCATAGCCGCCGCCGATATACATTCCGCAATGGCCGCTTTTGTACAGGAATTCCCCAGGCTTGATACTATCATAGGAAGCGAATGTATTACTGCGTGAAGCCTCCGGACAAAGCTGCCATAATCCCGATTCATTCACCTCTTCATTTTCATTATAGTCATATTCGCCGTTGTTCCAGTTCCATAAAAACAACGCTTTGACCATTCCGGAGCAGTCGAAGGCGTAGTAGTTATATGGAACGCGTTTTTTATTTCTTTCCGCTCTTTTTTCATTACCGGACGTGATGTTTATTGTGCTTTCGATTAAATCGCACGAAAGCGGCTGTCCGACTGTCCCATTGACATATACTGTATTGTATTTCGTGGCAAGTTCGACCAGCTTTTCCACCGCTTCCGCGTTGTTCATGCGCGGTGTCGTAAAATCAGGCGGCCGGTTTTCGGCATCTTCTGCCATCAAAACAAGGGGGAACGAACGGCACAGCAAAACGAAAATCACAGCGAAAATGCAAATTTTTCTCAAGTTCATAGTTCAAACTCCTTTTCATATGTTTGGATTCATTTTGCTTAGCGGCATCGCCCCTCTGCTGCATTGGAATCGCCTTCTTTCAAATTCTTCGCGTTTTTATTTTTTGTTTGCCTTTAGTCTGCAAATATTATATAATAATATATAATTAAGCAGCGCAAGAAAGGAAATAAAATATGAAAAAAAGATTGCTTTGCATTGTGCTTTTGCTGTGCGCTTTTCAGTTGCCGGCGTCTGCCGAAGGATTAAAGGAAAATGAAATCATAAATATTAGTGTAGTTGTAAACAATGATAATTCCATTGAACTTATTGCATCTACAACAGACATGACTTTAGGGCCAAATCGATATTTTTGCGTTTATGCAGAAAATGATATTCCGGAACAAACTACGCACGCCATTCTTTTTTTGAACACTTTAGCACAAGCAAGACAAACATCGCATATCAGCTGGGCTGGTGGTGAAGCTCCATGGCCGAACGAAAGGTTTTATGAATATACCGACGAAAACGGAATGCTGAAGCCCGGCAGATATTTTGCAGTTGTTCAGGACGAATGGGGATATATTTTATCGGATCGCGCTTACTTTACGATTCCAGCCATAGAACAGTGGTGGACGCCGCAGCCGACGCAAGCCCCGTCACCTACGCCGACCGAAGAACCTACGCCGGATGCAACGGCCAAGCCTACCCCAAAAAAGACCGCAACACCGATTCGCACCGCTTCGCCTGCGCCGAAAGCTTCTTCGGGCATTGGAACGATCCATATCGTTGCTTATGTTATCTTAGGCGTAATCATCTGCGCAGAATTTTCGGTAATTTGTTATCTGGTGAAAAAGAAAAAGTAGTAATTTCAAAAATACAAACAAATATTATCTGTTTATATAATACTGAAAGAAGCCGGAATTTGTCAATCATATCCGGCTGATTTTTATATCAAATCTTAAAATTCGTCATTTTTAACGAAAATATTTAGTTTTCAGCCCATATGACAGAGTGAATTTCTTGCAGGGCAAGAGAGTTTAGATACGTCAAAATGCACAATAACATAAAGATCAACCTATGTTCGTATAAAGATTTTTCCATAAAGGTTCCTGTTTTGGTCATGTTTGTTATGGTTTCTTTAATGAAAGGACTGAAAAGCGATGGAGAAACGGACATATACCATAACGGATATCAACGAAGATCTTATCCATTACATAGATAGATATCTCAAGAAGGTTATTATCAACGCAAAACGCCGTTACTATCGCTATAAAAACAAAAAAGAGAAATACGGAGTTATATTTGTTGATTTGGATTCCTTTGAAGAAGAGCTGGGATATGAAGAAAACAGTTACGATATCTGCCAATATATAGAAGTCAAAGGAAAGCATGTTCCTGTGTACGATCCGGAGCTGGCAGAAGCGCTGCTGTCATTATCTGAAATTCAACGGCAGATTTTGATCGAAAATATTTGCTGGAATATCAAATTGAAAGAGATTTCATTAGATTTGAAAATTAGCGAGCGTATGGTAAGAAAACATAAGCGTAACGCCATTGAGATCATACGAAGGAGGATGCAGAACAATGATGAACTCTGACTATCGTATTTCAGTGCCTATACCGCCTGCAGAAATAATTCTTAGATTTCTTAATGACGAACCGCGGAGCAAAATGGACCTTTTGAACTACTATGAAAATTACATCCATTCAGCAGCAGTTGAGCAGATATATACATCTGACGGAGATCGTAAAGGTTTTTTTGTCAATGAAGACCTTATGCAAGAAATTCGCATTGAATTTTTTCAAAGCCTGCCGATTCTGCATCGAAAACTGATGAAACTGTTTTCATCGAATGATTAAAGAATAACCGTTCGGCCAGTTCCGAGCTGTTGTTATTGAGAGCAATCTCACTGCACTTTGACAAATATGCCTTACGGCATCATGGTAATATGCTGCGCAACGATCCGGCGAGCGGCGCTTGAATGCGATAATCCGTCATTTGACACAAGACGGCTGCCATGACCCGGTACAATGAGCCTTGCCGATACGCTTGCGGCGCCGCTTTAAAGCAGCGGCTACAGGTACCTTGTTTGCGGGTACCTCTGTAATGCGGTTTTGTAACTTCATGCACCCGGTGCATTCAGTTACAGAGTAGTCAGCCGGCGCAGCATGTCCCTTGTTTGGATGGGACCGAAAAAATCCATTCAAAGCAAACGAAAAAATTTTTTCTGCATTTTATCTGCTGATATAAGGTGATTTTTTAACAAAGCAGGTCAAAAAAGCAAAAACGAAATTTGCCAACTTTTTGATCTTATATAAAATTTAAAGAAGGGAGGTCCTCTTATGGATAAAATGCTTTATACGGTCAAAGAAGTTGCCGGTATTATGCATTCGAATACAAACTATGTATATGCGTTGATTCGTCGAGGTCTTTTGCCAGCCATAAAACTTGGCTGTTATAAAGTCAGAGCAGAAACACTGGAAAAATTCCTTGCTGAATCAGAAGGTAAGGATTTGACCGATTTAGCTGCCATCAAAGAACTTCCCACAGAAAAATAAACAAAGGAGGTCAAAGAAGTGGCACGAGTCACCTGTATGAAACGAGGAAACTATTGGCAGTATCGTTTTGAAGGTGCAAAAATTGGAGGGAAACGAAAACGATTTACGAAAGGAGGATTTGCGACTAAAAAAGAAGCTATGCAAGCTGGCACCAAAGCTTTGGCTGAGTATAACAATAGCGGATTGACTTTTGTTCCTTCAGAAATCAGTTTTTCCGACTATCTCGATTTTTGGATGAAAGAATACTGCAAAATCAATTTGAAGGAAGACACATGTGCGGGATATCAAAAACGCATCAAAAATCACATTCGACCGACTTTGGGACATTACAAGCTGAAGTCGTTGTCACCGGCGTTAATACAATCATTCATCAATGATAAATTCAACGCAGGTTACAGTCGAAATTCGCTGATTGCCCTAAAGAGTATCCTATCCGGTTGTCTTACCTATGCAATCGAGCCGCTTGGACTTATTCAGACGAACCCCGCATTGATGGTTAAACTTCCATCCAAACGGGCGACACCTGAAATTCCTACCCGAAAAAAAGTCAGAGAGGTGGTATCCACAGAACTCTGGAATCAGATCATAACGAGATTTCCTTATGGTCATTCCTGCCATATACCACTGTTACTGGCATATCGTTGTGGACTTAGACTGGGAGAAGCCTTTGCCGTCACCTGGGATGATGTGGATTTTGAAAATGACATCTTACGGATCAATAAACAGGTACAGGACATAGATGGCTTTTGGACCTTTTGCAATCCCAAATACGATTCATTCCGAGATATCCGGCTGGATAATTTCATGCTTGAAACGCTTTGGAAAGCAAAGACACAACAGGATCGAGCCCGATTGTACTACGATGAGTATTATACGCACTTATACGAAAACGAAAAACATCAGATTGTTACGCAAGGAGATGATACAAGCAAGGAGATCAGACTTATCAATGTCCGTGAGAACGGAACATATATCCAGCCTCGTGTTATGCAACATTGCAGCCGTGTGATTCACTATGATATGGGATACAAAAATTTCGACTTCCACTCATTGCGACACACACATACGACAATGCTTCTGGAAAACGGAGCGGCAATGAAAGATGTTCAGCATCGCCTCGGACATAAAAATATTCAAGTAACCTTACAAATCTATACTCACCTTACACAAAAGATGCAGAATCAGACAGTTGAAATTTTGAATCAGATTCCCATTGATGATTCCTGTACCCCAAATTTATCCGAAAGGGGTACAGTTGTTACCCCGGATTTGGACTTCGTTTTACCCTGCGAGAAGAGCGAAAAACCCTGTAATTATGCGGGTTTTAGAGACAATGCTTTTCAAGTTGGGGTACAAAATTGTACCCCGGATGAAAATTTGGGGTACAAAAAGGGTACAAAGCATAAAATTTTACCCCTGAAAGCGAGTTTTGAAAGCAAAAAAAGAGCCACCAAATAGGCAGCTCTTTTTCGGAATAAATCCAGTATTTATGCGCTTTTTCGGCCTTATTTGCTTGCTTCTTCCACAGCAACAGCACAGGCCACGGTAGCGCCGACCATCGGGTTGTTGCCCATGCCGATCAATCCCATCATTTCAACGTGAGCAGGAACGGAAGAAGAACCTGCAAACTGCGCGTCCCCGTGCATGCGGCCCATTGAATCCGTCAGACCGTAAGAAGCCGGCCCCGCCGCAACGTTATCCGGATGCAGCGTACGTCCCGTACCGCCGCCGGACGCCACAGAGAAATACTTCTTGCCATGTTCAATCGCCCATTTCTTATACGTACCGGCTACAAGATGCTGGAATCTCGTCGGATTCGTAGAGTTGCCCGTAATGGAAACGTCCACCGCTTCCTTCTGCATAATGGCAACGCCCTCGTTGACATCGTTCGCGCCGTAGCAGCGTACGTTCGCACGGTCGCCGTTCGAAAACTTCCGGACCTCCGTAACGGTCAGCTCTCTTGTGGCAAAATCAAAATCCGTCTTCACATACGTAAAGCCGTTAATTCTGGAAATGATATAAGCGGCATCCTTGCCCAGACCGTTAAGAATGACCTGAAGCGGTTCTTTTCTGACCTTATTCGCCGTCCTTGCGATTCCGATCGCGCCCTCCGCAGCGGCGAACGATTCATGGCCCGCCAGGAAGCAGAAGCACTTCGTTTCTTCACGCAGCAGCATGGCGCCAAGATTTCCATGTCCGAGACCAACCTCTCTGGCATCCGCAACGGAGCCGGGAATACAAAACGCCTGCAGCCCAAGCCCGATCGCCTCCGCAGCCTCCGCGGCGTTTTTCACCTTTTTCTGAAATGCGATCGCGCAGCCGAGCGTGTAGGCCCACACTGCATTTTCAAAAGCGATCGGCTGTACGCCCTTTACGATTCCGGCAACATCCACGCCTTTCGCATCGCAGATTGCCTTTGCATCCTCCAAGGAAGCAATCCCGTATTCCGCCATAGCTTTGTTGATGCCGTCTATTCTTCTCTCATAACCTTCAAATCTTACCATGGTTCGATTCCTCCTTATTCATTGCGGGGGTCAATGACCTTAACGGCGTCGGCGTATCTTCCATATGTACCGATATTTTTCTCATATGCTTCCTTCGGATCGCTGCCCTTTTTAATTGCATCCATCATCTTTCCGAGATTTACGAATTGATACCCGATCACCTCGTCGTTTTCATCCAGTCCGATGCTGAGCACGTAGCCCTCCGCCATTTCCAGGAAACGCACGCCCTTTTCCTTGGTTCCGTACATCGTTCCTACCTGAGAGCGAAGTCCCTTGCCGAGGTCCTCAAGCCCGGCGCCGATCGGAAGCCCGTCCTCGGAAAATGCAGACTGCGTTCTGCCGTATACGATCTGTAAAAATATTTCACGCATTGCCACGTTGATGGCGTCGCATACAAGGTCGGTATTCAGCGCCTCAAGAAGCGTTTTCCCGCCGAGAATTTCGGCCGCCATCGCTGCGGAATGCGTCATTCCGGAGCAGCCGAGCGTTTCTACAAGCGCTTCTTCAATGATGCCGTTTTTCACATTCAGCGTCAGCTTACAGGCTCCCTGCTGAGGGGCACACCAGCCCACTCCGTGCGACAATCCCGATATGTCGGATATTTCCTTTGCTTTTACCCATTTTCCTTCTTCCGGGATGGGCGCCGGCCCGTGATTCGGCCCTTGCTTGACACACATCATTTTTTCTACTTCATGCGAGTAATTCATGTGTAAATAACCCCTTTCTTAAGTTGTACGGCTCATTATACCGCGCTTTTCAGAAAATAACAAGCGTTCCGAACGACACGGCCGCCGCAAAATCCCCGTTGGTTTCCGCAAGAACACCCGCCCCGCCCGCCGCCGGAGCAAGCTGCGGAGCCGTACCGGAAAGAAAATAAAAATCAGCGTTTCCCTCCTGTATTTCGCGTAAAATATACGTGCCCTCACTGCAGGAAAATACCTCGGTCACACACTGCCCCTGCGCGTATCCGGACGTGCCCAGCATATCTGCGGAAAGCAGCGCGCCCTCGGCCGAAAGCAGCGAGACGGCTTTCACCGTACCATCTGCAAAATAGGAAACGTGGATCAGGTTGTTGGAGGCAGAGCCGTCCCGGGCGGCCGGAACGGGGCCTTCGATGCTGCGGGAAAGCGGTACGTTCAGCGGCTCCGCCGTGTATTCCCCCGCATCCTCCCGGAGGACGGTAAGCCCATAATTATAGCTGCTGGCCGCATTCATCCAGCTCTGCACATTTTTTGTATTGAAAACGAGACTGCCGGAAGCCAGCATGGCGACATAATATACGCCGTTCTCCGCCGGATAGATTGCCATATGCTCCTCCAGCATCTCGGCGTGCCTCCGGTAGCGCCCCGGCAGACGCATCAGCTCGGATGCGGCGCCTCCGTCCTCAGCCAAAAGGTACAGCGTACTGCCGGACGCCGCAATAAAAGAACCGGTCTCAGTCTCCGTCTCTCCCGGAACGTATAAAAACACATGATAAAGATCGCCAAGCTCTTCATAAAGCACTGTTTCAGCGCCGCCGGACACGCGGACGATCCGTTTGTTTCTAAGCGAATAATAATACGTTTCACCCGAGGCACCGGGATACGTATACTTCGGAATAACGTTATAATAGCCTCCCTCTATGACGGCCTCCGCGGAGCCGTTCAGGATGTAATCCTGCCCGCCCTTTCGGCAGCATACGGTAAAATCTTTATAGTAGTCATCATAATTGTATGCGCTGTCACCGGGAAAATAAAGAGCCTCCACTCCTTCTGACAGCTTCTGTGCGGCGCCGGAGGCGGGATCATATCGAGAAAGCGTTCCCTCCAGAGACAGCGAAACGATGCTGCCGTAGGCCTCGAATACGCCGGATACCGCGTTGTCTTCCGAAAGCAGCAGAGTGCTTCCTGCGGTTTCCCCTGCCGGGTCAGAGCGATACAAAAACAATTTATTGTTTTGGGCGTAGCCCGTCGCATAAATCAACGTCAGCGCCTCCGTCCCGTCGTTTTCCACGAGATCAAAGCTATCTACCCGGTCGGAAATGAAATACGCCTTCCGCGCTTCAATATCATAATAATACAGATACGGAATGTCGTTAAACTCCAGGCGGTATACGATATACCTGCCGTCTTCGCTTACGACACAGTTTTTCTTATAGCTGAGGATTTCATTGAAATCCATGAAGCTGCCGTAGTAAGAAATATTGATTTCTTCCGGCGTAATATCGGCCACGTCCTCTCCCGCCGTCAGATAAAGCCGATCCTCCCGCGCAAAGATGCACGGCCTGTCCGTCTCGGCAAACCCGTAGCGCTCCTCCGCCCATTCCGTACGGATCAGAGAAGCGTCCGCAGGCACTTCGCCGCCGATTTTCTCCGTCAGCCACGTATCCACCGCCTCAAGCGTCAAAACAAAATGCAGAACGAATATTACCGCGGCAGCAATCAATACCGCACTGATAAATTTAGCAATCTTCTTCATCGCCGCGGCTATACCTCCATTTATGCTTTGCTGCAAGTAAAATGATTCCGATCACGGAAATTACGAACCACGGCAGAACCTCAGGCAGCCTGTCCAGTACGGATGAGACGCTCAGCGCCCTCCGGAGGCCGAGCATCGCCGACGAAAAATCCTCCGCGGAGGCAAAATATTTCATCCGGTAAATCCCCGTACCGCTTTCCGCAAGATATGCGTAAATTCCGCCGCTCGTGTCCAGATCGTAGAAAACCTCAAGATTGCTCGGGATTTCCACAGCTTTCCCATCAATCGTCAAATGGTACGTGGGGCTGTCCTCCGCTTCTGCCTGGGCAATCGTCAGAAGGAACTCTCCCGCAGAATTCAGCTTATTAAGCGATCCCGTCTGGGAAATGCTCGGCACACGGAAATCGTTTAAAGCGGAGTATACCCTCATGTCCGTTTCGCCGCCCGCAAGGTCAAGCTCTGCCAGGAAAGCGGACGATTGTACCGTTCCGCCCTCCTCGCTTCGGATTCTCGACGTGTAAATATAGTAATCGATTCCGTTTCCGTATATTTTGAAATCGTCGTATCGCTCCGCCTCCAGCGAGGTCATCTGAAAATCGGATTCGCTGTAGTCAAAATATCTGCCGTAAATGCCCAGATTGCCGTTCGGTTTGATCTGGCATTCCATTACGGCGGAAACGTATTCGCCTTCGTTCAGAAGCTTTTTGCTCCAGAGCAGTGCGCCCGCCTCGGAAAATGCCTCCGCAAAGCCGTAGCTGAAGCCGTGTCCGTCCTCTTCCCCGGACGCCGCCCCACAGAGAATCAGCAGCCCGTCCTGCAGGACTCCGCAGGTGATGACATTTTTCGGCTCATATTCATACGTTCTTACGGCCTGTCCGTCCGCAGTATACAATACCGCGCTCCCCGTGCCGGCCGCAACGATATATTCCATCTTCTCGTCGGGCAGAATCAGCTTCAGAAGCGTTTCTTCTTCCCGCCGGGGATCAAATTCCGCTTTTTTGGAAATTTTCATGGTCCCGCCGTTAACGCGGGCCGAAAAGCTGATCGAATACAGGACGCACAGACCGTCTTCCTCGCAGAGGATCCGGATTTCCTCCGCTCCAGTGCGGATATCATGGATTACGCACGTTTCGAGACTCGTGCCGAATTCTCCGTACGCCCTCTGCGTACCGGAGCTGTCGTATATTGCGTAATAGTATTTGCTTTCTTCTGCCAGCGTTCCGATCACGGCGCAGTATTCCGCTCCCCCGGAAAGCAGTCCAGAGCCGCCCGAAGAATACGAAGCCGGCGCGGCGGACGCCGGAGTCGGTTCGGCGGACGCCGAATCCACAGCAAACAGATAATCCACGGTTCTGTTTTTCGCAGCCTCCAATTTCTCTTTTGTAACGGAGCCGTCCTCCGGCAGCAGATAGTCATTGCATATATTCACGGCGTAGCGGAACCCGCCTGTAATCAATATTAAAAATATCAAAACACTTAAAACGCTTATCAGAATTTTCTTCAGCATATTCTTACTACCTCGAGCGTTAGTATATCACGGATTCCGGAAAATGTGTAGTATTCCTTCACGCCGGCAGCAGGAAGCGATGCGTTCCGCAGGAGAAGCGGCAGACGACGCTCCCGTCCGCACCCGAACGGACCTCCGCCTCTGTATTCGGCGGCACCGTAAGCACAACCTCCAATTTTTCCGGAGCACCCTCGGATTTCTCAAAAGAGACGCAAACCGGGCCCTTCACTGTCGGAGCTGTGACAGACGCTTTTCGGAGCGGACCGGCCTGAATCCAAACCTGAAACCGGCCGAAGCCCGGTTCAAGCGGACGGATCCCGAAAATCCCGCGCACGATCTGGCTTGCAGGCGCAGAGCCCCAAGGATGCGAAAACGTCATGTTCGGCTTGTTTGTCGGATTCCATGCTTCTGTGGTGATCGTGGCGCCCTTTTCCAGCATGTACGCCCAGGTCCGCGCGCCGTCGGCGGTATCCTCCTGCAGAAGCAGCTCCGCGGCGTAATCTCCGGCTCCGGCCGCGTACAGTCCTTCCAACAGATAAAATGCCCCGTACACGCTCATTTTAATCTTGCCCTGCTTCTTCAGAAAAGAAATCAGCGCCCGGCGCATCTCGTCCCCCTCATAGACGCCGCAATACAGCGCAAAGGCGGACGCATGCTGCGAAAAGTGGCGCGCCGGCGTACGGTCCGCGCAGAGTCCGTCGTAAAATGCGCCCTGCTCCGGCGAATACAGCAGAGAAATCAGAGACGCTTTCAGCTCATCCGCACGGCGCTCCATGCGCTGCATGTCTTCCGTTTTATTCAATACCCGTGCGATTTGGGAAAGGCAGCGCAGCGCTTTATAAACCATACAGTTCAGAACGGTATTATACTCCGATTCTTCCCAGGCGTAACCGTCGCGCTCGGATGCCGGCCAGTCTACCAGCACCGCATTTACGTTTCCTTTCTGCAAAATGCCTCTGCCATACAGTCCCCGGCAGTCCGCGTATTTCTCCGGAAATAGTTTCCCTTGCAAAAGCTCATAATCGCTGCGGAGCAGCGACGCGTCGCCGGTATAAAGATAGTCTTCCCATGCCATCAGAATGGAAATTAAAACATATTCCGCAGGCCAGGTTCTGTGTGTGTTCAGATATAAGGCAGTGAAGCGGGCAAGCGCATAGCGATCCTCCACGGCATACGCCGAAAGCATATTAATCAGCGCGTCGCCTTCATATGCGCCGCGTTCCCGCGACTGCGAGTCGACGTACAGATCTTGATTTGTAGCCTTCACAGTATATTTGGTAAAATCATAAATTCGGTTCAGTAATGCGCTGCTGCTTTCGAAGCAGGACGCCGTTTCATCAAATTCCTGGCGGATGGCGGTGCCCCAGATTCGCGCAGGAGAGGCCGGAAGATTCAGAAATTCCACATAGCGGAATGTTTTCATCCCCGTATTTTCCAGCCTGTTTCTTCCGGATTTCAGCCGCCACGTTTCCTCATAGCAGTTTCCCGTGCGCATCCGATAGCGGACGCGTCCGTTTTCCAGCTCCTCACCGAAACGCACGATGATCTCGGCAGCTTCCGGCGCATCAATCTCCAGACCGATTCCGCCGACAAGCTCTTTGCCGAAATCGACGAAGAAGACATCCACGTCCCTAAGGCTTCCGGTCTTCCGCGGCGAAATTTCATAACGATTTACCGGCTCGGCCGGATACGGGCGCACAGAAGTTCCCGGCAGCAGAAACGCCGGCTCGGCAGGCTCCCAGCAGAGTCGCTCCAGCGCCTCAGCATCAAAATTTTCCGCAGGCGCAAAATAATATCCCGTTCCGATAGAGCCCGACGGCCGAAACACAGCGGCTGCATCTGCGGCCTCCCAGCGGTCCGCATCCGCCGTGCTCAGCAGAGCCTCCGAAGAGCCGTCCTCATAATACGCACGGATTTCACAGAAAAAAGACTTCTCCGCGCTCGTGTAATTCAGCGCGGCAACCGTGTTTTCCTCCGTGCAGACAAGCGGCGTGATATCTATTCCGTTGTAATATACAATGCTGTTTCCCTGCGCGTCCTTTCCGTAGCGCGGCGGCCCGAGGCCGGCAAATACGCCGCCGACGTATAAGCTGTATACGTACTGTCTTGCGGGCTCAGGAGAACACGCCGTAACGTTTGCCAGGATTTTATAGACCTTCCGGCTCGGGCGGCGGAACGATGCGCGCAGGATACAGAGGTCGGGCTTTTCTCCATGCCAGATTCCGGCCGGAGCATGCATAAATGCCGACTCCGTGAGAAATGCAGCCTCATCGCTGACGCCCTCCTCCCCCTGATCGCCGCGGACTGCGACGCGCCACAAATAGACGCTGTCCGGCTCCGGCGGATGCTCCCATGAAGCAATTTCAATCCCCGAAGACCGGCCGCTTTGGACAAATCCTGTGTCCGCCGCAAGCGTTGGCTCCATGGGTTTGCGAATCTGGAGCCTGTATTCCTTCTGTTCGGTCAGCGGCTGATCAGACGAAATTGCCCAGGAAAATGTCTGGCAGCAGCAGGGCACCACGGCAGGCTCCGCAAGGAGATTCACTCTGAGATTTTCCGGCTTTACCATCCTGTTCACTTCCCGGCGTGTTTTTTGGATTTCGTTGATATTTTAACATAAATTGCGGAAAATACAATTGTTTGCTATAATATGCAAAAGCCCAATTTAGGAGGGATTTTACAAGTGAACGACAAGCCGGGAAATAAAAAAAAGATACCGATTTTCGCATATTACATCATTCTTTTGGGGATCGTTCTGATCATCAGCTACACGATGCTGCCGAAGCTCATGGAGCCGGATTACAAAGAAATCTCGTTCAGCGAATTTGTCCAGAAGGTGGAAAATGACGAGGCGCAGCAGGTGGAGGTCAATTCGAAGCAATATACGATGAAGCCGAAGGATTTTGAGACCTCCAACGTTTACTACGTCACGGGAAATATTAACAACGAGTTTCACGAAAGCACGGCGCTTCTGTCTCTGCTGGATGAAAAAGGGATCAAATACGATTCTCCGATTGTGAGCTCGAATATCTGGCTGGAAATTTTGATCGCCTATGTGCTCCCGACCGTAATCATGGTCGTTCTGTTCGTAATCCTGATGCGTTCCATGAACAAGCGGATGGGCGGCGGCGTGATGTCGTTTGGAAAGAACACGAGTAAAATTTATGCGGAAAAGTCCACCGGAAAAACATTTGCAGATGTCGCCGGCCAGGACGAGGCGAAACAGAATCTCGTAGAAATCATTGATTTCTTAAATAATCCCGGAAAATATACGGCAATCGGCGCGAAGCTGCCCAAGGGCGCGCTTTTGGTCGGACCGCCGGGTACCGGTAAAACGCTGATGGCGAAAGCGGTCGCGGGAGAGGCGAAGGTGCCGTTTTTCTCTCTTTCCGGCTCTGAATTTGTAGAAATGTTTGTGGGCGTCGGCGCCTCGCGCGTCCGCGATTTGTTCCGGCAGGCGGTCGAAAACGCGCCGTGTATCGTATTTATCGACGAAATCGACGCCATCGGCAAAAGCCGCGACAACGGGCTGGGCTCCAACGACGAACGGGAGCAGACGCTCAACCAGCTTCTGGCAGAAATGGACGGCTTTGATTCCTCAAAGGGCGTCGTGATTCTCGCCGCCACCAACCGGCCGGAGGTACTGGACAAAGCGCTTCTGCGGCCGGGGCGCTTCGACCGCAGAATCATCGTGGATCTTCCCGATCAGAAAGGCCGCGTCGACATTCTGAAGGTTCATGCAAGGAACGTACTTATGGAGCCCGACGTGGATTTTGAAGTCGTTGCCAGAGCGACGCCGGGCGCTTCGGGAGCTGATCTTGAGAATATCATCAACGAGGCGGCGCTCAGAGCGGTACGCGCGGGGAAGGTGCGCGTCAGCCAGCAGGAGCTCGACGAAGCGATCGAGGTCATCATCGCCGGAGAAGAAAAGAAAAACCGCGTGATGTCAAACGAGGAGAAAAAAATCGTAGCATATCACGAAACGGGGCATGCGCTGGTTACCTCCCTGCTCACGCATACGGAGCCGGTGCATAAAATTACGATCATTCCGCGGACGTCCGGAACGCTTGGATACGTCATGCATGTCGCAAAGAAAGAAAAGGTTCTGCTGACGAAGAAGGAGCTGCTTGAGGAAATTATTATTTTAACTGGGGGCCGGGCCTCCGAGGAGATCGAATTCGACTCCGTTACGACGGGCGCTTCTAATGATATCGAGCGGGCCACAGAGATGGCGCGGAACATCATCACGACCTACGGAATGAGCGATACCTTTGGATTTGTCAACTGGCAAAAGAAAAACAGCATGTATCTTGTCGATACGAAGACGATGAACTGCTCGGACGCCACCTTTGCAAAAATTGATGCGGAGACGCATGCAATCATCGCAGATTGTTATCAAAAAGCGCTGGCGCTTCTGAAGGATCACAAGGCCACGCTGGATGCAATCGCCGCAGTGCTCTACGAGAAGGAAAACCTGACAGGCGACGAATTCCGGAAGCTGTTTTCCGAGCTGGAGCCGGATATCGTCCTGGCAAGCGCAGACGAAGGCGTATGACGGACATTCTCACCGTTACGGTCAATCCCGTAATTGATATTCATTATTATACGGAAGAATTTGTGATCGGCAGGGACAATATTGTTTCCTGCCGTGAGCTTTTTGCTGCCGGAAAGGGCATGAATGTTTCGCGCGCGCTGCAGGCATTCGGCATTTCCACCGAAGCGTTTCTGCTGCTTGGTACAGAAAACGCTTCGGAATATCTCCGGCTGGCAGGCGGTTACGGCGTACCGGTTTCTTATGTTCCTGCGGAAGGCGCCGTGCGGGAAAATATTTCTGTAAACGCCCCGGATTCCGAAACACGGCTTTGCAGCAAAAGCTTTACCGCCTCCCCCGCTCTGCTCTCCAGACTTTCTGCCCGGATTGTTCCCGCCGCGGCTCGCGCCGATGCAGCGGTATTTTCCGGCAGTCTGCCGCGCGGAATCACGCAAAAGGATTTTGCTGACTTTGTGCTGTCTATCCGCCGGGCCGCTCCGCATTGCAGGATTTTCCTGGACTGCCCTTCCCTGACGATTGAAGCGGCAGCCGCAATCGCACCGTTTTTAATGAAGCCGAATGCTGAGGAAGCGGCAGGACTGCTTGGTCTTCCGCGTTCCGAAACACCCTCGCCGCAGGCTGCCGTGCTTTGGGCGGAGCAGCTCTGCATCCGCGGGCAATGTGCCCACACCGTTGTCAGCTGCGGAGCGGCCGGCGCCGCGTACGCCTCGAAGGGCGGCGCTTCCGGTTTTCTGACCGCGCCCAAGACAGAACGCACAGTCTCTACCGTCGGCGCGGGAGACAGCATGCTGGCCGGTATAATCTATGGTTTTTTTCACGAAAACACAGCGGATCTGAAAAGCGCCCTGCGATGGGGCGCCGCATTTGGCAGCGCGGCCTGCCTCACAAGAGGAACGCAGCCGCCTGAACAAGAAACCGTTTTAAAATTGCTGCGAAAGCTGTGAGCCGGCAGGCCTCAATTGATCGGCACGGCATGGATGGCATCCGCAATCAGCCTGTGCCCCGCCAGGTTCGGATGGATCCCGTCCTCACACAGAAAATCCGTATAACGCCTGTTTCTGAGAAAAATACTGCGGATATCGAGCAGGGGCACCTGCAGCGCGTTCGCGATGCCGCTCACAGCGACGCTGTACGATTCCTGCCAGTGATAAATAAAGCGCGTCGCACCGCCGAGCCATTTTAAAATATTTTCTGCGCTGCGGCCTCTGCTGATCCATTTAAAATACTTGTTTTCGTCAAGAGGCGGAAGATTCAGAACGACGATCTTCTTGCCCGCCTGCCGGACCGTTTCAATGAGAGACTTGTACAAATCCACAAATTTCCGGATCGGCGTTTTGGGTAAATGCTCCGCTTCGGGATCCGCGGCCACCTGTTCCCAGTCAAAATCACAGTCATTCCCTCCAAATTCCAGCGCCACCAGGTCGCAGCTGCCGATCCGTTCTATATTTTTTCCGACGGTCTGCAGGCCCTTGTCCACTGTACAGCCAAACTTGGAGAAGTTGAGAATTTCAATCTGCTTCTCGCTGCTCAGCAGATTAACAAAGCTTTCTCCGAGGAAAATGTATTTTTTCTTCTCCTGGTCGTACACGACGCCCTTTGCAATGGAATCTCCAAACACACAAACACGCTCGAACAAGGTGCGGTCTCCTCCGTTTGACAAATGATTCTTTCATATTTTAACGCAATATTTTGTTCTGTCAAATTTCGTTTCACACATTCGAAGAAAACGGTTCTGTTATTGCCTGCAGTTCCCGTTGCGGGATCCGATGAATCGGAAGAAACGGCGTGGGATCCGCCGTACAGGGTGCGAGTTTCTTTTCGAACCACACTACGTCGTGCCACTTTCCGCATTTATATCCCGTCTGTCGGCAAACGCCAAGCTGTCGGAAGGAAAAAGCCCGATGCAGGCCTTCGCTCTTCACGTTCGGCAGCGTAACGCCGGCATAGACAGAATTCTGACGCCCTGCCTTTTCAGAATTTCCAGCAAAACGGAATACAGCCTTTTTCCGATTCCCCCGGATGTAAAAGAAGAATCAACATATACGGACAGCTCCGCGTTCCACTGGTAGGCCGCGCGTTCCCTATGCCGGTGCGCATATGCGTATCCTCGAGGCACTCCGCTTTCTTCCCACACCAGATACGGGTATTCCGCCGAGATCCGGCGGATTCGCTCCGCAAATTCCGCTTCCGTCGGAAGCTCATATTCGAAAGTAACGGGAGTGTCTATGTACTGGGCGTAAATTTTTAATAACGACGCGCTGTCGTCTGCGGATGCAAATCGGATCATGCCGTTCATGCCGTTTCGTCCTTTACCGTTTTAAAAGCTTCAGCTTTTTTTCGTCCGTCGTATCGCGGAGAAGCTCCCGCAGATCTTCCGGCGTGCCCTCCGTAAAATCGTCCTTGTCAAGGATATACGCCTGAAATTTGGATATATAGATGTAAAAGCAGTATCTGGATTCATATACTTTGTAGATCGACACGTATTTTACAAAGGAGTCCTCAAGGAATTGCGGCGATTCCGATTTCAGCCGAAAGCCCTCGGCTTCAAAGGTGTAATTGCAGACTGCTCCGAGCGTAGCGGCTTTTTTCATCGTAATGCGGGGAACGGCCCATGCGGAAAACGGAACGCCGAACCATACCAGCAGCAAAAGAATCAGATTCAGCAGGACTTCCGTTCGGAAGCCATACGCCAGATAGGCAGCAGCAAACAGCCATAAAAGAAGCAGATCGCAGATCGCGATAAAAATCCACATTGCCTTTCTCTGCAGCATGTGGTAATACTGAAAGCGCAGGAGCTGTTTATAATCATAACAAGTCGTGACCGAAATCTCCATCCGCAGCGAACCTTTCTGTCCCTCAATTCCAAAAAGTGGGCTTATGATATCACAGCCGCAGCCTCCTGTCAATCGGGTTTCCCCTGTTTATTCTTCTCCAGCAGGGCGTGCTTTACATCCCAGAGCCGCCGGGAAAGATCAACATAATACTTATGCGGGTTTTCAAAGCGTTTCACTTCATCCCAGAGAGATTCCACCTGTTCGGCGCAGTAGGCTTTAACCGCATTCAGCGGAGGAATTTCATATACGCACGTTCCGCCGCGGAAGACCGGCACAAGCAGCTCTTTTGCAGTAAAATTCGTCAGCGTTTTCGTTTTCCACGTCGTCTCGGGATCGAAAATCGTATGCGGACAATCCTCCGAAATCCTCTCATCATGAATACAAAGCTCATCTGCAAGGGCTTTTCCGCTTTCATTGTCAAACAGACGGTAAACCCTTTTAAAGTGAGGATTCGTAATCTTCGCCGTATTTTCGCTTACCTTGATTTTGGGAATAATGGTCCCGTTCTCATTTTCCACAGCCGCGAGCTTATATACGCATCCAAACACGGGATCGCTTTTTGATGTGATCAGCCGCTCTCCTACGCCGAACGTATCGATCTGCGCGCCCTGCATGAGCAGATCCCGGATCAGATATTCGTCCAGCGCATTGGAAGCAACAATTTTGCAGGTTTCCAGGTGCGCATCGTCCAGCATTTCCCGGGCCTTTTTGGAAAGATAGGAAATGTCGCCGGAGTCAAGCCGGATTGCAAAATCCGTAATTCCCTGCGGAAGCAAAACCTCACGAAAGGCTCGGATAGCGTTGGGAACGCCGCTTTTCAGCGTACTGTAGGTATCGACCAGAAGCGTTGCGCCATGGGGATACAATTCGCAGTAGGTGCGAAACGCTTCGTATTCCGTATCGAACATCTGAACCCAGGAATGCGCCATGGTTCCGCCGGCGGGAACGCCGTACAGCACGTCCGTAAGCGTACAGGCTGTCCCGGCGCAGCCGCCGATATATGCCGCGCGCGCGCCAAGCACGGCGCCGTCCGCTCCCTGCGCCCGGCGCGAACCGAACTCCAGCACGGCTCTTCCCTGCGCGGCGCGCACGATTCTGTTGGCCTTCGTTGCAATTAAAGACTGATGGTTCAGGGTAAGCAGCAAAAAGGTTTCGATCAGCTGCGCTTCGATCGCAGGCGCACGCACGGTCAGAATCGGCTCGTTCGGGAACACGGGAGTCCCCTCGGGGACCGCATAAAGATCGCCCGTAAAACGGAAATTGCGAAGATACGACAGAAATTCTTCGTCGAATAGTTTTCTGGCGCGTAAGTATGCGATATCCTCCTCCGTAAAGCGAAGCTGTTCCAGATATCGAATGATCTGCTCCAGTCCCGCAGCGATCGCAAAGCCGCCGCGGTCCGGAACCGTTCGAAAGAACACGTCGAAATACGTGTATTTATTATAAAACCCGTTTTTGAAATATCCGTTTCCCATTGTGAGCTCATAAAAGTCACAAAGCATCGATAAGTTTCTTTCTTCCATCTTTACCGGTTCCTTCCAATGATTTCGATCTGCAGTCCCGCCATGACGTCGAGCGCCGCCGCATGCAGCGCAGCGCTGCCGCTCGCCGTGCAGCCGGCGTCTACCAGGATCGGCGTTTCCGGCTGCGCCGTCTTTGCCAAAACGGCGTTGGAAATCACACAAATATTAGAAACCACGCCTGCCAGCTCAATCCTTTCGTACGGCGTTTTTTTCAAATATTCGTACAATGCGTCGGATCCGAAGGTGTTTTTGCGGAAGCAACGGTCCGTCTCCTCGCAAAGGGCTGCGATTTCGCCCGCAAGCGCATGGCCCTGCGTGCCTTCGATACAGTGCGGTACGGGCAGATGCCGCCCCTCCTGCGTATCAGGATAATTTTCCCCATGCGTATCGAATGTAAAAATCACGTCGTCTCCCTGCGCTTTGTATGCTCTGATTTTCTCAGCAAGCCGGGGCGCAAGCATAGCGGCTTCAGGGAAGCCGAGAGCGCCGCTTACAAAGTCGTTTTGATAGTCTACAATAATGAGGCATTTTTTCACGCAAGCCACTCCCTGCCATTTATTTACATAAAAATGATACTCCCCCGGATCCAGAATTGCAAGCCGGATTCCGTATTTTTCAAAGCGCTCCGTTCAGCGCTCCTCTGTCCGTTCGGCAAGCTTTTGCTCGCACGGCAGCATCACGTCTTCATAATGCTGAATTTTGCGGTCCAGACGCTCCAGCGTCGACTGCAGCGCTTCGATTCTGGCGAGCAGCTGGTCCCGCTGCTCGATCAGAATCTGCTTTCTTGCTTCGATCGTGGCGTCGCCTTTTTGAAACAGGGAAACGTATTCAATCAGCGCTTCGACCTGAAGCCCTGCGCCGCGCATGCATTTTGCAAAGCTTACCCACATGCAGTCGTTCTCGGAATAATCCCGAATCCCGCCCGCCGTCCGGCGCACCGGAGGAATCAGGCCGATCCGCTCATAATAGCGCAAGGTGTCAGGCGAAAGACCGTACTTGCTGCTTACCTCTGCAATAGTCATCAGAAACGCCTCCTTACTTTGATTCAAAGATTGCCGCAATCTCCTTTAAATGCCGGATAATTGCGATATGCTGCGGACATTGCCGTTCGCATTGCCCGCAGGCGATGCAGTCCGACGCCTTTCCCGCATTCTGCGTATGATTTTCATACTCTTGTTGCAGGGAAATGATCTTACTTGGCGCGCGTTTTTCCGCGTTGTACAGAGTGAAATATTCCGGGATCCGGATGTGCTGCGGACATCCGACGGTACAATAATTACAGCCCGTGCATGGAATGGAGATCGCGCTTCGGATTGCCGAGACAACCTTCCGCAGCACCGTTTTCTCGTCTTCCTTCAGCGGAACAAACGCTTTCATATAGCTCATATTGTCGCGAAGCTGCTCGAAATTGCTCATTCCGCTCAGCACCGTCAGAACGCCGTCCAGGCTGGCGGCAAATCGGATCGCCCAGGAGGCCGGCGAGCGCTCCGGCGCATAGTCCTTCAGCAGCTGTTCTGCCTGCTCCGGGAGCCTGGCAAGCGTACCGCCCTTCACGGGCTCCATGACGATGATTTCTTTGCCATGCTTTCTGGCGGTTTCATAACATTTTCCGGATTGTACGCTCTGGTCGTCCCAATCCAGATAATTGATCTGAAGCTGCACAACTTCAGTTTCCGGATGCTCCGTCAGAATCTGGTCCAGCAGTTCGGCATTGTCGTGATAGGAAAAACCGAGCTTTTTGATCCGGCCCTCCATCTTTTTCTTTTGAAGGAACGCAAAGCCTCCCAGCCGCTCGGCAATCTCATAATGAGCAGCGTTAAGACTGTGAAGCAGATAATAATCAAAGTATTCTACGCCGCATTTTTCAAGCTGTTCGCAGAAAATCCGCTCCATATCCTCTTCTTTCTTCAAAAACATCGTCGGCAGCTTGCTGGTCAGCGTGAAGGCGCTTCTGGGATATCTCCGGACAAGCGCCTCCCGGATCGCGATTTCGCTTTGGAAGTCATGATACATATATGCGGTGTCAAAATATGTAAATCCTCCGGCAAGAAATTCGTCCGTCATCTGCTTCAGCTGCTCCAGATCGATGCTTTTCGGATCCTCCGCGTTTGTCAGCGGCAGACGCATCAGTCCAAATCCAAGTTTTTTCATAATGAATCTCACTCCTATTATTCGTATTGTTATTTTTCCAGTTAGACTATGCTGTTTCAGATACTGCAGCCCGATCCTCTTTCCCTGCTCTGGACGGTAAAAAAAAGCTCCAGCCGCAGTCTCTTTATTCACTCACATCGGTTCATGCCGCATAACAGGTTCTAAACAGGAGCAAATCCTTTCAAAGCCTTTGCCGCCCGCAATTCGGCTGGTTTTAATTGCATGTCATATGGATTCCCAGCGACGTTGTTCCTCACTATCAATTTAAAATTTGACTTTTCATCACTGGTCCTTATTTCCCGAATGTTTCCGCCGCCTGCTTCATATTTTCCCGAATCGGCACGCGGAACGGACAGCGTGTTTCGCAGACGCCGCACCGGATGCAGCTTCCCGCCGTATGCGGCAGCGCGCCATAATGCTCCCTGACTGTTTCGGGTACGGCTCCCTGCGCTTTTGCAAGATTTAAAAATTTAGTGACGGATGCGATGTCGATGCCCTCCGGACACGGCGCGCAGTGGCCGCAATACATGCAATGTCCTTCCCATTTGATCTTTGGAAATGCGGCAAGTGCCGCGGCATAATCTTTCTCATGGTCCGGCGCATGCTCGTACGCCAGACTCTCCTCCAGCTGGGATATTGTATGAACGCCCGTCATCACGGACGCTACCGCAGGACGCGTCAGCGCATAATGAAGACATTGGCTGACCGTCAGCGCTTTGCCCGCCGGCGACTGCTCAGACAGAAGATCACCGCCGCCAAGCGCTTTCATTACCGTAATCCCGACGCCGAGCCGCTGACATGCTTCGTATAATTTTTCCCTGTCTGGATCCATATTCAGAAGCGGACCCGCATAGCTGTCGTCCGACCAAAGCGTTTCGCAGTCTTCGTTTGCCGGAAGCAAATCATAGCAGGGATTTACGCTGAACATCAGCACGTCGATCAGGCCGCTTTCTGCTGCGGCCAGTGCCGCCAGCGGATTATGACTGCTCAGGCCGATCCGGCGGATTCTTCCGGACTGCTTCAGATTCAGTGCGTATTCCATGATTTTTCCCTCAGAAAGCGCCTTCCATTCTTTTGGTGAATCTACGTAATGAATCATGCCGATGTCGATATAATCAGTCCCGAGGCGTCTCAGAAGCTCCTCAAATGATTCCTGCGTTTCCGCAGGATCACGCGTGCGCTTGTATTGCCCGTCACGCCACACGGTACATAGATGCGCCTGCAGAATAAAACGCTCCCTGCGCCCGTTCAGTACCGTCCCGATGCGGCTTCGAAGCTCGGGATCAGGGCTGTACAGATCCATACAGTTGACCTCGCTGTCGATCGCCAGATCAAACATTTTTTTCGTAAGCTCCATGCTTTTTCCTGCGAAGCCCTCGCAGCCCAGTCCAATCTCGCTGACGGACAGTCCTGTCCGTCCCAGCATCCGATAATTCATATGCCAGCCCTCCTGCCGCAACCAGAATTTTTATTCTTTGCGCCGGCTCTGCCGTCCTTATAGCATAACATCTGGAGCGGACTCTAAGTCAAGAAAAATTTGCGGACCGGCGGCTGGGCTGCATTCCTTCAAAAAGGCGCTCCATTTATCGTTCGTATCACTCCCAGCTGCGGAAATACAGCTTCCCGTATCTGTTCGGGAAGAAAGCATCCCTAAAAATACTTTATTATTCACTCAATAGTTTCCGTCAGCCGAAACGGACAAATGTTATATATTGACAATCTTTCCTTCGTGCGCTAAAATTCGTTCGTTTTCGAACAAACAGGCTTGGCAGCCTTGCAGTCGGAAAGGAGGATGGATACATATGGAAAAAGAATGCGGAATGTGGATCAACATCTTGTCCCATAAGCTGAAAAAGCGCATGAACGCCAATATGCAGAGCCTGGGGCTCACCGGAGTACAAAGCCGTGTAATGCACTACATCCTTGTAAAATGCGCTGATGGGCCAGTGTTCCAGCGCGATATAGAAAATGCCTTTGGCTTCAGCCGCTCCACAGCCACCGGCGTTCTGCAGCTGATGGAAAAAAATGGTCTGATCCAGAGAGAAAGCGTGGCCAGCGACGCGCGCCTGAAAAGTCTGATCCCCACCGAAAAGGCGGCGCAGCTGGAGATCCAGGTTGAGGAATCTCTTCGCCGCACCGAACAGCGCCTCACGCGCGGCCTGTCGAGCACACAGATTACGCTGTTTCTGGAAGTGATTGCGCACATGTCCGAAAACCTGGAATGTTAGCCGGCATCCGGCTCATATGTTTCCACAAACAATTTTATGACGCATCCTGCTCGTGCGCGCCGGTGCGTCAAGCTTTGGAGGAGGAATGTCACGAATGATAAAAACACTTGCTCGCAGCATTCGCGAGTTTAAAAAAACGGCCATCCTGACGCCGCTTCTGGTCACGGTCGAGGTGATTCTGGAATGTATCATTCCGTTCACGATCGCCAATCTGGTAAACCAGATGCAGGCCGGCTGCGGCATGGATGTCATCGTCCGTTATGGCATCGAGCTTGTAGTCATGGCCGTTCTGTCACTGATTTTTGGCGTTGCGGCCGGCAATACCTGCGCGACCGCTTCCACGGGCTTTGCGCGCAACCTGCGCAAGGACATGTTCTATCGGATCCAGGATTACTCCTTTGAGAATATTGACAAATTTTCGGTATCCAGCCTCGTTACCCGCATGACCACCGACGTCGTAAACGTGCAGATGTCCTTCATGATGATTATCCGGATCGCCATCCGCGGCCCGCTGATGCTGATTTTTTCCTTTGTGATGGGCTTTGCCATGGGCGGACGGCTGGCGTTGATTTTCCTGGTTACTATCCCGCTGCTGAGTATTGGACTGATCCTGGTGATTCGTGCGGCAACGCCGATTTTCCGCCGCGTATTCCGCAAATACGACGCCTTGAACGACTCGGTTCAGGAAAACGTACAGGCCATGCGCGTCGTTAAGAGCTATGTACGTGAGGAATATGAAAAAAAGAAATTTTCCGCCGCAGCCGAGGATGTCTGCAAGGACTTCACACGGGCTGAACGGATTATGGCGCTCAACAGCCCCTTAATGCAGTTCTGCGTATATGCGGGCATGGCGTTCGTGCTCTCCTTCGGCTCTTATGCAGTTATTACCGGACAGGGCAGAGATATTAACGTAGGACAGATGTCCGCCATTCTTACTTACAGCTTTCAAATTCTCATGAGCCTGATGATGCTGTCTATGGTATTCGTAATGATTACGATGTCGATGGAATCCGCCGAGCGTATCGTGGAGGTTTTGACGGAAAAAAGCAGTCTGACCAGCCCCGAGAACGCCCTTACGGAAGTCAGGGACGGTTCGATCGATTTTGAAAATGTCAGCTTTAAATATTCAAAGAAGGCCGAGCGCATGGCGTTGGCCGACGTAGATCTGCACATCAAATCCGGTGAGCTCATCGGAATCTTAGGCGGCACAGGTTCATCCAAATCTACGCTGGTGCAGCTGATTCCCCGTCTGTATGATGTCACGGAGGGCTGCGTTAAGGTAGGCGGCGCAGACGTTCGCGATTACGATCTGGAGGCGCTTCGCAACAGCGTGGCCGTGGTGCTGCAGAAAAACGTGCTGTTCAGCGGCACAATCAAAGACAATCTGCGCTGGGGAAATCCCGACGCTACCGACGAAGAGATGCTCGAGGCCTGCAGGCTGGCGCAGGCCGACGAATTCATCCAGCAGTTTCCAGACAAGTATGATACGTGGATCGAACAGGGCGGCGCCAATGTCTCCGGCGGACAGAAGCAGCGTCTGTGCATCGCGCGTGCGCTTCTGAAAAAGCCCAAGGTGCTGATTCTGGATGATTCCACCAGCGCCGTGGACACGCGTACCGACGCGCTGATCCGCCAGGGCTTCCGCAAATTCATTCCTGAAACAACAAAAATCATCATCGCTCAGCGCGTAGCCTCCGTGCAGGATGCCGACCGCATTATCGTGATGGACGGAGGGCGCATCAGCGCGATCGGCCGTCACGACGAGCTGATGAAAACCAACGAAATTTACCGCGAAGTATTTACTTCTCAGAATAAGGCAGGTGATCAAGATGGCGAAGAAGAATAATGTGAATCCCGTTCCTTCTACTACGGCCCGCGGCCAGCGCGCGCCCAAGGGTGTGCTGCGCCGGCTGCTGCGGACGCTGTTTGAATTCTATCCAGTTCTGCTGCCCGTCACGCTGGTATGCATTCTGATTAATGCCATCGTCAGCGCCGCGCCTGCGATCTTCATGCAGAACATCATTGCCATCGTTGACGAAAGCTACAAAAGCGGAGACTGGTCCTCAGTCTCAGGACGTATTCTCACCTATGTGTCCATACTGGTTGGAATGTATGTCATCAGTCTGATTGCCGGAACATTCTACACTCAGATGATGGCCATTATCACGCAGGGCTCATTGAAAAAAATGCGTGAGAAAATGTTCAGCCACATGCAGGATCTCCCGATCAAATATTTCGACACAAACGGACATGGCGATATTATGAGCTATTATACCAACGACGTAGATACCCTGCGCCAGCTCATCAGCCAGAGCCTGCCGCAGATTCTGATCTCCGGCGTGACGCTGCTGACCGTGTTCTGTATCATGATGTATTACAGCGTAATCCTGGGGCTGATCGTGGTGGCCGGCGTCGTCTGCATGGTATTTTCAGCGCGCGCCATTACGAACCGTTCTTCGAAATACTTTCTGCGCCAGCAGATCACGATCGCCAAGGCAGAGGCTTTTATGGAAGAAATGATGACCGGCCAGAAGGTAATCAAAGTGTTCTGTCACGAGGAAGGCGCAAAAGCCGACTTTGATAAAGTAAACGGGGAAATCTTTTACAATGCCCGCAACGGCAACCGTTTTGCCAACATTTTGATGCCCCTTCTGGGAAATATCGGCAACGTGATGTATGTAGTGGTCGCCCTGGCGGGCGGCGCGCTGATGCTGACGGATCTCCCCAACATCAGCATTTCCGGCATGGCCTTCGGCATCAGCATCGTAGTACCGTTTCTGAACATGACCAAACAGTTTGCCGGCGCAATCGGCCAGGTATCCAACCAGGTAAACATGGTAATCATGGGCCTTGCAGGCGCGCACCGCATTTTTGCCCTGCTGGATGAGCAGCCTGAGACTGACGAGGGCTACGTTACTTTGGTAAATGCCCGGGAAAATGCCGACGGCAGCCTGAGCGAGTGCGCGGAGCGCACCAATGTTTGGGCCTGGAAGCATCAGCACCACGATGGCACCATCACCTACGCCCGGCTGCAGGGCGACGTGCGCTTTTACGACGTCAACTTTGGCTATACGCCGGAAAAAACCGTGCTGCACAATATCTCCCTGTACGCGAAGCCTGGACAGAAGGTCGCCTTCGTCGGCTCTACCGGAGCGGGCAAAACCACCATTACAAACCTTATTAACCGCTTCTACGATATCAGCGACGGTAAAATCCGCTATGACGGCATCAATATCAACAAAATCAAGAAAGCGGATCTGCGTCACAGTCTCGGCATTGTATTGCAGGATACGAATCTCTTTACCGGCACGGTGATGGAAAACATCCGCTACGGCAATCTGGAGGCAAGCGACGAAAAATGCATTGCCGCCGCGCAGCTTGCCGGCGCAGACGACTTCATCCGCCGCCTGCCCGAGGGTTATAACACCATGCTGCACGGCAACGGCGCGAACCTCAGTCAGGGCCAGCGCCAGCTGCTGGCCATTGCGCGTGCCGCTCTGGCCGATCCACCGGTCATGATTCTGGACGAAGCAACCAGCTCGATTGATACGCGGACAGAGGCTATTGTACAGCGCGGTATGGATGCGCTGATGAGCGGGCGTACGGTGTTCGTTATTGCGCACCGCCTCTCTACCGTACAAAATGCAAACGCTATTATGGTGCTGGATCACGGCCGCATCATCGAACGCGGTACTCATGAGGACCTCATTAAGCTGAAAGGTACATACTATCAGCTGTATACCGGCGCGCTGGAGCTGGATTAACCGACTGCAGATCGGAGCTTGAATTACCCGGCAGCTCAAATATCGAGCTGCCGGGTTTTTATGGCTTTTCTGCTTTCCTTTTTCAAAGATCAATCACCCTGCATTTCACAGTGGCGGAGGAATCTCCCCTTCTTCATTATGACCGGCAACGGATCGGGCTCTAAAACCGGACTTCCGCCGGAAACGTGAATTGCAAGATTTGATACGCTCTCGAATATATTAATGTATTTCCCAAGGCGGATTGTTCGTCCCTCCAGGCCGTTCTGCAAAGGTGCAGATGGCTTTTCAATGGAAGTAAAGGATCGTCCATCATTATTTTCTTTCACAGTAGGCACGGAACGGAATTCTGCGGCATTTTGGATTTGCTATGTCATCTTTCATTCTTCGGCTGATTTCATGCAAATATCGAATTAAAATCGCGCATTACATAGCATCAAATCATAATATTTGCAGCTATTATTAATTTTGAGCATCGAAACTATAATGTATATATCAAAAAATAAAAATTAAATATTTACAAAATATAAATCATGTGGTATTATATGGAATACAAAGACATGAATTTCATATATTTTATTTTAAATAAAAATACATGAAATAACTAGTACGTATAATATAAGAATAACTATAATGCAATAGTTAAAGCACAAATATTTTTATCTTATAATTGGAGGAAATAATGAAAACAGTATCAATATTATATCATATTATCAAAAATTATATGATACGCAATAAAAGTATTTTTATTGTTTTTATAACCTCTTACATATTAATGGGACTGCTGATCGTATTTATTTATGGAGCTTTTTTCCCTTATGTATCGGAGCGGAGAAGCAAAGATCTGCTGGATTGCCGTTATATTGTAAATTTTGATGGAGAAATGCCAATCGACTATCTCAGCCGATTCTATCAAAATATGTTTATCAAAGACAGCAGGCATTTCGAGGTTGAGACGCGGCTCAGCGGACAAGCTGATTCTTTGTCAATCCATTCTGTTTTCAGTCCGGAACACGATGTTATATTAGCATTAAAACAAAGCGGAAGACTTTATTTCACAGAAGATGAAATTAAAAATTCAGAAAGAGTTGCAATCGTAACGCCGGATTTAGGACAGTTGGGAGATACAATAACCGTCGATGCAATTGGAGATCTGAAAATAATCGGTGTTTTAGATACTATTATCCCACGTTCTATTTATATCCCGTGCAGTTTATTCCTAAATGAAAATTTTACAGTAAATACTATGTATTTTGTTGTGCAAAGCAGACTGAATTTACAGGAAATCAAATCGCTCGAGGATTTTTTGTATGCAAACGAAAACGTATTCATCGTACAGGGCCCGGCGCCAACAATGTCAGTTATTACCAGTGACATATCGAGTTGGCTTATATCATTCTTTATAATTTTATTAGTCATTTTTATTCTTTTCCTGTTTTTTGCGTGCATTCTGCGGTGCTGAGCGGCCGCTGGTGCGGTGACCAACGGCCGCTTTGCGG
>UQSG01000028.1 GCA_900543695.1 uncultured Clostridium sp. | reverse complement strand
ACCCTATTAAATTCCACTCCTATGGCATCAACGGTTCCGTAGGCAAAAAATCTCCTGACGAGTTCTTCCGTTCCACACTGGCTCAGAATATCAGCTACTGTGTGCGTAATACGGCAAAAACCATTAACGAGATTGCCGATGACCTGGGCGTTTCCCCTGTGTACGTGGAAACAGAAGTTGAATTTCTTGAGGAATACGGCTTCCTGAAGGCACAAAAGGATAAGTACATTGTTAACTTCATCATCAGCGAGCCGACTGCAGAACTGCTTACTATGCAGAACGACATGTACAAGCGTGCTGCTGAGCTGTTTGCGAACGATCTATATAATGAGCTGACTTCTTCCGGCATTCTTGACGATCCGGACATCTTGTGCGGTCAAACTGACGCTCCCATCTCCTTGGCTGAGTCGCCTAAAGCGGACCGTAATTTCATCTTGTGGACGCTGATTCCTTATATAGCAGCTTGGTCCGGTGAGAAACTGATGGATGAGGGCATTTCTTTTGAAGAGGTTGCCACGATCCGTCCGGATGGTGCGCATAACATCTTCCATGCATCTGTTGTTCCGAATGAAATGATTTTCCCTGAAGACTATGTGTATATGAAGAACTGGTGCGGTCCCATGTGGAATGGCAACGGTGAGCGCATTCTTTGGCAGATCGATAGCGAATGGTCTGATCGTGGCGAGCATCATGGCCTCCAGTATTCTGAAGATGCTAAACGCATTCTCAGTCTCTATGAAAAAGAGTTTGAGGACCGGCTTTCAAAGGATGAGTATGCATGGCTTGCAGAGCGTGGTTGCGTAAAAACCAATGGAGATTATGACGGACACTTCAAATCCGCATGGCAGATTGTGGTTTTGGCAAGCGATGAAATTCGTGATAAATTTCTTACCATCGGAGAGCGTGTTAAAGAAAAGTACCAGACTGAATTTGATGCGCTGAAGGCGCCTTATGCCGAGGCTGTACTGAAATCGGTTCCTGCACACCTTAGAAGGGTTGAAGAATATGAATTACAGTTTTTGTTCCATTCTGATGGATGGTTCCTGCTACACTGTATCACAACACTTTTGAATAACGGCAAATTGAAATTCCCAACCGAAGGACAGAGAAAATCCCTGACTACTCTGATCGTTAATAAATGAAATGTTTACCTGCATAATATATTAAAAAGAAAAACACGCATTTCACAGTGTTTCCTCTTATCATTTTCATATGTCTTCATATGTCTTTTAACACTTTGGTTCAACTCCCACTTTTGAAAATATCTTTTTCATGCGACTTATTCAGAATCCGAGGAAATTTGATTTTCTCGGATTTATTTTTTTACTTGATTTTTATCATAATAAGTCAAATTCTCTCCTTTTTCTCCCCTAATATCACTGATAGCCATCAGAAGTTATTGGAAGATAAAAGCATATTTGGTATATGCAGCCCCTTCGCTGAACTCTTTTACATATTGTGTCGAGAATAAAAAAAGAACGCCCGAAAAATGAGCGTTCTGAACTCGGCAGCTGCAAGGTTTTTTATGCCTTCACGGACTTTCTCGCTTCGATATACAAATCAATATCTTCAATAATATAATTGCTGCCCGTCGTGTGTAACGCTTCATAGCAGCTGTAAACATAATCCCATACGTTATATTTGCTGAATAACTGGGCAACCTGTTTTCCTGTCATTTTTTTTGCAGATTTATACTGCTCCACACAGTATATCAAAAAATTTCCCGCTTTACTCATATTAAATTTCCTCCGGATAGGTAAATGTCCCAGTTTGACATTCTTCTTCATACATATGAAAGAGTGTCAACGCGCTATAATGCCAAAGCTTGGTTTCTTCCTGCTCCAATGCTGCATATACCTTTGACTCATAGAATTTCTGAGATGCATATAATTCATCTTCTCTAAAGTTCTCTACAATCAGACTGACAATCTGAGGAACCAGAAGAATCAACAGAGATTCAAACTTTTTTTGCTCCATCACAATCCCTCCTCTTAAAGCGTACCAACAAATGTCAGGTATTTTAGTGCCTGTTCTGATGTGATTACTAATTGATTATATAACTTTTTTACTTTTAGTGCTGCCAAGGTCTGATCTCTTGTCAATATACCTGCGGTATAAAGCGTGAAAGTGGTATAAACATCATCATTCGCAACCGGACCAAAAACAAAGTCATAACGTGCTCCTTTGTATATTCCAGATCGGTTTTCCGAGACGAAATCCAGCCAATCTGCATTTGGCGCATCAAACTTTAGCACCGAACACGCTGTAAAAGCTGCTTCCTCGTCCAATTCATAGATGCTGACCACTCGATCTCCTTCTTTTCGCCGTCTGAAAACTTTATCTGCAAAACTGATCGCCTGCTCCTTATTTGTTGTAGTATAAAACCCATAACCGAAATCCAAAAATCGATTCTGCTGAATCAGCTTTGGTTGTGCCACAACAATATTACTTCCATGATACAGTATCATCTTTTTTAGTCCTCCAGTACTTTCACGGCAATTCTTTTTTCTTCCTCTAAAGATTGAATCATTGCCTCTATATGTTTTCTTTTTTCAAGTTTTTTCTGCAAATCCTCAAGATTCCTTTTGCTGACATATTGAGAGACAACCTTCCTGCCATCTCGATATTTTAAGTAAAAGTAGGTTTTTCCGTTTACTTTCTTTTCGGCGATTGTTCCTTTTGGAAGTTCGGCCAGTTCCTCTTGATAACGCTCCAGCATATAATCGATTCGCTGTTTTTCTTGCAGAATCAGATTTAACAGCAAGTTCATTTTCATCACCACTTATATTATACACAACAATTTCAAAAAAATCAATTTATGGTTGTGTATAATACTCGCATTTCTATTTATCCAAAAACAATGCTTAGAGAATGAACAATCTCTGTTCCCAAAACAACGGCATAAATAATAAGAATACATAGAAGCAGAAGCATAGAGTATTTCTGTATTTTTTTAGGGCGTTTGGCAGCTTCTTTTTTCAGCACGGCTTGCCAATATTCAAAATATTACGGTGTTTATGATATTGTTCATCCGGAATGATCTTCAAATCAAGAAATATGAAAGAAATCGTATCTGCTATTGTCGATAAAGCGCTTTGGGCGGAAAATCCTTACGATAGAATTCCTGTTACAGGTGATATTCAAAGGTTTTGCATAATACAGGCAAAAGAAACACGCAGCCGCAAGCTGTGTTTCGCTTGCGGCTATTTTGCAAAGAGTCACGCTTTAGCCTGCTGCCGCCCTTTTGGGGGCGCATTCAGAGTGTATCATTCAATTCAAGCTGAAAACAGTGCACCACAATATTTATCCATTATTTTTACGGAATTTACTCTTAAACAGGCAGTATGCTCCGTGACAGTCAGCTTTTCCGCTGCTTAAGCCTGCAGCTTCTGCGAAGTACGGAAAAAGCCGCTAAGCAAAGAAACAGCAGCCAGGATATAAGGGCAGGATATGCATCTTCCCCTGTTACCGGATTTTCCGTCTGGTCAGGATCTGTCGGTTCAGGCTCAGACGGATCCGATATTTTTTCCGGATTTACATCAGCATCCGGGATGGATTCAACCTTCGCATCATCTATGTATACAACCGCATCATCCGTCAGCGCTTCTATTCCGAGATACAGGTTACGGTCTGTTCCGAAGTATGTGAGCGAAGCAACGGAAAACTCATTTTCCGTAATATATTTGTCCGCCAGAATTTCCCCGGTCAGAATATCGCATACGAATATGCGCGCAGTTCCGGCTTCAACCTTAACCTCTGCAGAAAAACGGTGTCCCCCCTTTTTCTGATAGAGCCCCTGCGCCAATATGGCTTTTCCTGAAATTGCGCCGCAATATCCCTCTTCCCGTTTCACCACAGAGGCGGTTCCTCCTTTTTCCTGCACCGTCCAGTTTGAAAGACCCGAGGTCCATTCCGGATGCAGCGCGTCATGCCGCTCGAAATCGCCGTTTTGAAATTGCTCGCTGCTGTGAAGGTTTGTGTCCGACACCAGATCGGTCGCCTGTATCGGGCCCAGATCAGGCGCAGTTAAAATTCTGTTGTTTGTAATGCGAACCTGCTTGACAGGCGAATAGTCGTCTGTCTCCGTATTGTCAAACACCTCATTTCCATAATACGGGTTGTCAGGCCATGTGCCGATCCAGTTCAGAACATTATCGTAGACATGAATATTCCTGATTTCATTTTGCGACAGATCGGGGTTATCCGTTCCCCACGTAATAAAAGTAACGCCATGCCCTCCGACAAAATAGCTGTGGCAAACGGTAACATTGCAGATGGAATTGTCACGTTCCGGGTCGGCTTTCCACCATTTAACGCCGCGAGGATCATTATAACTGGAGCACAGCACTACGCTGTCATCGTTCGAATACAGGAAGCAGCGGCTGATCATGACGTCGTGTGTCCCTACCGCGAGAGAAATGCCGTCGCCGCTGGCGCATGTTACTTCTTTCATGACGACGTTTCCGATATAAACATTTTCACAGGCATACGTTAAGATATGGTAACAGTTGGTGCGAAGAAGCGTTACATCCGATATTTCTACATTTTTACATCCATAGAATCCAATCGGAATGACATGGATTCTGGAAGGACAGCCGGTCCAGATCGTACTGCCATCCACCCCGTCCGCACATTCGCTGCCCGCATCCATAGACCGTATTATGCCGCCGCCGGTTACGCGAACCTGTTCCGCTTCATATGCATATATCAGCGGAAGATTGTTTGTCAGAGCAGCATGTGTCCAATTAACGCCAGGCATTACGATATCGTGCCCATACACCGCTTCATATTGATACTCCTCAATACGGGGAGACTGCCATAGCACAGCGCCGTGTTCAATTCTGAGTTCTACGTTATCCTTCAGCACAAGATGCGTCACAATATAGCGCCTTCCGTACGGATTTTCAGGCTCGCCCGGTAAAATAACCGTTCCTCCTCCCCGCTGATATACTTCGTCAATTGCCGACTGGATTGCCCGCGTATCATCCGTAAAAGCGTCTCCTTGCGCGGAATAAGGCGCGTCGGTAACGCGGACGCTGAAAGAAGGCAGCGAAAATTCATAGGGATTCTCCTGAAAGTCCCTATAATTGGAAATTCTGAAAGAGCCGCCGCATTTTACGCCCTCCGCTCCCACAAGGAATAATGATGACAGGCGGGATACCGTTCCGTCATATAGCGGAATTTGGATGGTGAAATCCAGACCGTCCGCCGTTACAGAAGCCAGCGGCGTACCGCTGATTTTTTCAGAAACATTTGCAAGCGTCGTCTCATATAAAGAAACCCGCTTGTTCCTGTATTCTTCCTTAAGTCTTCCTTTTACGGTGACGGTGCTTTGATCCGCCGTACACGCCAGAACCGTGCCAGCCGTTTCCTCGATCGGCGCTTCCCGCTCAAAAGAAATGGCGTCTATTTCAATGCTTCCCGATGCGGCTCCGATCGGCTCCAGCCGGATCTGACGCAGATATCCGCTCAGATTCAGATCAGACAGATTCATAAAATAGGAGCAGAAATCAGAGTTCGGGGAAATCTCCACAAGTTTTTCTGTAAATTCAGAATAATTTGTTTGATTCGTTGTAATAACGCTTATTTTGAGCTGCTCAGCATTTGTATTATTCTTCATTCGTATGAAAACAGTGTTTCTAAGAGGCAGAAGGGCAGAATATTGGCTGCCTGCCGCGGTTTGAAGCACAGGCGTCGCCAGAGCGGAATCCGCTCCCTGTATGTTGTTGATCAGCCGTCCGTCCTGATAGGAAACGCTCCCGTTTTGTGCGGTAAAACCGTTTACAGAGGAAGCCTTCTGAAATTCGAAATCGTACTTATATACGGTTTCCGTGTCGTTTTCCAGATTGTCTAATTTTACCGAAATCGTAGTATTGTAGCCCTGGATCCTGCATCGGCCGTTTTCAAAGATATTTCCATACGATCCCTCCGCGGAGCCGACAATTTGTCCGTCAATGTAAAAAACAACAATATCTTCATCCAGAATCACCTTAAAATCATGCCATTCGCCTTCTGTAAGCGTTACGGAACGCGCAGGTGAAATATGGTTATCGGCTCCGGCGGTAAATCGTCTGATCCTTGCAAGATGCAGCACCGTATTATATTCAAAAAAGAAATCTTCTCCGTTGGAGCATTGGTAATACACTCCTACGTTTCCGTCAACGTCGCTGCGAACCTGCTCTATTTTCGCTGAAAATTCAATATTATTTACACAGACGGAGCCGCGCGCTTCAATTTGACAAATCTGCTCCGTTCCGTTGGACGTAACCGCGCCGTCTTCGCCAAGTATCCAGTTTTGATTGTAAACCCAGTCTGTTTCACCCGAATCCGTTTCGTCATACTGAGAAAATGCACAGTCCCGTAAGGACAGAACCGTGTTGTATCCCTGTATCTGACAGGTGCCGTTCTGAAAAACCGTTCCAAACTCCCCTGCCTGCGTCATCATCAGCGTATGATTGACATAAAATTCAATGCTTGTCTCCTTTAATATCACACTGAAATCATACCATTCTCCGAGCTCCATAATATACGGCACGATTTCTTCCGTAACGGCAGCATCATTGACCAGCTTCCGGATTCTCAGAAAATTCAGGACGGAATTGTACTCAAAAAAGTAATCCTCTCCTGTTTGGCATCGGTAATATAATCCTATATTTCCATCTACATCGCTCTGTACGCGCTGTATCGCCGCTGAGAAATCAATCTTATTTGCGCTTACCGTTCCGGCAGATTGTATGGAGTCAATCACATTGCCTTTCGAAGTGATCACGGCGCCGTTTTCAGAATATGTCCACTGCGTTTCATCAACGGCCCATCCCTCAAATGCAGCTTCCGCGGAACGCGGATTGACAGGAAACGCCGAGATTCCAAGCATAAGCGTGAGCAGTCCGGCAAGCCACCGGCTTCTTTTCCGATTCATTCGGCAAGACCTCCTTATCTTGATAAAAAGTGAATACTATAATATAATTATAGGCAGTATAATTTTTCTGTTTATGTACATTAAGTCTAAAAATTCTGAGGTGCTTTCAGCCATGTTGCACAAATGTATTGCGGAAATCGCGCAGGCCACACAGAGCAGCGCTTCTGCAGTTTCCAAAGTGATGAATCACCGCGGCGGGGTTCAGGCAGACCGGAGATATCAGATTTATCGCTATATCGCCGAGCATGCGATCGAAGTGCCTGCTCCCGCCGACATTGAAATTTATGCGATTTTACCGGACGTCCCTGTTTTTTTCTGGCATGAACTCTCTTTTTCGCTGGAAAGCGAATATTTGGGAGAACGTGACAAGCTGAATATCTATTCCAGCATTTCTTCGAATCGGGAGAATGAATATATTATTGTGAAATATCTTGAGCACGCATTCCGCTGCGGTGCGAAAAGTATCCTGCTGTCCACTCCGTTTTCTCCGTCTGTTATTCAGGCGATTCGAACTGTTTCCTGCGCCGTTCCCGTTTTTTTGCTCACAGAAGACGGCGATATCACAGGCGATCAGATTTACTTTATCGGAAGCGACGCCTACATGGACGGCAGGATGCTGGCGGAATACTATGAACAGCAGGATTCTTCCGGGGAAAATATCCTTATTTTTTACTGCAGCGAAATGAAAAATCATGTCCGGCGCGTGGAAGGATTTACCGGGCGGCTCAGACAATCCGGCAAATACCGCTTCCGGTTAATTCACTTTCCCCTTATAAAAACCAAAGATTATGCGTCCCGGCTCGCGAGGCTCCTGCATTCCATCCACGAGCAATTCCCCTTCGACTGCATCTTTTCTCCGGACGGCTACACCCCGTACGTATGCGGCGCAATAAAAAAGCTTGGAAAAGAAGGGCAAATTTGCTGCGTAGGTTTTGAAGACGATCCTGCGAACGGGCAATACGCCGCAGATCGGATCCTGTCGGCGGTTGTGAAGCAGAATATCGCGGGGCAGGTAAAACTGGCGGCGGAAATCGCAAGAAGCTATTGTACGTCCGGCCAGCTGCCGGATCAGCATGAATATTATGTTCCGTCCGAAATCCTCCGATACGAGGCGGGTTCCCTGCCGGTTTAGCGCGGCCGCTTCCGCTGTCTGCCGCGTTTTTTGCGGTCCTCTTCAATCCGGCGCTTCCAATCCGTACCCAGAGGCATGCTGCACCGGACTGCGGAAATCGCATCGCTCAGCACCTCGTAGTTAAGCTTTGTACCGGCACTGTCGGAGCTGTACGTCACGGCTCGTTCCGCGTCGATCCCAACCTGCCGCGCCGTTTCGACCGCGTCGATGTTCGCGCCGAGGAACAGAAACTCCCAGCCGCACTCTGCTTTCCGCTTTTCGATCATTTGTTTTACACGGGCACCTGAGTAGAATCGGCTGGCGTTTTCCTTGCCGTCGGTCACGATAATAAACAGGGTATGCTCCGGAACATCCTCCGCACGGGCATACTTATGAACCACTCCAATGTGATGGATTGCGCCGCCAACTGCGTCCAGCAGCGCCGTGCTTCCCCGGACGGTATAGTCTCTGTCGGTCATGCGCGGAATCTCCCTAATGTTCACGCGGTCATAGAGCACCCTGCTCTCATCGTCAAAAAGCACCGCGGAAACGAGCGCCTCGCCGTCCGAGCGCTTCTGCTGCTCGAGCATGGCGTTAAAGCCGCCGATCGTATCGGCCTCCAGCCCGCTCATAGAACCACTGCGGTCAAGGATAAAGACAATCTCGGTTACATTTTTTCTCATAATGATTCCTCCTATTCAGTCACAGGATAGAAGAAATCATCTTGGGTTTGGTCGCATGGCAGGCGACATTTTGTCTCCCGAATCAAGCGCCGCGTTTTTTGCGGCAAATCCTTTTACCGAAGCAGGAATTCTGCCCACTCGCCCTTACAGTCCTGTAAACGATTCTCCCAGTACAGCAGCCGGTCGATATATTCCTGCTTTCTGTCTTCAACCACAGAAACGCAGTTATCAATTCCATAATGGTAAATAAGCGCAGTCAGATCGTAAATCGGATATCCGATGGCATGGCCTGCCCTATGGACGACGGCGCAGGCCTGCCCTATGGAATGGCAAATCGCAGCGCCCTCCCTGTCGAATAAATCCTTCGCAGCGGCATGACAATCGAGTATTTTTCTTTGCGCAGGCCGCATTTTGATTTTACCCGCCGCCCATTCCCGGGCCGCTGCGGCAGCCTCCCGCGGACGTCTTTCCTTCGGATATCTTTCCTCAAAGCGCCGGACGGACTCCGCTGCAAAGTCAAAGGCCCACAGTATCGTCACGCGGTGATTCATGCTTTCAAGCAAATGGATGAAATCCTGTAAATACACAGAATCTTTTGAAAAAAGAATCTGATTTTTTCGCTTTATTTTTTGCCTCACTTCGTCAATCCAGTTCACAGAGCTCCCTCTTCCGGGCTAAGATCCAAGTAAATTTTGTCCAAACGCAAACAGCGCCTCGTTGATCTCGAACACATCATAATTTCCGTGCGCAATGAAATACTCGATAATGATGTCAAACTTATTTGAGCGCGACAGGGCGAACCCCGCTTTCATAAGCATTTCCCTTGCTTCGTCGAGCGACAGCTCAAGCGCTACCGCAAAGGCAATCGCCGTAGTCTTAGACGGCTTATACTGCCGGTCGCTGCGGATTTTGGAAAAGAGCCTGCGGTCGATGTTCGCTTTCTTGTAGCACTGCGCGTCCGTCATGCCATTTTCGTCGATTTTGCGAAGCAGCATTTCCGAAAAGCTCTCGTCGATCCGGGAAAGCGCGTCGTCCAGCGTCTTAGCGTACGTTGCCTTTTCCGGCGCTTCTTCCCAGAGAAGCGTCTCCGGCTGCTTCATCAGCATGGAACGGGAAACGAAATGCGCCTCCTCATAATTGTCTTCTATATACGCGGCGATATCGGCAAAAAGCTTTCCGCCGATCTGATACGCTCTGCGGTCAAGGATGACGAGATAGACCGTCATGTCGTTTTCCGTCAGGAACGCGCGGATCGTATCGACGGCGACCTTAAATGCCTGATCCTTCGGATAACCATATATTCCAGAGGAAATGAGTGGGAATGCAACCGTTTCGCAGCCGTGCTCCCTTGCAAGCTCCAAAGATACGCGGTAGCAGGACGCGAGCTTTTCTTCTTCTCCATGCTTTCCGTCCTGCCAGCGCGGACCTACGGCATGAATGACATACTTACTGGGCAGACGATAGCCTTTTGTGATTTTCGCGCTGCCGGTTTCACAGCCGCCAAGCGTTCTGCATTCTGCAAGCAGCTCCGGTCCCGCGGCGCGATGAATGCATCCGTCAACTCCGCCGCCTCCCAGAAGAGAGGTGTTTGCCGCGTTGACAATGGCGTCCGTTTTTATTTTTACGATGTCGTTTTGCACGATCAGCAATGGCATATTCCGTCATGCCCTCCACGCGGCAGGCCCTGCGCCGCCAAGTTGCCCCGTCTTTCTTTTTCAAGCAAAGACAGCATAGCACATCCTCTCCGGGTTTTCAATTCCAGACACATCACACATTTGACCGCTTAGCGCTCCTGCTTTTTAAAATACTGATAAAAGCAGCATTCCAGGCGTCCGTTGTACAGCTTTCTGCGTTTGTCCGCCTTTCGTCCGAACTCCTTTTCAAAGGATTTGTCCGACGTGATAATAAAATACGACCAGTCCTCAAACGTTTTAAAATGCGCGCCCATGCCCCGGTACAGCGCGCGGACGCCCGCCGCATCCTCAAGCCGCTCCCCGTAAGGAGGATTTGTAATCAGAAAGCCCTGACGGTATCGCGACGCCGTTTTTGTATAATCCAGCTTCTGGAAATGGATGCATCCCTCTACGCCCGCAAGCCGCGCGTTTTCTTTCGCCTGGCGGATTGCAAAATAGTCAATATCGGAGGCATAGATCCGAAGTCCCGCCTCTTCGTCGGAACGGATGACGGAACGTGCCGCCGCTCTTGCGCGTTCCGCGATTCCTGCGCCGCAGCAGGGCCATTTTTCAAATGCAAAAGAGCGGTTCAGTCCGGGCGCAATATTTTTTCCGATCATAGCCGCTTCAATCGGGATTGTACCGGAACCGCAGAACGGGTCAAGCAGCGCCCGGTCAGGCTTCCACCGGCTCAGGTCAAGCATGGCGCAGGCCAGTGTCTCTTTGATCGGCGCTTTCCCGGCGGTTTCCCGATATCCTCTTTTATGGAGTCCTGTTCCGGACGTATCCAGCGTCAGAAGCGCCGTATCGTTCAGAAGCGCCACTTCAATTTTATATACGGCTCCCGTTTCTTCGAACCAATTCCTGTGATAAACGCTTTTCAAGCGCTCCACGACGGCCTTCTTCACGATTGCCTGACAATCCGGCACGCTGTGGAGAACGGATTTTACCGATTTCCCGGAAACCGGAAAGCAGGCATCCTCCGGAAGGAATTCTTCCCAGGGAATCGCTTTCGTGCCCTGGAAAAGATCTTCAAAGCTTTCGGCACGGAACTCCCCCATTTTGATAAAAACGCGGTCGGCGCACCGGAGCCAGAGATTTGCGCGCGCCACGGTTTCAAAATCCCCCGTAAAATCGATTCTTCCATTTTGGATCACTATGTTTTCCGCATGCAGCGTCTTCAGTTCAAAGGCCGCGCACGATTCAACGCCAAAGGCGGCTGAGGCGATCAAATCCATCTTCATAAAATCCTTTCAGATACTCTCTGCACAGCCGGCTCACTTCTGCTTCCCCGGCAGCGTTCCAGGGAGGAATCGAAGGAGGCACGCTTTTTAATAGAAGCGTTTCCTCGCGAACCGGGTGCTTTACGCAAATGACGGACGACCAGAGCGCCGGGTAAGAAAGGCGGCCGGGCGTCACACGTTTTCCACCATATTTGACGTCGTCCGCCAGAGGATGTCCGCTAAGCGCAAGCTGCGCCCGGATCTGATGCGTCCGGCCCGTGACCGGCACCGCAAAAACAAGCGTATCGTTCCCGCAGACGGCTACCGTCTCATAAATCAGCACGCTGCGCTTTCCTCTGTCGGGATCGTGCGTCACAAGGTTCTTTTTCTCGTCTTTATACAGCGCATGGATCAATACGCCCGCCGGTTTTCGAAGCATTCCTTCTGCCAGAGCAAAATATCCTTTCCGGAACCGTCCCTCTCTCAGCTCTGCCGAAAGGCGGGAGGCGCCTTTTGAGGTTTTTGCAAAAAGCATCGTGCCGCCTACATTGCGGTCCAGCCGATGAACGAGCCCGACAAAGGCATTGCCCGGCTTATGGTATTTAACGCGCAAATAATCGTTCACGGCGGAAAGCATGTCCGAGCCTGCCGGCGTGCGTCCGTCCGGCTGAGACAGAAGACCCGGCGGCTTGATCACGCCGATCACATGATTATCTTCGTAAAGGATCTGAAGCTCTGTTTTCATTCGTCGGATTTCCATGCCGCATAGGAACCGCACGGCAGAAACGTTCCTTTCATGGAACGGATCGGAAGAAGAACGTCTCCATGCTCAATTCTGCCCTGCGCCAGGCGATCTCTGAAGTGGATGCGAAGAATATTCGCCGTCACAGTGGAAGAAAAGCCGGTCGTATAAGAATTCAGCAGGAAAAACAGCGGCTTTTTTCCCAGCAGGCGGACGCACTCTCCTGCAAAATCAAACAGGCTGTCCTCCAGCTTCCAGACTTCTCCCCCCGGGCCTCTTCCGTAAGAAGGCGGATCCATGATCACCGCATCATACGTATTCCCCCTGCGGAGCTCCCTGGCGACGAATTTGAAGGCGTCGTCAACGATATATCGGATCCTGTTCCCGGAAAGGCCGGAAAGCTCGGCGTTTTCGCGCGCCCGTGCAACCATGCCCTTCGACGCGTCCACATGACAAACCTCCGCGCCCGCTTCGGAAACCGCTGCCGTCGCGCCGCCCGTATAACCAAATAAATTGAGCACCCTGACGCTGCCGCCTGCGGCAGCTCTGCGGGAAACCATCGCCCGCATCCAATCCCAGTTCGCCGCCTGCTCCGGAAAGAGGCCCGTATGCTTAAAGCCAGTCGGTTCAACGTAAAATTTAAGCGAATCATATTGGACGGTCCATTTCGGCGGCAGCGTTTTATAGAAGCTCCACGAGCCTCCGCCGCTCCGGCTTCTGCTGTACTTTGCATCCGCCCGGCGCCACAGCTCCGGCCGGACCGGCTTCCAGATCGCCTGCGGATCCGGGCGGGAAAGGATCACATCCCTCCAGCGTTCCAGCTTCATGCCGTTTCCTGCGTCCAGGATTTCATAATCTTTCCAACGGTCGGCCGTAATGTCCATCCTCTACCTGCCCATTCTTTTCGCGACTTCCCCGGCGACCTCGTCCAGCATGCCGTGATCGCGCGTAAAATTAAAGATTGTATATCTTGGTCTGATTTTATATCCGTTCCGCAGGCTTTCCAGAAACAGCTCGTTTGAAATGCCAAGCTCTGCCGGCGTCAGCGCGCTTCCGGCCTTCGCATAAATCTCCCGCAGGAAATCGGGCTTCGGCGCGTGAACCTCCGCCACAACTTCAAAGCGCCTGCTCATAATGTCATACACTTCGGCAGAGGCAATCGATGCAAGTCCTACGGAATTTCCATGGAGCGGATGCGGAACGCCCTTTTCGATTGCGGCAAGCTCCCAATAATGAGCCAGATGGTGCTCGCTTCCCGACGCCGGACGCGTGTACCCGGTAATTCCCATGGAAATTCCCGTGAGAATCAGCGCCTCGTTCATGCGTTCCACGGCATCCTCCTCACGACGGAAATACCGTTCCGTGTTGGCGACGCAGAGATCGACTGCATTCTGCACAAGCCGCGCTGTAATTTCACAATAATGCTCGTCGTTGACGGCCTTCGTCAGCCGCCAGTCGGAAAGCGCCGTGTATTTTCCGACGACGTCTCCGTATCCCGCGCGCATCAGCTCCATCGGCGCATCCTTCATGATGCCGGTATCCGCAACGATGCAGGAATGGTAATGCGCGGGATAAGTAATTTTATGACCGCCGATCACGAACGCGGCATTCATGGAGGCATACCCGTCCATCGAAGGCGCGGTGCCTACCACAACGGACCGCCGTCCCGTTTTATAAGAAACAAGCTTTGTAAGATCGCTGATCGTACCGCTTCCTACGCCCAGTAAGATACCCACGTCGTCCGTAACGTGTACAAGGATCGTGCCGAGCGCCGCTTCATCCGGTATCAGCACAGGATAGTTTTTCGTAGAAAGCTCGAGGATTTTCGTACGGAAGCCTGCGGCGCGGAGCAGCTCATCCGTTTTCCGTCCGCCCGCTTCCCAGGTATTCCGGTCGCAAAGCAGCAAAATCGTGCGCTCCTTCTGCTCCTCCGCTGAGCCCAGGACCTCCGGCAGCCGTTCCAGAGCGCCGCTTCCGGAAAGCAGATGTTCCATGTCGATCCGGTGTGTTCTGCCGCAGACACAGTCGAATTTGTAGCCGGGCAGTTCTTCAAGCCCCATCGTCAAGATCCTCTCCGCCTGCCTGCGAAACGCTTCCGTCAATCTTGACGGATCGACCGGCTCGGATCTCTGCCATTCCAAGATAACTTTTTCTTGTTCCATTTAAACGCCGCATCCTTTATATAGAATCGTCCCGGAAATGGAAAGAAATGCCATGTTTCAGCTCTTCGGCAGCGCTGAAGCATGGCATTTCGTCTGGTCGGAGTGACCTGACTTGAACAGGCGACCTCTTGCACCCCAAGCAAGCACTCTAGCCAAACTGAGCTACACCCCGAAAACGTTAGCTATCCTAACACATTTTAGGTCATCCGTCAATCCTTATTTTCTAACAGTGAATCACTTCAATGCCGCGAAACGCCGTATCCTCCAATCCGGCAAAATCCGCTTTCTTTTCTTCTTCCAGAACCTCGTTCAGAGACGGCCGTGTTTTCGGATGCTTTGGGGTAAACACGGTGCAGCAGTCCTCGTACGGTAAAATACTCGTTTCAAACGTCCCGATCCTGCGGGAAACGGCGACAACCTCCATTTTATCCATCCCGATCAGAGGACGGAAAACCGGCATGTCTGCGGCGTTGTCCGTACAGTATAACGCCTGCATCGTCTGACTTGCCACCTGTCCGACGCTTTCGCCGGTTACCAGAGCGGAGCAGCCGTTTTTCCGCGCAGCGCGTTCCGCAATGCGCATCATCGACCGGCGCATCAAAACGGTTGAAAGCTCTTCCCGGCAATTCGAATCGATCGCAAGCTGAACCTCCGTAAACGGTACGACCAGCAGCTTGATGCCGCCGCAATAGCGCCCTATCATCCGCGCAAGCTCCACAACCTTCTCTTTTGCGCGCTCGCTGGTATACGGATAGCTGTAGAAATGTACGGCGCAGAGACTCACTCCCCTTTTAGCAATCATGTAGCCGGCGACCGGGCTGTCGATCCCGCCGGAAATCAAAAGGCAGGCTTTCCCGTTCGTGCCCGTAGGCATTCCGCCCGGCGCTTCAATAATCTCCGAATAAAGGTAAGCGGCCTCACGTACCTCGATATAAAGAATAAAGTCGGGATGATTCACATCCACATGAAGATTTTCAAACGTTTCCACCAAATCGCCGCCGATTTCCGAGGAAATTTCAGGAGATGTCATCGGAAACGTCTTCAGGCCGCGTTTCGTTTCGATTTTAAATGTAAAATCAGTCTTGCCCGCTTTGCTTCCGCCGTCGAGTATATTGCGGACGACCTCCTTTGCAAGCGTCGAAATGTCGGAGTATTCAGAACGCGTTGCGTAAGCGGGACTGACGGATACCAGTCCGAATACGCCGGAGAGCCGCTCCAAAGCCGTTTCAAAATCAAAATTTTCGGTTTCCGGCTCAACATAATAACGCGACTGCGACCAGCGGATATGACACGCACCGCAGTCCGAAAGCGCCGCCCGCATATTGCGGGCCATTCTCTGCTCGAAAACGGAACGGTTCAAGCCCTTCAGGGCAATTTCCCCGATCCTTGCTAAGATCACTTTCTCCATCTCGTACCATTCCCTTCTAAATCAGGCACGGCCGCCCTTGCGCCGTCCGTAAAGCTTTTTCACTTCCTGGCAGATTACCCTTGCGGCGTATTCCGCCTCCTCTTCCGTATTCTGATAGGAAAAGCTGATCCGCACGGCGCCGTCGATGACGTTCGGTGCATATCCCATCGCTACAAGCGTCCGGCTTCTGTCTTTTTTATGGGAAGAGCACGCCGAGCCTACGGAAAGATAGACGCCTTTTGTTTCCACACTGTGCTGGAGGACCTCCGCTCTCAGCCCCGGGAATGCAACGTTCAGAATATACGGGGAGCAGACAGCTTCTGAAGAAACCAGAATACAGGAACGGATTTCTTCCTGCAGCGCGCGCCGGAAAATGCCGTTTAATTTTACCGCGTGCGCATAATTTTCCTGAAGGTTTCCGCAAACCAGCTCGGCCGCTTTCGCAAGCCCTGCAATTCCGGGCAGATTTTCCGTTCCGGAGCGCAAGCCGTTTTCCTGGCCGCCTCCGTAAAGCAAAGGCGTCATTTTGAGCTTGGAGTCGATATACAGGAAGCCGACGCCGCGCGGTCCGTGAATTTTATGTGCGCTGACGCTGAGCAGGCCGCATCCAAACTGCTTTACTGATACGGGCAGCTTTCCGTAGCTCTGCACGCAGTCCGTGTGAAGCACTGCATTGGGATTGACGGATTTCACAAGAGCGGAAATCTCGGAAAGCGGCTGGACCGCGCCCGTTTCACTATTTACATGGCAAACGGAAACAAGAGCCGTTTCCGGCGTCATAAGGCTTTTTAAAGCCTCCAGATCGAGCAGCCCGTCGGACCTTACAGGGATTTCTCTGACTTCGTATTCTTTTTTCCCCAGAGCCGCCGCCGTTTCTGAAACGGAAGGATGCTCTGCCGCTGAAATCAGGATCTGCCGGCCGGCCCGCGGATTCGCCTGCAAATATCCGCGAAGCGCCCAATTATTGCTTTCTGTTGCGCAGGAGGTAAAAAAGAGCTCCTGCTCCTTCGCGCCGATCGTATCTGCAAGAAGCTTTCGGGATGCCCGCAGCTTCTTCTCGGCCTCCACACCCAGATGGTGAAGAGAAGAGGGATTCCCGTACAGGAAACGCGCGGCTGCCCGCATTTCCGCTGTTACGCGGTCATCCTGCCTTGTCGTTGCACTGTTGTCAAAATAAAAAACTTCGTTTTTCTGTTTTTGCTCTGCATATTTATCATACAGATCCGGGCGTTTTCGCTTTGTACGTTCTTCCGCCGCGCGGAGCTGCCAGGCTTCGATTTCCTCATGCTTTCCGGAAAGCAGGATTTCCGGAACTTTTTTCCCTTCAATCTCGGCCGGGCGCGTATATTGCGGATATTCCAGCAGCATTCCGGAATGGGATTCCCGTTCCGCCGAGCCCTCCGCCAGGACGCCCGGCAAAAGGCGCGCCACGCAGTCCGCCACCGCCATTGCCGGGATTTCCCCGCCCGTAAGTACAAAATCCCCCAGAGAAATTTCTTCGTCCACGAATTCTTCTATGATCCGCTCGTCAATTCCCTCATAATGTCCGCATAAAAGCATCAGGTTCTCTTTTCCCGCAAGACGTCTCGCCGTTTCCTGATCGAACGGTCTTCCCTGCGGGGAAAGGTAAATGAGATATGGTTTTTCTCCCGTGCAGGCGCGCGATACGCTCCGGATGCAGTCCGCAATGGGCTGGTACGCCATGACAAGCCCCGGTCCGCCGCCGTACGGATAATCGTCTACTTTTCCCTGCTTATTCGTCGTATAATCTCTGATTTGATGACAGTCAATCTCTAATATGCCTTTCGAGATCGCCCGCGCGATGATGCTTTCCTGAAATGCCGCCCGCACCATATCCGGAAACAGCGTTAAAATATCGACTCTCTTTATCACGTTATTCTTCGCCGCTTTCTGCTCCGCCGTTCTCTTCGTATACTTCCCTCAATCCCGGCAGAAGAGAAACTGTGATTTCGCCCTTTTCCACGTCAACTGCCTTGATTACGTCTGCAATCGCCGGAATCCATATCGTTTTGTGGTCTGTTCCTGTAATCTCATAGATATCGTTTGCTCCCGTTGACTGGACTTCCGTCAGCGTGCCAAGCAGAGCTCCGTCTTCCTCTTTCACGGAGCAGCCGATCAGATCGCCGATAAAGTAAGTGTCCTTCGGCAGCTTAACCGCTTTTTCCCGGGGAATCTCCAAAAACATTCCGCGAAGGAGCTCCGCCTTGTTTCGGTCGTCGATTCCGTACAGTCTCAGAAGCACCATGTTTCCCGATGGTACTGCGGAAAGCACTTTATACGTCTTCGGACTTCCGCCGCTCCGCCGCTTCGGAACGAGCTCGACCTCCGTCAGAGAACAAAAGCGTATGGGATTATCGGTCAAAGGCAGCACCTTGAGTGCGCCTTTGACGCCATGAACATTGACAATTTCACCGATTCTGATTCTGTTCAGCAAAATCCGATGCCCTCCCGATTTCAGACGGTCCGTCAGACAATATCGACGTATACCGATTTCGGTACGTTTCTCGATGCAGCTTTTGTGACCGTACGGAGTGCCTTTGCAATTTTTCCGTCCTTTCCGATCACTTTTCCCTTATCGTCATCCGCTACGGAAACCTTCAGCGTAATGCTTGTCTCGGATTCTTCCTCCTCGACGGACACCTGCTCCGGATGATTTACGAGCTGCCGTACCACGATTTCCAAGAACTCTTTCATTGTAACGCTCCATTCCTCCGTTATGCTTCGGCATTGGCCTCGGCCGCTTTTTTGAGCAGCGACTTAACGGTATCTGTAGGCTGCGCGCCGTTTTTGATCCAATAATCCGCACGTTCGGAATCGATTTTGATTTCAGCGGGTTCCACCAAAGGATTGTATGTTCCGATTTCTTCTATAAATCTTCCGTCCCTCGCATATTTCGATTCTGCAACCACTACTCTGTAAAACGGCGCTTTCTTTGCGCCCATCCTTCTGAGTCTGATTTTTACCATGTCGTTTCACCTCCGGTAATTTCTTGTATTTATATTTACAGGAAAATATCAGGCATTTTTCCGCCGAAAATTTTTCTGCCAATACCTTTTTTGCCCTTCCCGCCAAAGCGCTTCATCATAGCGCGCATTTCTTCGAACTGCTTCATCAGCCGGTTCACGTCCTGCACCGTTGTTCCGCTTCCCGCCGCAATTCTCTTCCTGCGGCTGGCGTTCAGCAGATCGGGGTTTCGTTTCTCCCGCTTCGTCATCGATTGTATGATCGCTTCGATTTTGACAAACTGCTTTTCGTCGATCTCCTCTTCTTTGATCTGTGCCGCTCCGGGAAGCAGCTTTAAGAGACCTCCGATCCCTCCCATTTTCTGGATCTGCTGAAGCTGATCCAGAAAATCGTCCAGCGTAAAGGTCTGTGTGGCAAGCTTTTTCTCAAGCTCCTCCGCTTTCTTCTCATCGTACAGCTCGACGGCCTTGTCAATCAGCGTGAGCACGTCTCCCATCCCGAGGATCCGGTCCGCCATCCGCTTGGGATAGAAAATTTCAAAGTCGTTGATTTTCTCTCCGCTGGATGCAAATTTAACGGGCTTTCCCGTGATCGCCCGGACGGAAAGCGCCGCGCCTCCCCGCGTATCGCTGTCGAGCTTCGACAGGATGATTCCCGTCACGGCAAGGCGTTCGTTAAACACCGCCGCAACATTGGCCGCTTCCTGGCCCGTCATGGCGTCGATTACAAGTAATATTTCAGCCGGATTCACCGCCGATTTGATTTCGTCGAGCTCGTCCATCAGCGCTTCGTCGATCTGAAGGCGTCCGGCCGTGTCCACGATTACAACGTCATTTAAGCTTCTGAGCGCGCTCTTCACGGCATTTTTCGCAATGTCCGCCGCCTTTGCGCCGGGTTCTTCCGTATATACGGGAATATCGATCTGCCTGCCGAGCACCTGCAGCTGCTGAACCGCCGCCGGCCTGTAAATATCGCACGCTGCCATCAGCGGCTTTCTCCCTTGTTTTCTCAGATGCGCAGCCAGCTTTGCGCAGGCGGTCGTTTTACCGGTGCCCTGCAGTCCTACGAGCAGGATTACATTCGGAGGCGTTTTAGAAAGGTCCAGCTTATAATCGTCGGCGCCGAGCAGTCCCGTCAGCTCGTCATCTACGATTTTCACTATCTGCTGCCCAGGAGAAAGGCTTTCCAGGACCTCCTGTCCTACCGCTTTTTCGGAAACGCGCGCAATAAAGTCCTTAACGACCTTATAATTGACGTCTGCCTCCAAAAGCGCCATCCGGATCTCCCGCATGAACTCCTTGACGTCCTTCTCCGTAACGCGCGTCTGCCCTTTTAACCGTTTTATCGTCGCCTGCAGTTTTGCCGATAAGCTTTCAAATGCCATAGCAGCCCCTCTTATATCTTTGTGATGATCCTGAAAAGGTTCTTGTCGATCTGATCCAGCATATACAAATTCCCGCTCTGCATACCGCTTCTGTCAATGAGCTGCAGATCCTCCTGAATCGTTTTCAGGTTCTGCCTGATCTCGCAAAAGCGTTCCAGCAGCTTCAGTTTTTCCTCGTATTCCGCCAAAGCCTTGCGGCCTCTTTTGATAAAATCATGCGCGCCCTGCCGGCTGATTCCCAGCTCTTCCGCGATTTCGGACAGGCTCAGATCCTGGTTGTAGTGCATATCCATGCACTTATATTGACTTTCCGTAAGCAGCTGCCCATAGAAATCAAGCAGCATGCCGATCTCGTAAATATCTTCCGCCATCGTTTTCCTCTCCGAATGCAAGCGCTTTAGAGCGTTTCCATGTAAAGGAAACGCTCTTTACAGAGAATACAGGAAACGGCTCCGCTTGTCAATAGGAAAATGAGAAATTTATTGTGCCGTGCCGCGAACCATGCCTCTGGTATATTTTTTCTTGCAAGTAAAAATGCTGCTCTCTGCGTGCGGGGATGCGTTGCAGCCCCGTTCACGCCATAATGCAAGATACGTTCGTTTTTTGTGCAGAAGTACGCCTTTTCTTACTTCTGCATGGCATGGCTCCTGCGGATATCGTATCCATATCACTTCCGGCGCCCCGGTACAAAATATTATTTGCTGATATAATAATAGGTGAGAAAAACCTCGTGTCTTACCGTAAACTGTTCGGGAAGAGACGAAAGCAGACGCAGGTGGCTGCTTTCAAATTCCGTAAAGGTTTTCTCGTTCATGGAAGCCAATACGCCGCGGCAGGCCTTGATTCTTCCGTGCCAGCTTTCGCGTGTGAAAGGAAGATCGACCAGAAAATTTTCCATATGCGGATCGTCGAAATAATGGATTTTTAAATCGCGGATTGCCGAAGAACCGCCGTCCCAGGCAGGATTATATCGTTCCACCAGCGCATGAGAACGTCCCGCGACGGGATCCTCCGGCAGATAGCTCATATAAAGCTTCAGGAACAGTCCGCCCGGGCGGAGAATCTGTTTGATTTTGGGCACAATCCTTTTCGGATCGAAATACCAGAAGCATTGACAGGCCGTCACCGTATCAAATGAATTTTCCGGAAAATCGATTTCCTCCGCCGGACAGACTTCATATTGAATATTCGCAAGTTCCTTTGACAGACGTTTCGCCTCAGCAATCTGGTTTTCTGAAACATCTGCCGCGACAATTTCCGCCCCGTAGCACGCAAGTCCCCTGGGAATCACACCGGTTCCCGTGCCCAGGTCGAGCCAGCGGGAGCCTTTCGTTCCGACTCCCAGGGAATACAGACGCTCGTAAAGCTCCTTCGGGTAAATATCGCGGTATGCCGCATATTCCCGAGAGGTCTTCCCGAAATCAAATTCTTGTCCGTTATCTACGAGGATTTTTCCATCCGTCTTTCCTTTCTCTTCGAAAATTCCGTTTATTTTCCGAAGCCGCCGTCTAATATGGCGTAGATGTTTCTTGCGATCGTATCGGGCGGGATCACCATTCCGCCGTAATTTCCGGTCACGCAGTTGAACGTATCGGGGAAGCAGCCGTCAAACAGTCCCTCGGCGTACGGCGCATACGTTTCCGGCTTATTATGCGGCATCCAGCTTTCCTCCGTGTGATCTACAAGCCAGCGGATTCCCGCGGAAGTAATGCCGCGGTGGAAAAGATGCCAGTCAATGGCGGGATCCTCTTCCGCCCAGTCGATTCCGCGGTCGCAGGACATATTGAAGACCTGCAGCACTTCCCATTGAACATGATCGCGTACCCAGTTTGCAAAATACCAGTCGCTTGAGCAAAGGCACGGCTTTGTATTATACAGCATCGGGATTTTCTCCGGCTGCCACAGATGCGTAAACGGAAGCAGGCTGCGGATCCAGTATACCGCTTTTTTACGATACGCCTCGCTGCCAAACGCGCGGAAGCCCTCGTAATAAGCGACGGCAGCCTGACCGGCGGCCAGCAGATTGGGCGCGTGCAGCGGCGTCTCCCAATAATCGCCGCCCTCCGGCCGCGTCATATCCATACAGTAGTCGAGTGCTCTGCGCGCCGCCTCTGTAAAAGAAGCGCGCTCGGCCCCTTCAGGCAGACATTTTGCAATGTCAAGCAGCTCCAGCGCCGCGGTAACGCACATGCTCAGCGCCGTATCTCCACTCTGCCCCATGGGTTCGGCAAACTCGCGCGCCACGACAAAGTCGTCTTTTCCTTTATGTCTTCCGTCCGGTTCAAACGGAAACGCGCCGTCCTCCCGCTGCCAGGACAGAATTTTCCGGCCTCTGTGAATGCGCGCCTCCAGTTCGGGAGCAGCAGGCGGAGCCGCGGCCGCTTTGTCGCACCACTCGATTTTCGCCCTCAGCGCCTCGGCCGCAGCGCCGCCCCGCTCGCTTACATATCTCCGCAAAAAGGCGGGAACGCCTTTTGAATAGCCCTGCTGCGGATTGCCGAAGCCGGCGCCATCCTTCCAAAGGTTTGTGGCGTAATGCATTGCAATTTTATCCAGCGCCGCAAGATAGCCTTCCCGCGTGTCGTCCTCCTGCGGCAGGGCCGGCAGCCCGTGACGGATTACCCAGTCGCACAGGGCATCCTGCGCATTTCCCTGACAGAGGAAAATTTCGCTTTCAAAACGCACCATCTGGCCAAGATGCATTTCAAGCGGCGGATCCGCGTATATTTGATTTTCGTCGCGTTCGTCCTGCGCGGAGGGCACCATCAGACCAAACAGACTGTTATCCGTTCTGTCTACGAAATTTGGCACCGCAAAGACCGGCTGTGCGAAATGCTTTCGGTAATTGAACCAGCGCGTCGCCCATTTTACAGGATTCCAGGCCAGTCCGATCGCCGTTCCGTCCTTCGAAAGCGTCATGCAGGGAATGGCAACCTTGTTCGGAACCGGCGCATATTTATGATACCACGGCTCACGGAACCAGTCGCTTCCGCTGGACCACTCCGCGCCGGAAAGCCATTCCACCCCCGGCAGAATCGCATCGTCCTTCGTCCCGCCAAACGCGCCCTCTCCGATCTTGAGCCAGGGACCGCGCAGATATTTTACGTACATGTTCTGCTTGGCTTCGAGTTCATGCCTGAGCTGGAGAATCGGACGATCTTTGCAAAGCGTAAGCGTTACGGTTCCCGTCAGGCATTCCTCGGTAAAAGGATAATGCATCCAGTTTGAAAACGACGTTCCATCCAGCTTTTTCTGCACATTCATCGACGAAACGGAAAAGACCAGCGTCTGATCGCCGTTTTCTTCGATTCGAAGGAGATAGTCCTGCGCTTCCAGACGCATCGGCAGCTCCTGATCGCGCACAAGCAGCTCCCCCAGGTGCTCCAGCACCCCCATCAGTCTCCCCCGCGCGTCAAAAAGCTCTGCAAAGCCCCATCCGCTGAGCCTTTTATACAATACGACTTCCATAAGTCCGTTTTTAAGGGTGACAGAGTCCCCCGTGCAGCTGGCCTTTCTGTAATTCGGCATTCTGATCAGCCTCCCGTTTTTGATTAGAATTTACTTGCTGCGGGTGATTATAGCATACGCTTTATAAAAGTACAAACCGAAAATTGCGGAGCTTCTTTTCTGTGAGACGTTTACCGGACCGGCACATAGTCCGGCTCCGATTTTTGGTCTGTAGCCTCCAGCTTGAAAATAACAGGACGCAGCCCGTCGTTGCAGCTGCAGATCGCGACGCCCGGAGTGCGGATCCAGTCTCCGTAATAAAAAACGCCCGTTCCCGCGCCGTGCGCAAGTGCGAAAGCATATTGATATATGGCTTTCCACGCCTCGTCGCAGAAGCCCTCCGGCCTGGCGTAATCGGCATAGAAAATCTGCCCCTCTTTCAGCATGGGACAGGCGGTGAATCCTTCCGCTCCGTATTCCGCGGCAAGCTCACGATCCAGGGTTGTCTTCAGCACTGTAATTTTTACTTTGTTCATAGGCATTCTCCCGATATATTTTTTATTTCAGTCTGATTATACCTGTTCTTCCGGGAAAAGCAACGCCTCTTATTTATGATAAAGTATGTATCGGCTCCGCTTTGCGGTCACGTGCCGATTTCCACAAACCAGCGTCCCTCCTGATAGTTCAGGAAAGTAACCTTTCCGGAGATCCGGATCCTATAGCGTGTGCCGTACCCTCCGCTTTGAAATGCCGCATGGGAATTTTTGCTGAATACTCTGTCGATTTCAAAAATCCTGCCGTCGTGCCAGAGAACGGCGCGCGGTGTAATTTTGCCTTCGGTATTAAATTCTGCGAGAACGGATACGTAAATTTTTCTTGCCATGATGTGATATTATATTCATTTTAGAAAGCATTATACTATAATCTGAAATTGCCGGGCTCCGCTATTATGTCACAGAATAGTTTGCTGAAAAGCCGACTTTGAGCATATTCGCGTTCACGATTTTCACCCCTTTCATATTTTGGGGCGACAGAATAAACGTGTACAGAAATAAAAAAACCGCTTAAAAGGCTACTTCTCATAAGGATGTTTTGAATATCCTATGAAATCAGCCGATTGACGAGTGCAAGAAAAGCCATAGTATAGAATTCATTTGAGTTCTGTGCTATGGCTTTTTCGTTTTGCAAACCGAAAGCAGCCAAATAAAATTCGGCAATTTACAAATAATTTCGATTTACTTCCGCATAATTCCGCAATAATCCATTGAAAATAGCAAGAAAATATGATATAATATATTATGTATAATTGTATAAACAGAGAGGTTTATCATGCAAGAAATAAAAAACATGCCCGAACGTTGGTGCTCCACTAAGGAGATGTGCGAGTATCTTGGGGTGAGCCGTGACACCTTGCTCACCTGGATCAACGAAAAGAAGATGCCTGCGAGTAAGGTAGGGCGCAGTTGGAAGTTTAAGATAAGCGAAGTTGATGAATGGATCAAAAGCGGTAAAGCCGCTGATTGATATTAAGATGAATTTCCAAATATGAAAGGAGGACATAAATGAACATATTTGATGTTGTGGGCGAAAACTTTTTCAAGCCACTCACAAGCCAATTTAAAACTATATATCTTGATTGTCTGACGATCATTTATGACTCCTATCGTTCGGAGCTTTCCTATGGCATAGATCGTGAAATCCTTGTATCGAAGCTATCGGATTATTTTGAAAGATCAAACATTTCTGATATTGAGTTTGAAGATGAGTCAGAAATACTCAAGGATTCTCGCTCAAAAGCCACTACCTTTTTGCGCAAGCTTAAGGATTTCGGATGGGTCGAGTATGAAATATCAAATAACCAAATGGCTAAAATTATTATGCCCGACTACGCAGTAACGGTAGTGAAAACATTTTTGGATATTTCCAATCCAAAAGAAATGGAGTATCAGAGTGAGATTGCAATGATATACTCCACTCTCACTAATGAAGAACTATTGGATAGACCATATCCTCAAGTTTTGCGACCAGTCTTTGAAAGAACGCACGCTCTTTTTGATGGACTCAAAAAACTCAATACCAGCATTAAAAAGTATATTGAAGCCATTACTGCCGATAAAACATCGGAAGAGATTATTAGTGATTTCTTTAAGTATCACGATGAAATCGGTTCGAAAGCATATCATCGAATTAAAACTGAAGAGAATATTTCTCGTTTTCGTAATACGATTATTGGGCGACTTAGAGACATTTTAAATGATCGCGATACATTCGAGCGCACAGTTAAAGGGTATCAGAACATCGAGAACGAAAACGATTACTATACCGCAGAGGATGAAGTAAAAGCTCAAATCTCTGCGATCATTGATAGCTTCAGATCGTACGATGAGATTGTTTCGGAGATAGATAAAAAGCATTCTAAATATCTGAAAAATGCAGTCGAACGAGCAAAGTTTTTGCTTCTCAACACCAATAACACGGAAGGTAAAATTTCGACAATATTGCAATACATAGCTGAGTGTTATAATCGGGAGGAGCAAAACAACTTAACTGAAGATGCTTCGGATGATATTTGTGCATTATTTAACATCTTTTCTCACGGTTTTCTCAGTGGAGAGTCTCTCAAGACAGTTGCAATTTCTCGTAAAATCACTGACGTGGAAGACATATTCGAGCCCGTCGATATGACCGATGAGGAACGAGAACTACGAAGAATCGCCATATCAGAAAAGAATAAAAATAGATTTTCAAAAAAGAATGTTGAACAGTATGTAGGAACTTTGCTGTCAGACAGGAATATGATACTGGCATCTGATATACCGATAGAAACAAAACGTGATTTGATTCGTGTTATTTTTATCAGTCTGTATGGACATTCAACCAAGTCAGAGTATAGTGTAAAACAAAAAGAAGAAATCATTTCTTTACAAGGCTTTAGATTTCGTGATTTTGAAATTAGGAGGAGGTATAAATAATGGAAATAGCAAATGTGTTTGAACATATTTCAAAAGATAAATTCAAAAGTGCGGCAAATAAGTTGCTTGGAGAGTGTTTTCTTTTGAAAAAACACAAAGATACCGCTTCCGACTATAATTACATTCTTAACAACAAGGATGCTTTTATTGAATATTTTGATATTCTTGGATATGAGCTTATTATAGACGAACAAAATGGAGTGATAGGACTAAACAATCCATTAGGAACAGGCAGAATCCATTTGAAAAAAATTGAAAGCATTTTACTTTTGATTTTAAGACTTCTTTATATTGAAAAAAGAAAGCAGCTCTCTCAGATTGATGATGTTATTATCATCGCAGAGGAAATCTATGATAAGTATAGCATGTTAAAAATGAATGCAAAGCTTGATAAAACTGCGATGAGAAATACGCTCGGAATGTTTCAACGCTATCACTTAATCGGCAAGCTTGACGCAGACATGTCTAATCCTGATACAAGAATTTTGATATACCCCTCTATTTTATTTGCTGTAACGGTATCAAGTCTTGATGATTTATATCAAAGTGCAAAAGATAAGCTCGATAAATATTCAATAGGAGGTGATTCTTTTGGTACAAACGACTCCGCAGACAACGAAGAAACTGACGAGAATTAAACTCGTCAACTGGCATTACTTTGCCAACGAAACAATCGATGTAAACGGTTCGTGTTTGCTCAGTGGTGAGAATGCATCCGGCAAGTCCACGATATTAGATGCAATCCAGCTTATACTAACCACGAATACCCGAAGATTCAATCCTGCAGCTAACGAGAAAAGTAAACGTGATCTTAAGGGATACGTAAGATGTAAAACCGGCGAAGAAGGTAATGCCTACGTTCGCAAAAACAGTGTAATATCCTATGTTGCTCTTGAGTTTTATGAAGAAAGCAAAGATCGCTTTTTTGTACTTGGTGCAAAGTTTGATTCTCCGGACGAAGAATCGGAGATAAAACGCATCTGGTTCTGCGAAGAGGGATCTCTTGATGGATTTAGCTTTATAGTCGATAACAAGCCTGCAACGGATGAACAATTCAAAAATAACGGCAAAAAGTTAAATCCAATCAGAAGTACACGAGAAGCAAAAGAGCGTTTCAAACGCCGGCTTGGTAATTTGGATGATACATTTTTTGATATGATACCTAAGTCGCTGGCTTTTAAGCCTATGGATAATGTCAAAAAATTTATCACACAGTTTATTCTCCCCGAAAAGCATGTTGAAGTTGAAGTTTTGCGTGAAAACATTCGCAATTTAAGAGAAATGCAACTGCTTATCGAAGAAGTGCGGAAACAGATTACACATTTACAAAAAATAATTGAAACCAATGACAAGATGGATGAAATCCAAAGAGACATTCTTGTTATAGATATCCTCTTGAAAATCGCAGAGATAGAGGATAAAAAGACTAAAATCGAAGAGAGCCAAAAGAATCTCGAACGAAAAACGCAGGAATTACATTCCCGAAAAACTGATTTCGATAAAATATCCGAGGAATTGAAATCAGAGCAAGAGAGTTTACAAGCGATTCGAATTGATATCAGCAACAACGAATGTAGCAAGTTAATCGAAAAATTAAAGCAAGATTTACAATTGCTCGAAAAGGATCAATCCACTGCCGCTGCGCATATTCAAGTTTTACAAGCACAACTTGAAAATGTGATACGTGCGCTTAAATATATTCCTAACATCCCCGAAAGCATCAATTCTCTTGTCGTTCGGAATTTGGGAAAGACTATCACACCCCAAGAATCAAGAGATGAGCTTTTTGTTATTTTAAATTCTCTTTTCAAAAAATCAAACGAAGAATTAAATGGAGCAAAAGCGGAAAGAAATCAGGCGTTAAACGTTCTGAGAGAAAATCTCTCTGAGATCAAAGAAAGAATAGACAAACTCCGTAAAAACCAAATTACATACCCGCAGAATACTGTTAAATTGAAAGAGGCGATAAAAAAAGAATTCAATAATCGCTCAATCGATTCTGATGTTCGAGTTTTTGCTGACTTGTTAGAAATCACTAAACCCGAGTGGCAAAATGCCGTAGAAGGCTATCTTAATACGCAGCGATTCAATATTATTGTGGAACCTCAATATTATGATGTTGCAGCTGAAGTATACGATCGGTTCAAAGCACAGATCGAAGGTGTTGCTCTAATAAATACTCAGGCGTTGGATTTAAAAAACGAACCCCAGGACAACACATTGGCTTCCGTTGTTTCAAGTAAAAACCGATATGCAAAAGCATATGCCAATTACTTGATGGGTCGTGTGGTTCTTTGTGACGAGGTTTTTGAATTAAAACAGCATTCTATAGCAATCACTTCAAGTTGTATGTTATATCAAGGTAAAGGTCTTAGAAAGATACCTGAGGATATTTACCGAGTTCCTTACATCGGAAAATTCGCATTAAAGCGTCAGCTTGAAATAGCCGAAAGTGATTTCAAGAGCGCAAAAGAAGAATGTGACAATTTAGAGGCTAAGATAAAAGAAATCAATACTGCACTTGAATATATCTCTGAGTGCAATTTTGGTTTTATTAAGCTGTATCTTTCTGCGCCGATTGAGCTTGATGATATCAAGAAGAAAATTCAGCAAGCGACAGCAGAATTGAATGATGCACAAAATGATCCCAACATTATTGAACTGCAATTCAAGGAGAAAGACTGTAGCAATCGTGTAGCTGTTCTGAGCGAGAAGCAAGATGATTTAAAAACAATTACTATTAATCTTAAGCGTGATATTTCTGATCTCAATGAGTATTCAACTAATTTGCAAAATCAGATTTCTGAACATGAAATGCAAATTCAAAAATTAAGTAATGGCGATCACGATGCAATTGTTGCTGCTAAACAGAAATATGCAGAACATAGCAAGACAAAAGAGGCCGGAACAATATATGAGAACTACGGCCGTAGGAAGTCAGTGCTTGACAATCAATACAAGGTTCAACGAGATGCCTTAATTAAGTTGCAAACAAATTATAAGGAAGGCGAATACGGTACCGGCGAACAAGTAATATTTGCATATGCAGATGAATACCGCACTTTGTCAAATCATAATTTAATTGAGTACGAGGAGAAATTGAACAAAGCAAAAGAAGCATGTGAACTTGAATTTCGAGAAAATTTCCTTGCACGTATGCGAGAAAACATTGAGAGTGCGCAAGATATTTTCAAGAATCTCAATAAAGCGTTGCGAAATATTTATTACGGCAATGATTCCTATAAGTTCCACTGGTCTGCTCATCGCATGAAGCAAGGCCTTTTTGAGATGATAACTTCAGATATCAATCTTGGTGGTCTCACTCTTTTCGCTAGTGAATTCGAAGAAAAATATCATGGTGAAATGGAAGTTCTTTTCTCTAAACTTACCGAATCGGATGAGTATGGAGAGAAGATTCTGGCTGAGTATACGGATTACCGCGAATACTTGGATTATGATATTGAAATTGTCTCGAAAGATGGCAAGTCGCAATTCTTCTCTAAAATTTACGGTGAAAAAAGTGGCGGAGAGACACAAACACCGTATTACGTTGCTATCGCTGCCTCTTTTGCACAAATGTATAGTGTTGGAGAAACGATCAGAATCATTATGCTTGATGAGGCATTTGACAAGATGGATGATGATCGAATTGCGAGTATGATGCAGTTCTTCCGCTCACAGAACTTCCAAATTATCTTGGCAACACCGCCTGCCAAAATTGAAACCATTGGCGAATATGTTGACACAATATTGGTAACATATCGAAACGGCTACTCGAGCATAGTTGAGGAGTATAATTTATGATCAAATATGAAAAGCAAATATTGAATGCGCTCCTCGATAAATACGAAAGAAGTAAAAGTTTCATTGGTACAAACCAAGTAACGCAACGCTTTACTATACAACCGGAATCTCTTTTTCCAAAGTACAAAGATGATTCTGAGTTCGAGTTGTATTGCGCAGTAAATGAAAGTATAGATCATCTTGAAAGGCAAGGATATATCGAAGTAAAAAAATACAAAAACGGAGTAGTCCAAAGAGTCGCTTTGATTATCACTAAATTGAATGATATCTATGCCTACATAGACAGGAAACCCAAAACTGATACTGTCAGCGAGTTAAGAAACCTTCTTTTGCATTACAAAGATGCAAATGTAATACTGTCAGCGTATTGTGTCCGCCAGCTTGAAAGACTTAACTTAAATAAATCTGTTGAGTTTTTTGACGATGACCTCCCTGGTTTTGAAACTGCACTCAAAGTTGTATCTGAGATAACCAATGTCGAGAATGAAATGTTCGAGCGCGATTTTTCAATAAAAGTTTTAGGAGATTCAAAAGCTTTTGAACGAGTTCGCGTTAAAGTTGTTTCACTCCTTTATGAGTACGGTGATTTTCCGGAAAAAGAAACACTTCTTGCTGATTTGAGCATCGTAAAAAATCCCGGTCATGTTTATTTCAAAGGTGCGGGTACTATATCTATTTGCGGTCAGAAGATTGATTTTTCAAAAATGGATGGTGATATTGCGATATCATCTGTTATGTTGAAAAATATTGACTCTATTGAGGTTTTAGGTAGTACTGTTATCACTATTGAAAACTTGACAACATTCAATGCGTTCAATTGTACGGATGCTTTCGCAATCTATCTTGGCGGATATCATAATACAAATCGAAGAAACTTCATAAGAAGAGTTTATAATCAAAATCCAAACAAGATTTTTCTGCATTTCGGTGATATCGATGCAGGAGGATTCTATATCCTCGAGCATTTGCGCAAACGAACAGAGATCAACTTCAGACCCTACAAAATGGATGCCGAGACCTTGAAAGAAAACCTTGCGTTTGCAAAAAAATTAACCGAGAACGACAAGAAAAGGCTTGCTATGTTGTTGGATTCTGAATATGAAGATACGATTCGCTTCATGTTGGATAACGATTGCAAATTGGAACAAGAAGCAATGGACTTGAAAGAGATTGGTATATAATAAATAATCGTTATTATATTAGATTTTCTCTGGGCTTCCGTCCCTTTCTGTGATATTGTGTGTGCTACCAAGAAAAGGAGGTAGTACATATGGTACGAAAAAGAAAAGTAAATAGCAAAAACAAAAACAGAGCGGTTCTGAATCGGGATTTCCCGATGCGGAGCCGCTCTCTCTTTATCACGGAGGTGCAGAATGAACATTATTGAAGAATTATGGTACGGTAACATCAGCCCGTGCGAGAGGGACTTCAAGAAAGGAAGCAAGTATTCTGAACTGCTTGGTTACATCGTGCGGCACGAGGAAGATCTGAAGAAACGTCTGAATGACGAGGAAATAGAGATTCTCGAAAAGTTCACGGAATGTACCAACGAGATGTATGGTGAATATTACAGTGCGGCGGAGCCGCCAGTCCGGTGTGGCGAGAGCCACCTGTCCGGACTAACGGAGCCACCTATTGATAGTTATTCAGCCTGAGCAGGATTCAGACCATATACCTCTCTCATGGAAAGGTCTTTAGATGGATCGATGCTTTCGATGTTGATTTTATATGAGTCGTATGAAATACGATCCATGATGGCATCTGCAAGAGTGCTCTCACCGCTGCAGATCTGCTGATACCATTCGCTTTCCCGGAACTGAGAGCAGAAGATCGTTGATGATTTTTTCCTGCGTTTGTGAATCAGTTCAAAAAGATTTCTGGCTTCAGGCTCGGTCAGTTTGAGCAGAAGCCATTCATCAATAATCAACAGAACCGGTTTCGTGTATTTCTTGAGCACGCTGGTAAAGGTGCCGGAATCCCTGGCTGCCTGTAGGTCCAGCAACATATCCGGAAGACGGACATATTTTACAGTGTAATAGTGTTTACATGCCTCCATACCGAAAGCGCATGCCATATAGGTCTTACCGCTTCCTGTTGCTCCGGTAATAAAAATGTTGCGGTACTCTGAGATGTATTCACAGGTTGCCAGACGGCTGATCAAAGCTTTGTTCAGCTTCCGACCGGATTGATAGTCGATGGCTGCGATGCTGGCGTCGGGTTGCTCAAGTTCTGCCTGATGGATTAACCTTTTCAGGCGATTATTTTTACGATTTGTATATTCTACATCAACGAGCATGCCAAAGCGGTCTTCAAACGGCACTTCCTTCATTGCAGAATCATTCATCTGGATCCGAAAAGCATCTGCCATGGATGACAGACGCATCTCGATAAGTTTATCAATGGTACTCTGATTGGTCATGATCTTTGTTGTGGTCAAGCTTTTTTGTAACACTTGTGGCTAAAAAATATCGCTTGGCAA
>UQSG01000027.1 GCA_900543695.1 uncultured Clostridium sp. | reverse complement strand
CCGACAGAGCCTTGGGATGGTTGCATAACCAGTCCAAGAAAATGTCCGCACCCCCCAGTCCACCTCTCTTATTTTCCTCAAACACTTCATTACTTGCTATTTTATTGTAATATACTTCTGTTTACTACTGTTTGGCTTGTCCGGGATCGTCATAGAAATCCGCCCCTGTGATAGTAGTACATTTAAATATTTTCTTATGCTCCTCTTATCTTTGTATCCAAGATAATCAGCTATTTCTAATACTGATTTAGCCTCATAACAAAATCCCAAGATCATGGCTAACTTGTCCTTTTTATCTGGCACATTTTCATTCTCAACTGGTACATTTTCATCACCGACTGGTGCATTTTCTTCCTGAACTGGTACATTTTCATCACCAACTGGTGCATATACCTTTGTCTCTAACCGTTCAAAAGGAATCGTCACCACAATACTATTCTCTCTAAGTTCAATACAGTCTTCACCATAAAGTTCCGTAATTTTAGGTACACCACGCCCAGAACGTTCACTTATATGAAGCTGAAGAAAAATATCCGACAGTTTCTGGTTGACCGGAACTGATTCCCCGGCAAAAAAGCCTTCAACTGTCTGCTTCGGCGGCAGGTGCCCCCGTGACAATATTTCAATTCTGTCCCGAAATCCCGTAAACATCGGTGCATTACCATCTATCCATAAATTATGCACAAATGCATTGATTACCGCCTCTCTATACGCCTCAGCATGGAACAGCGGCACTTCCTTACGTTCTACAATACGATTTCTTTCATCTGCCTGTGGAATATTCAATACTTCCCCATAACGAAGCACATCATCTAAAGAATACAACAGACAAGTATTCCCAAACTCCCTGACAGAATACATTGTTGTTGATTTTGACTCTCCCGAGAACAGGGAAAAACGAACCGGAATATGGCTATTGTCAGAAAGCAACTGTGCCATCAGATTATATTTCCCATTTTTCGTTAAGAGCCCGAGATTCTTTTTAAATGTACGCTTATTCAGAGTAATGCCTTTTGCCTCATAGTAAACAAACAATTTATTAAAGGTCAGGTCCTGAAATTCCGATTCAGTATTTTCAATTGTCGGAAAACCATTTTTAAGAACATCAAATAGCTTAGCTTCCCTGTCCGGATATTCCATCAAATTCACTTTACTGGATCCAATCCGAAGATATCTCACACGATCAAATGCGGTAGGCACCATTTTTGCAGCGGGTATCACAAGTACGACAATTCGTTTGCCTTCCAGTTCCATTTCATGGAAATCAAAGCTTATATCCGGTTTGATCATCCGCGCCAGATAGTGTTTGAGCGGCTCGTTTTTAACATCTTGATGGATGTCAAAAGTTGTTCCCTTTATTATGTGAGTACTATTCTCTACTCCCCATACAAAGTACGCATATTCCACGCCCACCATTGCCGCCGCATTAGACATAGCTGAAATATATTCGCCCAGCGCATGAGACTCAAACCAGTTTTCTTTAAATTCAAACCATTCCTCCTCATGTTTATGAGTAATAAGTTTTTTTACAATGGATTTAAGTTCATTCATATGATCCGCCCCACAATAAAATTAAGCAAAAGTAAAATATCTCCAGTCTGTTTTATCGATTTCTTTTATAGTATCACACCTCTCTTCAGAAAGATACCAAAATCAAAAAAACCCTCCAGAACATCTTTCCTGAGAGACCATGCAGCGCCTTGCGGCGTCTGGATCGTATATTGTTGTATCCGATTAACGTTTGGGTAACCGAAAATGACGGAAATACGAGGATTTAACCGGAATTTGTTGCAGATGCATTACAAATCCATGACCTCTCACAGCGATTGAGGACACCTCTTTTTATCCCGGGCGCTGACAGGCGTCCGGAGTTCACATGATTCTCTATCAATTTGCAGCGGTATCGTACCGTTTGATCATTAACAGGTTCTCGGACCATTGCAAAACTTATGTTTGCACCCATTGATGACGCAATCCTATACCGCTTTTCCCATTCCACATAATATCTGCAGCTGTAATGTACAGATAAAAGTCCTAATTCAGACAGATATTTTACTTTCATCTCTTCCTGCTGCGCCAGTTCGCATTCCAGCATCTGTATCGGTTTTCCCCGGCTCTCTTTGCCGTAGAAGTCGAACACTGTAAAATCCAGTAAGAACCTTTCCCTTACTGGCAGGAACATAAATTATCGGCGCAATTTTCTCCTCATATGCGATCGATTCCAGCTTTACCTTGAGTGTATACCATTTGTTCGCTGCAAGCGTTTCAATTGCAATCTTAAGAAACGGATATCCCAAGCTACTGTTATATACCGGATGCGTTTCCATCCATAGCCGTTCCTCCGGTGTAAGCTTGATTTTATTGCGTATCTTTATAAACAGTTCTTCCCTGTACCTGATTTCTTCTTCATATGTCATGCTGCTTTACCTCCTTCCGAGATTGTGAATCTCCATATGTCTGGTTCGCGTAATCTCCTCAAAAATATAGAAATTTTCTCCTATTCTTCCATTCATGCATCTCCGCGTCAGACCGGTTCCCCTCATTATACCTTAGGCATGAATATCGGCATAGGGAGGTCTCCCTATCACCAATGCTATTATATCGCAAGCATCGCCTTTGGACTACCACGGCACTTGTCAGGAATCTCCTGAAACCTTTTTAAGGTCTTGGGATTGTACAAATGCCTTTGACTTTTCTTCCCAAAAGGCGATGCTTATTGGTATAGTGTAATTAAAAATTTAAGTAACCTTGCTGTTTCCAAACATCTAATGTTGCCTGTGCTTCAAAGGCTAAAATAGGGTTAGCCTTGCTTTCTGCTAACACTGACAAAACTTTTTTTGCTTCTGAAATATATACGCCGAACCCCAGACAGTGCGCCGCAACAAGTGCTTTAGTACGCTCATTCTCGTTTTGTAATAATTCTAGTAAGAAGGATTTATCTTTTTCACTCTCGATTTGATGATATAATTTGCCCAGTTGCTTCATTGCTGCATTGTGTCGTTTTACATCTTCTTTAGTGGTACAATCACATAAATTTGCACAATAAAAAAGATATTGTTCTTTATAGTCTATTATCATATTTTCACTCCAAACATTCTTAACACTTTAATTCCCCACTCATATTGTGTTTTAAAACTCTGTCCAGCAAGCCAATTTCTGAATGTCATACCATTTGTAAAATTTTGAATACTACTATAGTATGCACTGATTTTGTTGTGAACAGAATTGCTTATATTTATGACATTATTTGAATTCTGTATCCAATACTTAGAGAATCCACTCTTACCTATTTGGCATTGCTCTACAATATGATGCCATTGCTTGCCTCTTCCGGCAGAACCCAAGGAACGCTTGAGAGCGCTAAACGATGGGAACCTTGCACCGCCGCCTTTGGTAATAGAGGTGGCTGCGGTTGCTACGCCGTATTTGGCAATTAGAGCTCCTGCCCCCCAACCAACAAGTGCTCCAATTGCGCCTCCGGCAACGCCATAGCCAACAACATACTTCCAATACTTCCAGCCATCACTGGGAGAATAGCCATTCTTGTTGGCTCTGTATGCACCAAATACACCACCTGCAACTAATCCAATCCCAGCTCCAATTAATATACAAAGCGTGATGCTTTCTCCAGTTTCATCCTTGTACATAATAGGATTATTCGCACAATAGGCATATACATTGTATCCAATTAGTCCAGCGTTTTCATCAAATTCGCCATCATATACATTGGGTTCAGGGCTAATCCACCGCCCAACCACAGGATCGTAATAGCGGCTGTTCAGCCAGTAGTACCCCGTGTCGCTGTCATAATAATACCCTCTGTAGCGGATCGGGTTGACCAGCCCGATATGCTCCGCATCCGTGACTGCATGGCCCGCTCCGTCCGTAACGCTCAGCAGGTTTCCCCACGCGTCGTAATAATACCGCGCGGCTATCGCTCCCGTCCCGTCCGCTATGGCGGCGACATCGTTCTGGAGATTCCTCAGATAGTAATAATCCGTCCCGTTATACCGCAGCCCGAAGGGCTGGCCATTATTGTCGTAATAGAACAGGAGGCTCTTGCCGTCGTCCCTTATTTCTCCTGCCAGGATGTCTCCGTTATAAATATATTTCGTTACGGCCGCCTGCCCGTCCGCATCGGTCGTTGTTCGGCTGATGCGCAGTCCGTCGCTGTTATACTCGTATAAAATACTTGTCGCAGCCGCGCCCTGGCCGAGGCGGATCGATTTCAGCTGTCTGCCGTTCCAGAACAGCTCCCTTCGGGCGGCTCCCTCCGTTCCGAAGGCGGTCAGATTTCCGATCGAATCATATTCCAGCGGCTGGCCGTTCCAATTTGTTAGCAGATCACCCCATTCCGCATTTCCGTACTCCCACTCCGTCACGTTAAGCGGCGTTCCGCTGACCGTTCCTGTTGTGTAGGCGTACTCCTTTTTCTTTGTTATATTTCCCTGCGCATACTCGTACGTATACGTTTTCCCCGCGCGCTCGTCGTTCTCCCGGATGAGCCGGTTCAGTCCGTCGTACTGATAGCTCAGAAGATACGCGCCGTCTGAAATGCTTAAAATATTTCCCGCCGCGTCATATGTGTAGGTATATGTTCCTGCGGCGGTCGTCAGCGTTTCGACCAGCGAGGTCGTTTTATTTCCGGCGGCGTCCGCATACGTATAGGAATGATTCAGCGTTATGGACGCCGAGGGCTTAAGCTGTCTGTTCGTCAGTCTTCCCAGCCCGTCGTACGTGTAGCTCTGCTTTTCCGCGCCGTTCCACGTCACTCCGTAGATCCGGTCCGGCATTTCGCCCGCCGCCGCATCTCCGTACCGGAAGCCGATGCTTTGCGTCCCCAGCTCGCTGAAGTGCCGGAGCCCGGTCAGATTGTTCGTTTTATCTGCATAGGTATATTCCGTCGCGGTCTTCAGCTGGTTCTGCGCTGCGGCCGTGCCCTCATATTCCCGGATCGACGTAATTCTGCCCGCAAGGTCATAGATGTATCGGGTTCTCGTGCCGGCCAGATAGTCCGTGGTCTGAGAGAGCCTTCCGTCCGAGCCGTACGCGTATTCCGCTCTCTGCGAAGCTTCCCCATTATATCGCCATTCGGTCAGCCGATCAAGACTGTCATACGTATAGTCTGAATAATCGCCGTTTCCGTACGTCAGCCGGCTCAGCAGCCCCGCCGCATTGTACGTTTTTCCGGTAAGCGTCCGGTAAGTCGTTCCGTTTCCGACCTTGATATCGGTCGGCCGTCCGAACTGATCATAGAAGAACTGATACCGCACGGTGTCACCGGCCCGGATTTCCGACAGAAAGTCGTTCTCATAGCTGTACGAAGCGCTGGCGCCCTGCGAGGAAACGCCCGTCAGACGGCTGTTTGCATCATAGGTATAATTCGTAACGCGGTTCAGCGGATCCGTGACGGAATCGAGCAGGCCTTTGCTTTCCGTATAGTCGTAATGTGTCGTATTTCCTCTCTCATCCGTGATCGCGGACACGAAATTTCCGCTGTTCGTATAGGCCGCGCTGCTGACAAATTCTTTCCCCTCCGTAGCCTCCACCGGATAGAAATACCAGCGCTTCCCCTCTGCAAGCGTTCCGCTGCCCTCTGAATTCTGTTTTACATCTTTAGACAGCAGGATTTCATTGCCCGCGTCGTACTGCCCGTCAAGCAGCTTCTCGTAATTCGTCGGCCCCGTATAAATAGCGTATGTGTTTTCCTGCTTTTTAACAATTTTAAATTTCTGTGCGGCCGCCGTATTGGAGGGATGCACGCCCAGCAGCGAGCCGTCGGCCGTCAGCGCATCGGAAACGTCCAGATAGTAATTCTGCGCGTCATACTGCATTGCTCTGAGCTTGTATACGCCTGTCTCGCCGGCAACGGCCTCCAGCCGCCAGCGCTGCGCCTGCGCCGCGGGCATAAACCGGAACGTGCTGACCTTCTGGCTCATCCCGCGCCAGCCGCTGTCCAGCGCCAGCCCGGAAAACGCGTTGAAAATATAATATTCCTTGCCCGTTTCCAATACGGTCGCCGGTTTTCTCGCCGTTACTACGGCGTTCGTGATATTGCCCTTTGCGTCGTAGGTAAAGCTGTACTGCTGCCCGTCTGAGGACAGCGCGTACGTCAGCTGCTGCTTTTCGTCATAGGTATACAGATATCTGCTGCCGGACGGATTCAGGAGCTTCCCCATCACGCTCCCATAGTAGGCAAAATCCGAGCGCGTATTGGCAAGATCCACGCTGCTGACAACGTTTCCCTGGCTGTCGTAATCATACGTCTGCCCATATGCCTCTTTATAGCAGAACGCTCCGGTAATATATGCGTTATTAACATTGTGATCGTAAATCAGATGGATCGCCAGACGGCTGTAATTTACGGGGATAACGGCCTCCGACGTGACAAACTGCCAGCTTCCCTTCAGATCCGGGTTACAGTTCTTCGTTACGCACCCCTTCCAGGAACCGCTGATCGTATCATAATAATGCAGTACGATCTTAAAAGCCGGCCAATAAGCGTCGTCCGTCTTCGTATCGTTATCAATCGGAGCGGAATCAGCCGATACCCACATTCCGAAGTGAAATACATCTCCCGCCTTGCCGGAAACCTCCAGGCTCTGGATGATATTTTTGTACCGTTCTTCCGTCGTGCCGGGCGCCTTTGCGCATCGTTCATAGCCGGAAGGCCCTCCGTAATTCCATGTGACGGCTTTCCCGTTTTCCGATTCCCAGTTGGCGGTTCCCTGCAGAAACGTGGAATTCTCTACGAGATTAAAGCTGCTTTCTCCCGTGCCCTTTTCCAGCTGCAAATCGTCGAACCACACGGTGCCGTAGGCCTGCGGTTCAAAACCCGCCACGATCCGAAGGCTGTGGCCGGCCGGAAGGTCGAACGTGACGCTCCGGCGCTCCCAGCCGTCCGTTTTCAGCGTCTCTTCAATATGCGCTACATCCACCAGTACTCCTGCGCTGTTCCGCAGCTCGATTCCGAGATACGCTCCGTTTCCGGGCAGCTTCACACCGCCAGTGTTGATATAGCCCGACAGCGTATATCTGCCCGCGGGAATCCCGGTCACATCCTGATATTGAAACAGGCGGCCGCCGTTACTCGCCGATTTTGTGACCTTCAGGGAATTTTTCGTAACGTTTTGCAGCCCGCTGTCAATCGCCGTAATCCGCGTGCCGGAAGCAATTTCCACATACTGGGAGTATCCGTCGCTGGCGGCTCTGGTAAAGCCGGGATTAATCAGATAGTTCGTTATGCTTTTTACGACTCTTGATTCAGAAAGCAGCTTGTTCGCCTTTCTGCTTGTGCTGTTTCCCGGCTCCAGCTCGAAAAACTGCGCTGTTCCGTCCTGATTCGATACAATCCCCGTCGTCTGTCCGTAGTCGTTGAACTGATAGGTATAGCTTCTGTTCTGTTTATCCGTGACCGTGGTCGCGTTCTGCTTGTAGGAAAAGGAGTATTGCTCCAGCACATCGTTTCCGCTTCCGCGTTTTACCCAGGAAACCCGTTTTTGCTCCGAGCCGTCGTAACCGATTTTCACCCAGGTGCCATCGATCGATTTCACCTGCACCAGCACGTAATCATTGTAATCGTACACCAGCTCATAGCTTCTGCCGTCCGGGAACGTGAGCCACGTCAGCGTGCCCTGATAATAGTCAAATATGGTTTTCCGGCCCGCCGGATCCGTGATGGATTGGCACAGCGTGGGGTTTGCTGCGTTGTACCCGAAGGTATACGTCCGTCCGGCTCCGTCCTGGATCGTTTTCATGCGCGGTGCGCCCCCCGCCATCTCGTACTGCACCGTCACAGAATTCCCCACGGCGTTTGTAATCTTGGTCAAATTTCCCAGACCGTTGAAATACATTTTGTTTTTATCTTGATCCGTGATCGTATATCTGGTGTTAGCGCCGTCGGTTTTGGAGACCGAAGGCGTCACCTCCAGGGTATAGCCGAGCCCGTCCTCATCTTTTCCCGTATTGGAATTCTCTTCAAAATAAAACCAGTGCCGCGTGCCGTCCGCATCATTTAAAAAATATTTAAAGCCATGTTCGGCCGTTGTATCGTCATAACGCACATAAATGTGGTAATTTGTCTGCACAAAATTCGACAGATGCCCGTGCGGCGCAAGAACGCCGTTCGCATTGAGAATCACGGACAGGCTGACCGGCATCAGGCTTCCGCCCGCGTCGATCGTGACCGGCTGCGTAAACACAAGATTGCCGTTATAGTTATTGACGCTTAAAACGCCCCCGCGGCCCGCTTCCACGTTCGTATAGGACCAATAGTCCTCGTAGCCGGACATATTGCGGTAAGCAATCTGCAGTACAGGGCGCACAGCCGAGGTGCTCGGATACCCGCTCGACAAAAACCAGGCGCGCGCGTGCGACGCGCCCGTTTCCGCATCGGAACGCAGTAAAACGCCGTTATTTTCAAATTCGCCGCTGTACCAGCCCCGCACAAGATCCGTAATTTCAAAGCGCTGCCAGCGGTTCCGGTTCGCGTCGCCGTGATCCATGGTCTGAATCAGCTGATAGTCAATGATTTTACTGTCATACTTTACGTTGCTGTTCCAGCAGACCGAGCTCTGGCTCCACGGCGACGTCACCCGGTGCAGATCTACCCGGATATCCGGATAGCACTCCGTTGTATACAGCGCCAGTTCGGCGTGGATCACTTTATCCGCCACCCCGAGCTCCGGCAAATTCGGCGTTTTAATAAGCGCCCTGCACTGTCCTCTGTCGTATGCCTGTCCGACATGCAGGCTGCCCTCGTAATCCGCGCCGCCTCTTCCATAGCAGGCGTTCGGCGTGCCCGAGGCAATATACGCGCTTTCGCAGTTCGTCGTATCGTTCCAGCTCTGACTCGTCAGCAAAACGGGATCTACCGTAACCGGATAAGCGCGCGACGGCGCTTCCAGCCAAGCTGCGTCAAGCTCCATTTTTACAGTGAATTTTCCGTTTTGGATCTCAGTCAGCGACAGCGTCACTCCCGCACTGACCGCATGGGCCGCATCCTCCAGATACGGCGCATAGATTACGAAAACGGTCTCTCCAGCCTCGTTATTGAGATAAATTGTCCTTTCATCCTTCTGTACCGGGCTCAGTCCCGTGCATTGATAACCAATACTATACGTTTTATCGGCAAAGCGGCTGTGCAGGATCAGATTTTCCTTTAAGGTTCCGCCGTCTAAAAGATATTGCAGATCCACATCGGGGAAAATACCGTCGTACCGCACCTCGGAGCGTATGCGCTCCAATGTGGACGGATCGCCGTCGTCCGTCGCTGATGTGCTTCGGCCTTCCCGTTTGGCCGCCCCTTCGTAATACCACGACAGCTTGTATCCATCCTTTTCAATCCGCACAAATTTTTTCCCGTTTGTTTTTTTAGAAAGATGGATCCCTGCATCGGATGATGCGGCGGTCAGCTCCTGCGCAGCTGCATCTGGCAGAAGCGTGTTGTCATATTCAATCCACGTCCCATCAGCCTCATAATGTACTGCCTGCGGATACTGCAGCGCTTGGAAGCTGCCGTCGCTCATCCGGAAATATTTTGTATCTGCGGTTCGTTTCTCCGTCAGCTCTCCCAGAATAGAGAGGTCCTCTTTCAAAGATGGCTCCGAGACTTCCTCTGAAAGCAAAGGCGGCTCCTGCCGGTTCACCGACCAGGTCTCATTCCCAGCAAAGAAATTTGCAAGGCGCGCGCCCGCCGCGGCATAAAAATGGCGGGGTACAAGCTGCAGAATAAACAAGACCGCCAGAAAAACAGGCAAGCCTTTTAGGATAAATTTTTTTATTTTTTTCATTTTCATCAATCCCTCAATCCTCTTATTTCCCAAATTTTTGCTAAAAATAGCATAATACTTCAATATCATCAACTTATTTTTTCAAAAATTCTTATTTAAATCTTGTAAAATTTATTTTCCTGCGCGTTCCGGAAAAATGCGCTTCCCGATTTGACAAACCGCGCTCCAGAGTGCTAAAATACAAGCGTTTTAATATGGATGGGAGGTGCTTTGAAATGGCATATAAAATCAACGACGAATGTATCAGCTGCGGCGCCTGCGCGTCGGCATGTCCCGTAGAGGCAATCAGCGAGGGAGACGGAAAATACGTGATCGACGCGGACACCTGCATTGAGTGCGGTGCGTGCGCAGACGCATGTCCCGTCGGCGCGCCGCAGGCGGAATAATCGCGGCGCCATTTTACAGTAAGCTCAACTGACGAAAAAGTTTGCAGGCAACCGCAAACTTTTTTTATTAATTGGATATGAATACAATTTCGATCGAGCCGGACGAGCAGATCGACGATCTGTTCCTGAAGAATTACAAAATCATACAAAAGCAGGGCTGCTTCCGCTACGGAACCGACGCCGTAGCGCTTTCTGATTTTGCTGCAAAATATATCAAAAAAGAAAGCCGTGTGCTCGATGTCGGCACAGGCACCGGAATTCTGCCGCTCCTTCTGAGCGCGAAAACAGAAGCCGCAGAGCTCGTGGGCCTGGAAATCCAGAGAGAAATGGCGCAGCTGGCAGAAAAAAGCGTGCATTTAAATGAACAGAGCGGCGCTTTGAAGCAGGGACGCGTCAGAATCGTAGAAGGCGATATCAGGAACGCCAAAGCGTATTTTCCGCCCAGAAGCTTCGACGTCATTGTGACAAATCCTCCCTATAAAAGAAACGGCGCCGGCATCCGCAGCGGAAACGAGCGGCTGGATCTTGCGCGCCACGAAATATCCTGCACGCTCCCCCAGATCGCTCAAAGCGCATCGTTTCTGCTGAAAAGCAGAGGCGACTTTCTCATGGTTCATCATCCTGAGCGGCTCGCCGACGCAGTGGAAGCCCTGCGCGCCTGCCGCCTGGAGCCGAAAGAGCTGCAATTCGTATACTCCGACCTTTCAGCGCGGCCGATTCTTTTCCTTGTGCGCGCCGTTCTGTTCGGCGGGAAAAACCTGGTGATCGAAAAAGGAATCGAGGTAAAATAAAATGCTGTATGTCGTCGCCACCCCCATCGGAAATTTAGGAGATCTTTCCGTCAGGGCACGGGAAATTCTGTCTTCCTGCGATCTGATTGCAGCGGAAGACACGCGGCGCACACAAAAGCTGCTGACGCATTTCCAGATCAGGAAGCCTCTCATTTCTTATTATGAGCATAATAAAGCCTCGCGCGGCCCGCTGCTTCTGGAAAAGCTGCGCAGCGGCCAGACAATCGCGCTCGTTTCCGATGCGGGCACGCCTGGAATCTCAGATCCCGGCGCAGATCTGATCAGAGCCGCAGTCGCCGAGGACCTGCCCGTTTCCATGGCGCCCGGTCCCGTCGCCGGCATTATGGCGCTCGTTCTCTCCGGACTGCCCACAGAGCGCTTCGTTTTCGAGGGCTTTATCGGTACGGATCGGAAAAGCCGCGAAGCATTTGCAGAAATGATCGCTTCTGAAAAACGTACGGTAATTCTTTACGAAGCGCCGCACCGTCTTATCAAAACGCTGGAGCTCTTAAACGCAGCCGCTTCCGGCAGGCGCCTCGCCGTCTGCCGGGAGCTGACCAAGGCGCACGAAGAAATCCGCCGTGGAACGCCCGCCGAGCTGCTCGCCTGTTTCACGGACCAGGAACCGCGCGGCGAATTCGTAATCGTCGTCGAGGGCGCACCGCAGGAACGTCCGGCGGCCGCAGCCTCTGCGGAAACGGTATATCAGATAACGGAAAAAATTATAAACGACGCGGCCGCAGCCGGCTGCGTAATCAAAAAAAGCGACGCGCTCAAGGAAGCTGCCGCCCGTTTGGGAATTTCCAAGAATCAGGCCTACGCGCTGTACGAGGACGGCAAAGAAAAACGATCCTAGTCGCCAAACTCTTTCCTGCCGGTCAGCCGTCCGGTATCCTCCAGATCCGCAAAGCCAAGCTGCCGCATGGCTTCGAAGGCAACCACCGCTACCGCGTTGCTGAGGTTCAGAGAACGGAAATCACGGCGCATCGGGATCCGGATGCAGCTCTCATAATGCGCGGCCAGAAGATCCTCCGGAAGCCCGCGGCTTTCTTTTCCAAACACAAAAAAATCCCCGTCCCGATACTGCGCGTCCGTATGCCGTCTTGCGCCCTTTGTTGTGCAGTAGTAGAAGGAATGGCTGCCGGCATACCGGTCCAGCACTTCTTGAAAGCCGTCGTAATACGTAATATCTACCAGGTGCCAGTAATCGAGCCCCGCGCGCTTGAGATGCCGGTCCGTCACCTCAAAGCCGAGCGGGCGCACAAGATGCAGATGCGCGCCGATCCCGCCGCAGGTACGCACAATATTCCCCGTATTCTGGGGAATTTCAGGCTCCACCAGCACAATATTGATTCCGTTCATTTCATCAGTTCCTTCGTACTATCTTCGTATGACAAGCCGGTTCAGCAGCGGACGCTTGATGCGGACCGCCCGGAACGGGCAAAGCTCCTGACAGCAATAGCAGCGGATGCAGCCGGATAAATCCACCTGCGCGAAGCTGCGTCCGGCCGGCTTCGTTTTCTTTCCCTCCGGAGATGGAACGAGCCGGATGACCTTTGCCGGGCAGCATTTCACGCATTCCCCGCAGCCCCGGCAAAGCGCTCTGTCAAAAACGGGACGCGGCCGGATCGCGCCCGCCAGGAGCCGTCCGAAAATTCCGTCCGCAAAATGGAGTTTTTTCAGAGAGTCGTTATATTTAATGACAAAGTCCTTCGCCGGAATCAGAGCGTCCCCGGCAAATGAGATCGCATCCGGCTCCGTCTTTACAAGCCCGCGCTCCGCGGCGCGCCGCAGTACCGGAATCCTGCGGTAATCCGCCCGGATCAGGCGCGCTCCTGCCAGATCGAGCTCAAAAGCGTCGGAACCGCCGAGAAGCGTGCCGAGCGGATACGGCTCGCCAGCCGTTGGCCCGTCCCTGTGCATTCCTACGACTGCATCAATGAGATGGAAGACCGGCTTTACGGCAAGAAAAATGTCGATGATGCAGTCGGCAAATTCATCGTAGTCGGATAGCTGCAGATGATATTCCGCCTTTTCCAGACCGGCGATCGCGCCGAACATATTCTTGACGGCACCCGTATATGTCATCATGCCGTGCGTCTTGAGCTTGGCAAGATTGATGACGCGGTCCGCCCTCGCAAGCGGCGTCAGAATATTCAGCTTCTTCAGATATTTTCCGTTGGGATTCTCCACCTGCGTTTCGGAAGTGTCAAAATTCAGCTCCGCGCCGCTCTCCCGCGCCGCCTCCTCAATGCCGCAGGTCTTGTATGTCGCGCGGAGCGAGCCCGCGTCGTAAAATCCGCCCGGGCTTTCCGCGATGACGACGCGCGCGCCGGCTTCGCGGCACAGCCTGCACACGGCCCAGACAACGGCCGGGTGCGTGGTAGCTGCGCATTCCGGCTTTTTTCTGGAGACCAGATTCGGCTTGACTGCAACCGTCAGGCCTGCGATCCCCTCCAGCGTCCCGCAGGCGTCGAAAATCTGCCGCACCGCCTCGAGCACCGCGTTTTTATCATACGTTTCACAGTGTTTAATATATACCATAATATCGATATGCAAGCTGCCGGAGCGCCTTTCCTCTGTGGCTGACGGCATTTTTGAGGCCCGGCTCCAGCTCCGCCACACATTTTCCGTATTCCGGCAGATACAGAACCGGATCGTAGCCAAACCCGTTTGTCCCGCGGGGCGCGCGGGCGATCACGCCGGGGAGGCTCCCCTCTGCGGCATAAAGCTCCACGGGATTTTCCTCGTTTCGGAGCAGAATCGCGGAAATTGCGCATACAAAAGAAGCGTTCCGTTTTTCGTCAGGAACCTCTTTCAGCTCCGAAAGCAGCTTCTCAACATTATCCCGGTCGGAAGCGTTTTCTCCGTTCCGGGAAGCGTAGCGCGCAGACAAAACGCCCGGCGCGCCGTGCAGAGCGTCTACGCAAAGGCCGGAATCGTCTGCCGCAATCAAAACCGGAGCCGTTTTCGCGGCGGCCCGCAGCGGCTCGCGCAGAAAGGCGTACAGACCTGCGGCCTTTATAAACGCATTCGCGGCGAATGTATTTCCAGTCTCCTCCGGCGCAGTGTATTCCTGTGCGCCGGCAAAATATCTTTCAATCGCCGCCTCTTCCGATAAAACTTCAATTTTTCCGCCGGATACTGACGTGAAAATATCGCGGAATTCCGCTGTTTTATGTTTGTTTTTCGTAGCGGCGATCAGAATCAGCGTCCCGTTCATTTCACCCTCCGATGACCTTTCCGATAATGTCTCCCTCCGGTACGAAGCCGATCTTACGGCTGTCCGTGCTGTGATTCCGGTTGTCCCCCATAACAAAGACCTTTCCCTCCGGTACAGTCGTTCCGTTTTTTAACTCATTTTCCATCTCTTGGGAAAAATTTCTATCATATTTCGGCGTTTCCTCAGGATTGACGTACGGCTCCTCCAGACGCGTTCCGTTTACGTAAACACCGTCCTCCAGGATTTGAATCGTATCTCCGCCTACCGCGATGACGCGCTTGATATAATAATTCGTAGGCTGCTCTACATTGAATAATTTATAAGAGATTACGTTATATTGAAACGCTTCCCGGATTTCCAGCAGAAAATTCCGCTCGCGGAAGGTGGAATCGAAAATTACGATATCATTTCTTTTCACGTCTCCGAAAAGATAGGGCGCGCGGGAAATGTATACGATGTCGTTATTCTGGAACGTCTGCTGCATCGAATGTCCGGACACTCTGCTGATCCGGAAGAAATACGTATTAATGATAATTGCGATCAGCATCGCAAGCACGATGGTCAGCAGCCAGCTTAAAATTTCCCTCACGACCTTGTTTTTTATGAAATGCTTTTTCTCCGGGGCGTCCGGCTGCGCCGCTTCCTCTGCCGGCGCCTCCTCCGGAATCCCGCAGGCCGGTTCCTCCGGCTCTTTCGCTTCGTCTCTCTTTTCTTCCGTCTCGTTCATGGCGATTCTCCGTAAAATGATTTGATGCACCCGCAGTATTTCTGCCTGTAAAGCCCAAGCTCCCGGGCCTGGCGCCGTCCCTCGGCAAAGCCCGGCCGGAAGTCCCGGTACAAAAATTCCGTTCCGGTTTCCTGTGCCGCCTGCAAAAAGGCTTCCCGCAACGCCTCATGATCCTGGTACGGGCTTACGAACAGGGTGCTCGTAAAATATCTGCAATTCAGCTCGGCCGCTTTTTGTGCGGTCAGCGAAGCTCTTACAGTATAACACATTTTGCAGCGCTCTGCACGGGAACTTTTAAAGCCTGCCCAACCTGCAAAATCGTATGTGTTCTCCGTCAGAAGCAGGATTCCCTTTGCCGCGCAGGCGGCTCGCGCCGAGCCCTGCCGCCGCAGGAGCTCGTCGTATGGATGAATATTCGGATTTGCGTAATAGCCCGTGATCGCGCCGGGAAACTCCCGCTGCAGCTCGTCAATGCAGGAGAGGCTGCACGGCCCGCAGCAGATATGCAGTAAAATCCGTTCCATACGCCTCAGATCCTTTCCGCCGTCAGATGGGAAAACGCATGACAAATCGCAACGGCCGCCGCGTCCGCCGCATCGTCCGGTTTTATAATCCGATCCAGATGCAGGATTGCTTTTACCATCTGCTGCACCTGGTTTTTGTCTGCGCGGCCGTAGCCCGTTACGGCCTGCTTGACCTGGAGCGGCGTATATTCGTAAACAGGGATCCCGCATTTTACCGCCGCCATGACGGCAACGCCGCGTCCCTGTGCGGCCGCAATGGCCGTTTTGGCATTGTTGTTGAAAAAAAGCTCTTCGATTGCAAACGCGTCCGGTTCATGCTTTCGAAGCAGCTCCGTGAGCTTTTCATCAATCTGCAGGAGGCGCCAAGTAAAGAGCTCTCTCGCTTTCGTTTCGACCGCTCCGACTTCCAGTAATTTCAATTTATTGTTCTGATATTCCAGGATCCCATAGCCCGTAATGGCAAAACCAGGATCCACGCCCATGATAATCATCTTTCACCGCCAGAAAAATTTTCCCTCCGAAATTATAACATTTCCACCGGTAAAAGCCAACCGTCCCCGCTTTGACGAACGCCTGCGGAATGTGTATAATGATCGCATAGACACAGGACTGTATCTATGGAGGAAAGAACGGATGTTTGAATATATCAGGGGAATTCTGCAATATAAAGGCACTGATTTCTGCGTCATTGACGTCGGCGGCGTTGGCTTCAGAATCTATACGTCGTATCTGACGGCGTCTGCGCTCGGACAGACCGGGCAAACGGTGACGCTATATACTTATATGAACGTCAAGGAAGATGAAATTTCCTTATTCGGCTTTGCCTCCAGGGAAGAGCTCTCCGCTTTCACGCTGCTGATCAGCGTCAGCGGCGTCGGCCCGAAGGTCGGCGTCGCCGTGCTGGCCTCGATGTCTCCCTCTGAATTCAGCCTGGCAGTGGCGACGGGCGACTACAAGGCGATCAGCCGCAGCAAGGGCGTCGGCCCGAAGCTTGCGCAGCGCATTGTACTGGAGCTGAAGGACAAGCTCAGTAAGGATATAAAATCCGCAGAAACGGAACGCGGCCAAAGCCCCGAGCCGATCCCTGCGGGATACGTCGCCGGCGACGCAATATCTGCCCTGATGGTACTGGGCTACGGCTCCAAGGAGGCTGCGCGGCTTGCCGCAAAGGTGTATAAAGACGGAATGTCTCTGGAAGAAACGGTGCGCGAGGCGCTCCGACAGGGGCTCTGAGCCAGAATAGGATTGAGATACTATGGATTACGAAGAAAGCCAGCGTCTGGTAGCAGGCGCGGAAGCGCCGGAGGATCTGGAAGACGTCAGTCTCCGGCCCCGGAAATTTGAAGAATATATCGGCCAGGAGAAGGTACGCGCCAATCTTTCCGTGTTTATCGAAGCCGCCAAGCAGAGGAAGGAGCCCCTGGATCATGTGCTCCTGTACGGACCGCCGGGGCTCGGCAAAACGACGCTGGCCGGAATTATTGCCTCTGAGCTCGGCGTCAGCCTGCGGATCACCACAGGGCCCGCGATTGAGAAGGCCGCCGATCTCGCGGGGCTTCTTACAAATTTAAACGATTTCGACGTTTTATTTATCGATGAAATTCACCGGCTGAACCGTGCCGTAGAAGAGATTCTGTATCCCGCAATGGAGGATTTCGCCTTCGATATTATCATGGGGAAAGGTCCCGCCGCGCGATCGCTTCGTCTGGATCTTCCGAAGTTTACGCTCGTCGGCGCGACCACGCGCGCCGGGCTTCTGACCGCGCCGCTGCGCGATCGCTTCGGCGTGATCAGCCGGCTGGAAATGTACGACGCCTCCGAGCTTTCCCGGATCGTGCGTCGTTCCGCAAATATTTTACACGTAGAAATCGACGATACGGGAGCGCACGAGATCGCCCTGCGCTCGCGCGGCACGCCCAGAATCGCAAACAGGCTTCTGAAGCGCGTACGTGATTTCGCCCAGATTAAAGGAGACGGGAGCATTACCGGAGCCATTGCGGCAATGGCGCTGGACGCTCTTGAAGTGGATAAGCTGGGGCTTGACAATATTGACCGAACTCTGCTGAATACGATTATCGTTAAATTCAGCGGCGGTCCGGTCGGTCTGGACACGCTTGCCGCATCCACAGGAGAAGAAGCTACGACGATTGAGGACGTTTACGAGCCGTATCTCCTGCAGCTTGGGTTTATCAGCAAAACGCCGCGCGGCCGCGTCGCCATGCCGCGTGCCTATGAACATCTGGGGCTTTCCGGCCTGCTGGGAACGGACGGCGCGCCGAATGACGACGGCGGGCGTCCTACTCTTTTCGATACTCTGTAGCTTTTCTGCGCCGGATCACGCATCCCGGTTTTACGGGAAACGGCAGCTTCGTCGTAACCTTCATCATTGCGTGCGGGGCGCGGGCAATCCGCTCTCCTGCCGCGTTGTACATTCTGCCGAGCCGATGCGCCTGCACAGGGCCGTCCGGCTGTACAAATTCCAGCAAATCGCCCTCGGAAAAGGCGCCTCTTTGCGTGATGACCGTTCGGTACGCCGCGCCGTCCGCCTCGCAGCTGTCGACCGTGCCGATAAAATCCGCAGTTCTCCGGTATGACGACGTTTCGTAGATCTGGCTGCCGCGTTCTCCCAGATAGAAGCCGGGGGAGTAATCTCTATGGCTGACGCTGCAAACCTCCTCCATCAGCGCTTCCGTCTCCGGCTCGCCCGGCCGCAGGGGCCGGCCGCATTCCATGGCGTCGATCGCAAGGCGGTACGCCCGCACGGTAATCGCCGTATAAAATTCGCTTTTCATTCTGCCTTCTATTTTAAAAGATGTAATTCCGGCGTCTTTCAGCTCCTGCAGGTATGGCAGCATACACAGGTCTTGAGAATTAAAAAGAAATGTTCCGCGCTCGGTTTCCTCTGCCTGCAGAGGCTCGCCGGGCCTGTTTTCTTCCGTAATTTTATAGTTCCACCGGCAGGGCTGCGCACAGTCGCCGCGATTGGAGGAACGCGAGGCAAGATAATCACTGAGCATACACCGGCCGGAGTAGGACATACACATCGCGCCGTGTACAAACGCTTCCAGCTCAAGCCGGCAGTCCCGTTCCCTGAGCGCAGCGCTGATTTCTGCAATTTCAGAAAGCGTCAGCTCACGCGCCAGATTGACGCGAACGGCTCCCATCTTCTTCCAAAATTCGCACGTGCGCCAGTTCAGCGTGTTTGCCTGTGTGCTGACATGCAGCGGCAGCTCCGGGGCAGCTTCCCTCACGGTCAGGAAAGCGCCGGGATCTGACACAATTACGCCATGCGCCTTTGTTTGTGACAGCGCCGCGGCGTATCGCGCCATTTCCTTCAGATCGCCGTTTCTGGCGAAAATATTCATCGTGACATAAATTTTTTTCCCGCGCCGCTCGGCAAAGGCCGCGGCGTCCGCAATCTGCTGCAATGTAAAATTTTCCGCATTGGCGCGCAGTCCGAATGCCTCTCCGCCAAGATATACCGCATCCGCGCCGTATTCAAACGCCGTCCGCATTTTCGCCTCGCTGCCGCCGGGGGCCAGAAGCTCAATCATGGTTCAAACAGTCTCCTTTTATTTTGCATGCGACCGCCATTCCGTCTCCCACGTTTACCAGGGATGCCTGAAGCCGGGGATCCGTCATCATTTTATTTAAAAAGGCACGCAGATTCGCAATGATGGTCCGGTGCTTATGCGCCGCTTCTTCCGGTGCTTCCGTTACTTTTCCATAGAAAATACAATTGTCGCATACCAGCAGGCCGCCCGGATTCAGCAGGCGAAGCGCATTTTCGTACAGCCGGATATACTGGCCTTTCGCGGCATCGAAAAAAATCATATCGTAGGGGACGCAGAGCGAAGCCAGAACGTCCGCTCCGTCTCCTGCGATCACGCGGATTCTGTCTTCAAGCTTCAGTCTGGTCAGATTTTCGCGCGCCTCCACGACGCGGTCCAGATCGCTCTCAACGGTGTCGATCTGCGCGCAGGGCAGCTGATTGCCAAGGATTGCGGCAGAATATCCGATTGCCGTTCCAATCTCCAGAATCCGCGCAGGACGGCAGGCCGCGGCAAGAACGCGCAGAAACGCCGCGGCGTCTCGTCTCAGAATCGGGATGCCGCGGTCCTCGGCGTATTTTCTCAGAAGCCGTTCTTCCGGAGCTTCCTCCGGAAGAAGGCCGTCAATAAATGCAGTTATCGGATCAGCCATATTGATTTTGGGCTTCCAGATGCTCCTGGTACGTTTTTGAAAAGATATGGGAGCCGACGCCGTCTTTGGCATTGAGCACGAAGAAATAATAATCGCTCTCCTCATAATTCAGGACGGCCTTAATGGATTCAATACCCGGGCTGCAGATCGGGCCGGGCGGCAGTCCGTCATAAAGATACGTATTATACGGATCTTCCACTCTTTCGTGCTCCTCCGTGATGTCAATGACGTCTTCGTTGTAAAGCTTTTTATAAATATATCGGATCGTTGCGCAGGACTGCAGCTTTTTGAGCGAAGGATCGTCGCTGTGCAGTCTGTTCATAAAGACGCCCGCAATGATCGGCCGTTCCGACTGGAGCTTTGCTTCCCGTTCTACAAGCGAAGCCAGGATGACAACCTGATCCGTCGTGAGACCGATCGTCTCGGATTTTTCGTAATAGGCGGGCAGGTAAAGCTCGTTGAAGCGGTTCAGCATTTTGTAGATGACGTCCTCCACATTTGCTTTCACGTCAAACTCATACGTATCCGGGAACAAATACCCGTCGAGCCGGTGGTCTCTCGAGGTTCCGGCCAGCTCGCCCAGGAAGGGATAGGAAGACACATCGATCGTTTCCAGCGCCGCCAGAAATTCATCCGCCGTAACCACGTTATTCGCTTCAAGCCGGGCCGCAATCTGTTCCGTTGTAAAGCCCTCCGGGAACGTTACTCGGACGGTTTCCGGCTCTCCTGCCAGAAGCGTCATAATCTCGTCATAGGAAAGGCCCTCGCAGAGCGTATACGTCCCCACCTTATATTGGCCGTCAAATCCGTTAAATTTTGAGAGAAAACGGTATATCGTTTTATTCTGGATCAGGCCGAGATCATACAGCTGCTCTGCAATATCCCTCGTAGACATGCCCTTGTCGATTCTGAATTTGACCGACGTTTCCTCGTCCAGATAGATGGATTCCGCGCTGACCGGATTGGCATATTTGTCAACCAGGTACGTATAGGACAGAAAACTGCTCATAAACACAATGACAACCAGAAATACAACGAAAAGGATCGTCAGCGGTACCTTGTATCGCTTGTTCATATTTCTGGCTTTTCCGTTCAGCGCTCTGCCGTCCTTCTTCCCGCCGCGCGCGGCGCCCGGTTTCGGAACGCCTCCGCCCGATACGCTGCGGTTCGTGTTTCGTACGCTGCGGGCGGCCGCGGCGTTCTGCGTTCCCTGGTTTGCCGTTTTTCTTTTATTCTGAACCTCTCCCGGTTTTCTGATCCCGCCGCTCAAGGAATCACCCCTTTGCTCTGGCTTTTGCTCTCTGCTCCGTGTCCAATATTTTCTTTCTGAGCCGAATGCTCTTCGGCGTAATTTCTACAAGCTCGTCGTCGGATATGAATTCAAGCGCCTGTTCCAGGCTCAATATTACGGGAGGCGTCAGCTTCAGGGCGTCGTCCGAGCCGGAGGCGCGGATGTTCGTAATGTGTTTGCGCTTGCAGACATTGATAACAAGATCCTCGGCGCGCGCGCATTCGCCGACCACCATTCCCTCGTACACCTTTTCCCCGGGGCCGATAAAGAGCTTTCCGCGCTCCTGCGCGTTGTACAGCCCGTAGGTTACGGCTTCTCCTCGTTCCCACGCGATCAGAGAGCCGTGCTGTCTGGCGTCCAGATCGCCTTTATATGGCTCAAATCCGTCGAAGATATGATTCATTATACCATTTCCGCGGGTATCCGTCAAAAATTCCGATCGGTAGCCAATCAGGCCTCTTGACGGAATTCTGAAATCCAGCCGGACGTAATTTTCCAAAGCCGGATGCATGTTCAGCATCTCGCCCTTTCTGCGTCCGATTTTTTCGATGACCACGCCGACGGCGTCTTCCGGGGCATCGATTGTCAGGAGCTCCATCGGCTCATATAAAACGCCTTCGGATTCTTTATAAATAACGCGCGGACGCGATACCTGGAATTCGTAGCCCTGCCGCCGCATCGTTTCAATCAGAATAGAAAGATGGAGTTCTCCGCGCCCCGATACCTTCAGCGTGTCGGGAGAATCCGTATCTTCAATTCTCAGACTGACGTTTGTTTCCAGCTCTTTATAAAGCCGCTCGCGGATATGGCGCGACGTGACATACGTTCCCTCCTGCCCGGCAAACGGACTGTTATTTACGCTGAAATTCATGGAAATCGTAGGCTCGTCGATATTTATAAACGGAATGGGATCCACTGCCTCGGGACTGCAGACCGTGTCGCCGATATTGATGTCGGGCAGCCCTGCGATCACAACGATGTCTCCGCCCAACGCTTCCTGCGTTTCTACACGCCGAAGTCCCTGGAATTTATAAAGATATGTGATTTTTGCATTTTTCCTGGTTCCGTCCTTCGCGTTGCATACCACCACCGTCTGTCCTGCCGCGATTCTGCCGCGGTCGACGCGTGCGACGGCGATGCGCCCGACGTATTCGTCTGTCGTTACGTTGGACACCAGCATCCGAAACGGCGCTTCTACGTCCGCGCGCGGCGCCGGGATCTCTTTGATAATCGTTTCGAACAGCGGGCGCAGATCGGTTTTCTCGCCGCCGTCCGGCTCCAGAGAAGCATAGCCGTCGCGGGAGGAGGCATAGACCACGGGAAAATTGAGCTGATCTTCATCCGCTCCCAAATCCATGAACAGCTCCAGGATCTCGTCGAGCACCTCCAGCGGTCTGGCGCCGTCCCGGTCGATTTTATTGATGACGACGATCGGCTTCAGATTCATGGACAGCGCTTTGGAAAGCACGAATCTCGTCTGAGGCATAGATCCCTCGAATGCGTCTACCAGCAGCAGCACGCCGTCTACCATTCCCAGAACGCGTTCTACCTCTCCGCCGAAATCGGCATGTCCCGGGGTATCTACAACGTTAATCGTATATCCGTTATAATTCAGCGCTGTATTTTTAGACAAAATCGTAATTCCGCGCTCCCGTTCCAGATCGTTGGAATCCATGACGCGCTCCTGCACGGCCTCATTTTCCCGAAAGGTGCCGCTTTGCTTGAGCAGTCCGTCTACAAGCGTCGTTTTCCCATGATCCACATGCGCTATAATGGCGATATTTCTTACGTCTTTCCGTACGTTTTTCGTATTTGCTTCCATATTCCATCCATTTCTTCCGAATCGTTCCGCTTCTTATAAAATCCAAACAGTCCGCCCACACCCGATCGGGGAACGATTCCGGGCGCGGCGGACGGCTGCATGTATTGTGATTCTGTATTATTTCTTATCTTTTTTGTCTTTCTTATCGTTTTTCTCGTTCTTTTCTTCAATTTCAGCGGGCTTTTCTTCTTTCTCCGGCTTCTCCGGTTCGTCGTCCGAAATCGGCTTCTTAACCTCGCGGATCGCCCAATTCTTGAATTCCATCAGCGTCTTGTCCAAAGAAGTTTCAATCGTGATATTGTCGTCCTTTATATTTACTACTCGTCCCACGATTCCGCCGATCGTCGTCACCTCGTCTCCGAGGATAATGCTGCTGCGCAGCTCTTCTTCCTGCTTTCTGCGTTTTTTATTGGGACGGAAAATAAGGAAATACCCCACTACTCCGAAGAACGCCACGTAAAGTACGATCACGAGCCACATATTGGCGCCTCCGGTCTGTCCCTGACTTGCATCCGTTCCGCTCGTCGCTCCGGACGCCTCGGCCGCGAATGCCGTCATGGAAAACGACAGTGCCAGCACCGCGATCAGCATCACAAAAGATAAGATTTTTCTCACATTACTTTTCATTGAGATCCTCCGATGTTATAATATTTCGCATAAAACTCCTTCCTGAAGTCAAGAAGTCTGTCCTCCAGTATAGCACAGCGGATAGATTTCATCAAGTTAGTCAGGAAAGAAAGATTGTGGATCGTTGTCAGACGCAGCCCATACATTTCGCCGGCCTTCAGCAAATGGCGGACATACGCTTTTGTATGATTTCTGCAGGCAAAGCAGCTGCATTCTTCATCCATCGGCGTAAAATCCCTGCTGTATTTTGCGTCTCTTACGATGACTCTTCCTTTTGACGTCATCACGGTTCCGTTTCTGCCAATCCGCGTCGGAAGCACGCAGTCAAACATATCGATTCCACGGATTGCGCCCTCGATCAGATAATCCGGAGAACCGACGCCCATTAAATATCGCGGTTTATTTTCCGGAAGAACGGGAACCGTCTCCTCCAGCATCTGATACATCAGCTCCGCCGGCTCTCCCACGCTCAGACCGCCGATCCCGTAGCCGGGGAAATCCAGAGAGACTAGGTCCCGCGCCGAAATCTTCCGCAGATCCGCGTACATTCCCCCCTGTACAATGCCAAAGAGCGCCTGCTGCTGTGTCTGCGTATGCGCTTTTAAACAGCGCTCGGCCCATCTGGAGGTCAGGTACATCGATTTTTTCGTGTATTCATAATCAGCCGGATATGGGGCGCATTCGTCAAATGCCATGATGATATCCGCGCCCAGTGCAGTTTCAATCTCCATCACCTTTTCAGGAGACAGGAAATGCTTTGAACCATCAATATGGGAGCGGAACTGCACGCCCTCCTCCGTAATTTTCCGGAGCTTGCTCAAAGAGAAAACCTGGAAGCCTCCGCTGTCGGTCAGAATGGCGCCGTCCCAATTCATAAACCGGTGCAGCCCTCCGGCTTCCCGGATGAGCTCATGGCCGGGTCTGAGATACAGGTGATACGTATTTGACAGGATAATGCCCGCGTTCAGCGCCCGCAGCTCCTGCGGAGAAATTCCTTTCACAGAGGCCTGCGTTCCCACCGGCATAAACGTAGGAGTATCTATGACGCCGTGCGGCGTATGCAGCCTGCCAAGGCGCGCCCCCGATTGTTTGCAGATTTTTATCAGTTCATACGTTACAGCCGCCACTTGCCGCCATCCTCTCTGCCGGAAACTATACGGAGCTCCCAAAGCCCCGCAAGTTCGAATTATACAGGATCTTTCAAAAAGCGGCAAGCCCCGAAGCCGGCCCGGCGCTTGTCAGGAAGCGGTTTTCCGTTTTCTGCGCACAAGCAAAACAGCGGCAGCGCCCCCGCCCAAAATCAGAACGACAGCCGCAGCAAATAAAATTTTACCTGCCGTATGATCCAGAAGCTTTCCAAAAAAGCCCTTTTCATATATGAATCTGAAATTGAAGCGGTCATTCGGCGCCGCGTCGCCCAAATCCATATATTCCATAACGTTCCCGTCCCGCGTAGAATTATCCGTCCATTTAAAATCAAACCAATCGTTTTGTCTTCCTCCCAGGAGGCTTTCCGGAACCTGAACCGTCAAGTATCTGCCGGATACCGTATACGGCGCGGAGCCCACCCGTTCGAACTCCCAGCGGTTGTCAACGAAACGTTCTACGCTCAGGAGGCCGTCCTCCCTGCTGCGGTTCAATATAAAGTCGTACCCCTCCCAGCCGGTTTCCGGATCGCCGTCATAGTCAATCAGGAGATTCATCCATGCCTCGTCGTCTGCCAGGACAAGCTCGTCTACGGCGGCGGCCAGAAAATACAGATTCCCCTCGTAGGCCGATACCTTGGCATAATCAATGTCATTTCTGCCCGTCGTATTGATGTACTGATATTCTCCGCCGAAGGACTGTGCGCTTCTGTACATCGTATCTCCGATGGTATCCCGGAATTCCGGTCCTACGCCGTCCCATTGCCCGATATCGCCGTCCAGGCTGATTTTCTTCTGTCCGGACGCCTCCTCCGGTTCCCCGATTCCTTTGAAGCGTCGGATATAGTCCGTCATCTGATAATAAAAATTATCCCCGAAGCCTACGCCGTCTCTGAGCTTCATTGCTTCGGCATCCCGGCTGAACTCCGGATTAAACTGGTCCACAAACGTAAAATCCACCGGCGTGTTGCCGACAATCTGGTTTTCGGATTCCGCCTTCCATTTGCCCGCCGTCCACTCATTCCAGCCGGTAATCATCATCACGGACGGGTTTCCCTCCATTTCCATAGCATGCCGGAACTGACTTTCGAAGCCCAGGCCGTACCTGGCGGTATCCGAAGAAAACTCAAAGTCGTCCTTTCCGTTGTCCGGCTGCACGCCGTCCACATAGCTGCGTCCTTTGCTGGTAGAGGCATGATGGCCGATGGCAACCGAGATTTGCTCAACGTTGCCCTCAAAATCCGTACCCGGGCTCTGCGGATCCATCAGCCAGGGCCAGTAGCCGGGATCCGTTTTCCATGCCCAGCTTTTCCGGATCGTAAACTGCTCCAGAACGCTTTCATACTCGTTGTTGTAAAAGTCCAGCAGTTCCGCGTTGCTTTTTATGGCCTTCTGCGCGTCAAGATCTCCATCTACATCAAACGGATTTCCGAGCAGCAGCGGTTTGCCCTCCCACAGGAAATGCAGCTCGTCATATTTTTCGTGCTTGTAAATATTTTCGTACAGCGTATAGAAGTCTTTAATAAAAACGTCTGCCCGATCCCCCGTAAAACACACGATCTGCGGCGTCTGTCCGCCCTCTCTGCGGATCTGCAGCCACGTCTCAAACAGGGGAATATGCGCCTCAGGATACGTCAAAGCATTTGACATGTCCAGGAACACGAAATCAACGCCCGCTGCGGTCAGCTGATATGCGTGTTTCCTGTAAACCCACGTGTCGCCGTTTATATAATATCCAAAATACGGCTCCGCCCAATATCTGCCGTAGCCAACAGGGCCAGATTCCAGCTGCTCCCACAGGCCGTCGAGCCCGCCCTCGAGATAAGCCTTCGTGTGATCGTAAATTCCTCCGTCGAGCTGATCAAACGAAATAAAATAGAAAATCCCGACGTATTTATCCTCTTTCGGATCTCCGGCCTCGGAATGGCCCGCGACAGAGCGCCCGAGATCATCTGTCGCGACCCAGTTGTTATAAGAAACGATTCTTTGCTCTCGCGGCGGAAGACTGCGTTCAATCTCAGTATGCTCATACTGCAGATTGTCAAACGTCCCGTTAAAATCCTTGCTGCCTCCGATCCTGAGATATCCCGCGGCCGGGATGTCTCCCGTTTCCGCTTCCAGAAGCAGATTGCCCGCTCCGTCCTTCACAAGAATCCGGTCGGAGGAATAAAGAATCTGCATCAGGAGTGTTTCTTCCGCGCCGGCACAGATCGTGATTTCATCGACAGAATCGCGGATCACAAGCGTTTGCTCCTGCGTAAATTCGACGGAATGCCTTGCGGAAGCCGATTCCTTGCCGGGCTGCAGCTTTACCGAGATTTCCTCGGAACCGATTGATATCCATATGCCTTTATAGGAACGTCTCGCGTTCTGCACGATCGTACGCATTCCGATATCTATCGTGCCATCCTCCAGCATCAGATCAAATTGTGCGCTTCCTCCGGACAAGCCGTAATCGTCGCCCAGGCGGTACTCCGTGCCAAACAGGAAAAGCTTGTTTTGCGGGATCAGCTTTCCCTCCGATACCGAAACCGCCGTATCCATGCCCGTCAGCCCCGGGGCCTCAAGATAATACGCAAGGTCTTCTTCAAAGTCATACTGGTATACCGTCGTTTCCCGTTTCTCCGAAAGGACCGGACCGCCGTCTTCGGAGGTCACAGCCGTTGCGGGGGTAAGCAGCAAAATGCCGGCAGCCGCAACGAATGCCGCAGCAAAAAGAAGCAGTCTTTTTCCCCTCATGGTTCCTTCCCTTCCCGTAAATCAGTCCGCTTCTCTGAACACATACGTCAGGCGCCCGATCGGCGCCGCGTCTCCTTTTTCGTAAAATGACCAGATATCATCCTCCGTATAATTATCCGCCCATTTGAATTGCAGATTTATAAGTCCTTCGTTCGCCCCGATAAGGTTTCGCGGTACACGCAGCATCATTTGATTGCCCGCTGTTTTCATTTCGGCAATTCCTACGGTGCGCCAGTTCCAGCCGCCCTCGCACACTTCGATCACGGCGCCTTTTCCGTCGGGAAGCACGCGGTTTATGGCATAATCAAAGCCGTGCCAGTTCGGATTTCCTGTACTGCCGCTGCGCAGGAACAGCGTCATCCAGCTTCGGTCCGGCGGCGTGATTGGATCAACCGTTCGCACATAAAAATATATGTTCTCTTCATCTCGTGCAACTTTCATCAAATCAAAGTCATTGCGTCCCGAATTGTCGGTATAATGGTATTCCCCAAACCCCTGCTGATCTCTGGGGAGCGTATCGCGTTTATAGTCCCGGTAACATGCGGTCACCGAATCCCATTGCGAAAAATCTCCCGCTATAGAAATTGTTGTATTCTCTCCGACCTCTACGCGTGGAGGAGCGCCCTTATAGCGGCGTACAAACTCGCAGAGCTGCATATAATAATTATCTCCGAATCCGCCGCGCATCGGTTCTATGTCGCGGCTGTTGTTCGGATCGGCCAGATCCACAAAAACGATCGGGTGGCCGCCCATGGGATCCATCCTCATTGCAAGCCATTCATTCCACTGCGTTACAAAAACCGTTTCCGGATCCTGTTCGATCGCCCACTTCCATTGATCGGCAAAATTGTATCCCCACAATACAGCATCCTCCGCGGGATCGTTCTCTCCCGTGTCCCGCCTGTAGCTTTTCGTTCGATTGCGCTCTGCATACCAAGCGCTTGCGCTGAATACATTGCAGCAATGCTGCGCTGAGGAAACGCTGATCACTTCTTTGCGTCCGTTCCTCCCGTATACCGCATCCGGCGAATAAATCCCTCCGAATTCTACCCAGGGCCACTGATCGTCGCTGCTTCTTTTCTCGGTTGGCCAGTAGCTGATCTTAATCCGGAAAAAGCGTTTTGCTTCTTCCTCAAGCTCCGGATCATCCGGGTGTCCGATCGCGAGCGGCCTGCCGTCCCAGCGGAACCAGAGGTGTTCGTATTCGGGATATTTTTGATAAATATGATGATAAATATGATTGATGGTCTTTCCTGAAGCCGAGTTCGTGTAATAGGCGGCTTTCGGAACATTTGTGATGCCCTGCCTGTAAAATTCATCCAGAATCCGGAAAACCTTCAGTGCCGTTTCATCATACGTTACGGCGTTTGTCGTATCAAAAATAAGATAATCGACGCCCGCATCCGTCAGCATCTGAATATGCTTCCGGACAACCCATTCGTCATGCATCGAATAATAACCGAACAGGGGTTCTCCCCAATGATGATCCGCATGCCGCGGGCCGCCGCCCGCGGCCATCCACGCTTCTTCCGAATCCGTCGCGTCCGGATGTGCTGCCACGATTTTACTGTTGTCATACGGTCCTCTCAGACCGTGATTTCCCGGGGCCAGATAATAAAAGATGCCGACCGACCGGTTTTCGCGGGGCAGCGGAAGCGAAGCATCCGTCGTCAGCGCCCGCCCCAGATCGTCGATGCCTCCGTACACGCCGTTTACTTTTGAATACGGTCCCTTATATGCTTTCATAAAACCGACTCCTGTTCTCTGCCTCACGCCTTCGGCAGCACCGTGAAATACGAAATATTAAAGCCGGATTCGGCAACTGAAAATTTCAACGTATGTTCTCCCTCGGAAAGTTCGATTTCGGTCTTGTCTTCGAGGTCGATCCATGCCTGATAGTCTCCTGTATTTTCGCTGTTTTCCATTGCTCCGGCCTCTTCGTCGTCGACATATACCTCCAGCACGCCGGTTCCTTCCGGGGAGGAAAGTCGATAGCTGATTTCATATGTGCCGGCTTTCTGCACGTTTAATACATATGTCAGCTCGGCTCCCACATCGAAATATCCGAAATTCTGACCGCTTTGCGTCTTTTCGTCCGTCGTATCCTCCGGGCGGATGCCTCTGGCCGTATCATAATTCGTTGTGTCGAGCACAAGTCCCTCAGCAGGAAAATCGATTACGTTTTTCGGCTTCTCCTCCACTTCCGGAAGCGCGATGTCTCCCGCGCTCAGCTCCAGACGCAGGCCCGTTACGGAGATCCGCCATCCTCCATGCTCGCCTGCGGTGCTCTGGAACAGATACAGCTTATTCTCGCCCTGCTTGAGATCAATGTCAAATACGAACTCCTGAACGGTCTGAAGCGGCTCCAGGCACTCCATATCCAGATCAACATAATCCGGATCCAGATCCGGATCTTCAAACTCCTCATTCATACAATACTTCAGCATATAGCCGGATGCGCCGTTTACAGCGTCCGGCGCCGCGAGCGTGACATAGACCGCCGCGCTGCATTCCTCGGAGGCGTTCAGCGTAATATATACGCCGGAATTATAATATTCTTCATTAAAAAGATCCTCGTCAGACTGTTCCAGCTTTATACAGGGATACGGAACGCCCGCGTCGTTTTCCGCAAGCGTTGTTGCCTCTCCAAAAATGGTAAACAAAGAAGGGTATTTTTCGACTGTAATTTCCACCGTATTCTCCGGCGGCGGCGCTGTAGGCGCTTCGGTCGGCTTTGCCGTTTCCTGCGGCGTAGGCGTCGCAGCAGCGGCGGTCGGCGTCTTTTCCGCGTCTGCATCCGTTCCTCCCGAGCAGGCGGAGAAAGAGAGCGCCAGAATTACTGCGGAAAACAGCAGAAAAGCCCTCGTCAATACGCTATATTTTTTCCTTTTTTTGTTCATACAGCCATACCTCCAAGTATTTTGTTTTTTGATTAATGATTAAAATAACATATTTTTTCAACAATTACAATAGACAAATCACAGAATGAGCTCTGCAAAAAAGCTAATACAAATATTGCGGCCGGTTCCGCAGAAGCCAGACAATTGTCAGAGGTGTTTTTTGTCGGCACAGCCCCGAGGGCGAATGGGAGCCCTCTGGGTAATTAACTCCAAGCTTTCGGAGAAAAGAATCATCAGAGCCAGAATGGCCGCCGAAGCGCCTGCTGCAATGCTGCAGCATTGGGATAACGGTCCTCGGAGCGCATTCGTACACACCGCTGCACAATATGTCCGGCATATCCGGGCGCAAGTTCAACGGCAGGCGAATGTCCCGTCAGCATTTCGTTGAAGACAACACCGATCGCGTAAATGTCGCTCGTCGGACCGGTTTGCGTCAGGCCAAATTGCTCCGGCGGCGCATAACCGATCGAGCCGAGCGGCAGCGTATCCGCCTGGACCTCCTTCCGCAGCTGTCTGGAAATATTGAAATCAATCAGCTTGAGTTCGTCTCCGCACAGCAGAATATTGGACGGCTTGATGTCCCGATGCACGATCCCCCGCCGGTGCAGAGCGCCGGCGGCTTGACAAAGCTGCCTTGTATACCGATATGCATGTGCTTTAGATAACGGGCCGCTTTCCAGCCGTGCGGCCAGCGGTTCCCCCTCAAGATATTCCTCCAGAACGATCAGCTCTTCCGGCGTAGAGATTACTTCATAGATCTGAGGCAGGTGAGGGAGACGTGCCGTCAGCAGCAGGCGGTAGACCTCGTCGTTTCTGTTCCGCGAACGGCGCACCAGCAGTTTCATATCCGTTGACCGGTGGCGGTAAACCGTGATTTCCGACAATGCCGTATGCTTCAGCAGAGCTTCCTTCACAAAATATTGCTGTAGAGACTCATTCAACCAGCTTAATGTTTCCTCCGTCCCTGTCATTTCAGAGGCTCCTCTTGATGCTGTTCGAGCAGCTGCTGCACCTGGGATAAGGAAAGTGAATTCGTAATAGAAGAGATCAGCAGGACATCTCTGAAAATGCGGGGATATAGAGGTCGGTATCCATATAGCTGTAAAATTTTCTGACAGTCGGAAAGCTCTGCCTGCAGTCCCAGCAAAAGACGCAACACCTTATCGCGGGAAGGTATTTTTTTGCCGGCAAGCACTTCGTAAAAATATACCGCCTCGAACTGGCTGCGTCGGATAATTTCCGCTTTTCGAAGCCCGGACCGCTCGACGAGCGAAGTCCAAAGCTCTTTCGGAGAACTGTTGAGCAGTTCCTCCTTGTTGGCAGAAAGATAGTCTTCCGGAGATATTTCCGGGAAAGACAAAGCTTTCATCAGATCACCGGTTGTTTTCATTACAGGCAGGACCTCCTTAATAATAAACATAGGGGCAGGAGAAGCGCTTGGCATGCGCTTCTCCTGATGTATTCTCTTTGACGTATAACGTCGCGTAATAAAGACCCTCTGTCACGGGGCGGTCGAGCGAAGAGAGATCAAGCGTGCCGGGAACAATAATTTTCACCAGGTTATTGCAGCCGTTAAATATAGCGACGCCCAGACTGCGGGCTTGCGCCGGCAGCGTGCAGCTAAGCAGGCTGTCGCATTCAAGAAAAGCGTTGGCGCCGATCTCGCCGATCGGAGCGGAAAATTGGAGGCGTTCCAATGACAGGCAGAATTGAAACGCGTTCTCTCCGATATCCAATGCCCGCTGCCCGGTGAAAATCACCTCCTGCAGAGCCTTGACATGCGCGATCGCGTAGGGTGCGATATCAGTGTAAACCGTATACGAAATATCTGTTTTCCCCGGCGGATAGTAGAGCAAAATATCGTCGCTGCGATCCGATGTTCCGCGGTTCTGGAACAGTACGCCATCTACGCTATAGTAGGTGGGATTGGCGGGATCGACCCATATTTCTTCCAGATTTTCACATCCGTTAACTCCGCTGTCGTTATCGAAGGAACGAACGGAGGCAGGAAGCGTCAGGCTCCGAACGCCCGAATACATAACGATGCCGGCTTCAAGACGTTGAACCGTATCCGGCAGCTCCAGCTGTGTCAGAGAACTGCAGCCGGCGAATGCAGCGCTGCCAATCATGGTCAGTCCTTCATACAGGGAAACCGAAATCAGTGAGGCCGCTCTGCAAAATGCGTAGGTGTGGATATATTGAACGCCGGGCAAATCGGCCTGCACCAGATTGCAGCAGTCTTGAAACGCTTCAGCTCCGATATGTTTGGCGGAGGTTTGTATATGGGTAACGTTCTGCGCGCCGCGGAACGCGTTTGTATCAATCATGACGACAGGCATGCCGTCCAGCGTCGGAGGAATGCGGACCACGCCGCCCTGCCCGTTGTATTGTGTGATAGAAATTCCGCTCTCATAGGGGATCCAGGTGAAATCTGCGGCATCCGCGAAAGGATAACGGTTAAAATCAACCAAATCGCCGTCTTGTACATGATCCGGGCCAGACGGCTGTATATCGGGGGAGGAGGAAACCGGCGGCGTTTTTGCCGGTGTCGGAGAAGGTTCAGGGGAAGCCGAGTGGAAAGTAATCGTAGGCATATGACTTGGGAAATCGCTTTCAGGAGCCGTCTCGGCAAGCGGGGCAGATGTGGTCTGCGCCAGAGAAGAAGGCGTCACAGCGGCAGAAGCTGTCAAAGAGGCAGGAGGCCGCGTCTTATAAGGCGGTTTGTTATACGAAGCGTCTGACGTACTTAGCGCCGGGGAGGGAGGAACGACGCCGGTAAGAGGCGGATGGTTCATATAGATATCAGAGCCGCCCAAAACGGAAAAAAGGCATATAACCACAGACAGGCCGGTGATCCTGAGCGTCGCCGTCACCCTGCGGGAAGCTGCCGGCTCCGGCTCCGACTCGGATTCAATGAGTCGTGAAAAGCAGCACAAGCAAAATGAAGCATCCTCCGGTAATTCATTTTTGCAATGGGGGCAATACCGTTGCATAACGAAAACTCCTTGTAACAGCACCTTTTTCTCTTGACCGCTTTTGTCAGGGGAATTATAAACTCTCACACAGGCTTCGTCAACCCCATGCGGATCATGGCTTTATATGATATGGCTTACAGCGTCCGGCGGGTTATTGATTTATAAGCTGCGGGCTTATTGAAAGTTCATACATTTTTTCTTAATATATGCGCGAAGGATTCTTGCAATGAAGTGCCGGTGCCGGTGCTTTTTATGGAAAATAATGATATTTGCAAGGTATGGAAAGGAGTTTTTATGAGGAAAATATTTCACATGGCTACAGCATTCGTGGCCGCTTTTTGGCTTGTATCCTGCGCTGCGCCCTCCGAAGAGGAGAGAACTCCCTCTGGCACACAGAGCCCGGTAAATGTAAATAGTCCTGCGGCGACAGCCGAAAGAACGGACAGTGTTTCGACACCTTCCCCGCAGCCGCCCGAGAAGGACAAATTGCCGAAGTATGAATTTTATGTGGATAAAACCGGTCATTATCAAGCCAGTCTGTATGTTTCACTGGGCGTTTACCGCGATGCCATTATCGACGCGTACGGCGAAACGGTTTACACGCTTCCGGAAAACGAAGAATGCCTGCTGTACGCTGACGGTTACTTTCTGTCAAAAGCAGGCGACATGCAATATCTGAAAAAATATGACGGAACCGTTGTATGTTCGACGGAAACACTGGGCGTCACAGGCTTTGGCCTCGTGAACGGGAGTTCGGCGGATAAGAAATTTTTATCGGATGGCTATGTACTGGCATATAAAACAAACGAAAGCTATGCCGGCGTTAATTATGAAATCGGGGTGCTGGATACAAACGGTCAGTGGGTTGTCCCTCTTGCCGGCAGCAATCCCCTGTTATCCTCGGGAATGGAATGCTCTCAGAAGGCGTTCGAAGAGAGCCTGATCTATGTGGGAGAGGGCTGCCTGGTATTGGAGGTCAGGGACGGGGGACAATATGATGCCCGTCTGTATGATATTAAACAAAATCAGGTGGTGTCGTTTCAAAGCGACCAGGATATCTCTGTAATGGAGTATCTTGCTGAGGAAGCATGGTTTGAAAACGGTGTGAGTTATGACACTTACGGAGAAACTATATATGAAATTCATAATGACGGTAAAGTCCGAATCCATGGCAGTGTAGCCGGGCAGGAGGATATTGCCGTATTAACCCTTTACGGCTTTCATGTAAATGAAGACGGCAGCGTGACCTCTCTCATCAGCAACGGCTGGAATTCTGTACTTATTAATAATAAAAAGGGAATAGTGCGTGACTTTGCCGGCATGGATATGGCGGTAGGAGCGTTTGACGGTACGGCTCCTGTGATAATTGCCAATGCGGAAGGAACAAATTATTTTTCGATCGTCGGATTGGACGGTGAATTTCTGTTTGAGCCGATTAAACTTGCGGAGGATGTCATATATGTTATGACGGAAAATGGCAAGGGGATCGGCGTGGACGATGAACCTTCATACAGCCATGGCATCAAATTGATCATTGACGACACCGGCGAAATTCTTTATACGAGCAAAGACCCCTCTACTGAATTATACATCTCTAATGGTATCGTCCGAGAAGTAGGCGAGCCCATTAACGGAGATGAGATCAATGAATACACCCGTATAAGAGGGTAAGGGTTTTTCAATAAATTTTTAAAAGTGAAAGGAATGAATGTTAATGAAAAAATTTGTGGCATCTCTTTTGATTATTGCAAATTGCTTCTTTGTTTCCTTAAATAGTGGAAATATTAACACTATTGCAGCTGCCCAGGACGGTTGGCAATGGCCTGTTAAAAATCAACTATTTGCCCGCGGATTTTATGGGACACACTATGCGATAGATATATCAGCGTCAACTGGAACCGCCGTTAACGCTGCGAAAAGCGGTGTCGTCAAATGTGCATCAACGGCTTCCGCCTCTTCCGGTTCAAAATGCTCTAGCTGCGGATATATAGGTGCCGGTTATCATGTTATTATCGATCATGGCAACGGCTACCGTTCTCTTTATGCACACCTTAATCGGGTAAATGTGACTGTCGGGCAAAGCGTATCCGGTGGGCAAAAGATTGGTGAAGTCGGCTCAACAGGGAACTCAACCGGCCCACATCTGCACTTTGCAGTTGAATCCGGCGGGTTTAACAACTTCACAAATCCTCTTAAGCTTATAACCCCTTTCCAGAGTGTTACGGCAACCAGTATAACCAACAATAATGCAACCATAAAAGGTGTTTTTGGTGCGTTTGGTCCGACTATTGAAAAAGCCGGATTTTACATCGGTACAAGCACATCTAATATGACAAAAATAACCGAAACCGTAAATACAAACGGATATGACCAAAGCGGGGCGCCAATACAGTATATTTTTTATACAATGTCTAAATGGTATCCGAATTTAAAACCCGGAACAAAATATTATTATAAAATGTATATTGTACGTGACGGCGGAATTGAATATTGCAGCGATATATATTCTTTTACAACGACCGGTTCTCATACGCATACATGGAATACAGGAACAGTTACTGAAAAACCAACTTGTACAAAAACCGGCACAAAAACATACGAATGTTTGATATGTGGCACAACCAAGACTGAAACAGTTTCTATGATTCCGCACGACTATGTCACAACGATTGTTCCTCCGACAGAAAATTCTCAGGGCTATACCTTGCACACCTGCTCTGTTTGCGGCGATAACTATAAGGATCATTACACCGATTATGT
>UQSG01000026.1 GCA_900543695.1 uncultured Clostridium sp. | reverse complement strand
GACTTCGCTATTTTTTTCTAGGTTCAACTGTAACACATGTATTGTAATCCTACACTATAGGCCGGTGCGCGGGTGACCGCTTGCTTGACAGCCAGACGGAAGTGTGCTACTATAACTGGCGATACCGCTTTCGCGGAAGCAGGAAACTCCAACCGCTCCCATGATTGCGGCGATTTCGGAAATAAAGGAGATTTGTTATGACAAAAGAAAGAAAACAGGAAATCATTGCGGCGTACGGGCTGCACGAGGGCGATACGGGTTCTCCGGAGGTACAGGTTGCGCTGCTTACGGAACGCATCAATCATCTGAACGAGCATTTGAAGACGCACAAGAAAGATCACCATTCCAGAAGAGGCCTTCTGATGATGGTCGGACAGAGAAGGGGACTGCTGAACTACCTGATCAAAATTGACGTCGAAAGATACCGCGTTCTGATAGAAAAGCTCGGACTCAGAAAGTAATCGGGATCACAGGCGGAAGCCTTGCAGAAGCAGGGATTCCGCTTTTTTACAGAATTTATTTACCGAGACAGCGCAGGTAGAGCGTAGATTGTACGTTAACGGACGGAATTCCGGCGATTAGCGCAGAATCTACAAGCTACCGCCTGTCCGGGAAAATTGAAAGGAGAAATTATGTTTAAAACTTATTCAATGTTGCTGGCAGGCAGGCCGTTGACCGTCGAGACGGGCAAAATGGCGCTTCTTGCGAACGGCTCGGCGCTCGTGCGTTATGGGGACACGGTTGTAATTTCTACGGCTACGGCCTCCAAGGAACCCAGAGAAGGAATCGATTTCTTCCCGCTCAGCGTGGATTACGAGGAAAAACTGTATTCCGTGGGGAAGATTCCCGGCGGCTTTATCAAGAGAGAGGGGAAACCTTCGGAAAAGGCAATTCTGACCTCGCGCGTGATCGACCGACCGATCCGCCCTCTGTTCCCGAAGGATCTTCGCAACGATGTGGTGATCATCAATACCGTGCTGTCGGTGGATCAGGACAATTCGCCGGAGATCGCGGCAATGATCGGCACGTCCGTTGCGCTGTGCATCTCCGATATTCCGTTCGGGGGACCGATCGGGGGCATTGTGCTTGGCCTTGTGGACGGCGAGGTTGTCGTTAATCCGACGGAAGCGCAGCGGGCGAAAAGCGAAATGTACGTGACGCTTGCGGGCACGAAAGAGAAAATCACGATGATCGAGGCAGGCGCGAAGGAAGTACCGGAAGACGTCATGCTGGGCGCGATCATTAAAGGACATGGAACGATTCGGAAAATCTGCGACTTCATCAGCGGGATCGCCGCAGAAATCGGCAAGCCGAAATTCCAATATCAGTCGTGCGAGGTTCCGCATGAGCTGTACGAGGACGTGGAAAAAATCGCGCTGGAAGAAATGCGCAGCGCTGTTCTTGCAACGGACAAAACCGTACGCGACAATAACATCGACGCGCTGACGGCAAAGGTCAAGGAAGCGCTTGCCGAAAAATATCCGGAAGCGGACGCGCAGATCGGAGAGGCGATGTATAAGCTGGAGAAAAGCGTGGTAAGAAATTATCTGCTGAAAGAGCACCGGCGCGTGGACGGGAGAGGCCTGGAAGAGATCCGCCCGCTCAGCGCAGAGGTAGGTCTTCTGCCGAGAACGCACGGCTCGGGGCTGTTCCGCAGAGGTCAGACGCAGGTTCTGACGGTGGCAACGCTCGGTCCCATGTCCGATATCCAGATGCTGGACGGCATCGACAACGAAGAAACAAAACGCTACATGCACCACTATAATTTTCCATCCTACAGCGTCGGAGAGGCGCGCACCTCCAGAGGTCCGGGACGGCGGGAAATCGGACACGGCGCGCTGGCGGAGCGGGCGCTCGAGCCGGTGATTCCTTCGGAGGAGGAGTTCCCTTATGCACTTCGCCTTGTTTCCGAGGTCCTGATGTCCAATGGCTCTACCTCGCAGGGAAGCGTCTGCGGCTCCACGCTGGCGCTGATGGACGCGGGCGTACCGATTAAACGTCCTGTCGCCGGAATTTCCGCGGGACTCGTAACGAATCCGGAGGACGAAGACGATTTCATTACCTTTATGGATATTCAGGGAATCGAGGACTTTTTCGGAGATATGGACTTCAAGGTCGCGGGTACGGAGAGAGGCATCACGGCGATCCAGGTGGATATCAAGGTGAAAGGCCTTTCCTATGAAGTGATCCGCCAGGCATTTGAGCTGACGCGCAAGGGAAGGATGCAGATTATCAACGATATTATCTTGCCCTGCATTGACAAGCCGCGGGCAACCGTTTCGAAATATGCGCCGAAGATGTTCCAGATGAAGATTGATCCGGATAAGATCCGCGAGGTCATCGGAACGGGCGGAAAGGTCATCAACCGGATTGTTCAGGAAACAAACGTCAAAATCGACATTAATGACGACGGCTCGATTTATATTGCGGCAGTGGATGCGGAAAATGCGGATAAGGCGATGAAGATCATAAACGGCATCGTCGGAGAGCTTGAGGTCGGAAGCGTCTTTGAAGGCAAGGTTACGAAAACGCTCCAGTTTGGCGCATTTGTCGAATTCCTGCCCGGCAAGGAGGGGCTTGTGCATATTTCCAAAATGGCGAAGCACCGCGTGGAAAACGTAGAAGACGTCGTGAAGGTCGGAGACGTCGTGAAGGTGAAGTTTATCGGTTTCGATAAGCAGGGGAGAATCGACCTGTCCATCAAGGACGTGTAAAAAAGAACATTTATCGGAAAAACGCCGCATGTCTGCCGGGAAACGGAGCGTGCGGCGTTTTCAATAGTGCGGTCTTTTTCAGCAGCAGAAATGATGGAATCCGCACGGCACGGTTTGTATTTTTCCGTCAAAATCAACCCGGGCGGACGCGCCGAACGGGACTGAGACATACAGCTGCGTCCTGCCGTATTGCTTCAGCCATTTTACCGTAATCGGCCCCAGCGGCGTTTCAACCTGCGCGTGCGCGGACAGCAGCCTGCTGGGAAAGTACGGCTTTACGGTAAATTCCTTCCATCCCGGCGCGTCGGGGCGGATTCCGCAGAGATAGGCGTAGAACCAGTAATCTACGGCGCCGTACATCGGGTGATTGTGCGAATTCATGCCGGGATTTTTCTTCAGCTCGAAGCGCTCCCAGATCGTTGTCGCTTCGTTCTGGATCATGTATCCAATGGAAGGATATTCTTCTCTGGTAATCAGCTCCCAGGCGTCGTCGATATGCCCGTACTCCGTCAGTACGTCGAAAAGATAGCGGGTACAGAGGTTTCCCGTGGTAATCCGATACTGATTCGCAGCGAGGTCTCGGACGAGAACATCGACTGCTTTTGCAACGTGCGGTTCCGGCACCAGTCCCAGCCACAGAGAGAAGACCTGACAGGCCTGCGAGCCGGAGGCAACCCTGCCGGACTCCGGATCAAACCATTTTTGCAGAAACGCTTCCCGGATTTGATTGGCCAGCTCCGCGTAACGGAGGGAATCTCCGTCCTTTCCCAAAAGTTCCGCAAATTTCCGGAGCAGGACGCAATTGTAATAGGAATATCCGGTCGACATCAGGATTCCCGGCGTTACGGAGGAGATTGCGCCGTCCTCACCCTCACAGGCGTAAGCCGGAGCCGCCCAGTCGCCGTAATAGCTGTAATTCACAATGAAATTTTCGCTGTGTGCAAGCAGGCAATCCTCCCAGGCACGGAAGCCGTCGTATGCTTCTCTGATTATGTCAATGTTTCCGGTGTGAAGCAGCGCTTCCAATCCTGCAATGAGAAAGGAGGAACAGACGGGATCGGCCGGCCGGGCGCCCATGACGAAGGGAGCGGTACAGGTGATCGATCCGTCCGGATCCTGCACGTCGAGCAGATCGCGGATGACTTTCGGAAACAGTCTGCCGATATCGAACTGATACGGCGTCGATTCAAAGCGGACGGTAGCGTCGTTCATCCAGCCCATCCGTTCGTCGCGCTGCGGACAGTCGGTCAGGATTCCGTGAAGATTTGATTTCTCACAAAACACCGCGTTCCTGTGAATCTGGTTGACGAGCGCACTTCCGCAGGTAAAATAGCTGTGCGGCTTTTCAATATCGGTGTAAACGGAATATGCCGTTACATCCTCCGGCGTCAGCGGCTGCGCGTAACCGGTAATCCGTGCGTATCGAAAGCCGTGATATGTAAAATCAGGCTCCCAGACGGGACGCTCTTCCTCCAGTCCGGAACAGACATACGTATCCTCCGGCCTGGCATGGCGCAGCGGCTCGGTGAAAAGGTCGCCGTCCTCTTTCAGAAGCTCCGCGTAAGAAATCGTGATTTCCTGTCCCGGCTGCGTCCGTGCGGGCAGGCGCAGCGCGGCAAAGCCCGCCAGATTCTGGCCGAAATCCACAATATAAGTGTCTTCCCTCAGCAAAACGACGGAAAGCGGACGCCATGCTTCCTTCCTCCGGATCGGCTCTAAGGTCTGCGCGCGCATTTTCCCTCCCGGGGCTGCGGCTATCCGCACGGGACGCGGCGGAGAAAGCGGCACGCGCGCGTCGTATACGCAGCCGTCGTACAGGTTATTTGAAAGCAGCGGCCCGCGGGACCACTGCCAGGCATCGTCCGTCGTTACGCAGCGCGACCATACGCCGGAGTATTTTACATACAGAATGGCGGACAGCTGCGGAACGCCTTCAAAGCGCATTCTGCGCGCGCCGAGATGCAGCTGCACAAAGGGGCTGTCCAGACGGCGCCAGCCTTCTCCCACGCAGACCGAAACGGCATTGCGTCCGGCCGTTAAAAAGGAGGCCAGCTCCGGCAGGACGGCGTAGTAACAGGTTTTCGAGTAATCGGAATATGCCGGGTCTAGCAGAGAAGCGTCGACGGCGCTCCCGTTCAGAAAAACTTTATGATAGCCGAGTCCGCAGAGCAGCAGACAGGCGTCCTCAGGCGTTTCCTCCAGCTCAAACGCTCTTGTAAAATAGACGGTCTCTCTGGGCGCATCCTCTGAAGCGGCGATCCAGGGCGCGTCCCAGTCCTCCTCCTGAGCGAAGTAGAAAAAATCCTCTGCCGGAAGGCTTTCGCGGCCGGCCTGGTCTTTGACCTGCAAAAAAATATCGATGCGCTCCCAGCGAGGCAGCGGCTGTCCGGCATAGCGGACGGACTGCTCGGAAGACGTGATCCAGCCGGGATCCCACAGCAGCTGCTTTCCGGCGGAAACCCGGATCCGGTAGGCGCTTTGCGATACGGCGTCTTTGTCTGGCAAAACGGCCCAGCCGATCAGCGGCTCCGTACGGTCGCTGATCCGCATCCGGGCGTCGCCGCGGAGCGCGCCGCAGTCGATTCTGATTCCGTATGGTTTGAACATCCGTGAAAGCCTCCTTCCTTATTCCAGACCGCCGAACATCAGACGGCGCAGAAGCTCGTTGGAGGCGACGGCGTCATTCCGGTCCAGAATTTCCTGCATTTGAAGCGGATCGATCTTTTCCGTGATTTTTTCGAACGTCTGCATCCATTTTACGGTCTGCGCCACGGCGTCGCGGCTGTTTTCGCGGTAGGGATACTGGTCGGTCGAAATATATCCGGTATATCCAAGCTTCCGGAGCCAGTAAAACAATTCGATGAATTCTATGGTATGAACGGAGCCGGCGATCATATCGTCGTCCCAAAGCCGCCAGTTGTCGTTCATATGGAAATGAAACAGCCTGCCGCGCGACATGGCGGCGCAGGCAGCTTCGGAAACGTTTTCGTACGCTTCCAGGGAATGGCCGACGTCGATCGTTACGCCCATGTTCTTTGCGCCGGATTCGGCGATCAGCGTAAGCGCCGCCCATACGTTCGGCAGAAAGCAGTGATTCCGCGGCTCCTTCGGCTTGTATTCCAGAGAAATTTTCTGATCCGGTATGCGCGCGCAGCATTCGCCCAGCCCGTCCGTCAGCCACTTCGCGGCGTCGGAGTAATCGGCCTGAAGCGGATAGTCGTAGCCGTCCTGTCCGTTCCACAGGCTGAGCATCGGACAGCCGATTTCCCGGCCGAGCTCCGCTGTTTTTACCGTCTCCTCCACGGCAGCCTTCCGAACTGCCGCGTCCGGCGCCGTAAACGCGCCCTTTGCCCAGATCGGCGATCCAAAATGATCCGGTATGATCGCCACGGCGCGGAAGCCGTACTGCTTTTGCAGATCCGCGATCTGATGGACCGTTTTGTCGGAAAGGTGCCAGCTTCCGATGTATTCTATGCCAGTCACTCCTGGAATCGAAGCGACGCGTTCAAAGAGCTCCGGGAGCTCAAACGGCCTGCCGTAGCCGCAGGTCATGTACCGGTCGGAGCATTGTCCGACATTTCCTAAAATGACCGAATACTGAAACATAAATTCCCTCCTGCAAAATGAGTTGATTCCACGGCGCTTTTCTTTTCTCTTTCCTGCTCCGGCTGGAAGCGGGAGAAAAGAGGCAGACGCCGCATCCGTATATTTTTAACGATTTCATCCGACGTTATCATATCGCATTCCGGCGAATTCTGCAATGTAGATTTTCAGAGCTTTATGAAAATCTGTCGGCCGTCTGTTGATTAGTTTTTCACTATTAATCCTGTACGGTGAGGCTCTGCCTCGCTCGTATCATGAAAAAATCCCCGGCTGCCGAATTTCTGCGGCAATCGGGGATTCATTTGCAGATGCAAAGTTACGATCCTCTTATTTCCTGTTTTCCTTGATTGCCGCCTGTGCGGCTGTGCGTTAAACGGTAAGAATTCCGTTTTCGCTTTCAAGGATCAGCAGCACGTCGCGCTCCGCGCCTGTATCCGCGTCAATATAGACGAGAACAGGGTGTCCAAGCGCAGTACATTTAAATTCATACGCGTGATATTCTCCGCCGTACTCGTTCGGGACAACGACCTCCCGCATCGATTCCACAGTCAGATTGGGACTCAGCACGGCTCTGGCATCTGCCGCCGAGATGGAGGCCGGCTTGACGCGCCCGGCCTCCGTGCTGTGGCAGGCGAGATAGCCGTGTCCCTCGAAGCCTACGGGCGAGCCGTTGTCCAGCGCGATTTTAACCTTTACCATGTCCGGATAATATAAAATGCCGTCCTTTTCATACGAATAATTTACGGTAATATAGCCGTTTTCAATCGTATAATAAGAAGCCGTCATCGAATCCAGACCGATCGACTGAAGAAAGCTTCTGCCCGCTTCGATGCCCTGCTCCGCAGAAAGATTTGCGCTTTCGCTTGGACGCGATAGGATCAGGGAATAGAGCAGGCCGCCGGTTTTTGTAACATCAAGATGCGCGCTGGCGTTTCCATAGCTGAGCGTAAAGCAGAACGTATCGATGTTATGGTATGAGTTTTCGCCGCAGTCCTGCGATCCCACCTCGCCTGCCTGGCAGCCGCAGATCTGCGCAAACAGCTGCACCGCTTTTTCCCGGCACGCTTCCAGGCTCAGCGGCGCTCCCGCGAGCCCTTTCGGCTCGATGCTTGTCATATGCTCTGAAAACGGGCCATCGTAAATCAGCGTAGGATATTCGGAAAACGGGTCGCTGAGCTTGCTGAGCGTGGAATATTTCGACTGCAGCGAGCTGTTGTCGAGTATTTTACTGCTGTCGGCGGAAATATTTGCCCAGGAATATGATTTCTGCGACAAATCGTCTGCAAGCGTGTATAAGCCGCCGGAAAGATCCTGTGCGTAGCCGTACAGATCTGCAAGCGTTTCATATTCATCGGCATTCAGCGCGCCGCCGTTTACGGCTCTGCGGCTCCAGGTTTTGGCGATGTCTCCGAGCTGCACGAGATAACCGGAAATTTTTCCTACGAGACGCTGGTCGATCGGAAGCGACGCAAGACACGACTCCGCCTGTGCGGAACACTTGGAGGCTTCCTCCAGCATTGCAGACATCGTCCCGGGCGTGCTCGTAGACAAGGCCTTCAGCAGGTAGTTTTCTGCGGAACTGACATAATCTGCCAGATCCGTAAACGTACGGTGATACTGATTCTCCAGCACACGCTCCGCCCGCTCGGCTCTGATGTTATTATAAACGCCGTATACCGCAAGACCGATTAATGTAAAACAAATCAGTACGGTCGCTACGATATGACTGACAGATATATTTTTATTAGACTTTTCCATATCAGTAAAATCCTTTCAAAAATTTTTACGCGTTTATTCTGCGCCAAATTGACAATGAATATGTATGAAGCTATAATACGAAAATAAAAACAAAGGAGATGCAGTTTTATGAAAATAAATGTGCAGGCACACAGAGGCGCTTCGGCTTACGCACCGGAAAATACCGCTCCTGCGTTCCGGCTGGCCGTTTCCATGGGAGCGGACGGAGTAGAAAACGACATCCGCCTTACGAAAGACGGCGTATATGTTCTGAGCCATGATTCCAATATCAACCGGATGTCGGATGGAAAGGGCGAAGTCGGCGAAATGACGTATGAGGAGCTTTTGCAGTACGATTTCGGCGTCCGCACGAACGCCAAGTTCAAGGGGACAAAAATCGCAACGCTTAAAGAGTTCCTGGAAATCGTCAAGGACATGCGCGTCATTAATATCGAGCTTAAGCCGTTTGGGCCGCATGAGGACAAAAATTATGCCTTCAAATATCTGCACGATGCGCTGCTTCAATTCGGCTGTACGGAGCGCACGATCATCTCGAGCTTCGACCATCAGGCGCTCAAGGAGCTCAAAGCGGCATATCCCGATCTCAGGACGGCGCTTTTATATGGGCACGGCATGTCGCCGGAGGAAACGATTTCCTTCGTACGGAGCTATAACGCGGACATTATCCATCCGCAGCTCGGAGCGGTCAATGAGAAGATTATGGAAGCGTGCAGGAGGAACGGAATCGAGGTAAACGTCTGGACGGTAGATTCCAGCCATGATATCAAACGCGCGATGGAGCTGGGCGTCACGGGAATCATTACGAACGTGCCCGATAAGGTATTGAATGTGCTGCGCGAAAACGGACTGCATGACTGACATGAAGAAGCCGAGCCCTGACAGAAAACCGATCGTCGGTCTTTTGCCGTCGGTAGACGACATGACCGGCGCGACAAAGCTGTCCGCCGCTTATACAAAAGCGGTGCTTGCGCATGGCGGCGTGCCTTTTCTCTTTTCTTTTTTGCAGGAGGAGCCGGATATGCGGCAGCTTGCGCAGCAGTGCGACGCGTTCCTGTTTACGGGCGGAATCGATCCCGATCCCGCCTTATACGGGGAGGAAAAGCTGAACGATACCGTAGAGATCAGCGATTGCCGGGACCGGCTGGAGTTTCCGCTTCTGAAAATGGCTCTGGAGCTTGACCGCCCTGTGCTGGGGATCTGCCGCGGCATACAGGTTTTAAATGTAGCGCTTGGCGGTTCGCTTTATCAGGATCTGCCCGCGCAGCTGCCGGACGATCCTGTCTGCCATAGACAGAAAGCGGGATATCCGCAGGACGGCCATTTTGTGCGGATCGTGGAAAATACGCCTCTGCGAAAAATATTCGGAGAAGCGCGCGCCTTTGTCAATACGTACCACCATCAGGCGATCAAGACGCTTGCGCCCGGGCTTCTTACCATGGCTTCCGCAGACGACGGCATCGTCGAGGCGGTCTGCATGAAAGAAAGACCGTACGTTTTCGGCGTGCAGTGGCATCCGGAGCTGATTTACGGAGAAAGCAAAGGCTGCGATGCGATTTTTTCTTATTTTATCGCCTGCGCCAGGCAAAAAGAATCCGGGAACGGCTGAACCCGAAGGTTCAGCCATCCCCGGAAGAGCTTGTGTAAGGAACAGCGATTAAAGCAAAATCGGCTGGATCTGTTTTCCTTCGAGCGCGAAAGAAATCGTTTCGTTTACAAGGGAAAAGTCTGCCATGAGAGAAAAAGGCTTTTTGACGCTGTCATCCTGGCGGAAGGGAACAAAAAAGAAATTCTTCATACCGAGCAGCGCGCCGATGTTTTTGGCGTTGGCGGCCAGACCGTCGTTTGTAGAAACCGCGATTACTACAGGGCGGTTGTTGCGCAGGTGCGATTTACATGCCATCAATACCGGCGTATCGGTGATCGCATTTGCCAGCTTTGAGATCGTATTGCCGGTGCAGGGCACGACGGCCACAATATCGAGCAGCTTTTTTGGACCGATCGGCTCCGCCTCTTTAATGGTGCAGATCGGCTCGTGGCCGGTGATCCGCACCAGCGTGTCGTATAATTCCTCCCTCGTCATGAACCGTGTGGATGTTTCAGAAGAGGAATACGATAAAATCGGATAAACAACAGCGCCGCGCTTCACAAGATTGTCAGCGACGGCGGCGATATTTCTATGGGTGCAGAAAGAGCCGGTCACGGCCAGCCCGACCCGCAGGCCATCGAAGCATTCGAACATTTTACCAACCCCTTATATAAATAGTTACATGTTTTTCTCGTGGAGTATATTGTATATAACCTTTTGTATGATCTGCGCCGCGCCTGCGGGCGCGACTTTTCCGGGAAGTGAAAGCGCGTGGATCGTCCGGATGCGGCGCTTGGCCGCGTATTCAAAATCGGTGCCGCCCGGCATGGAGGCAAGATCGATCAGAAGCGCTTCCTGATTCATGCAGTCCAGCAGCTCGCGGCCAAAAATCAGAGCCGGAACGGTATTGTATACGAGCAGCGCTTCCGGGAGGATCCTGCGCAGATGGGAATACGTGCAGGACTTCAGGCCTTCCGCTTCACAGATTGCAAAATCGCGGCTGCTTCTGGCGGCTACCGTTACGTCCGCTCCCACGCGCTGCATCAGGCGTGCAAGCGTAGAGCCTACGCGGCCCATGCCGCACACAATCGTACGAAGTCCTCGAACCGTATAGGGCAGCTCCTCCATGGCGATCTGCAGCGCGCCTTCTGCGGTAGGAACCGAGTTTAAGACGGCAAGATCATCGCGCTGCAGAAGATCCGCGGACACAGCGCCGACGCCGCTCAGGGCAAGCGGAACGCGTCCCCCGATCAGAAGGCCGCCGAAGCCGCTTTCCCGTATCACATCAGCGATTTTGGCAATTTCGATTTTTCCGGGATGGAACGGGGCATTCAGATAGGTTCCGTCACCTGAGGTAAAAGGCATCGGTCCTACAGCAATATCAGAAAGCGCGAACGCTTCGCGCAGATCGGAGCAGCGCTGCGAAATTTTCCCCGTATTGTCCAGCGCGAACGTATGGACCTCGTGTCCGTCTTCCGAAAGAAGCTCCGATAATTTCACGTTTCTCATGTCTCCGCCGATGATCGAAAATCGGTACGTCTTCTGTGCGTCCATTCTCTCTGCCTCTTTAAAACAGCAATTCACTATATAGTATGAAGCCGGGCGGCGAACCGTTCCCGGAAAGCGGAAAGAATCGTTTGCAAAAATAATAATTAACCGGTTGACAATCTGACGGATTTGTATTACAATACCCCAGACAATTAGTTAATCGATTAACTTGCTTGTCCGACAGAAAGAAGGAAAGGGGCTGATTGCTTATGAATAAAAAGAACGGCGCAAAAATACCGCCGCCGCTGGAGGGAAACGACGGGGCGGCTCTGCAGTGGAAAATGCGCAATATTTCGCATGCCAGAATGCATGTGGTAACGGATATGCTTTCCGAATACGGCTTGCATTATACATATCCCAGGATTCTTGGAACCATCCTTTACCGCGAGGGCGCCACGCAGAAGGAGCTTGCAGACGAACTGAATACTTCGCCGGCCGCAATGTCGGTCTCCGTAAAACGCCTGCAAAAAGCCGGACTGATAGAAAAAATGTCGGATGCATCGGACTCCCGCATCAATATTATTCGGTTAACGGAAAAAGGGCATCGAATCCACGATGATACGTTTGATAAGACGCTTGCAATTGACCGAAAGATGCTGGACGGCTTTACTGAGGCGGAAACGCAGGAGCTGTTCGCATATCTGGACAGAATCCAGAGCAATATTGATAAAATGAGAGGAAGGGAAACGGATTTATGATCAAGAGACTAGCGGCCTATTTTAAAAATTATAAGCTGCCCGCCATCCTGTGTCCGGTACTGATGCTTTTCGAGGTGATGGGAGACGTTGCGATGCCCTGGCTGATGGCGCAGATCCTGAACCGGGTAGACGTATCGCGCGCGGCGGAATTTACCACGGCGGATATTTATTACGTACTGAAGATGGGCGGACTGATGGTGCTTGTGTCGCTGATCGCAATGTTCTGCGGGGCGTACAGCAGCCGGCTTGCCGCAATCGCCTCCCAGGGCGCCGGAGCGGAGCTGCGGGAGGACCTTTTTATAGAAATACAGAAATTTTCCTTTTCAAATATCGATTATTTCAGTATCCCATCGCTGATTACGCGCCTTACGACGGACGTTAACAATCTCCAGCAGACGGGCATGATGTGTCTGCGCATGCTTGTCCGTTCTCCGTTCATGTTCCTGTTTGCGCTGATCATGTCGATCTCGATTCACGCGGAGCTTGCCTGCGTATTCCTGATCGCGATTCCGCTGCTGACCATAGCGGTCGTGGTGATTATGAAAAAGGCGCACCCGCGTTTTATGGCGTTTCAGGATAAAATCGACGATCTGAACACGTCGGTGCAGGAAAACCTGACGAATATCCGCGTCGTTAAATCCTTTGTCCGCGGCGATTATGAGAAAAAGAAATTTAAAAAGTCTAACGACGATCTGACTGTGACGGGAATCCGCGCCGTGAAGCTTGTCATCCTGAATATGCCGATCATGCAGCTGATCGTATATATCTGTATTATTGCAATCCTGTTTTTCGGAGGCAGGGTCGTTGTAGATACGGGCCTGGCGGAGCTGACCGGAACGGTTTACGAAGCCACGGGGCTGCAGGCGGGCGACCTGCTCAGTCTGATTTCTTATGTAACGCAGATTCTGTCGTCTCTGATGATGCTTTCGATGCTGTTCCTGCAGTTTACAAGAGCCAGAGCCTCGGGACAGCGCGTCCTGGAAGTCCTGGATACGAAAATCGACATCACGGATCCGGAGAATGCTCTTACGGAGGTTCCGGACGGCTCGATCGATTTTGAGAATGTGTCGTTCCGCTATCGTATGGGTTCCGGAGAGGATACGCTCAGCGGGATCAATCTGCATATTCGATCCGGGGAAACCATTGGAATCATCGGCTCGACCGGTTCCGCAAAGACGACGCTGGTGCAGCTGATTCCCCGGCTTTACGACGTTACGGCGGGGCAGATCAAAGTCGGCGGCCACGACGTAAAAGAGTATGCGCTGGAGCCGCTCCATGATGCGGTTGCCATGGTGCTCCAGAAAAACACGCTTTTCTCCGGGACGGTCCGCGACAATCTGCGCTGGGGCGATCCTGACGCGAGCGATGAGGAAATTCGTGAAGCCTGCGAGCATGCGCAGGCATGGGACTTTGTCAGCAAGCTTCCGGAAGGGCTGGACACAGATCTGAGCCAGGGAGGAGCGAATCTTTCCGGAGGGCAGAAGCAGCGGCTGTGCATCGCGCGCGCGCTGCTGAAGCATCCCAAAATTATTATCCTGGATGACTCTACGAGCGCGGTGGATACTGCGACGGACGCGAAAATCCGTCAGGCATTTTCAGAAGAGCTGGGCGGAATTACGACGCTCGTTATCGCGCAGCGCATCAGCTCCATTTCTCATGCAGATCGAATTATCGTGCTGGACGACGGCAAAATCAATGCGGTCGGCACGCATGAGGAGCTGATGGAAACGAATGAAATTTATCGGGACGTATACACGTCGCAGCAGGAAGGAGTGATTTCCGAATGAGTACTGAGCCGAAGAAAACCTCCGGCGGTCCGGGCGGCCCCGGCAGGCATGGCTTCCGTAAGCCGAAGAATACGAAAAAAACGCTTTTCCGCATGTTTTCCTATCTTTCCGGAAATGTGCCGCTTCTGACCGTGGCATTTATCATGATTATTTTAAGCGCGCTGGCGGGCGTCGCGGCTTCTTACATTCTGAAGCCGCTGATCAATAACCTGACCAGCAACCTGAAGGCATATATCGACAGCGGACTGGCCAGCGACGAGGCGCGGCGCCTGATCCTTACGGATCTGGGGAAAAATCTTGCTGCGATGGGAGCCATTTATCTGACCGGCGCGGTCGGCACGTACGTTTCCAGCCGCGTTATGGTTTCCGTTGCTCAGAAAACGGCCAACAAGATGAGAAAGGAGCTCTTTGAACACCTGCAGGATCTTCCGGTCAGTTATTTCGATAAGCATCCCCACGGAGAGATTATGAGCCGTTTTACAAACGATATGGATAACGTCTCAATGGCGCTGGAGCAAAGCCTGTCGCAGACGGTCACTTCACTGATTTCCGTCGTCGGAACCTTTGTCATGATGCTGGTGCTGAGCCCGTTCCTGACAATATTTGTCGTTCTGATGCTGTTTCTGATGCTTTTTATAGTAAAAAAAGTCGGCGGCAAAAGCGCGCGGTACTTCCGCGGACAGCAGGCGGCGCTGGGCGATCTGGACGGCTACATCGAGGAAATGATGCAGGGCCAGAAGGTTGTGAAGGTTTTCAATCATGAAAACGCGGCAAACGAAGAATTTATCAAGAAGAACAACAGCCTGAAGGACGCAGCGGTGAGCGCGCAGACCTTTGCCAATATTATAATGCCGATTATGGGAAATCTTTCTTACCTGCATTACGCGCTGACAGCGACGATCGGCGCCGTTATGATTGTAAATCCGATGGGATGGGGGATCTTTGCCGCGACAACAATCGGCGATGTCGCCGCCTTTCTGCAATATACCAGACAGTTCTCCCAGCCGATCACGCAGATTTCAAATCAGATGAATATGCTGCTGTCCGCCCTGGCAGGCGCAGAGCGAATTTTCGAGGTTTTAGATGAACAGGTGGAATCGGACGAGGGAAAGACGGTTCTTGTTCTTGCGGAGAAAAAGCAGGATGGCACACTTTTCGAGGTTCCCGGAGATCCGTTTGAAAACTTCGCATCAACCTTTGAAAACGAAAGCGGCAAATTCCTGGCCTGGAAGGTGCCGGAGGAAGGGGGAGACCGGCTCGTGGAGCTGCACGGCGACGTGCGCTTTACCAACGTCGTATTTTCTTATATCCCTGGGCATATTGTGCTGAACGACGTTTCTCTGTACGCAAGACCGGGACAGAAGATCGCGTTTGTCGGCTCTACAGGCGCCGGGAAAACGACGATTACGAACCTGATCAACCGGTTTTACGAAATTCAGGAGGGAACGATCACGTACGATGGAATTGATGTGCGCGAGATTAAAAAGGACGATCTGCGGCGTACGCTTGGAATCGTACTGCAGGATGTCCATTTGTTCCGCGGCACGATCCGCGACAATATCCGGTATGGAAAATTAAACGCTACGGAGGAGGAGATCGTGCGTGCCGCAAAAATTGCAAACGCGCATTCCTTCATCAAGCGTCTTCCGGACGGGTACGACACGGTGCTAACCGCAGACGGCACAAACCTGTCCCAGGGACAGCGCCAGCTGCTTTCCATTGCACGCGCCGCCGTGGCGGATCCCCCGGTTATTATCCTTGACGAGGCAACCTCTTCCATCGATACAAGAACGGAGCATCTGATCGAGGACGGCATGGATAAACTGATGATGGGACGGACGACGTTTGTGATTGCTCACCGGCTTTCTACGGTACGGAACTCAAATGCAATCATGGTGCTTGAGCTCGGCAGGATTATCGAGCGCGGCGATCATGACGATCTGCTTGCGCAGCGCGGACGGTATTACAGCCTTTATACCGGAAAAGCAGAATTGACCTGATTCGAGACTGATAGCAACGCAACCCCGGATGCGGCGCTGTATCCGGGGTTTTTGATTAAAAATTTTACGCGGCTTTGATCAAAAACGGATTGCTTTTTTCTTCGTATTTTTTTATAGTAAAGAGTGTACAATTATAAACAGGCAGGGAGTGAATCGTTATAGATATTTTAAGGGAAAAACAAGGGTATATCTGCGATATGGACGGCGTCATCTATCACGGGAACCGTCTGCTTCCGGGCGTCAAGGAGTTTGTGGAATGGCTTTACAGAGAAAACAAAAAATTCCTGTTTCTGACGAATGGCAGCGGATATTCACCGAAGGATCTGCAAATGAAGCTGCGCCGAATGGGGCTGGAGGTCGACGAAAGCCATTTTTATACGAGCGCGCTGGCAACGGCAAAATTTATCAGCTCCCAGAATCCTGGCTGCAGTGCCTTTGTCATCGGCGAGCCCGGTCTGTTCAATGCGCTGCATGATGCCGGGATTACGATTAATACGGTCGATCCGGATTACGTCATTGTGGGAGAGACGAACAATTATAATTACGACAGTATCTGCAGGGCGGTGCAGCACGTATTGAACGGCTCCAAGCTGATCGGCACGAACACGGATCTTACGGCTCCGCTGGAGAACGGGATCGTACCGGCCTGCCGGGCGCTGATTTCTCCGATTGAAATGGCTACGGGGAAATCCGCCTATTATGTGGGAAAGCCGAATCCGCTGATGATGCGTACGGGACTGAAAATGCTGGGCGTCCATTCTCAGGACGCCGCGATTATCGGAGATCGGATGGATACCGATATTATCGCCGGCATCGAAAGCGGCCTGGATACCGTGCTTGTCCTGACCGGCGTGACCTCGCGCGAGACCATGCAGCGCTATCCGTACCGCCCCAGAATCGTTCTGGAAAACGTCGGGGAAATTCCTCCGGCCGCGGAGGGGGAAGCCGGATGACGCTGAAAGAAAAAATGGCAGGCGGAGAAATTTATTTCTGTTCCGATCCGGAGCTCGTGGCCGAACAGGAAAAATGCCTGGAGAAATTATATGATTTTAACGCAACGCGTCCTTCGGAGCATGAAAAGCGTGCGGCGCTTCTGAAGGAGCTGTTTGCATCGGTGGGAGAGGGCTGCTACGTCGAGCCGCCGCTTCACACGAATTGGGGCAGAAATACGCATTTCGGCAATCACATATATGCGAATTTCAACCTTACGCTCGTAGATGATACGGATATCTACGTGGGCGATCATGTTATGTTCGGGCCGAACGTCACAGTAGCAACGGCCGGTCATCCTGTAAATCCCGAGCTGCGCCGCAAAGCTGCACAGTTCAACATTCCCGTCCGGATTGGGAATAACGTCTGGATCGGCGCGGGCGCCGTGATTTTGCCCGGTGTGCAGATTGGCGAAAATTCTGTGATTGGCGCAGGCAGCGTAGTGACAAAGAATGTGCCGCCGAACGTCGTCGCAGTAGGAAATCCGTGTCGTATTCTTCGGGAGATCGGCGAGCATGACGCAGTATATTATTATAAGGACAGGAAAATCGTAACGGAGTGAGGATCTCCCATGCTGGACGCTGATATCAGGGAGCCGCTTTTTTTATACTTGGAAACGCGATATGGAAAGGTGCGTATTTTCGAAGAAAAAAATATCGGAACGTCGCGCGCCGATGTGATTGCCATAACGGACGGAGAGCTGATCGGACTTGAAATCAAAAGCGACGGTGATTCGTACGCACGCCTGAAAAGCCAGATTCGAAATTACAACAAATATTGCGGGAAAAATTATCTTGTGGTAGGCGCAAGCCACAGAATTCATGCCGGCGAGCATATTCCGGACTTCTGGGGAATCCTTGTCGTGTCGCGCGATCCAGATACGAAACGGCCCAGAATTGAAGAATCCAGAGCGGCGCAGCCAAATCCCGGATGCGATATAAAGCGCCAACTGAGCCTGCTGTGGCGGAACGAGCTTGCAAATCTTTTGCGGAAGAACCGTCTCCCGAAATACAACGGAAAAAGCAAAGCCTTTATTTGCGAAAAGCTGGCGTCAGGGCTCTGCCTGGAAACGCTGCTGCGCCAGCTGACAGACGAAATCTTTGAAAGGGATTATACCGTATACAATTGAAAATATGAATTTATAAGTAAATTTTACCTAAAGCATATGGACATTAAGCACCGACAGTGTTAAAATAAAGCCGCTGTTTAAAACTAGTAAACGAAAGGAACTTATGTATGAAAAGGACAAAAAGCAAATTGCTTCCGTTTCTTATCGTGCTTCTGGCTGCTTCGCTGTGTCTGACGTCGGGCTGCTCGGAAAATCAGGACGGGACTGCCGACCCGACGGCTTCTCCTTCCGCCACTGCAAAGGCAACGGCTTCTTCGAGCACGGAGGCTACTCCGACCGCGGAGGCGGAACCAACCGCGCCCGCATCTCCTACGCCGCTGAAGCTGACGGATCCTCCGGAGGGATACGATGCGAACGATAAAGCCGCGGCGGCCGACCTCCTTGATCTCGTATTTGAAGATGAGGAGGCAAAGGATCAGTCCGCGGCGCAGCTGGAGCTGACGCCCATCAACGATCCGATCGTTGAAACGGATCCGCTGATCAACAAGACGGCGGCGGAATTTCTGGGCAGCGGAGACGCTTCGATCAATGAGATTTCCATGTACGCGGCATACGGATTCGGCGCGGATTATCATGCGACGCTGGAGGATGGCTTCTCGCTTGAAGTATATGCGAAGATCACGGATGACACGATGTACGGAACGCTGCTCGGTTATATGCAGGGCGGCGGCTTTGGGATCGATTTCGATCCGAACAATGCCGAAAACGATCTGAACGGCGGCGCAAATGCGTCGATTGGATTCTGCATGTACGATATAGGCGCCGGCGGCTATGTCAACCTGTACCATGAAGAGCCTGTAGAGCTGGACCGCTATTATCATGTAGTCGGGACGTTTGACGGAAGCACGATGTCTCTGTACTACGACGGCCAGCTGATAAAAAGCACGGAAATTACCGGGCCCCTGCAGTTCCCCCAGGAAACCTCACAGTACCTTGGAATCGGCGGAGACGCGGGACCGACAGATCAGGGAGAGCTTGGAATGAACGGCTCTCTGGCGATTGCCAGAATTTATTCTACTCCCTTGACTGCTTCTCAGGTGTATAATTTGTACCTGGATGCGGTGCAGTAAGTATACAGCGGAGTATTCTCTCACGGCGGAGGGCGGCAGGCCTTTCGCCGTGATTTGTTTTTATTGCCATGCAAGGCAGCCTTATGGTATCATTTATAAAAACACGACGGAAAGAGTGGCAGAAATGATAAAATTATCCAGCCCGGAAGAACTTGCGATGTTAAAAGAAACACTTGGCGAGGAACTGTACATGCGGATCGCCGCCTGCAGACGTATATGCATTCCTGTGCGCGAGGGGTATTTCCTTTTGTTCTCCCTTCTGGATTTGAAAAATGACAAAGAAAAGGAGGAACCTGTTTACCTGTATTGCAGCAAAAAGGATGCGTTCTTTTTCACGCGCTCCCCGCGCTGCCGGAAAATTCTGAAGGACGGAGAAAAACAGGAAAACCCGCTCTTATGCGTAGCGCGCTTTTTTACTGCGCTGACCGCAGAGGATATCGACGGCCTGGAACGGCTGGAGGCCGAAATCGAAACGCTGGAAGACCTGCTTCTGACGGCACGGAAGCCTGCGGATCATGCGGAGAAAAAAATCATACAGATCCGAAAAAGGCTTCTGCGCTTAAAACGTTATTACGAACAGCTTGGAATGATTCTCGGGGAACTGACGGAGGACGACGCCGAAATTTTTGACAAGGAAACGCGCCGGCAGCTCCGCTTCGCCGATCGGCATGTCAGCCATCTTCTTGATTCTGTCTTTCATCTGCGTGAATATATTACGCAGGTGAGAGAAGCCTATCAGGCGCAAATTGAAATTGAACAAAATCAGGTCATGAAGGTTTTTACAGTCATCACGACCGTTTTCCTGCCGCTTACCCTGATCGCCGGATGGTACGGCATGAATTTTGCCGCAATTCCGGAGCTTGAATGGCGATACGGATATCTATATGTGATTCTGCTGAGCGTATTCGTCTGCTCTCTATGCATTCTTTTTTTCAAGCATAAAAAATGGTTCTGAGCTTATTGAAAAGCGCGGCTATTTCGTAAGATTTTTAAGACTTTCCGGCTTTCCCATTACGATCAGCGTTTCGTTTTTATTGAAAATATGATCCGGTGGGGGAAGCGGATTTATTTCGCCGTCCTTTTTTGTTGCAAGAATGCTGATGTGGTAACGCGTTCGAACGGAATTTTCAATAATGCTTTTTCCGCACCAGCTTTCCGGAACAGCCAGCTCGTAAATTGCGATTTCCGGCGTAAGCTCGACATAATCGAAAATGTTTTTTGCGCCGTATTTGATGGCGAGCCGTTCCGCCATTTCGCGTTCCGCATAAACGACGTTGTCTGCGCCGTTGCGCAGCAGCAGCTTTCTGTGTACGTCGCGGCTTGCACGCGCCAGTATGAACTTTGCGCCGTTATCCTTCAGAAGAACCGTTATTTCAAGCGCATTCTGAAAATTGTCGCCAATCGCTACAACGCAGATATCAAAATTTTTTATTCCCAGAGACTGCATAAAGATTTCGTTGGTTGCATCCCCGATTTGGATATTGTCAATGATATTGATGGCATTATCCGCGCGCTCTGCGTTTTTCTCAATTGCCAGAACGGAATTGCCCTCTTCAATAAATTTTGCGGCCATATGTCTTCCAAAACGACCGAGACCGATAATTAAAATAGATTTCATCTGTTTTACCTCCGTAACTCTTAACCGATCTGCACCTTCTCAAGCGGAAGAGAAGATATTTTAATATTTTTATTCGAGGAAAATGCGAGAAGCATCGTCATAGAGCCAACCCTGCCGAATATCATCAAAAAACAGAGGATCAGACACGACATGATCCCAAGCGTTGGCGTGAGTCCTACGGAAAGGCCCACCGTCGCGATGGCAGATACCGTTTCAAAGAGTGCATCCAGGAAAGCGATGCCTTCGATGCGCGATATGAGAACGGCACCTCCGCAGGAGAGCAGCAAATACATCATAAATACGCAGGATGCCGTCCGTGCAATGCCGTCTTCCATCCGGCGGCCGAACGCTTCCACAGATTTCCTGTGGCGGAAGGTGGTTATGATCGAAAGCATCAATACGGCAAACGTCGTCGTTTTAATGCCTCCTGCTGTAGAGCCTGCCGATCCGCCGATCATCATCAGGCATATGAGGATAAATCTGCCGGCCTCCGTCATCTTCGCAAGCTCTACGGTATTGAAACCTGCCGTTCTGGCGCTGACAGACTGAAAGAAGGAGGCCGCGATTTGCTCTGAAAGGGATTTATCATGGTAGGCATCTCCGCCGTGCTCCGTCAGGAACAAAAGCAGCGCCCCGCCCAGGATCAGAAATGCGGTTACGAACATCACAATTCTTGTGTGAAGAAGCATTTTTTTATATTGAAATTTTGAATCCAGCAAATTCCGCCAGACGAAAAAGCCAAGCCCACCGATCACAATCAGCAGCATGATGATGAGATTAACATACCAATTGCCGACAACGCTGGTCAGCGAGGAATATTCGCCCTGAATCCCCATCAGATCGAATCCGGCATTGCAGAATGCGGAAATACTGTGAAATATGGAATACCATATGCCCCTTCCGAGCCCCAGCAGGGGGCAGAAGTAAAACGCAAGCAGCAGCGCACCGATTCCTTCTATGAGTAGAGTCCCCAGAGAAATAAATTTCGTCATACGGACGATCCCGCCCAGCTGCGGCGCGGAAATAGAGTTCTGCATCAGAGATCGCGATGCGAGCCCGATGTTTTTCTTTGTCAGTGAAAGCGCAGAAATACAGATTGTCATGAATCCGATCCCGCCGGTTTGAATCAGCACGAGGATCACCGCCTGGCCGAACAGCGTCCAGTTTGTGCAGGTATCGGCTCTGACGAGACCGGTCACACACGTCGAGGAGGTTGCGGTGAAAAAAGCCGTCAGAACGGATTGCTCTGAACCGTCGCGCACGGCAGCGGGCAGCCTGAGAAGTACGGTGCCCAGAAGGATGATGAAACAGTATCCCAAAAGTATGATTTTCATAGGCGAAAGCTGCCGGAAATAAGATACAAGCTTTTTTGTAATGATGCCTGATGCCTCCTCTTTTACAGCGCACTATTATACATCGTTTTTTGGGAAAATCAACTGTAAATGAAAAATGCGGCCATACTGCGTGGCCGCGTCTTTCCGGATGAGGAAAGGTTATACGATATTTTCCTGAATATATCTGTACACGCTTGCGGGCACCTGCTCTTTAAATTCGTCCATCAGCTGTTCCTCGGAAAGCCAGCGGATGTGGGAGGAGCGCAGCTCCAGATGGCTGGGGATCAGGTGCAGCGGGATTCCCAGCTCGATTACGGAGCGGATCAGCTCCACCTCCTTCTCGATATTAATGTTCGGGTGAAAGCTCCTGGCAACGCCGTCCGCGCCCAGCGTTTCAATGGAATGGGCCAGCCAGCCTTCGCTTTCGATATAGACGGATACATTGTCGAGCTTTTCCTCCGCAATCGCAGCTTCGATCAGACGCTTCATGGTTTCCGAGGGGATCCATCGGTTCTGCTCTTCTGATTTCAGCGTCATGATCACCGCATAAACCTTATCGCTGCGTTCGGAAAGATATTTCAACGAATTCATGTGTCCGGTCGTAACCGGATCGAACATTCCCGGAAGAATTACGGTACCTAAAAATTTCTTTGCCATCGAAAGCACGCCCCTTTATATAAATTTTGATATTACATATATATTATCACATCGGACAAAGCGGTTGCAACGTCCGTGGAAAAATATTTCACGGCGCTTCCTGAAGAAGCCGCGCGGATTTGATAAAATATACATCTCCTTGGGTACAATCACCGAAAAAATCAACCCGGACCGTATGGATTGCGCCTGCCCAGAAGTGCGCCTGCGAAAGATCCAATACGAGCGTATGCCAGCTTCCATCCGCCGGAAAGGAGGCGTAAACGGATTTCCCCGCTTCCGGGGCGCCCGTTTCTCCGGAGGCGAGAAAGAACTCCGTCGTATAGCTGTCCAGAGAATTTTCCGGCGGCGCCATACAGGTGACTTCAAAATAGCGATAGACGTTCGCGGAAAGGGGCTCCTCGCTTCTGGAATACAGAATCGAAAAATAGGGATCGTGGGGATCCGTAACCGTAAAGACATAGCCGCTTTCCGTTCTCACGCCTTCGCAGCAATGATACGCTCCGAGCACCGCGGCATCATAATGCTTTGTCAAATCGAGCGAGGTAAAATCTACGGCTTCCGCGGCAGCCTCTTCGCCCCATTCGCTGTTCAGCCATTCCAGCCGGTTTTTCAGCCAGCTGGACAGAAAGCGTGCGGCGTCTGCCTGACTGGTATAGGAGGTTACGCTGTCATGCTGGTGGAACAGCAGCTTTTTGCCGAGCAAATCCCATTTTTCATAATTTCTGGCGAATTCTTCCTCGTATGCCTGGCTGAGGCGTGAAATTTCTTCGGCATCCGCAAGCAGCGCGGGATATTTCTCCCGCCAAAGCGCTCTTACGCGTTCCCGGAACCATCCTGCGCTGTTCAGCATAACATACCAGGAGTTTGTACGTACGCCGTCGCTGTAAGAAAAATTAGCGGCATACAGCCCATAGGGAGAATACGTAGTGTCATAACGAGTATTTCCAAGCGCAAAATCAAAGTCCCACGGCGCGGCAAAGGTCAGCAGGCCGGAACCGGAGGGACTGAAATCTACATACATATTAAAGGTGCCGGCGTCGAGATTTTTGACAATTTCATCCAAGACATACATCCTTACGGCGGCTTCCAGATCGATCAGCGCGCCGATCGTCGCCTGCTGCTTTTCAGATTTTGAAGCGTTTTCCGGAAAATCTGTTTTGCGCCGCAGTGTGCAGTCCGCACCGACCGTAAAATATTCATCAAGATAAATAGCAGCATGGACCGCTTCGTATACGGCGGAGCACCAGTCCTCGATGAAACGGATCTGCTCCGCAGTGTAATCGCCGCCGGAAAGAGAAAAAATCATGCTGCCGCAGCTTGCGCTATCTCCGTTTAAATCGGTGACGGTAACGTCGGCATGCATTTTTACGGTGTTCGGCTCGTCCGTTCTCCCGCCCTGTCCGATCATCAGATAGCCGATGTCCGTTTCCGTGCAGTCATCTTCCTTTTCATAAATGGCCACGCGGTTCGGATTGATCTGCGTCTGCTCGCAGACCAGATAGACGCCCTGATATTCGCCGTTGAGATAGACCTCAGCGTATGCGGAATCCGAACAATAATATTTGCCCTCCAGAAGCGTATTCCCCAGACGAAAAGCCATAGAAGTGCGCGTCATGGAGGGATCGAAATAATCTGCCATCAAACACCAGTTTTTGCATTCCGCGCCGTCGTTCAGTCCCAGAAGTGACTGCTTCTTTTCGAAGCGCAGCCGGTATGGCTTCTTTTCTGCCGTGGCGGTAGAATTGCCACGGATGCGGATTCCCGCCTCCGCATCACGGAACAGAACCCCAGCCTCCTGAGATTCCGCGGAAACCATACAGGGCACATACTGTTCCTTTGAGGTAATGGCAGCGCCCTGCTCCGTGTCGATCCGAAGCACTGCCATTTCCGAGTCTTTCACCGGCTCCTCTGCCGCCGGCGTCTGTGGGACGGGATAAGAAGCCTGCGAGGAATGCTCAGGCGCTCTTGCCGTTTCTTCTGAACCGCGGCAGGCGCCAAGCAGCAGCGCTGCGGCCAGAGAAAAAATGAAAATAAAAAAATAGCGGGCGGCTTTTGCGATTGATCCCATATAAAATCCTCTTGCTCTTATGCTTGTTGCATTATTTTATCTTTAAATTGCCGCTGCGTCAAGGCAGAAAATTTCATACGGCATCTTTCCTTTTTCGCCTGAATTATGATATAATGTAGAAAATAAAAAATTTACGCAGCGGAAAAACGTGCCGGCGCAGGCCGGCCGCGAGCGCGGGAAAGTTTGAGTTTAAGGAGGAAACGTCATGGAAAAGGTAAAATTCGGCGTGCTTGGCGTCGGACGCGGCAGTTCAATGATCAAATTCTGCGAAACCGCGGAAAATGCAGAGGTCGTCGCAATCTGCGACAAATGGGAAGAGGGACTCCGGCGGAAGAAGGAAGAACTGAACGACGAACGGATTACGTATTATACGGAGGCCGACGAGTTTCTCCGCCATCCCGGCATGGATGCCGTCGTGCTTGCAAATTATGCGACGGAACATGCGCCGTTTGCAATCCGGGCAATGAAAAACGGACTGCATGTTTTCAGCGAGGTACTGCCGTGTCAGACGCTGGCGGAAGCGGTGGAGCTGGTGGAAACGGTTGAAAGCACCGGAAAAATTTATGCATACGGTGAAAATTACTGTTTTATGCCGGCGCCCAAGGAAATGAGGAAGCTTTACCGCGAGGGAAGGCTGGGAGAGCTGGAATATGCGGAAGGGGAGTACGTACACAACTGTGAAAGTATCTGGCCGCAATGTACGTATGGAGAGCGTGATCACTGGCGGAATATCATGCATACCTTTTTTTACTGTACACATTCCATCGGGCCGATCATACACATCACGGGACTCCGCCCGGTCAGCGTCACCGGCTTTGAAATGCCGTTCAACGCGCGCGCAAAACGGATGGGACGCCGCTGCGGCATCGCCGGTGTGGAAATGCTGACGCTGGAAAACGGCGCCGTTGTGAAAAGCGTTCATGGAGATCTCATTAAGAATTCAATCTGGTACACCCTCTACGGTTCGAAGGGAAGAATGGAAAGCTCGCGAGAGGATGCGCAGAACGGCGGCGTCATGCGGCTGCATACGAATTTTAACCCTGACGCCGAGCACACCTATCCGGACGACTATCAGACCTACCTGCCGACGGACGCGCTCAGCAAGGCGGCGGAAAGCTACGGACACGGGGCGGCCGATTACTACACAATGTATTATTTTACACGGAAAATCCTGGGCGATGAAACCGCGGACGTAATCGATGTCTACGAGGCGATGGACATGGCGCTCCCCGGCCTTCTGGCATATCGCTCCGTCCTGAACGGCGGCATCCCGATGACGGTTCCGGATCTGCGCAGAAAGGAAGAGCGTGACAAATACCGGAACGACCGGGCCTGTACCAGCCGGAGCGTCGCGGGAGATCAGTGGATTCCTCCGTATTCAAAGGGCGAGCCGGAGGTTCCGCAGGAAAATTATGATAAAATCAAAGCGCAATGGGAAGAATTCCTGAAAAACGGCGAGTCTTGATAATTTTGCAGACCGTTTTCATTACGTAAAAAACGGAGGCGCGGATTTTCTTCCGCACCTCCGTTTGACATTTCTAAAGGAGCTTCGGCGTTAAGCGATGCTTCTCTTTCTGAAAATAATCAGAGCGGAAGTCAAAACAAGCGCTGCCAGGCAAATCAGCTCGGCGCCGAGATCACCCGTTCCGGGCTGCTCTTCCTGCGGCGGAGTGACGGGCTCCTGCTCGCCCGGATCCTCCGTCTCTTCCGGGATTTCGGAAATTTTCAGATTATCTACAAATGCGTTGTTGTTTCTTTGATAGAAGCCGATCGCCCCCTCCTCCAGTACGGAAACGTCTTCGCAGACCGCAGCGGAGGATCCGTCGGCCTTCAGAATTTCCGCCGAGGTATAATATCCGTCCTCCAGTTCTGAAAGCTTCAGCGTCGCAAACAATGTGCCGTTCAGGCTGATTTCAATGGCGTCTCCGCTGTCCTTCACCGCGACGTGATTTGTCTGCGTGACATCAAATCCGGCCGGAATATCAAGAGCAGCGTACGGACTGTCCTGCATGGCTCCGTTGTTAAAGGCAATGACGATTTTATCTGCATTCGGCGAGCTGAACAGATCAACGGAAATTCCGTAACCGTTATCGTTTTGCGCCACGCCGGCACGTCCGCCGCCGAACAGATCCGGCTTAATGTCCGTAGGCAGCCGCAGCCCGAAACCGGAATAGCAGTCGTTCTTGGATGCGCTGTAATCAAATTCATAAATAACGTCGGTAAATATGACATTGTAATTCGCATCGACCAGATCGGAAACCCAGTTCCCGGAATCGGAGCCGATAAACAGCTTCCCGTCTTTGATCTTGTTTGCGCTTTGCGCGCCCAGATGCCCATAGCTCCAGTCCGAGTCCAGAAAATCTTCGGAATCGAATGTGTTTTCATAAAGCACGGAATCCGCAAGAACCGTCAGGCTTGAAAGCGTAACGACAAAAAAACAGACGATCAGTATGGATAATGCTTTTTTCATAATATAACCTCCTGTACCTTCCAGAATTATGTATAATCAATGAAAAAAGTATAACACAAAACCAAGCCTGCATCAACAGCCTTTCCGGAGAGCGCCGGCTTTTTTATTGTTATTTTCTCGGATTAATGATACAATACGACACGATATATTATTGTAAAAATATGCAAAGAATATTGGAGGACCTATGCGTGAAATTTCATTATGCGGCGTGTGGCGCCTGCGCGGCAGAAATGCTTCTGCGGGAGCGGAAATCGATGTGAACGGAACTGTTCCCGGCTGCGTGCATACCGACCTGATCCGGAACGGGATTGTCACGGATCTTTATCGACGCGACAATGCCGATTCTTTTCGATGGATCGAAATGAGTGATTGGGTTTACAGCAGAGAGTTTGTGTGCGACGCCGCGGAGCCCGGCGCAAAGCTGGTGTTTGAAGGTCTCGACGTATATTGCGATATCTATCTTAACGGAACGTGGATTGGCCATGCGGAGAATATGTTTATTGAACATGTATTTGCGGTAGACGGGATTTTGGCAAGCGGCAGCAATACGCTGGAGGTCTACTTCTATTCTCCTGTTTTGGCGGTTCGCGGGAGAAAAGCGCGGCCGGCTGCGTTTACGGCGGAACGGCTTTATACGAGACGTATGCAATGCACCTACGGCTGGGATTGGGTAGACCGCTTCGTGACCTGCGGAATCTTTCGGCCGGTCTCTCTGCGGTTTGGGCAAAGAGCCGCCGAAGAGGACGATCTTTATATTTATACGGTGTCGGCGGACGCAAAATGGGCGGAAATTGCCGCCGAAATGCGGTTCCACAGAAGCTGCACCGCACGCGCGGAGCTTTTTGATCCGGAGGGAAGACTTATTTATAAAAAGGATTTTTACTGCGCGGAGGAGCTCCGAAAGGAGCGGATTTCCATTGAAAATCCACAGCTCTGGTATCCGAATGGTTCCGGCAGGCAGCCGCTCTATTTGTTTCGGCTGACCGCCGACGGGGAACCGGCCGTTTCCTGCCGCTTCGGCGTTCGGACGGCCCGCATCGTGCAGCCCGTTGATTTGCCGGGCAGCGCGGCCTATGATCTGTGCCGCAGGCTGCAGAATACCGAAAGCGGAAAGGAATATGATTTCAACGAAACTTTTTCCGGCTTCCGGGTTATGATCAACGGAGCTCCGGTTTGGTGCAGAGGCGGAAACTGGGTCCCCTGCGAGCCGTTCCCTTCGGAAGAATCGGACGAAAAAATTACGGGGCTTTTGGAACTGGCGGCCTGCGCAGGGATCAATCTCATTCGCATCTGGGGCGGCGGAATTTTTGAAAAGCAGCATTTCTATCGGGAATGCGACAGGCTGGGCATCCTTGTCGTGCAAGATTTCATGATGGCCTGCGGCTCTTATCCAGAGGATGAGCCCTGGTTTCTCAGGCAGCTTTCCTTAGAGGCGGAATCTGCGGCGAAACGCCTCCGGAATCATCCCTGTCTTTTATGGTGGTCCGGCGACAATGAAAACGCGGTGCGAGGCAGCGACCTCGATCCCTCTTATACCGGAAGACGGTCGGCGCTCTGTGCAATCGCGCCCGTTTTGCAGAAATTTGATCCGCAGCGGCTGTTTTTGCCGTCAAGCCCGTATGGCGGGGACCGGTATGCCTCCAAAACGTGCGGCACGACACATAATACGCAGTTCCTGGGATATCTTCTGGATTTTATCGACCGGGGCGCCATTGAAAACTACCGGGAGTATTTTAAGGAATATATTGCCCGGTTTATCGCGGAGGAGCCGACGATGGGCGCCGTATCGCTTTGCTCGCTGAGAAAGTTTATGACGGAGGACGATATTTTTGGCGAAGACCTGTCGATGTGGAGGTATCATACGAAAACGAATCCATCCCTGCCCAAAGAACTGCTGGATTACACGCTGCGCTTTGCGGAGCGCTTGCTTGGCGGCTTCCGGGACGGAGCGGACAGACTCTTTAAATTACAGTACATCCAGTATGAGTGGATGCGGCTGACGATGGAACAGTACCGCAGGAATCAGGACTTTTGCGGCGGCGTGATCTATTGGATGTTTGACGAGTGCTGGCCCGCGGCCTCCGGCTGGTCGTTCATAGATTATTACGGCGTGCCGAAGGCCGCCTATTACGCCTTTAAAGAAGCGGCGCGCCCTGTCACGGCTTCGTTTGACCGGCAGGAGGACGGTACGCTGCAATTATACGCAGCGAATGATACGCCGGACGCGATTCCCGCGGAGCTGACGCTTACGCGGATCGGACGGGACGGTTCGGCCGCCGGCGCGCTTCATCGCTTGCAGGAAATTCCGGCAGGCGGCGCTTCCTGCGTTTTTACCGTCCCGGAAGAGCTGGCGCCTGGAGAAGAAGAGCTTCTGGTATGCGATCTGCGCTGCGGGCTGGGACGCCACAGGACTTTCTATAAAGCGGGGCTCCTGCGGCTTCGGGAATGCGGCGGCGTATCCGTTCTGCAGGAGGACGGATCCGTTACGGTAGAGGCGGCGGCATATGTGCATGCGGTTGCGTTCGACGCGGAGGCGGTATTGGAGGACAACTTTTTCTCTCTGCTTCCGGGTGAAAAACGCACGGTGCGCATCGCTCCTCTGCACGGGAGCTCCGGCCGGCTTGCGGTCAAAACGTATACCACAGCGGAAAATATTCCGGAAGGAAACGAAATCGGCGTGGAGGTTTGAAAATATGTGTATGATTCCCTATCGGTTTGAACTGCTGCCCATGGGCTCTCTGCATTTTACGGGAATGTTCGACAGAGCCATTCGGTTCGTACAGGAACGGCAGCTGAAAGATCCCGCTGTCTGGAAACGGCTGGCGGAGCCGTTCCGAAGCGGGAATGCGGATGACGCCAATCTTGCCTGGCGCGGCGAATATTGGGGAAAACTGATGCGCGGGGCTTCTTTGACATATTACTATACGCAGGATCCGGACTTGTACGAAATTCTGGAAGACAGCGTGCGCGATTTGCTGTCTGTACAGGATGGCGAGGGACGTTTTTCCACTTATTCCATTTCCCGGGAATTCCAGGGATGGGATATCTGGTGCCGGAAATATGTGATGCTGGGCATGCAGTATTTTCTGGACATTTGCCGGGAGGAAGCGCTGCGCGGTGAAATCCTCGAGGCACTGAAGCGCCATGCAGACTATATCGTTGCGCGGATCGGCCCTCCGTCTGCCGGCAAGCGTTCGATTACGCAGACGAGCAAGGCCTGGGGAGGAATGAATTCCAGTTCGATCCTGGAGCCCTTCGTAAGGCTGTATACGCTGACCGGCGCACAGCGCTATCTTGACTTTGCACGATATATTATCGAAAACGGGGGCGTGGAGGGATTCGACCTGTTCCGCGCGGCGGAAGAGGATCGCCTTTTCCCGTATGAATATCCCGTAACAAAAGCCTATGAGATGATGAGCTGCTTCGAGGGGCTGCTGTGGTATTACCGCGTTGCAAAGGAGCCGAGATACCTGCGTGCAGCGGAACGGTTTGCGGATCGTGTTCTGCGCTCGGATATTACGGTAATCGGTTCCGCCGGCTGCACGCATGAGCTTTTCGACCATTCTGCGATCCGTCAGTTTGATCCTGCATTCGACGGCATTATGCAGGAGACGTGCGTAACGGTGACCTGGATGAAGCTTTGCTATCTGCTGCTGCAGATTACGGGAAACGTCAAATATGCCGACGCAATCGAACGTTCGGCCTGTAATGCGCTGCTTGGCGCAGTCAATACGGAATTACAGACGTGCAAAGGGATGATCCCTGTTTTCGACAGCTACAGTCCCTTGCGCAAAGGCCGGCGGGGCAGGGAAATGGGCGGTTATCAAAAACTGGACGATACGTTTGCGTACGGCTGCTGTCTTGCAATCGGCGCTGCCGGAACGGCCTGCACGGCGCTTTCCTCCGTAAGCAGAACAGAACGCGGCTTTGCGTTTCATCTCTATCAGCCGGGGCTGGTCCGAACCGCGACGGCGAGCGGGCAGGAAGCTTCGTTCCGGATCGACACCGATTATCCCGCGGGAGAAGAAATTGTTCTGACACTCCAAATGCAGGCTCCGGAGCAATTCGAAATTCTGTTCCGGCTGCCCCCGTTCGGCGCCGGAAGCACGCTTCAGATCAACGGGGAGACGCTTGCCGAAAACCGCGCCGGCTTCTACGCCGCAGATCGGATCTGGCAGGGCGGAGATACCATCCGCATCCGCGCAGATCTTACGATCCGTTTATGGAAAGATTCTGACTTTTTGCCGGAGGCTGCGAACAGGCCAAATCGATACGGCGTGCTGATGCGCGGCCCCGTCGTACTGGCGCTGGATACGAGAGCGAATCCGGGAGCGGTCGACATTCCGCTGAATTTGAAACAGGGCGCGGAGCAGGCCGAGCCGATTCCGGATTTCGCGCTGTTCCCCGCAGAACAGGCCTACCGGCTTTGCTGCGGAGACCGCAACGTCGTTTTTGTTGATTATGCTTCATCCGGGAAAGAATGGAACGATCGCTGCGAGACGGCGGCATGGGTTCGGATTACGGAATAAGACCTGTGCCTCCGGCCCCTTTTTCTTGTGCGAATATCGTGAAAAAAATGCAAATAAGGGATTGACAGGACGGCTTACATATGTTATAAATCTATGTATAGTTTTACTATCATCATTAATCGTTTTTCTGCTGCGGCGGAGAAACTCCAGATTGGAAGCTCGTAACGGATTATGGTAAAACGGATATAACAGAGAAAAGGCCGCTGGAAGAAGCGGTCTTTTGCTTTTTGTTCTGTCCTTTCATTTAAATGTCAAAACGCGGGCAGTCTATCATGACTCTAGGTTGCCGAATTTGTACCAGCTTACTGCCCTGCGCATCAGATCCTCTGTCACGCCGAAGAAATCGGCAAGCGCCCATATTTCCGTATAACCGTCCGCGACGGCTTTTTCCAGTTCTTTTTCTGGGACGAGCCTTTTGATTGCCCATTTGTCGGCGCGATTTTCATGGCGCTGCCGAATATCGAAGGGGAAATCGATGCTGTAGAATGCTCCTGTTATGCAATGCCCTAATTCGTGGGCAAGCTTTGTCTTTTCGTCGGCAGCGGAGGTGATCCTGCGAGATATTTTTTCTAGTAGTAAGCGTGATATTATGGTCATAACGATTAAAATTAAATGGAGGAAACAATATTCAGCTTTATATTGGCGAGACGGTAAAGCGCCTTCGCAGAGAAAAAGATCTCACGGAGGAAATATTGATGAATGCATTCATATTACCCGCGCAGGTATCTTAGAATATCCCAATAATTATAAGCTTTTAAATAAATTAATGTACGCTTACGCTCTGTTTTTTGGCGATGATGGAAATCTTTTTGATTGTGTACAAACACCCTTTTGCGTCGGAGCATTTTGCGCCAAGTGGGTACGCTGCTACAGAGATCATATACAGCTTTGCTGCCCGAAGCTCAATTCTCGCTTTTAAATACCAAAATTGCTTTTGCTGAGCCTGTAACAGACATGGTAATCAGATCAAGGCCTTCTTCCGATATCTCGTTTGCCTTTTCTTCTATTTTTTTCGCCATATCTTCTGCTTTTGGGGAGTATTCGATCACTACCGCTTTGTACATTTCGGAGCCCGCCTTTCCTCAAAATGTCTTTGACAACAACGCGTTCACTTTGGCCAATATCGGTTCTAAATACTTCTTATCTGTCCAATCACGGTTTTCGTCGCCTGCTTCCATGAGCGCAGCCTCCCAGGGGGCATAATCCTCCGGAGCCTTTTTCCGCACCGCATTGCGGAGCAGTTTACAAAGCGTTCTATCCAAAAAATTCATTTGTGCTATATTCCAGGCTCCCCGGCAATAAAAGCAGGGGAAGGAGGATAATTCTCCCTTCATATTATGACGCACTATTTCCTTGAACGTCGTTTCCTCGTAAGGAGATGCTCCCACACAAAACACGAGAACGTTTTTGCCCTTCCAGATATCTGGATTTTTCTTCAAATAGGAAAGCCCCGCTATGCCCGAAGCATAGATTCCGCCGCCAACGATAAGCAGGTCATATTGACGCAAATCAGACGCCTTTGCAGCATTTATTCCCTGTATAGGAAATCCCGTTGCTTCTGACAGCCAAGCTGCATACTTCTTTGTAGCGCCGTATTTTGACTGATAGAGAATGATTCCTCTCATGTATGCCTCCGGATACAGATCGAACGAATTTCCATCTAATATTATCCCAACGCAACTATTTCATATATCTTTATTTGATGAAATTTGCGTAAAACATAACAAAAACAGGCGGTGAAGCCTGCGGGCCGCAAAACCTGTAGGCTTGACGCTGTTTCCAGGTCAAACAGCGATCTTGTGCCCTGCCTGCGTTTGCATACCAGCCGCACGCCTTGCTTGCCGGGAAACGCGAGGCAAATCAGCGGCAGATCATCGTTCTGTCCGGGGGCGGCCAGTAAAGCAAAAGCGCGGGCCTCATGAAATCCAGGTTTATAGGCAAAAAGGAATTGCCCCAAAAGTTGGACAATAAAATTGAGACTAAATAGTTCAAGCAACCGCAAGGAGTTTGCCGCTGCTGATCCCGCTGTGGATTTGTATAACCGACGTTGTTCTGCTATCCGAACCGAGAACGGCAGGAAAACCATAACGGAAGAATTTGCAAGAGCGGCTCTGCGCCGAAGCGGATAAGAGGTTAAAATAACCCCCGCTTTTTAATTCGGGAGAGGCGGCCGCCGCGAAAGAATGGGAAAAGGAACCGCATAGACGCCGTTTAACGCCGGCGCAGGTTACATTTCCGAAAAGGACGATCAATATATCGCTTGGCTTCTGCGTTACTATGAGCGCACGGTCACGGTCAATGACAAGACCATGACATTTGTTCGGGAATATGCGATGTACGGGCGTTTTTCGGATACCAAGCAGGCGTATATCATCGATATGCTGAACGCCTTGCACGATTACGATCTGAATTGCGGTGTCCTCTTTATTGCGTACAAGCAATACGCTGCAATGCGAGAGGTGCACGAATATATCCGTACCATGCGCACGGGCTTTACCGTTCAGAGAAACGATGAATATTCGCGGCTGAAAAAGACGATGCGGTTATTCCGTGGATCCGGCGGCAAGGCAGATCGCGCAACCATTCAGAAAATTGCACAGGCGATCGATATAAGTGAAAAAGATACCGCTGAACTCATACGGTCAGGAATGCAGAATGTGCAGTTATAGACTGCCATGGCAAATAGGCCGTTCAGGACAGCGAGGACGGCCGTGAAGAAATCGCCGCGGGGATATATCAGATACGGAAAAACTGTTTTTCAAAATAGAGCGAGCCGAAGCAATCCTGGCGGCGTTTGAAAATCCGAACTACTATGAAAGCGCAATGGCATCGGCACATCTCGGCTTCTGTATGGAATGTTATTCTATCTATTACTATGATAACGAGGATTCGATGAGGACGGCAAGCCCAAAAGAAACCACACCGACAGGGGCATTCCTGGATGTTGCCGTCGATCACGGCTTAGTTTTCCCCCACCGATACAACGGACAAGACTTACCGCCGTGCGCTGGGGAAACTGCATTAGAAACTGATACGAGAAGGGATCGGTAAGGAAAAAAAAGCTCGTTAGAAAAGCATAATTTTTACGCTGCTAACCCATGGGACTCTTTTTATGCCCGAAATCCACACAGTCGATTAAGCGGCTATTCCTTCCTAAAATGGAGAGGACCACTCTTGAATCATACTTTTCGAATAAAATAGATATCCGGAGGTAAATCAAAATGAAAGGACGAATTTTAACAGAAAATAGGATTGCGGATTTTTCCGCATATCTCAGGAGTGAAGAGAAAAGCGAAAACACCGTAGAAAAATATCTGCGGGATGTGCAAGCGTTCGCCGAATATTTAGGCGGTGCTGAAATCACAAAGGGAAAGGTCATTGCTTACAAGAGTAGGCTGCTTGCCGAAAACTATGCTGTTCGAAGCATTAACTCCATGCTGGCAAGTCTGAACAGCCTATTTTCATTTCTCGGATGGTCGGATTGCAAGGTGAAATCCATCAAGCTCCAGCGGCAGATTTACTGCCCCGAAGAAAAGGAACTGACCAAAGCGGAATATATGCGACTGGTAAATGCTGCTAAGCAAAAAGGCAACGAGCGGCTAAACCTGATTTTGCAGACCATCTGCGGAACTGGGATTCGAGTGAGCGAACTGCAATATATCACAGTGGAAGCGGCAAAGCGCGGCGAGGCGGTTGTTTCCCTCAAAGGAAAAACAAGGTCGGTGTTCCTTGTAAAGGAGCTGCGGAAAAAGCTGCTGCGCTATGCCGCAGAGCAGAATATACAGTCAGGCGCCATTTTTATCACCCGCACAGGGAAGCCGATGAGCCGCACCAATATCTGGCGGGAGATGAAAGGCCTTTGCGAGCAGGCGGAGGTAAATCCGCAAAAGGTATTTCCTCACAATCTGCGGCATTTGTTTGCCCGTGTGTTTTACGGTATTGAAAAAGATCTCGCCAAGCTGGCGGATATTTTAGGCCACAGCAGTATCAATACTACCCGGATCTATATCATTTCAACCGGAGATGAGCACCGCAGACAGATGGAACATATGCGGCTGCTCCTATGAAAAAAGCCGTCGAAACCGGCGGCTGAGTACATAATCGGCATTATGTTGCATAACGGAACACACCAAACCTATTTATTGATGTCAATATATCATAACTGAAAAGAAATTACAAGCAGTTCAGCGAAGAAAAGTATGATTTTTTGGGGATATTGTCAAAAAAAAGCAGCACCGATAAGCCTTTTCAACGTGAATTTCGAAAAGGCCGGGCTTTTTGCGATTATTTTTAGTTTGGTCTGCGGCTTGTGGAGATTCGGTAGTCTTAAATGGAAAAATTCAGCCTGCGTTTATTACATAATGCCGATTATGTTGCATCTGTTAAAAAATATGGAGGTGAGGCTTGTGAAGATTCTGCTTAATAGTATTTTTACTGGAGAATACGGAGTAAATAACGGCAATTTACCGCATGAAGTAATTAATTTTTTTCGGTCAGACAACGGAAAATATTATATTTATATTACGCCGTATGGCACAATTAATCCACATATGCATAGCGAGGATTTGTCCTGCGTTTTGCTGATTCACAGTGTGGGGAATCATATGGTTCAGGTGATTGCCAAAGCAGAACCCCCGTTTCAACTGTATACACAGGGGGCTGTTTTAAACAGATCAGGCAAATCATTTCAAAAGCGGAATTTATTTAGGCAATATGAAAACGAGCTTGTGAATGACAAAATAACCTATGCTGGTTTACAACCTAAAGAAATATTCCAATTAAGTAAAATAGATAATGAAATACATATTTCGCTGCAGATAGGGAGGTTGTGTTTTCCTAAGAAACGACTGCTACTTACTAACCGTGAAAACCAATCTGACGGAATAAACATTTTTTATATACCGACTACTGCCCGTTTGGCAAATCAAAGCATGAAAACATATTTTGACGACGAGGCTCAGGAAAAAACAAAAGCATACAAAACATTGCGTAAAATAATTAGCCTTGAAGACCTCTGGTCGAAAGAATGGGTTCCGCCCAAACTTCGCCGTGATTCGATAGAAGAAGCAATAAAAACAATTAAGGAAAATATTCGATTTGAAAAAGAACAGGAAAGATTTGAAAATTCGTTAGATGGTTTTGCCGGTAGAATTATAAAAATTATTAAAGAGGAAGAGGTTGGGTGACATGAAAAAGTTTTTATCTTTTCTTCTATGTGGATTGCTGATAGTAACGATGCTGCCAGTGTCGGCATTGTCGGCAATTTCAGAGGGAATTTCAACTGAAGAAAGTACAACGGTAAATGTGTATGACGCAACGACATTCGGTGAAATGCTTGGTACCGAAAATGTGGATATCATGTTGTGGCAGGATATCTATTATACAGGTTCGGATTTAGTGTCTTGTAATTCCATTGATCTCAATGGATATGATTTGACTTGCAGTAATACCTTGACGTTCAAGAGTGGGGAAAGAACTGTTAGAATTTTGGACAGCCAATATAACGAAAGTGAACAAACCAGTACCGGTACTGCAACATTTTTAAATGGTATAAGCATCATCAATGGAACATTGAGAATTGAAAGCGGCGTTGTGAAAGTTGAAAGAAAAGCGTCGAATACAGCTGATCATGGAATATATGGAACAGGGAATGTGGAATTTCTTGATGGGAATATAACGATTAGCGGATCAAATGGTACTACCGGAAATAAAGGAACAAATGGAAGCGCTGGTGTCAACAATGGTGGCTTGGCTTACAAAAAAAATGGTGGTGCTGGATACCAAGGCTATACTTCCAATGGCGGTTATGGAATATATGCTCGTAATATAACTATAAAAGGTGGACAAATAACAGTAAATGGTGGAAACGGAGGTACAGGAGGCACTGGAGGCACAGGAGGTAGAGGAGCTAATGGCCTTAATTGGGAGACTAGGTTTTGGGACCTAAGTAATGCTGGCAATGGAGGTACAGGAGGTCCTGGGGGTACAGGAGGGACTGGCGGTGATGCTATTCGCGTTTGGGGTTCAGTTACAATATATGCTGGGACAATATATGCAACTGGTGGAAACGGTGGCAATGGCGGTGTTGGTGGAACCGGTGGCAATGGCGGAAATGGCGGATATAGTGAAGCTTATGGTCCAAATTTAGGGCAAGTCGGCGTAGGTGGCAATGGCGGCAATGGTGGACCTTCCGGCTATGGTGGATCTGGCGGATCTGGATTGTCTGCTGTCAATGTTAATGTCTATGGTGGAAATTTATATTGTAAAGGTGGAAGGCCAGGGCAACAAGGAGCAACTGGAGGTAGTGGTGGTATAGGCGGTCTTAATGGTAATGGAAAAGTTAGAGGAACTAATGGTATAAGTGGAAGTCCGAGCATACAACAAATCTATTATGGTGGAGCAGGTATCCATGCATCGCTTACAGTAGAAGATGGAACTGTCTCTGCTACCGGTGCACAATATGCTGCCGGTATCGGTGGCACAGGAAACGGTTCGGGACTCAACGGCTTTGATGTCACGATCAGTGGCGGACAGGTTACGGCAAAGGCAGGCTCACAAGCCTTTGCTATCGGTGGCGGTTACGACGGGACAAAGTACGGAACTGCCGGAAAGTTAAATGTCACAGGAGGCACTTTGATCCTGTCCACATCGGGAAAAGGGACAAACGCTACTGCCCCGACCTTTACAAATTGCACCGTGTCGGGAAGCGGCGCCAATCAATACGAAGGCACATATGATGAAAACGGAAAATTCACCATTAGCGCGGCGGCGCTTACTGCAAATCCCGAAGCATATGAAAGCGGTGAAACCGTAACGCTGGTTGCCTCGTTTGATGTTTCGCGAAAGAACGGTATCACAACTCCGGCTCCCCGAGGTTCTGTGTCCTTTGAATTGGACGGAGAGAAAATTGGAACTGCACCGCTGTCAAGGACATCTGTGGGAACAAACGGCTACCGAATAGCATACGCTGAGCTGGAATGGACGGTGCTTGAGGGGGAACATACCATTACAGCGGAATATATTCCCGGCGTAGGGGATTCATATACTTCAAATGACCGCGTCATTTATGAGGTATCTGTCCACGAACATATTTGGGGTGACGATTTTACAATTGATGTTGCGCCCGATTGTATCACTGAAGGCTCAAAATCGATCCATTGTACCTTGTGTGACGCTAAAAAAGACGAAACTGTAATACCGGCTCTCGGTCACGAGTATTCCGCTGAGTGGACGATTGAGAAAGAAGCCACCTGCACGGAGCCCGGAAGCAAATCGCATCACTGCATCCGTTGTAATGAAAAAACGGATATTACAGAAATCCCTGCAGCGCATTCCTTTGGTCTCTGGGAGGAGAAAACTCCGCCCACCTGCGATACAAACGGCACCAGCACACGCACATGCTCTGTATGCGGCTATTCGGAGACAAAAACAGTTCCTATGAGACACACTGTGGTAGAAATTCCGGAGGTTAAGGCAACCTGCACCAGCACAGGTCTTACTGCGGGCGAGAAGTGTTCAGTATGTGGAAAAACCTTGAAAGAGCAGGAAGTTATTCCGATGATTCCGCACAATTATGTCACAACGATCATTCCTCCGACAGAAAACTCTCAGGGCTATTCCCTGCACACCTGCTCTGTTTGCGGCGATAACTATAAGGATCATTACACCGATTATGT
>UQSG01000025.1 GCA_900543695.1 uncultured Clostridium sp. | reverse complement strand
CAAACCCTGGAACATTTTTTATCCTCGCTGTAACATATGTTTGACAAACCTACACTGTTCTCTTTTTTTTAAAGAACGGGAATCCGAAACGCCCGGCCGCTTCATATAATGCACTGAGGAGGTGAATGTGTTGTTCCGCAGAAAGAAAAAAGAAGAAAATCAGCCGGATTATGCAAAATATGCCGTAAAGCGCCGCCCAGACGCTTCCGCCGAGCTCAGAGGCTCGGCCGCCTATCCGAATTTACGCGGGAAAGTGTCTTTCTATCAGGTGGGAAGCAAAGTGCTTGTAACGGCGGCGGTAGAAGGATTTCCGAATGAAAACGGAAAGTGCCTGTATCCGATCTATGCGATGCATATCCACACGGGGGCTTCCTGCACCGGAAATATCGCGGATCCATTTGCGGATACGGGATCGCATTATAACCCGAACAGCTGCGCGCACCCGTATCACGCCGGCGACCTTCCGCCGCTGTTTTCCAACAAAGGCAGCGCCTGGTCGGCATTTGTCACCGATCGTTTTACGGTCAGAGAAATCATAAACAGAACGGTCGTCATTCACGAAAGAGCAGACGACTTCAAAACACAGCCGTCCGGCGATTCCGGAAAGAAAATCGCCTGCGGCGTGATTGTCTGAATTTTATTCGTCAAGAATTCTGAAACCCCGGAGGATTCGCCGGCGTATCGCCGAAGGAATTTTCCGGGGAAGGATTTGACAAATTGAAGTAGAGCCGCGAGTCCTCAGTAACCCCGAAGCTTTTATCGGAACCGCTGTCCTGGACTCTGTTAAAAGCCTCCCGGAACAATGCGTTGTGCGCTTCCTCGCGTTTCAGAAGAAAATCGATGGTTTCTCTGACCTTTTTATCCTTGATTTGCCTGTAAAGATATTCATAAACGACCTTGGCGCGCTGCTCCGACGCAATATTTGACAGCAGATCAGCGCACAGATCGCCGGTCACCGTTACGTAATCGCCTGTCCAGGAATACCCAGATGCGTTGATCAGACCGGGATTCAGCCCAAGAAGCACATGCGTCTGAATTTCTCCTGCGGTGACCGCGTCGGCATCGACCTGATGCCCGTTCAGCAGGTTAATCGTTTCCGCTACCATTTCCATATGTCCGAGCTCCTCCGCGGCAATATCCATGAACAAATCTTTTATTGCCGGATCCTTGATCCGGAAGCTCTGCGACATATACTGCATGGCGGCTTTCAATTCGCCGTTCCCGCCGCCCAGCTGCTCCTGAAGCAGAGCGGCATACTGAGGATTCGGCGCCTCCACGCCGACCGGATGAAATAATTGCTTTTCATGTTTAAACATCTTAAGACCTCCTTTAGATTTCCGGATTATTATTTGCAAAATCGGAAATATTATCCGGCAGGAGGTGCTTGCAATGAAAAATCATTTGTCAGATCAGACGAGCCCATATCTGCTGCAGCATGCCGGGAATCCCGTAGACTGGTATCCCTGGGGACCGGAAGCATTTCAGAAAGCAAAACGAGAAGATAAGCCGATTTTCCTGAGCATCGGCTACAGCGCATGTCACTGGTGCCACGTCATGGCCAGGGAATGCTTTGAAAATGAAGAAACCGCAGAGCTTTTAAACCGCGGCTTTGTCAGCGTCAAGGTCGATCGGGAGGAACGGCCTGATGTAGATCACGTCTATCTGGACGCTTGCACGCTGTTTTCCGGCAGCGGCGGCTGGCCGGCAAGCATTTTTCTGACGCCGGATAAAAAGCCCTTTTTTGCAGGAACATATTTTCCGAAGCAGAGCGCGTATGGCATGATCGGCTTCGACGAGCTTCTGAAGCGAATTCATGAGAAATGGCTTCACGATCGGGCGGCGTTAGAGAAAACAGGGGAACTGGCTGCCCGGCGGCTGCGGGACGGCGCACAGAAAGACTTCGTTCCGGCCAGGGGGCGCAGAATGGAATGTGCAGACAGCGGTCTGATAAAAAACGGCGTCCAATATCTCCGCAAAAGCTTCGATCGGCTATGCGGCGGCTTTGGAAACGCACCCAAATTCCCAACGGCGCATAATATCCTGTTTTTGCTTGCATATTATGAGAAAAGCGGAGACGCCGAAATTCTGGAAATGGCGGAAAAAACGCTGACTGCGATGTATCGCGGCGGATTGTACGACCATATCGGCTTTGGATTTTCCCGCTATTCCACAGACCGATATTTTCTGGTTCCGCATTTTGAAAAAATGCTCTATGACAATGCGCTTCTGATTTTTGCATACATCCGTGCGTATTCCGTAACGGGCGACGTCCTGTACCGCAGCGTAGCGGAGCGGACGGCCCGCTATGTGCTGCGGGAAATGACAGATCCGGACGGAGCTTTTTACAGCGCGCAGGACGCGGACAGCGCAGGCGGGGAAGGGAATTATTATCTCTTCTCTGAGGAGGAAATCCTCCGCCTGCTTGGAGCGGAGGAGGGGAAGCGCTTCGCAAGCGCATACGGGATTACGAAAGAAGGCAATTTTAAAGGAAAAAACATTCCAAATCTTCTGCGGAACGACGCCTGGAGACAGCTGCCCGAGCCGCTTGCCGAACGCGTATATGCCTATCGGAAAACACGGATGCCTTTGAACGTGGACGACAAGCTCCTGATGTCTTCCTGCTCTCTGATGATCGCGGCGCTTGCGTTTCTATACCGGATTACGGGAACCGCAGCGTATCTGGACGCTGCCAGGAGGGCGGAACGTTTTCTCCAATGTCATTTGACAGAAGGAGAAAACGTATTCGTCAGCCTGCGGCTGGGCCGCCGGGGAGCCGAAGGCTTTCTTGCGGATTATGCCTTTTACGCATTTGCGCTGCTCCAGCTTCACGAGGCGCTGCCGTCCGAAAATTATCTTGAGCGGGCTGCCGCAATTTGCAAAACGGCGATTCGAAAGTTCCGGGATCCCGATCGCGGCGGATTTTATCTGTATGCAGAGGATGCGGAGCAGCTGATCACAAGGCCGAAGGATACGTACGACGGCGCACTGCCATCCGGAAATTCCGTCATTGCCTATGTACTTGTAAAATTGTCGAATCTTTTGCAGGAAGAGGCGCTTTGCGAAGAGGCCCGGAGGCAGGTGCTTTTCTTGTGCGAAAAATGTGCCGCATATCCCGCGGGAAGCTGCTTCTTCCTTCTGGCGCTTCTGCGCTACCTGGATCCGCCTGCGCGCATCGTCTGTGTAACGCAGAGGCCGGAGGAAATCCGGGAGCTGCCGCTTTCTTTGCAGCGTGAAACGGATCTCATAGTTCGCGCTCCTTCTGAGGAACAGCCTCTTTTGAACGGAAAAACGACGTTTTACGTCTGTAAGGCGCGTCGATGCTTTCCCCCGACGGACAAGCTGGAAAGGCTTATGGAGTTACTGGACGAAGCTTGATTGTATCAACCGGCTTCAAGCCGTATTTTGAAAGAAAATGGATTGCCTGAACGGCTGTCTCAGAAGCAAGCATAGCCTCCGGGCAGTGCGCATCACAGCCCAGAACGATTTCGTTCCCAACCTTGCCCGCAATGCGAAAGAAACGCTCGGAAGGGTAAATTCTGTGATCCCGAACGCCCAGGAAATTGAACTCGAGCGGGATTTGCAGACGCTTTGCAGCTTCGCACAGGCGCGTCATGTATGCGTCGTAAACGACGGGCTCGCCCGTAAAATGGATCAGATCCGGATGCGCCAGATAAGTAAATCTCCCGGTAGCGAGTGCATCCGACACCTGCTCCACGTAACGGCGCAGATGCGCTTCCTCTCCCGTGGGCCTGAGGCAATAGACTCCGTCCTCCTCGTTGTTCGTAAAGTGCTGCCCGAGCAGAAGATAATCCGGATTGTAGGGACGAATCAGGCGAAGCATGTCCTCAAAATATTTTGGATAATATTCGGCCTCGAATCCGATTACAATTGTAATCTCGTTTTTGTATTCGGAGCGCAGTGCGTTTAAAGCGGAAAAATAATTTTCCAGATCTCTCCGATACAGACGAAAGGAAGATTCATGCCCGTCCGGAAAGGGATATGGGACATGCTCAGAAAATCCGAGGAGCTCCATCCCGGATTGAATCGCATTCTCAATATATTCCCGCTCGGTGCCGGAGGCGTGGTGGCAGCGGTAGGTGTGAGTATGTAAATTAAAGCGCATTGAAAAGTTCCTTCGCAAATATTTTTACACTTCACTATAGCACCGCGCGGCCGGAGGTGTCAAGAAATGGGCGCCTGATTTCAGTTATCCTCTGCTGCAAAGCTTTCGAAAGATTCAATATTTGGCAGCTTTGGATTTGTTCCCTTCAGAAGATATTCAAGCGGCTTGTTCAGTATCCTTGCAAAATGCTTCAGCTCCGTGAGGGAAACGCGGCGCTTCCCGCTTTCAATATACAGAATGGTATAATAGCTCATTTCAATTCCGCTTTCCGTCATTTGCTTTGCAAGCTCCTGCTGGGAAATGCTGTCTTTTTCCTGATGATATCTTGCCTCACGGATCCATGTGCCGCAGATGTTTTTCCGGTCTTTCATGGAAGGATCGATTTGAGGCTCATATTCCAGATCCGTCCCATTGTATTGATCGGTAATTCCCAGAAGATAATTGAGGGGCACATTCAGTACCTTTGCAAACCAAAATACCTCAATATCAAAAATATCTCTGACGCCCGATTCAATATCTGCAATCGTGTCGCGCGATATTTTGCAATTTTCGGTACGGAATCTGGCGGCAAGCTTATCCTGCGATATTTTATCTTTTTTGTTGCCCTTTCCCTGTCTGATGAAAATAATTCGTTCAGCACATGTTTTATCATATAAAACATTCTTTTTTCCCATTTTTTCACCTCCATTTTATTTTTTCATTATCTATAAAATGGAAAGTTGCATTGTGCTGATTTCTCACAATCTGAAAATTTAATTTGTTGGCACTGCGTGAGCATAAAAAGGAATCGGTGTTCATATAAATGAATTGACAGCTTTGCAGAAAGGATGCTTGGTATGGATATCAGAACATTTCGTTCCGAAATTACGGACAGGTTAGGCAGCGGACAGGCGGTATCTGCACTGAATGCCGCGTTTGCAGCCGGGAATGAGCTTCTTCACAGCGCGAGCGAAATCCGCCTGCGGACAGGCCTCCCGCTCCTGGTGATCGGCGGGCTCCGAAAGGAAAAATATTTTTTGGCCGCAAGCGGCAGGATCGTCTCTGCACAGAGCGCTTATCTGCCAACGAAGGACGAGGTGAACCGGATCTTTGCCAGTATCTGCAGAAGCTCGGTTTACGCTTATAAAGAAGATATTCGAAACGGATTTATCACGCTGCGCGGGGGACACCGCGTTGGGATTGCCGGAAAAATGCTTCCGGACGGCTCCGTATATGACGTGTCAAGCCTGAATCTTCGGATTGCGCGTCAGGTTAAGGGCTGCGCCTCCGAGCTGATGCGCCATATTATCAAAAACCAAGACGAAATATACAGCACGCTGATCATATCCCCGCCCGCATGCGGAAAGACCACGATCATCCGCGACATCGCGCGAATTTTGGGAAGCGGCAGTAAAACGCCGTATTTCAAAGGCGCAAACGTAGGAATCATAGACGAACGCTCGGAAATTGCCGCCTGCTACAACGGAACGCCCGCAAACGACGTGGGAATGATGACGGATGTATACGATGCCTGTCCAAAAGAAAAAGGCATTCTGATGATGATCCGGAGTATGGCGCCGGAAATCATCATAACGGATGAAATCGGAGGACCAGGAGACGCGGCCGCAGTAGAATCGGCAATGAACGCCGGCGTTAAAATCATAGCCACTGCGCACGGCAGCCGGCTTTCCGACCTAAAGGTCCGGCGAGAGATCGCGGCCATGATCAGCGCCGGAGTATTTGAAAAATACATAACCTTACGCGCGGGAAGCGGTCCGGCAGTGATTCAGGAAGTAACGGAGGCGGTTGAATGATCGGTCTGGCAATTAAAATTACGGGCTCACTGCTGATTGCTGCGGGCGGGATCCTGACGGGGCTGAAAATCAGAAAAGAATACAAACAACGCAGAACGCTTCTCAAAGCCTTCCAAGACGCTCTGCACTATGCCGACGACGCAATTGCAATCGAAAATGCGCTTCTGGACGACGTCCTGATGAACTGCGGGGCGAAATTTTTCCCGGAGGAAAAGGGCTCGGATCTTTTCTCATGTGCGGCTGTCTGCCTCAGAAACGAATTTGGCAGCTTTGAAAACGCCTGGACAAAGGCCTGCGCCGACTTTTTCCCCAAGACGCCCTGCCTGCGGGAGAAAGAGATCGAATGTATTTCCGGGATCGGAAAAGCCCTGGGACTAGCAAATACACAGCGGCAGTCGGCGCATATCGCCTCCGTTGTCAAAAAGCTGGCGGAGCTGGAACGGGAAGCGCAGCAGGAGGATGAAAAAGAAGGAAAAAATGCAATTAAAATTGCGATCGCCGTTTCCGCGGCAATCATTGTCATATTATTCTGAAACGGGTGACATTGCATGGGGCTTGATTTGATCTTTAAAATTGCAGGCATTGGAATTATCGTCGCAATACTCAATCCGATCCTGACAAAAGCGGGGAGGGACGAGCAGGCGACGCTTGTTACCCTTGCAGGACTGATTCTGGCCATGCTTGTCATCGCTGGGGAGGTCCGCGATCTGTTCAGCACGTTGAAATCCCTTTTCGGATAACGGCGGCAAAGAGGCGGGACCGATGGATTATCTGATCAAAATTGCACTGACTGGAATTGTCGTTTCCATATTGATTTTTCTTCTGAAGGGCTTTAAAAGCGATTTTGCACCGGCGCTTGCAGTGGTCGGCTCCGTCGTTCTGCTTGGCGCCGTGCTTACCCTGATCGATGGTGCTGCGGATGCTGTAAAGGAGCTCTTTCAAAGCTCAGAGCTGGAAAGCGAGCATGTTAAAAATCTTTTAAAAATTATCGGTGCAGCCTACATCGTTGACTTTTCCGCCTCCCTCTGCCGGGATATGGGGGAAGCTTCTATGGCGTCAAAAATTGAACTGGCGGGACGGATTTTTATTGTTCTTCTTGCGGTTCCGTGGGCGCAGACGCTGATCGGCGCCGTGAAATCGCTGGGTGGGTGAGCGTTATGGCAGAAGAGCTTTGGAATACTGTATTAAAGGAAATCGGAGAACATCTGGGAGAAAGCGCGGGGATTCTTCTTGTCATTATTTCGGCCGCTTATCTGAGTTCTATTTTTACAGCGACTGCGGATCTGGAAAGCAGCGGAAATCACGATGTTGTTTCCTTTGCGGTCATATGCCTGATTTCCGTACCAGTGATTGCGAATATCGGCGAGGTTGTCGCGCAGGCCGGGGACACGATTTCGGAAATCCGTACCGTTATGCTGAGCTCAATCCCCGGACTGTGCGCAATGGATATGGGCAGCAGTGCGGCGGGCGCAGCAGTTTTTATTACCATTACCCAGCTCGCCGCAATCCTGCTCTCGAAGATTTTCCTGCCGGCGGCCGTTGTATACGCCGCGGTGGGGATCTGTGGATCCGTTACGGAGCGCTTCAGTCTTGAGGGTGTAAAAGGGATGGTCCGCTTTCTGTTTACCTGGGGGCTGGGAATCATGATGATCGGTTTTTCCTGCGCCGCAACGCTTTCCGGCGCACTGACCGGCGCGCGGACGAGCATGGCGGGAAGAACGCTGAAATATACCGGCGCAATGGTCCCAGTTGTGGGCCGATATCTTGCTGAGAGCGCGGACATGGTATTTGCCGGTGCGTCCGTTCTGAAGGGAACGGCCGGGATTGCGGCCGCAGCCGCTATCCTGACCGCAGCCGCAGCGCCCTGCATTCGCATGGTTCTGCATGTTCTGGTATACCGGATCGCGGGAATCCTGATCCGTCCCGTTGCAGACGACAAGATTACCAGAATGGTTGCGGCCGCCGGCGATGCTTTTACAATGATTACCGGAGTCACAATCCTGATGAGCGTGATGTGTGTGCTGAATATTGCCGTTCTGGTTACATTGGTAAAAGGAGGATAATGGATGTACAGCTGGGTGATCAAAATTGCTGCGGCAGCCGTCGTCATGACGGCAGCCGGATATATTTTACCGAAGGGGAACATCAAAAAGGCTGCCATGCTGGCGTTTGGCTTCCTGTTTCTGACGACGCTCCTGCTGCCCTTGAAAAGTTTTACGTCTGAGCTTCTGGAGGGAAAATCCGCATTGGCCCTTGAAAAAAATACGCTGCTCGCACAGGCGGAGGACAGCGGCATGGAAAAACAGATCATGGAGCAGTATAAAGAAAGACTGGGCGAGGAAATTGCGTCTGCCCTGGAACAACAATCCATTTTCTGCAGCAATCTGAGCATTACCGTGGATGAAGACATAGAATCAGAAACGTTTGGATACGTTCTCTCCGTTTCCTGCAGCATTTCCGGCGCCGGAGAATCGGCGCAGAATACGATTGAAAAAATCCGTGTGCCGGAAATCGTTATAGATTTGAACGGCATCCGTGTTGAAGATGCAAACGAGAACGCATCGGAACAGGATGCGGCACAAAAGGAAATGGAGCGGCAGGCGGCCGCGGTGATTGCGGAGCTGACAGGAGCCGAAGAAAGCCACATTAATGTCAAATGGAGTGATGCAACATGAAAATGACGCTGAAAATGGGGAAATTAAAATTTTACAAATTGGAAACTGCCGCCATTCTGACCGGAATGGTGTTGATGCTCATCGGAAATCTTCTTACGCCATCAGAAAGCGAACCGGTCCCTTCTCAGACAGAAGCTCCTGCAGCGGCAACGCCGCAGGGATCGGAGGGGCACACCGGATATGCGGAATATTATGCGTCGCAAATCGAACGGCTGCTTGCAAATATCGAAGGAATCGGAGAGGTAACGGCCGTGGTTTACGTAAAATCGGAAGGAACGGGAATCCTTGCGGAAAACAGCAATACCGATGCTTCTGTCACGAAGGAAGAGGATTCCCAGGGCGGAACGCGCGAAGAAACAAAAAATGTCAGCGATAACGAAATCGTCATACTGAAAGACAAGGACGGAAATGAAACGGTGGTATACGTTTCGCAGAATGCGCCGGAAATCGAAGGGATTGCCGTATGTGTCAAAGGCGGAGCGTCCGCCGGTATCCAGGAAAAAATCAAAACGGCATTGATGTGCTTATATGATATTCCTGCCAGTAAAATCAGCATAACGGGATAAAGAACTGCATATATAAATACTACAAAACGGTAAAGGAGATGTTCGCTCATGAAATTTGACATTTTAAACAAACTGAAGAATATGTCTATGAGAACGAAACGTATCATTGCGCTGGTTGTATGCGTATCGCTTCTGGCGACAGCGATCATACTGAATGTGAGAACGGAAAAGGGAGAAGCAGGAGATAAAACGGGCGGGGACAATGTTAATGTCAGCGTCGGGGGAGATGAAACAGATCAAAACGGCAGTGAAAATGTTATAAACGGAAATGAGGAAACAGACGTCGGCGCCGGCGTCACGAAGGTAGACGACGCAGAAGAATATTTTGCTGCGATCCGCCTGAACCGTCTGAATTCCAGAAGCGAAACGGAAGAAAGCTGCAACGAGATCATAGACAGCGAAACGGCAAGTGAATCCAACGTTGCCGATGCCGTAGCCCAGATCGAAACACTGAAGAAAACAACAAAGATGGAGACAGATCTGGAAACCGCTGTTAAGTCGCGCGGCTATGACGACGTATTCGTTATCATTGAAAACGACTGCGTATACATAACGGTGCAGTCCGATTCCATGGACAGCGGCGAAGCCTCCGCGATTGCCACATCTGCCTGTGAAATTACGGGATACACGTTTGACGATATCGTACTGAAAGGCGTATATTGAACGGGAACTGTATTTCCCGGGAAATAAGGAAAAGCATTTGCAAAATCGGTGGATTTGTTATAAGATACCTCCACTGATTTTTGCATTATAAAATATTCATTCGCAGCATTGCAAAAATCGTTCGAATTCTTGCCAGAGGAAGGAACGGGTGACTGCAATGTCTGATTTGAAAGAACATCTTTGCGCAAAAGAAAAAGAACGCCTGGAGAAGCTTTACCGGAAGGTGAAGGGCTACGCGGCTCTGCGCAATCTGCCGCTCGCGCCATGTAAAAGCACCGGGAAAGCCGAACGGGCAGAATGGCTTGCAGAGGCGATGGCACGGAAAGAAATCCTGTATTCCATTGTTTCCGACCTGCGCAGCGGCGAGGCAGCATATCTCGGATATATTTATGAATCCGGGGGCTGCGGAGAATATGTGGGAAGAAATTCATTCTGGGAAGAAACCGGTCTGATCCGGACGGTGACAGACAGCGAGGGCGGCGAGCATGGCTTTGCATGCGCCGAGCTGATGGAGTTTCTGCAGGAAGGGGGGCCGGCGCTGCTGTCGCGGATCGGAACGATCTCCTTTCTTAACAGCGCCGTATGCGCGATGACCAATTTATACGGGACGGTATCCTGCGCAAAAGCGTATGACATCTTCCGGGAAATCGCCCTGACGGATCGGGAAATCGACTATCAGACCTTTACGGAGACCGCCGGCCGGTTTGCCGAATTCCGAGAAGAATGCGGAGTCGTCACCTATCAAAAGAATTTTGTCGCATCGGAATATATGGACGTTCGGATCCGCAGCGGCATCCGGCGTGTTGCGCCGCTGCCATCCTACTACGAGCTGATCAGCAGACAGGGAGACAAACCGTATTATACGGAGCTCAGTGTCCAGACGCTTCTGGACTACGAATCTCCCGGCTCCTGTGCCCTGCCGCATCATGCTGCGGAATTTGCCGAATTTCTGAGTAATGCGTTTGGCAGACACAGACGGGAGCTCATGAAGCTCATTCGGGAAATCTGTCATGCCTGCCGCGCAGAACGCGGGATCAATGAAATATTCGGAATGCTGGCAGAGGCCGGGTATACGCCGCCGTCACAGAAAATACAAAAAACAATGGTTCGGTATATTATGGAAATCAAAAGCAACGTGCGCCTCCGGATCAACCGTGGATATACCATCAATGAGATGAGAAGCATCCGCTACGACGCGGGCACGATCTGCAGCAGCCTGTAATTCAGTATTATTTTATACTAAATAATAATAAAATAGTATAAAAATCGCAAAATATACGATTGACAAAAGAAAAAACTTTGCTTAGAATGATGAATGTATATTGCAAAAATCAATGAATCATAAACAAAAAAGAGAAGGAAATGGGTTGTTGTAATTATGGCGGCGATTACGGTATGTCATGCTGTCGGCTGTACAAACAGCGAGGATTTACGGAAAAGGAAAATTCCCTCCGGCTCGGCCGACGCGCGGCAAAGCATTCCGGATGACGAATGGAAAGAAACGCTTGGCGTCGGAAGCTTCAGCGCAGAAGGCGCGGCGCCTGACCGGGAACAGTCGGAGAAAGCTAAAATTTTGTACGTAAGAGACTTTGGCGCAAAAGGAGACGGCATCAACAACGACGGCTCTCCTATCCGGAAGGCGATCACCGTGCTGAAGAAAGCGGAGTCCGGAAGCAGGCTCGTTTTCGACGCCAATACGACGTATTATATATCGAGCGGAGAATATGCGCTGGCTTTGCAGAGTCTGAAGGACGTAACAATCGAGGGGAAGAATACCACGATCCTGGCAAAACCGATCATGGGGCTTTGCCGTATACAGGATTGTACGAATGTGGTAATACAGGGAATTAATTTCGATTATAAAACAAAACCGTATGCCGTTGCGGATGTGATAGCCGACAAAGGAGACGGCGTCGTTCATATACAAACAGATCGTTCGCTGAATTTCCGGGGGACCTACAGTCAGCCGACTGCGGACTATTTTGGAGTAGTAGACCGGATAGAGGGGCGGTATCATGTGGGAATTACCAGCATCAAAGTCGTTGATTCCGCAGAGCGTATCTATGAGGTCCGGTGCAATCATGTCTTTGCGGAACGAGACGAGCGAATCCGTATGATGACCGATGAAGGATACAAATTTATTGTACCCATGCCGAATGTGGGACAGGCGATCGAGCAGGCTTTTACGGTGATCGGCAACGAAGACGTAACGATGAAAGACTGCAATATTTGGAGCGCCGCAAAATTTATGTTTTTTCTGAACGGGAACGATGGCGTCATAAAGTTTCAAAACGTACATATCACGCCTGCGCCGGGAGAGGACGCCCATATTGTAGGCTGGCGGGACGGCTTTCACTGCAAGGAAAACAGAGCGCAGCTGATCTGGGAGAACTGCAGCGCCAAATATTTGTACGACGACATTTTCAATATTTCCGCGTCGATGCTGCAGGTACAAAAAGCGGAAGGGAATCGGCTTCATTTATATTGGCAGGAAACGGGTGGCCCATATCCGCACATCCGAGCGGGAGATACCGTCAGCTTTTTTGACACCGCTTCCGGGGAGCAGATCGGCAGCGGTACCGTAAGGCAGACCGCTGTTTTCGGCGCGGAGACGACAGTAATATTAGAAGAGCCTCTGCCGGGAATTGAAGCGCGGGAATCCTGTAAGGCGGTTGTTGATACGCTGGCGGCGCCCGGCTCGATCATTCGAAACTGCAATTTTCAGGGAACGTTTCGCTTTCGCGCACCAATTTATATTTCGGACAGCAGGCTGCATGTAACGCGGATGTGGCTCAACGTTGAAGCGCCCTGGGAAGGACCGGTCACAAGCCGCGTCCTCTTCAGCAACTGCGTTTTTACATTTGATAATCCGGAGGAAAAATTTATCCATATCGGGAGCGGAAACGGCAGCTGGAAAAATGCCGAGAATCCGTACCGGGTGAAGGACATTGTCTTCTTTCACTGCAGAATCCGCCGGGATGCCGCGGAAATCGGTGCGGTGGAATCTGCGCACGACGAGGTTTGCTTCCCGGACTGCTATTAAACGATTTGCCGTCCTCAGCGGCCGTGCGGCCGGCACGGCTGAAAGAAAATTTTGCCCCATGGGCTTTACTTTTCTTTTAAAAGAGAATATAATATGAACACATGTTCGTATTTAAAATATGCGGCGAACGGGTGTTTACTAAGGTGCAGATCATTCTTCCGAAAAAAATGGAAACTGAGGAAAAGCTGGCGCTGATGCAGGCAGATGCAGAATTTGAAGTGGGAAGCGACGGAGATGCCTTTTTGTATAAAAAAACAAACCTACGGAGCAGTGAAACACTTCGCAGGCTTTGTTTTTCATGATGTGCATTACCGCAAATCATATAGGAAACCGGTCGCAATCGTTAGGCAAGCAGTGCTTTAAAATCTTCACGGCCGCGAATTGGATCGAAACAGCGATTATTGTTTAAACAACAGATAAAGTCGTCAATGTCTGTAACGCAAGAATCTGTTTTCTCTTTGTCTCCCATAATGCGGTTAAACAGCGGGGCAGTAAAACGATACGTTGTTTCTTTGCTGTATTTGACCATTTCACTTGCATGAAATTTCGCTTTCTTAAGTGCATGGATCGCTTCCTCATATCGCTCTTCTTCACATAACGCAAGCGCTTGATCGATGGCATTATATTGTAGGATATTATGGTAATATTGATAATTTCCATCTGGGAAGAGCGTCTCTAAGATTTTCTCGATTGCGCCGCATGCTTCCAGAGATTTACTTGCAAATTTTAGTTGGAGCAGAAAACGGTTCAGCAGTTTTTCCGCGACTTTCTGTCCGTGGCTGATTTTTTCTTCGCCTTCCAAACACAAGCAAAGCAGCTCATCCCGCTTCTCTTCCTCCTTTTGGCGCATTGCGTACGCTTTCGCTTCGTCGTTTCTTCCTGACATATGAAGCGCCAGTACAATGCCGTGCAGGGCTTTATTGCACAATTCAGAATCGTCGGAACATTCCAGAACAATGTTATAGTGCTTGATAGAACTTTCCAGTAATTGCTGATACGTAGCTTCATCAGAGGTTTGCAAGGCGACATAGTACTCTGCCGATGCAAGCCATTCCACATATGCCATATTTCCTGGATACTCGCTGGCGGCCTTCCTTGCAATTTGATAATTTTTCTCTTTATCCTCGTGTTTCCAATATTCGAAAAACGCTTTCTCAAACTCTGCCTTTCGCAGATCCTTCTGATAGGTGTCCATGCAAAGCAAATAGTCAGTCGTAACATGAAACAGATTTGCAATCGGCGGCAAAAGGGAAATGTCCGGCATAGCGGCATCAGTTTCCCAACGGCTGACCGCTTGCGGCGAAATGTTTAATATCTCTGCAAGCTTTTCCTGTGTCATATTGGCATTGCGCCGTAAATCTTTCATAATTTTTCCAAAGGTCATAAACTCAATCTCCTTTCAGTTTTTTGAATGGTCGACTCTATTGTAGCAGAACGGCGTTGTATTTCCACCTCTCGTTAATTGGGAACGAATAAATTTAAAATTTAGTTTTGGTTTATATATGCTGGAGATAACACGACACCGTATGAAACTTCTAACAGTAGTTCGGAGGGTGTTGTGTAGAAAAATGAGCGAGGCCTAAACTCTTAGCAGCGTTATTATCTTCGCCAATGGCGATGCCGGAGTGCGGAAATGGCGAAAAATAGAAGGTCGTCCCTACAAAAACACTGAAGTTTGTACATTCTTTATGCATGCAAGCGAGAGGAAAATTTTCCGGATACAGGAGAAAGAAAAAATGGTGGAAAAGTTCTATCATGTACCGAAAGCGATGCATCCTTATTATCAGCCTGCTGTTGATCGTCAATAGTATCAGAAGAGGAGAGCCCTCCCATACGTCAAACGTCGCTGTGTCGCATGATGCGTCCGACCAGGCAAACCGTCTGATTTGAAACGCTGATCCGCGTTCCGGGAATTGGAATCACTTATGCAAACCGAATCTTAGAAGCGCGCAGATATGCAACTGTCACGCATGAGCTTTTAAAGAAGATGCGGATTTCTCTCAAGCGCTGTGCTTGTTTTATAACATGCGACGGAAAATACCGCGGAGGATCGATGCTTGATTCTTCCGATCTTTGGCGTTTGCCGGCAGATGGCGCGGCGCAGCCGAACGAATTGACGATATAGAAAATGGGCATTTCTCGGGATAAATCTCTGTAAAATTTATATTTCATATTGAAATTTTCCCCTGAATCATCTATAATACATCAGATACAGTCTGTACCGTATCTGAATTTGCTTATAAAGGTGGATATTTGTGATCAGAAGTATGACGGGCTTCGGCCGCGGAGAAGTAAAAACAGATAGTAAACAATGCATTGTCGAAATCAAAACCGTAAATCACAGATATTCCGATTTCATCATTAAAATGCCGCGGGAGCTCCTTCCTCTGGAAGACCGTGTCCGGACGGAGCTGCAGCAGTTTATACAGCGAGGAAAGGCTGATGTTTATATTACGTACACGGATATCTCGCAGAATTCCTTCGGAACCGTGACCGTCGACGAGGGCGTTGCAGGAGCCTATTTCCGGGCGATGCGGGAAGCCTCTGAACGGCTTGGCTATCGTTTTGAACCGGAAATGTCCATGCTTTTCAGGATCCCGGATGCATTTGCCCAGTTCCGGGAGGAGCCGGATCAGGAGGCGGTCTGGAGCTTTCTGGAGCCTCCGCTTCGCACCGCAGCGGAATGTCTGGTGCAGATGCGGGAGAAAGAAGGGGAAAAGCTGGCAGAGGACCTGAAAAAGATCCTGGCGCATGCACAGACTCTTTTTCAGATCGTGAAAGAACGAAGTCCCTATGTTCCGATTGAGTACAGAGAAAAATTAACCGCAAGAATCGCCGAGCTGATGGATCATGCTCCCGTAGAGGAGCAGCGTATTGCCGCGGAGACGGCAATTTTTGCAGATAAATGCAGTATTGACGAAGAAATCACGCGCTTTGAAAGCCATATCCAGCAGTTTTACGATACGCTGGAGGCCGGCGGCGCCGTAGGGAGAAGACTGGACTTTCTTGTTCAGGAGATGAACCGGGAAGTTAATACGATGGGATCGAAAGCAAGCGACATTACGATCACCAAGCAGGTGATCGCGCTGAAAAGCGAAATCGAGAAGCTGCGCGAGCAAATACAGAATTTGGAGTAGATGTGAGAGTATGAAGCTGTTAAATATCGGTTTTGGAAATCTGGTACAGGCAGAAAAAATCATAGCGATTGTAAGTCCGGATTCGGCGCCGGTCAAGCGGATCGTCCAGGAGAGCAAGGACCGTTCAATGTGTATCGACGCGACGTACGGCAGGCGGACGCGGTCCGTTATTATTATGGACAGCGACCATGTCGTGCTTTCCGCGATTCAGCCGGAAACGGTTGCCGGCAGAGCAGGCGATTCCGAAGACGAGACCTCCGGAGGAATATCGTAACATGGCGAGAAGGGGAATTATAACCATTATCTCGGGTCCTTCGGGCTGCGGCAAGAACAGTATTATAAAAGCGGCTGTAGAGAAGAATCCGCTGCTTTCCTACGTAACGTCTGTCACCACGAGAGAAATCCGGGCCGGAGAGTCAGAGGGAGTCAATTATTACTATAAATCGCAGGAAGAATTCGCGCACCTGATCCGGACGGGCGAAATCCTGGAATGGGATGAATTCTGCGGAAACCGCTACGGGACGCTCAAAAGCGAAATTTCGTCGAAGATCGCCGCAGGGCTGGATTTGATTCTTGATCTTACGATATCGGGAGCAATTGCAGTCAAAAAAGCGTTCCCCGAAGACGCCGTGACCGTTTTTATTTTACCGCCCTCCATCGAGGAACTGGAGACAAGACTCCAGTACCGGCTTAGAGAAACGGAAGCGCAGATCCGGGAGCGCGTTTCCAACGCGCTTTCCAACGAGATTCCGCAGATCGGAAATTTCGACTATGTATTAATAAACGACGTTCTAAACGATACAAGAGACCAGCTGCTGGCGGTCATTACCGCTGAACGGCTGAAATATAACAGAAATAAGGAAATACTTGAAGAATTGGATCTGAAAGGAGAAACAGTATGATTTATCCGGCCATTGCTCAGCTTTTGGAGAAGGTGGACAACAGATATACGCTCGTAATGGAAATTGCAAAAAGAGCGCGTCAGATTACCGCAGGATCGGAAAGCAGGATCAGCTGCGACAGCCGCAAGCCCGTTACGATCGCGGTCAATGAAATCAGCGAGGGAAAGGTAACGTATACCAGAACGAAAGAGGGCATCAAATAATATGAAAACAATGGAGAAAATTGTTGCTCTTGCCACAAACCGCGGCTTCGTCTATCCCGGCTCCCAGATTTACGGAGGCCTTGCGAACAGCTGGGATTACGGACCGCTCGGCGTTGAGCTGAAAAACAACGTCAAAAAAGCATGGTGGAAGAAATTCGTGCAGGAAAGCCCTTACAATGTGGGCGTCGACTGCGCCATTCTGATGAATCCCCGCGTTTGGGTGGCCTCCGGCCACGTCGCCGGCTTCAACGATCCGCTGATCGACTGCAAGAAATGCAAAAGCAGGCACCGCGCCGATAAAATCGTAGAGGACTGGAATCGGGAAAACGGCATAGAGCTTTCCGTTGACGGATGGCCGAACGAAAAACTGACGGAATACATGACGGAACACAAAATTCCCTGTCCCGTCTGCGGCGGCTCGGAATGGACGGAGATCCGGAAATTCAACATGATGTTCAAAACCTTCCAGGGCGTTACGGAGGACTCGCAGTCGGAGCTTTATCTGCGGCCGGAAACGGCGCAGGGAATTTTCGTCAATTTTAAAAACGTACAGAGGACGAGCCGGAAAAAGGTGCCGTTTGGCATCGCGCAGATCGGGAAGTCCTTCCGTAATGAAATCACGCCCGGGAATTTTACGTTCCGGACGCGGGAGTTTGAACAGATGGAGCTGGAATTTTTCTGCAAGCCGGGAACGGACCTCGAATGGTTTGATTACTGGAGGAGCTTCTGCCGCGAATGGCTGCTTTCCCTTGGAATCAAAGAGGAGAATCTGCGGCTTCGTGACCACGCGAAGGAGGTGCTTGCGTTTTACAGTAAAGCGACGACCGATTTCGAATATCTCTTTCCGTTCGGCTGGGGCGAGCTGTGGGGAATTGCGGACAGAACGGATTACGATCTTAAGCAGCATATCGAATATGCGAAGGAAGACCTTTCCTATTTCGATCCGATGACAAATGAAAAATACGTTCCGTATTGTATCGAGCCCTCTCTTGGCGCGGACCGCGTGACGCTTGCGTTTCTGTGCGAGGCATACGATGAGGAGGATCTCAGCACGGAGGAAAAGACGGACAGCAGAACGGTGCTGCGCTTCCATCCGGCAATCGCTCCCGTCAAGGCAGCCGTGCTGCCGCTTGTGAAAAAGCTTTCGGATGATGCATATAAGCTTTATGAACGGCTCAGCAAGCAGTTTGTCTGCGAATTCGACGAGGCGGGCGCCATCGGACGGAGATACAGAAGACAGGATGAAATCGGAACGCCGTTCTGTATCACCTATGATTTTCAGACCAAAGGCGAGGACGGCAATCCGGGAGACCATTCGGTCACCGTACGCTTCCGCGATTCCATGGAACAGATCCGGCTGCCGATCGACAGCCTGGAGGAATGGCTTTCAAAGCAGATTGCATTTTGAAGCGATCAGGGTGCATTCTGCTGAGACATATAAAAATTAGGAGGTTTATACAAAATGAGTAAGAAGTACGTTTACGACTTCAAGGAAGGTAACGGCAGCATGCGAGAGCTGCTGGGCGGAAAAGGCGCCAACCTTGCGGAGATGACGAATCTTGGAATGCCCGTTCCGCAGGGCTTTACCATTACCACGGAAGCCTGTACGCAGTATTATGCCGACGGCGAAACGATCAACGATGAAATTATGGCGGAGGTTATGGAGCATATCAAAGGACTTGAGGCGCTTTCCGGCAAAAAGTTCGGCGATCTGGAAAATCCTCTTCTTGTTTCCGTCCGTTCCGGCGCGCGCGCTTCCATGCCGGGCATGATGGATACGATCCTCAATCTCGGATTGAACGATGAGGTGGTAGAGAGCTTTGCAAAGAAGACGGGAAATCCGCGCTTCGCGTACGACTCTTACCGCCGCTTTATCCAGATGTATTCCGACGTCGTCATGGAGGTTGGCAAAAAATATTTTGAAAAGCTCATCGACGAAATGAAAGAAGAAAAAGGCGTAAAGCTGGATACGGAGCTTGACGCGGACGACCTCAAGAAGCTTGCGCAGCTTTTTAAAGCGGAATATAAAGATAAAATCGGGGAGGATTTCCCCAGCGATCCGATCAGACAGCTCATGGGAGCGATCAAAGCCGTTTTCCGTTCGTGGGACAATCCCCGCGCGATTTACTACAGACGGATGAACGATATTCCTTCCAGCTGGGGCACGGCCGTAAACGTTCAGATGATGGTATTCGGAAATATGGGCAACACGTCCGGCACGGGCGTTGCATTTTCCAGAAACCCTGCTACGGGCGAAAAGAAGCTGTACGGCGAGTATCTGATGAACGCGCAGGGCGAGGACGTCGTGGCAGGCGTGAGAACGCCGCAGACCATCGACCAGCTCAAGGCGGAAAATCCCGCGGTATATCAGCAGTTTTACGATATCGTTTACAAGCTGGAAAATCACTATAAAGATATGCAGGACATGGAATTCACGATCGAAGACGGCAAGCTTTACATGCTGCAGACGAGAAACGGTAAAAGAACCGCGGCTGCCGCGCTGAAAATTGCGTGCGATCTTGTGGACGAGGGTATGATCACACCGGAAAAAGCGGTGCTGATGATCGATCCCAAGCAGCTGGACGCGCTTCTGCACCCGCAGTTCGAGGCTTCGGCTCTGAAAAAGGCTGTTCCGATCGGCGAGGCGCTTCCCGCTTCCCCCGGCGCTGCCTGCGGCAAGGTTGTGTTCACCGCGGAGGATGCGACGGACTGGGCGGTCAACAAAAACGAAAAGGTCGTACTTGTTCGCCTTGAAACCTCCCCGGAGGATATCGAGGGAATGCATTACGCGCAGGGAATTCTTACGGTGCGCGGCGGCATGACGAGCCACGCGGCGGTTGTTGCAAGAGGCATGGGAACGTGCTGCGTTTCCGGCTGCGGCGCAATCAATATCGACGAGGAGAAAAAGGTCTTTACGCTCGGCGGAAAAACGTTCCATGAGGGTGATTATATCTCTCTGGACGGATCGACCGGCAAAATCTACGGAGAGGCCATTCCGACGGTCGACGCTTCCATTTCCGGCGATTTTGGACGGATCATGGGCTGGGCCGACAGCTTCCGGAAATTGCAGGTGCGGACCAACGCCGATACGCCGAAGGACGCGAAGCAGGCATTTAAGTTCGGCGCCGAGGGAATTGGTCTTTGCCGTACGGAGCATATGTTCTTCGATCCGGACAGGATCGCCGCCATGCGGGAAATGATCGTATCTAAAACGACGGAACAGAGAAAAGCCGCGCTGAATAAGCTGCTTCCGATGCAGAGGGGCGATTTCGAGGCGCTTTACGAGGCGATGGAGGGCAGACCGGTTACGATCCGTTTCCTGGATCCTCCGCTGCATGAATTCCTGCCGACGGCGGAAGAGGATATCGTAGCGCTGGCTGCCGAAATGAGCCTTGAGGTTTCGGAGCTGAAGGCGGTTATTACTTCTCTCCATGAATTTAACCCGATGATGGGCCACAGAGGCTGCCGCCTTGCCGTTTCTTATCCGGAAATTGCAGAAATGCAGACGACGGCCGTAATTGAAGCCGCTATCAACGTACAGAAGCGCCATCCTGAGTGGAGCGTCGTGCCGGAAATCATGATCCCGCTCGTCGGAGAGGTCAAAGAGCTCGCTTACGTAAAGGGCGTCGTGACGTCTACAGCGGATAAAATCATTGCCGAGCAGAAAATTGATCTCCATTATAAGGTCGGTACGATGATCGAAATCCCGCGGGCCGCGCTGACTGCCGATGAGATTGCGAAGGAAGCGGAATTCTTCAGCTTCGGTACGAACGACCTGACGCAGATGACGTTCGGCTTCAGCCGCGACGACGCGGGCGCCTTCCTCGGAGCGTATTACGAAAAGAAAATTTACGAGAACGATCCGTTCGCAAAGCTGGACCAGACGGGCGTCGGCAAGCTCGTAAAAATTGCGGCGGAGCTGGGAAGATCCACGCGTCCGGATATCAAGCTTGGAATCTGCGGCGAACACGGCGGAGATCCGTCCACCGTTGAGTTCTGCCATAACATCGGCCTCAACTATGTTTCCTGCTCTCCGTTCCGCGTGCCGATTGCACGTCTTGCGGCGGCGCAGGCGAATCTCCGCAATCCGAGAAACTGAGTAACAGCAGCAGAACGCTGTAAAAACTGTGAAAAAGGGATCACTGTTCCTCCCAAAGGAGCGCTGTGATCCCTTTTGTTATGGGGCTGGCAATCCAAATCCAGTAAAGAAACCGGTAAATTCCCGGAACTGCTTCGGAGGATTGTCTTTACCTGCCATTTTATCCTTTGGAGGTCATATTTGCTTTGAAAATAAAAAACGAACGGCGTGCAAAGCCGTTTGGCTGCCTGCACACCGTTTGCGCTTTATAAACACATTTTTGCTAATTTCCTTCCAGATATGCTGCGGCCGCAAGCGCTGCAGCGGAGCCGTCGGCAACGGCGGTCGTCAGCTGGCGAACCGTTTTTGTGCGGCAGTCTCCCGCGGCAAAAATTCCGGGGCAGGAGGTGCTGCAGTCCTCTCCGGCGGAAAGATAGCCGTTTTCATCCATCTGCACCAGATCCCGGAACGATTCGCTCCCCGGAATGAGGCCGATCGCTTCAAACAAAACATCCGCCGCGATTTCCGAGACGTCCCCAGTGAGAACATTTTGAAGCGTAAGCGCAGTCAGGCGGCCTTCGCCGGAAAACGCAGTAATAACAGTATTCGTAAGAAGCCTGACATTCGGCTTCTGCCGCAGCTCCGCAAGCAGGCGCGCTTCGCCGCGGAACGCGGCGCGTCTGTGAATCAGCTGGACGGAGGCGCAAATTTCTGAAAGGTACAGCGCCTCCTGCAGCGCAGAATTTCCTCCTCCCACAACGGCGGCCGCCTTGCCTTTGTAAAAAGGCCCGTCGCAGATTGCGCAGAAAGAAATGCCGCGTCCGATATAGCGGTCTTCTTCCGGCAGACCCAATGTCCGATGGCGAACGCCGGTGGCCAAAATGACCGTTTTACACGGAAAAGCGCCATTCTCACAAATCACTTCAAATCCGTCGCTGCTCTTTCGCAGTCCGGTGACGCACGTAACGTCGATGTCCGCTCCGAGCTCCGTGACCTGGGAGAGAAGCGTGTCCGCAAAGTCAAGGCCGGCGATGCTCGGGATTCCAGGATAGTTCGCCACGCGCGGAGACGACGCGATCTGCCCGCCGAAGGAATCCGATTCCAGCAGGAGGACGCGTCTGCCCAGACGCAGCAGATACAAAGCGGCCGTCATTCCCGCGGGACCGGCGCCGACAATCACCGTATCATGCATGTACGGCAGCCTCCTTTGAATCGATGTAACGCCGGATGGGAGATACGCCGGCGGCCTTTTCCGTTCCGGCTTCTCCGGAATAAACGAGCGTCGGCGCCTGCGTGATCCCATATTGTCTGGCCAGCTCCGGCTGCGCTTCCGCATCGATTACGGTATAAGCGATGCCGGCTTGCTCCAGCAGGCTTTTTGCAACGCGGCAGTTCGGACATCTCTGCGTCGTGAACAGAAGCGGCAGCGCTTCTTCCGGCGCTTCCTGCCGTTTTCCGGCCAGAAAGCCGGCAGCGTCATAGACCTTGCGCTGCTTGAATTCCTGCGCTTTTCCGTCGTTCCAGTTCTGCACGGGCCGATAATATCCGGTGATCCGGCTGTATACTTCGGTTTTGCTGTGGCAGACGGGACATTCGTACTGCTCTCCGGAAAGATAACCGTGGTCCTTGCAAATCGAATAGGTGGGGGAAAGCGTGTAGTAGGGGAGCTTGTAGTTTTCCGCGATTTTTCTTACGAGTCTGGCCGCGGAATGCCATTCCGGGAGCTTTTCACCGAGAAATGCGTGAAAAACGGTTCCGGAGGTATACAGCGTCTGCAGCTCGTCCTGGATGTCCAGAGCGGAGAACAGATCGTCCGTATATCCCACGGGAAGATGAGAGCTGTTTGTATAATAAGGGACGCCCTTCTCCTCGGAGGCCGTAATGATATCCGGATATTGCTTGACGTCATGCTTAGCCAGGCGGTAGGAGGTGGACTCTGCGGGCGTCGCTTCGAGATTGTACAGATCTCCGTACTGCTCCTGATAGTCGGAAAGGCGTTCCCGCATGTGATTCAGCACCTCAGCCGTAAATTTCTGCGTTTCCGGATGCGTCATATCCTTGCGGAGCCAGGCGGCATTCAGACCGGCCTCGTTCATTCCGACGAGCCCGATGGTGGAAAAATGGTTTTCAAACGTGCCAAGATACCGTTTGGTATACGGATAAAGACCTTCCTCCATCAGCTTTGTAATGATTTCACGCTTGATTTTCAGAGAGCGCGCCGCAATGTCCATGAGATGGTCAAGCCGGCGGTAAAACTCTTTTTCGTTTTTCGCAAGATAGGCGATGCGCGGCATGTTGATCGTGACGACGCCCACAGAGCCCGTGCTCTCTCCGCTTCCGAAAAAGCCGCCCGTTTTTTTGCGGAGCTCCCGCAGATCCAGACGCAGCCGGCAGCACATGCTCCGAACGTCGCTCGGCTGCATATCGCTGTTGATATAGTTTGAAAAATACGGAGTGCCGTATTTCGACGTCATTTCGAAAAGCAGGCGGTTGTTCTCCGTGTCGGACCAGTCGAAATCTTTTGTAATGGAATACGTCGGGATGGGATACTGGAAGCCGCGCCCCTCGGCGTCTCCCTCGATCATCGTCTCGATAAACGCACGGTTCACCATATCCATTTCTTTTTTGCAGTCTTTATATTTGAAAGGCATCTCGCGTCCGCCGACGATGGCGTTCAGCTCGGCCAGATCGTCCGGAACCGTCCAGTCCAGCGTGATATTGGAAAACGGCGCCTGCGTGCCCCAGCGGGACGGCGTATTGACGCCATAGATAAAGGATTCAATGCATTTTTTTACCTGCTCATAGCTCAGATTGTCCGCTTTTACGAAAGGAGCAAGATAAGTGTCAAAGGAAGAAAACGCCTGCGCGCCGGCCCATTCGTTCTGCATGATGCCAAGAAAATTCACCATCTGATTGCAGAGCGTAGCGAGATGCTTTGCCGGCGCCGAGGTGATTTTACCCGGAATTCCGCCCAGACCTTCTTTGATCAGCTGCTTCAGAGACCAGCCTGCGCAGTAGCCCGTCAGCATCGAGAGATCGTGAATATGGATATCCGCGTTGCGGTGGGCGTTGGAAATTTCATCGTCGTAGATTTCAGAAAGCCAGTAATTTGCCGTGATCGCGCCGGAATTGGAAAGAATCAGACCGCCTACGGAATAGGTGACGGTGGAATTCTCTTTTACGCGCCAATCGGCGACTTTTACATAATTGTCTACGATTTCCTTGTAATCCAAAATGGTTGATTTCATGCTGCGGAGCTTTTCCCGCTGCCGGCGGTAAAGAATATAGGCTTTGGCGACCTCCGCATATCCGGCCTGTACCAGCACCGCTTCTACGCTGTCCTGAATATCTTCCACGCCGATTTTCCCGTCCTTGATTTTCGGCTCGAAATCGGCTGTCACCTTCAGCGCCAGAAAATCAATGACAGAATCATTGTATTGCTTCTCCTGCGCTTCGAAGGCCAGCTTGATGGCGTTGATGATTTTTGTAAGATCAAATTCGACTGTTTTCCCGTTTCTCTTTTGCACCTGATACATGTTATTCTCTCCTTTGCCGATCCTGCGGATCAAAATTTTATGATACTCCGCGAAGCTCTGCCTGCGGAACGGATGCTCTTGCTGCGGCAAGAAAGGCTTCCAGCGCTTCATGGGACGGGGCGCTCAGGCCGTCTGAAAGCAGATTGCCCGAATCGCGGAAGCACTGTATGTAATACTGCCGCGCGCCCCGGATCCATTTGCCGATCTCCGCGAAATCCTCTGCCTCGTGCAGCTCCCTTACCGCCGTAGTGCGGAACTCGTAAGGGATTTTTTCCTCCAAAAGCAGCGCGATGCTGCTGCCGATGGCCTCCAAATCGACTGCAGTACCGGCGGTGCGGACATATTTTTGCGGACTGTTCTTGATGTCCATCGCGATGCAGTCGAGCAGTCCCTTTTCCATCAGCGCGCGGAGCCGTTCGGGGAGGGAACCGTTTGTGTCAAGCTTCACGCGCAGCCCCTTTTCCTTAACCTTGTACAGAAACGGGGCAAGCTCGTCCTGAAGCAGCGGCTCTCCGCCGGAAATTACGACGCCGTCCAGAAGCCCGCGCCGGCTTTCCAGAAAATCCCAGAAATTTTCCTCTGTGAGCTGCGCCTGCGTCGGGCTGCGGACGACGAGCCCTGCGTTATGGCAGAAGGGACATCTGAAATTACATCCGCCCGTGAAGACGGTGCAGGCCACAAGCCCCGGATAATCCAATAAGGTAAGCTTTTGTATTCCCGCTATATTCAAGCTGATGCCGCCTCCGAATTTCTGTCTGCCACAGCACTATAGCACAATATGTTGTTGTTGTCAACATGCTAAACAACAAGATATGCAAATATAGGAACGAAGAGGAATGCTCTCAATCTTTCCTTTTGCTTTGCGCGCGGCGCCGCGATTTGCTGAAAGCCGATTTTCGTAGTATAATAAAAGATAAATGACTTATGAAAGAGCACAGCGGGGGACAGCAGTATGCTTTATGACTACAGGAATATAAACCGATATATTGAAGACGGACGCTTCGGAGAGCTGATCCGCATTTCCGAGGAGAAAATCCGTTTGCAGTTTGAGACGCTTTTAAAGCTGATCCGCGTGAAGGACGAATCTGCCAGGGAATCTTTGACGGACCTTTTGATGGTGACCGGTCCCTCTTCTTCCGGCAAAACGACGACCGCAAATCTTCTGGCGAAATACCTTTCCGAGGACGGCTACAACTGTACCGTGATTTCGCTTGACGATTATTATTATGACATTGAGACGACGCATCGCATCCAGATTGAAAAGGGACTTGTGCCGAAGGGCAGCACCGAATTTGATTATGAAACGATTGAAGCGATCGACGTAGAGTATTTCCGCCGCCAGATGAAGGATTACACGGAAGGACGCTCCATCCGTCTGCCGAAATTTGATTTTACCGTTGGAAAACGCAGCGACAGCGGCCGCGTCGTGGAATCCACAAACAAGGATATGATCATTGTGGAGGGCATTCACGCCTTTCAGCCAGTTTTGACGGAGGGCCTGAATTTCAGCACAAGCTTGAAGATTTATATTTGCCCGTTTGACAGTTATGTGTCGGAATACGAGGAAAAGGCGTATCTTGTGGAGCCGCACCAGATCCGGTTCATGCGGCGTGCGATCCGGGACGGCGCGCACCGTGCGTCTCCGCTCGGAAAAACAATAGACATGTGGAGCGGCGTGCGGCGCGGAGAAAAAAAATATATGGAACCGCTGATTCCTTATACAGACGTTTTTTTCAATTCTTCGCACGAATATGAAATTGCATATCTCAAGAAGAAAATTATGGAAATGGCGGAATCCTGCACAGAGGAGGACCAGAAGCGCCTAGAAGAAATCATTCCGCCGGAGGCGCTTCGGCCGTTCCTTGGAAGGGATGCGTTTGAAATCCCGCAGGATTCGCTGTTTGCAGAATTTTATGTGTGAAACGGCTTGACAGCAGGACGTGAAAACGATAGTATAATAATACGCTCTTATGCCTATTTCAAGGGCTTTTCAGGGCGCCAGAAAGAAGAAGGAGATGTGTTTTATGAGAAAGGTATTTATCACTTTAAGCTCCATTGACGATGTAAAGGTTTTTGTTAATGAAATAAATCTGCTTCCCTGTGATGCGGATCTCGTTTCGGGAAGATACACGGTAGATGCGAAATCCATCATGGGAATTTTCTCTCTGGATTTATCGAAGCCGATCGAGCTTGATATTCATTCTGACGACGATGCCGCCTGCGACGCGTTCCTGAAGAAAATCGCGTCGTTTGTGACATCCGAATAAATACGAAGGGTGACAGACATTGAACGATAAGAACACAATGCTTTTCGTCGTGCCGAACGACAAGCAGTCGGAAATGAGTCAGGTTATGAGCGAGGTGTACCGGGCGCTGAAGGAAAAGGGCTACAATCCTCTGAGCCAGCTTGTGGGATACGTCATGTCGGGAGATCCGACGTATATCACAAACCATAAGAACGCCCGTTCGCTCATCACGCGGCTCGAGCGCGACGAAATTATCGAAGAACTATTTTCGTTTTATATTTCCGAGCATCTTGAAAAAGACAGCGGCAAAGCTTCCGAATAAGGACAAACGGAGAAAAGATACATGAGAATACTGGGGATCGATTACGGAGACAGTCGGATCGGCGTTGCCGTAAGCGACGAGGGAAGCAGGCTGGCCTTCGGCGTGTGTGTGGTAGACGCGTCGAAGGGCCGTAAGCATGCCGTCGCAGAGCTGCTGAAATTGAAAGAAAAATACGGAGCGGAGCTCGCTGTGATCGGACTTCCGTCTCATCTGAATGGAACAAAGGGAGACCGTGCCGTCGTAACGGAAAAGTTTGCCAGAGCGCTGCGGGAAGCGGCGCCGGATCTTGCAATTGTGTTTGAAGACGAACGTCTTACGACAAAATATGCGGACAGGCTGATGCTCGAATCCGGAAAACGCCAGAAGCAAAAAGGGGAGAGCGACAAGCTGGCCGCAATGATTATTTTACAGGGCTATCTGGACCGAATGAATGCAGACAGACAAGGAGAATGAGGATGAACAAGGACAGAAACGACGATTTTTTCGATAACGGCGTAAATACGTTTACGCTTACGGACGACGAAGGCAATGAATATGAATTTGAGCTTTTGGATTTTGTGGATTTGGAAGAAAAGCTTTACGCAGTTTTGATACCATCTTCTCCGGACGATGCAGACGAGGAAGATGGTATTGTAATAATGGAGACGATTTTTGAAGGAAACGAGCCTGTATTTACTTTTGTGGAGGATCAGGCGCTTGCGCAGGCGGTTCTTGACGAGTACGCCGCCAGAGCGGATGAAGATGAAGACGATGACGATGAAATAAATTGAATCAAAGGAGCCGAAGAATATGCACATTAATACAAAATGCGTACAGTCGGGATATACCCCGCGCAACGGAGAGCCCAGAGTCGTGCCGATCGCGCAGAGCACAACGTTTAAATACGATACAGCTGAGAATATGGGAAATCTTTTTGATTTGAAGGAGTCCGGGTTTTTTTATACGAGACTTGCAAATCCTACGGTAGACGCGGTGGAAAAGAAGCTTGCAGATTTAGAAGGCGGCGTCGGAGCCGTGATTACGTCTTCCGGACAGGCGGCGTCTTTTTTCTCCGTATTTAATATCTGCGGAGCGGGCGGACATGTGATTTGCTCCAGCGCGATTTACGGCGGGACGTATAATCTGTTTCATAAAACGATGCGGGAAATGGGAATCGATTTTACGTTTGTACCGCCCGATATTAGCGAGGACGAGCTGCGCGCCGCATTCCGCGAAAACACGAAATGTGTGTTCGGAGAGACGATTTCAAACCCTTCGCTGGATATTATTGACATTGAGATGTTTGCCAGAGCGGCGCATGAGCACGGGGTGCCGTTTATTATCGACAATACGTTTGCAACGCCGGTGAACTGCAGGCCCATTGAATTCGGCGCGGATATCGTGACGCATTCTACGACGAAATATATTGACGGCCATGCGTGCGCGGTAGGAGGCGTTGTGATAGACAGCGGGAATTTTAACTGGGATAACGGGAAATTTCCGGCGCTGACCACGCCGGACGAAAGCTATCACGGCGTTGTTTACACGAAAGATTTTGGCCGCGCTGCATATATTACGAAAATGCGGACGCACCTGATGCGTGACATCGGCGCGATGGCGAGTCCGCAGAATTCGTTTTACACGAATCTTGGTCTGGAAACGCTCTTTCTGCGTGTCGAACGGCACGTTTCCAACGCGGAAAAGGTTGCGGCTTATTTGTCGGAACGCGAAAAGGACGGCAGCATCACATGGGTAAATTATCCTTCGCTTCCGGGGAACAAATATTATGAGCTGGCCCGGAAATATATGCCGAACGGCACGTGCGGCGTCATTTCCTTCGGCGTCAGAGGCGGCCGGGAGGGCGCCGTGAAATTCATGGAGGGTCTGCGCCTTGCCGCAATCGTAACGCATGTGGCGGACGCGAGGACCTGCGTGCTGCATCCGGCCAGCACAACGCACCGGCAGATGAATGATTCGGAACTGGCCGCGGCCGGAGTGTCACCCGATTTGATCCGCTTTTCCGTAGGAATCGAATACGTCGGCGACATTATTGCCGACATTGACAACGCTCTAAAGGAAATCTGACACAGGAGCGTCTGAAAAACTTGAACGAAGGATTGAGAGAAAAAATGAATGTGCGACGCATTTTTGTGGAAAAAATCAAAGGAATGGATGTGGCGGCGCAGGCCGCCGCAGCGGATTTCAGAAATAATCTCGGGATCGCCGGACTGAAAGGGGTAAGGCTTCTGAACCGCTATGACGTGGAGGGAATCAGCGATGCGGAGTATGAAGCTGCGAAAACGCTCGTTTTTTCGGAGCCGAATGTGGACCGGGTGTACGATGAGGTTTTCCCCTGCCCGCCGGGAGCCGCGCTGTTTGTTGTGGAGTATCTTCCGGGACAGTACGATCAGAGGGCGGATTCCGCCGCGCAGTGCATCCAGATTCTTACGCAGAAGGATCGTCCCGAGGTGCGCGCCGCGCAGCTTTACGTGCTGGAGGGAGAAGCGCTGACGGAGAGCGATGTCGAAAAGATCAAGGCATATTGCATCAACCCCGTTGACTCCCGCGAGGCTTCCGCGGAGAAGCCGGAAACGCTCCGCATGCAGCTGGAGCTTCCCGAGCGTGTGGATACCCTGAACGGTTTTACTGCGCTTTCCGACGAGGAAATCGCCCGCATGCGGCAGGATATGGGACTTGCCATGTCTGCGGAGGATCTGCTGTTCTGCCGGAAGTATTTTAAAGAAACGGAACGCCGTGATCCGACTGTTACGGAAATCCGGGTGATTGATACATATTGGTCGGATCACTGCCGTCATACGACATTTTTAACAAAATTGAATCAGATTCGTTTTGCGCCCGGCGAAGAAAATGAGCGCGTAAGAGCTGCCTTCGAGGAATATCTGGACGTGCGGCGGGAGGTATACGGCGCAGCGGTGGTTTCGCGTGATATCACGCTGATGGACGCTGCAACGATCGCGGCAAAATACCTCAAAAAGAAAGGGCTGCTTGCGGATCTTGATGAATCAGAGGAAATTAATGCGTGCAGCGTGAAAATCAAGGCTGACATTGGCGGAGAAGAACAGGACTGGCTGCTGATGTTTAAGAACGAAACGCACAATCATCCTACGGAGATCGAACCGTTTGGCGGCGCTGCGACATGCTTGGGCGGCGCGATCCGCGATCCGCTTTCCGGACGCTCTTACGTCTATCAGGCAATGCGCGTTACGGGAAGCGCAGATCCGAGAACCCCGGTTTCGCAGACGCTTCGGGGAAAGCTTTCGCAAAGGAAAATCACAACGGGAGCCGCCGCGGGGTATTCCTCCTATGGGAATCAGATCGGCCTTGCAACCGGTCATGTGCGGGAAATTTATCATCCGGGCTATCTCGCAAAACGGATGGAAATCGGAGCCGTCATTGCCGCGGCTCCTTCGGAAAACGTAGTACGCAAGCGTCCCGAAGCGGGCGACATCGTGATCCTGCTGGGAGGGAGAACGGGACGCGACGGCATCGGAGGGGCGACCGGCTCTTCGAAAGAGCATACCGTCGAGTCGGTAACGACGTGCGGCTCCGAGGTACAGAAGGGAAATCCGCCGACGGAACGAAAGCTCCAGCGGCTTTTCCGAAATCCGGAAGCAAGCAGAAGGATTAAGCGCTGCAACGACTTTGGCGCCGGCGGCGTCTGCGTTGCAATCGGCGAGCTTGCTCCGGCGCTGGATATCGACCTGGACAAAGTGCCCAAAAAATACGAAGGTCTGGACGGAACGGAGCTTGCCATTTCCGAGTCGCAGGAACGGATGGCGGTTGTAGTAGCGGCGGAAGACGCAGAGGACTTTATCGCTCTTGCGCATGATGAAAATCTGGAGGCCGTCAAAGTTGCAGAGATTACTTCGAATGGGAGACTCAGGATGTTCTGGAACGGAACGCTGATTGTCGATATCGCCCGGAGCTTTTTAGATACAAACGGCGTAAAGCAGAATGCAGACGTTCTGGTTGATGTAACACGCCGCGCAGGCGAGCAGGATGCACATGTGTGCGCCTGCACTTCCGGAAAAGGCATGCGGGAACGCTGGCTGACGATGCTGGGAGGCCTGAACACCTGCTCCCAGAAGGGACTGGAGGAGCGCTTTGACAGCACGATTGGGAACGGTACGGTTCTTATGCCGTACGGAGGAAAATATCAGCTGACGCCGGCGGACGGCATGGCGGCGAAGCTTGCCGCCGAAAAGGCGGATACGCAGACCGGCACCATCATGACGTATGGATTCGATCCCTATCTGATGGAGGAAAATCCCTATACGGGCGCCATGCTTTCCGTTGTTTCTTCTCTTGCAAAGCTGACTGCGCTCGGCGGAGATTTCCGGCACAGCAGGCTGACCTTCCAGGAATATTTTGAACGGCTCGGCGTGGATCCTGCCAAATGGGGGATTCCTTTTTCAGCCCTGCTTGGCGCTGTACAGGCGCAGATCGCCATGGGAACGCCTGCAATCGGCGGAAAGGATTCCATGTCCGGAACCTTCGAGCAGCTTCATGTGCCGCCGACGCTTGTGTCATTTGCGGTAACAACGGAAAAAATCCGGAATATGACCTCTCAGGAATTCAAGAATCCCGGAGCGGCGGCAGTTTTGTACAGGATGCCCGTCAAAGACGGAGGCATTCCGGATTTTGCGGACCTGAAGGAAATGTATGCGTATATTCACGCGCTGATCGAAAAGGGAGCGGTGCTTTCTGCGAAGGCGGTCGGCTTCGGCGGAATTGCGGAAGCCGTCAGCTGTATGTGCTTCGGCAACAAATACGGGTTCCGCTTTGAATATTCTTCGGAGCTCGAAGAGCTGGATTTATTTGCGAAGGGCTACGGCTCCCTGCTGCTGGAGCTTGCTCCCGATACGCGGGCAGAAGAGCTGGATGCGCGGCTGCTGCGGCTCGGCACGGTAACGAGAGAAGCGGAGATCGTTTACGGGGACAGCAGAATTGCTGTAGAGGAGATGCTTTCGGTCTGGAGAACGGCGCTTGAAAGCGTCTTTCCGGAGAAAGCCGCGTCGCCGGCAGCTGGAATCATGCAGATTCCGGCGCATTCGGAAGCACACAGAACGAAAAGCCGCGTCAGGCTTGCCAAGCCGCGCGTATTCATCCCTGTGTTTCCAGGCACCAACTGCGAATACGATACGATCAAAGCCTTTGAAAAAGAAGGCGCGGCTGTCAGAACGCTGATCTTTAAGAATCTGAATGCCGCAGATATCGAGTCTTCCGTCGCGGAAATGAAGCGTTTGATCGACGGGTCGCAGATTATCATGCTTCCCGGCGGCTTCAGCGCAGGAGACGAGCCGGACGGATCGGGCAAATTTATTGCCGCTGCATTTCGCAGCCCCGTGATCCGGGAGGCGGTAGAGCTTCTTCTGAAAAAGAGAGACGGGCTGATCCTGGGAATCTGCAACGGTTTTCAGGCGCTGATTAAGCTTGGCCTGGTTCCGTACGGAGAAATCCGCGCGCTGTCTCCGGAGGCGCCGACGCTTACTTTTAATACCATCGGACGTCACATTTCACGTTACGTATATACCAGCGTAGTATCCAATCGCTCTCCCTGGCTGATGCATACGGTTCCCGGCGAGATTCATGCCGTTCCGATTTCGCATGGAGAAGGAAGATTTTACGCGCAGGAAGCGGTGCTGGAGGAGCTGATTCGAAACGGACAGATTGCGACGCAATACGTGGCTCCGGACGGAACTGCGTCGGAGGATCCGGAGTGGAATCCGAACGGCAGCATTTGTGCGATCGAGGGAATTACCAGCCCGGACGGCAGGGTATTCGGAAAAATGGCTCATTCGGAGCGCTACGGAGACGGAATCGGGAAAAATATCCCGGGAGAGAAAAATCAGAAGATTTTTGCCTCCGGCGTCGCATATTTTACGAATTAAAAAGGAGACGAAGCAATATGAAAGTTGGCTTTTTAGGCGCAGGAAACATGGGCGGCGCCATTCTGCGGGCAATCGCAGGCAGCGCTTCTTTTGAAACGGCGGTATATGAGAAATCGGCCGAGCGCGCACAGCAGGCTGCACAGACCGCAGGCTGCCTGGTTCTGCCATCCGTAGAAGCGCTCGTTGCGTTTGCCGACGTCGTATTGATCGCGGTAAAACCGGTTCATATCGACGCGCTGCTCCAGGAGCTTGCAGCATGCGGCGGCTGCGGCTCGAAAATCTATATTTCCATTGCGGCGGGCGTTAAAATCGAACGTTTCACTGCGGTTTTGGGCGAGGTTCCGATTGTACGGACGATGCCAAATCTGCCGGCTCTGGTAGGAGAAGGCTTTACCGGCATTTATTATCATAATATGGACGGCGAGGCGTTTGCCGAAGCGCGGAGTGAAATTCGAAAAATATTTGATTCTTGCGGAAAAACGGCTGTGCTTTCTTCAGAGAGCGCCATAGATAAGCTGATTTCCGTAACTTCGAGCAGTCCTGCGTATATTTGTCTGATGATCGACGCGCTGGCGGACGGGGCGGTGCGCGCCGGATTTCCGCGCGCAGATGCGTATCTGATGGCCGAGCAGACCGTATATGGAACCGCCAGGTATCTTTTGGAAACGGGCACGCTTCCGGCCGTATTAAAGGATCAGGTCTGTTCGCCGGCAGGAACCACGATTGAAGCCGTCGTAGCTCTGGAACGAAGCGGCCTTCGCAGCGCCGTTCTGGATGCGATGGAGGCGTGTGAGAAAAAAGCAGAGGGAAAGGTTTGATGAAAAAGGTAATCATTTATACGGACGGCGCCTGCTCCGGCAATCCGGGCCCGGGGGGATATGCGGCAATTTTGATTTGCGACGGAGTACAGAAAGAAATTTCCGGCGGGGAAGCCGAAACAACGAATAACCGCATGGAGCTGATGGCTCCGATCGAAGCGCTGAAATTGCTGAAAGAAAAATGCGACGTGGAGATTTATTCGGACAGCTCCTACGTCATAGATTCTTTTACGAAGGGCTGGATCTATTCCTGGAAAAAAAACGGATGGAAGCGCAAGGAGGGACCGCTTAAAAATCCGGAGCTGATCCGCACGCTGTATGAGCTGTGTCAGAATCACGAGGTAAAATGGATCAAGGTAAAGGGGCATTCTGACGATCCGCTCAACAATCGCTGCGACATGCTTGCCGTGGCCGCTGCGGCAGCCTATAAAAAACAGAAGCTGTCCTCCGTTCCTGAAGAAACGGAAAAGACCGAGGTCCGCGACCGGGAATATTACGGCGCGCTTGCGGAAGAAATTATTCATACGGAAACGATATTCAGCGGCAGGGTCTTTCGCGTGGAGGTATCAGAGGTTGCGCTCCCCGACGGGAAAACGGCAGAACGCGAAATTATACGCCATAGCGGAGGCGCTGCGATTGCAGCAGTGGACGCGCAGAAAAATATTTTGCTGGTCCGCCAGTTCCGTGTGGCAGCCGGAGCAGAGCTGCTGGAAATTCCTGCGGGAAAGCTGGAGCCCGGAGAAGACCCGCGTTCCTGTGCGGCGCGCGAGCTGGAAGAGGAGACGGGCTATCGTGCGGGAACGCTGAAGCCGCTGTTTGCGATGTATCCAACGCCCGGCTACTGCTCTGAGCAGCTGCATCTTTATTATGCTTGCGATTTGGAGCAGGGGCACATCCACAGAGATGAGGAGGAGTTCCTCCATGTGGTGCGGCTTCCCTATGAAATAGCATATAAAATGGTATTAAACGGCCAGATCTGCGACGCAAAAACAATTGCCGGCATTCTGGCAGTCCGGGAGCTGATTTGAAGCCTTTCTCTCCCGGGCGATGCTTTATGTAAAAACGGCGTCTGCCTCGCAGTCCTGAGAAAGCGAGGCAGACGTTTCATTATTTGGAATTTTTCTTGTTATAGGTCTTTCCGGTATATTGCTCAAAAACCTTCTGAGTAATTCTACCGCCGATAGAACCGTTTTCTCTTGCAGTTTTATCTCCGTTGTAACCGTGGTTCAGCTGAACGCCCATTTCGTTTGCAACTTCGTATTTCATCTGATCGAATGCACTGCTTTTCTTAGACATAAAAATTCACCACACTTTAAATAATTGCCTTTTTTCTCGGCACACATAATATTCTCCGTGCGGCGGCATCCTATGCAGGTAAAATTTAACAGCTGATCATAAAACGAGCAGCAGCAGCTTTGTGAAAATAAAATTCGCCCCGTTTAATACGGCGGAGGCGGGAACAGATACGATATTGTAGAAGCCCGGTACGAAATTCAGCAGCAAAATAAAAACGATGAAAATATACATATTATATTTTTCTATTCTGTAAAGCGCGGAATAATACCGGTACGGCAGAAAGTTCGCAATCAGGCGGTATCCGTCGAAGCCGGGCAGAGGCAGCAGAAAAAACACAGCCAGAAAAATTGAAACCACTGCTGTCTGTGCGAGAATGCACAGGAGCGCGTTGTAAAGCACGGCGAACGTTCCGGCGCTTGCGGCGGCGGCACGCAGGATCGTGTATCCGGATCCGAAATATAAAACCGGGAGCGGCTGCATGACCAGGTTAAAGCGGAACCCGATAAACCAGAACAGATAAAGGGCAAAACAGGCAAGCGCCATCAGCACGACGCCGCTCAGCGGAGCGGAAAGAATCTGAATGGCATTGTCACGTTTGATGTGCTTATAATTTCTGGAATTTGTAGGAACCGGATTGCTGAAGCCAAATCCGAATACGATCAAAAAAATAAAACCAATCGGATTAATGTGCTTCTTCGGATTCATCGTCAGATACCCGTTTAAATACGCCGTATCATCTCCCAGCTTCAGCGCGGTCCAGGCCTCGCAGAATCCCCGGAAACAGAGAAAAAGCACGAAGCCGGGAATCCCGAGCAGCTGCTCTACGATATAATCGACAGAAAGTCCAAAAGCAGATAAAGACATAGCAACCTCTCTCATTCGCAGAAATCACCCATAAGAACGAAACGAGTATAGCATCATCTTTAGGAAAAAGCAAATAATGCTTGGAAAAAGGATGAATTTTTACTCAAACCGTGTTATACTGAATCGATATCAAATTGCTTTCCAGGGAGGCTTTCAGTATTGTCCGAGGAACAGAAATCAGAAATCAATATCAAGCTGGATGTATTCGAGGGCCCGTTTGACCTGCTTCTTACGCTTCTTGAACGCAACAAGCTTGAAATTACCGATATCCGAATCAGTCTGATCGCGGATCAGTATCTCGACGTGCTCAAAGAGCATTTTAATATGGAAATGGCCTCGGAATTCCTCGTTATGGCAAGCTGGCTGATGCATTTGAAATCGAAAAGGCTCCTGCCAAAGCAGGAAAAAGAAGAAGAGGAAGAAATTACGGAGGAGGAACTGGCCCGACGTCTGGCGCAGTATAAAAAATACAGAGACGCCACGCCGGAAATCACGGAGCGCTACCGTTACTGGTCGAGGGCTTACTATAAAATGCCGGAAGCGCTTGAGTTCCCGAAGAAATACGCGCTGCCGGAAATCGATCCGGATGCGTTTGCGGACTGCTTTGCAGAGGTCCGGATGCGCTGGAGGCTGCGCAGGAATGACGACAGGGAGAAAATGGAACGCATCCTGAAGGTGGAAAAGGTCAGCCTGCGCGACAAAATGAAGCAGGTTGTGAAGAGCGTATTTCACCGGGCCAGAGCGAAGTTTTCGGAGCTTTTTTCCTTTGAAAAAAGCAGCCGGACGGAAATCGTAACGGGCTTTCTGGCCCTGCTGGAGCTGGAGCGCCGAAAGCGCGTTCGGGCAGAGCAAACGGAAAATTTTGGGGAGATTGAAATTTTGCCGGGCGAAGAGATCAGCGAAAAGGATTTGAACGGAGAGTTTGGAGATGGACCAATATTTGAATGAACCGATATACAGTAAAAAGGAGGCGGCTGCGGAGGCGCTGCTATTTGCCTCCGGCGGAGTCATCCGTCCGGAGGAGCTCTGTCTCGTTTTGAAGGTGAAAAAACAGGAGGCGCAGGATGTCATGCAGCGTCTTTCCGCAAGATATGCGGCACGGAAGGGCGGGATCCTCTTAAGAACCGTCGGAGACGGCTGGCAGCTTTCTTCCAATCCGGATTATTACGAGGATCTGAGCGCGTATTTTCAGGAAACGGCCTCCGGCAATCTCAGCAGAGCCGCAATGGAAACACTTACTATTATTGCATATAATCAGCCTGTGACGAGGGCGGGAATCGAACTGGTTCGAGGCGTCAACAGCGACGGCGTGCTGGCCAAGCTTGTAGAACGCGGTCTCGTTGTCGAATGCGGAAAGGCGGACAGTCCGGGCAGACCGGCTCTCTATGCGACAACGGAGCTTTTTTTGAAGAGCATTGGTCTTGGAGATCTCAGTCAGCTCCCCGCGCTTGCGGAGGAGGAACCGAAAGAAACGAAAGAAGGAGAAGGGGTACAAATATGAAAGAGGTTGGATATTACAACGGCAAATTCGGCCCGCTGGAGGAAATGCAGATCCCAATGCTGGACAGAGCCTGTTATTTCGGAGATGGCGTATACGATTTTTCTTTGGCGTATAACGGGAAAATTTTTGCGCTGGACGAGCACGTGGATCGTCTTTATCGCAGCGCTTCCATGATTGAAATTGAGATTCCTTACACGAAAGCTGAGATGAAAACAATTCTGCAGGAGGCCGTCTCCAGGTCTGAATATGAACGCGTAAGCGTTTACTGGCAGGTTTCCCGCGGAACCGCGCTTAGAAATCATGTTTTTCCGGATGCGGGAACGAAGGCGAATTTCATGATTATGGTCAAGCCGGGTTCAACGCCCGGTGAGGACGCAAGATATAAGCTGATTACGCTGGAGGATACGAGATATCTCCACTGCAACATTAAAACCATCAATCTGCTTCCAAGCGTCATGGCGGCGGAAAAAGCAAGAAGAGCCGGCTGCGATGAGGCCGTATTGCACAGGGGAGACCGCGTTACGGAGTGCTCCCACTGCAATGTGCATATTTTGAAAAACGGCGTATTCCGTACGGCACCGACAGACTGTTATATTTTGCCGGGGATTGCAAGACGCCATCTGATCGATCAGTGCGGCGCTCTCGGAATTCCCGTTGACGAAACGCCTTTTACGCTGGAGGAGCTCATGGCTGCGGACGAGGTGATCGTATCGAGCTCTTCCACCCTATGTATACAGGCTGTTGAAATAGATGGCAAGCCTGTAGGCGGCAAGGATCCCGTTCGACTGGGGAGGATCCGCTCCGCGGTTTATCAGGAGTTCAATGATTTTATGAACGGCTGACGTTTATTCCTCCGGCGCATAAAATTCCGCCGCGGAAGCGTCCGCGCCGCCGGAGGAATTGTTCCGGCTCTCGGATTGGGAGCGTCCGGTTTTTTCAGAAATCAGATTCATGATTTTATTGAAAAGATCGGGCACCATATTTACGAGCTTATCAAGCGTATTGCTGCTGTCAATCGGCACCAGCTGCACCTCTCCGGCGCCTGATTTGATGAACGCCGTCGGAGTGATGGAAACACCTGTTGCGCATCCTCCTGCGAACGGATATTTTACGGGAACGACGAATTTGTCGTCAAGCGGCTTGCTGACGCCGGCCATGGGATTTGAAAAGTCAATGCTTCCCTGGTATTCGCCGCCGCCGGACGCGATTCCAAAGCATACTTTACAGATCGGTATGATCACGGAGCCGTCAGGCGTTTGCACAGCTTCTCCGATCACTGTGTTTACATCCACCATTTCCTTGATGCTGCTCATTGCGGTCGACATGACGTCGTTGATAGGATTTGACATTTTGCTTCCTTCCTTTCAAGATATTCAATGTTGTGCTAATAATATTGCCGGTATTGCATTTTACTATGCATTCGAACAGAAAATTGAGCCGGATCGTATCATCGTAAACGGGCCGGATGTCAATCCGGCTTACAGAAATTTTCGATGCCAGCGATCCGAGCAATGCCGTAAGCGCGCCTGCGGCAGCGTTTAGGCTTCCTGCGGCGAGCGCCGTGTGGTCGGCGCTTCCGAACGAAATTTCTCCCAAAAAGGATAGCCTGTGAATTTCAATATATGGCTTGAAGCTTTGAAAATTGGACTTTAATTTTCTGGAGGCGGGCGTTTTCTTTTTTTGTGTTTTGCGTTTCGGCTTTTTTCGGCGCTCCTCCGTAATCCGGTACAGCTCAAGGAAGCGTTTTTCGCTGCGGACAGAAATGGCATATTGATATAATTTTTGTATTTCCGTGGAAGCATAGAAGGTGATCACGATATTCAGATTCAACGAGAATAGCGCGAGCACAAGAAATAAAATGATTAGAAGCACAAGAAGAATGATATTCGCCGCCATATATAATCCCTTCGGGAGAGAGTATGGGCAGGAAAATCATGCGTTATACAAATGCAGCACGCGGCCGAATCCATTCAGGTCCCGAACGATGTCGATTTGTGAGAATTTCGGCTCAAAAAGCGCCTTTACCTGCTCGGCCTCGTCAAAGCCGACCTCCAGAAACAGATGTCCGTCTTCCTTTAGAAATTGCAGAATGCCGGCGGCAATTTTTCGATATGCCATAAGGCCGTCTGCGCCGCCGTCCAGCGCAATCCGCGGCTCGTGGTCGCGGACCTCGCATGCGAGACCTGCGAGATCGTCCGTTTTGATATATGGGGGATTCGAAACGATCACATCAAACGGCAGGGAAGGCAGGGAGGCGAAATAATCAGATTTTATAAAGCTTATTTTCTCACAGCGGCCGTCCAGAAGCGCGCAGTTTTCTTTCGCTGCGGCAAGCGCCTGCCCGGACACGTCGCTCATTACCAGCTCCACGCGGGCGGATCGGTCCCGTTCCAATTCTTTTATGATGCTGATGCCGACACAGCCGCTGCCGGTACAAAGATCCAGCACGCGGCAGCGCGGCCCGTCTTTTCTTTGAATCCATGCGGCCGCTTCCGCCACAAGAAATTCCGTATCGGGGCGGGGGATCAGTACGCCCGGACATACGCGGAAGCGACGGCCCAGAAAATAAGCGAAGCCAAGCAGGTACTGCAGCGGTTCTCCGCGGAGACGGCGCTCCTGCAGGCGCTCCAGCTTTTCAAGCTGCTGATCCGACAGCAAAAAGGAGGCTCCGTCCGACACGATATGGAGTTTATCAATGCCGCAGACCGACTCGATTAAGAGGTCCTTCTCCCAGACGGGCAATGCGCAGGCCGCGCGCCAGTCAGACAGCTTCATGATCCGGCCGGGCGTCCGGGCTTTCCGGTTCTTTGCCAAGCGCACTGTAATTCGGAACGGATTCGTAAGCTTCTTCGAATTTCAGAGCCTCCTTCAGAGCAACGATGGCAACCTCGATCATGTCGTCGTCCGGTTCTCTTGTTGTAAAACGCTGCATTGCCATGCCGGGAGCGCGCAGGATTCTTGTCAGGCGATTGTTATGCTTTCCGGCAAAGCGGTTGAATTCGTAGCTGATTCCCGCAATCAGCGGAAGCAGCAGGATCCGCATCCCGATGTTGAGCCATATGACGGAAAAGCGGGGGACGACCGAATAAACCAGAATACTGATAATCATGACGACAAAAAGAAAAGCCGTTCCGCAGCGCGGATGGTGCTTGGAATATTTTCTGACGTTTTCCACGGTCAGCTCTTCCTCATGCTCGAAGCAATGAATCGTTTTATGCTCGGCGCCGTGGTACATATAAACGCGCCGGATATCCTTCATTTTGGCGATGATGATCATATATCCCATAAAGATCGCCAGCCGTACGATTCCCTCGCAGAGATTGTACACGATTTTCGGAGCGGCCTTCGGGATGCAGAAAGAAGAAATCAGATTCGGCAGGAGGAAGAAAAGTCCTACGGAGAAAGCGACTGCAAGAATCATGGAAATCGTCATGAATACGCCCATCGCTTTGCTGCCGAGCTTCTTTTCTACCCATTCGTCAAATTTTGACGGCTTGTAATTGGGATCTTCTTCCGCAGCGGCAATTTCGGCGGAATCGAAAAGCGCTTTCATGCCCCGGCGCATGGAATCGACCAGCGTAACGCCGCCGCGTACGAGCGGCAGGCCGAGAAATTTGTTTTTACGAACCCAGGGAGTGATTTCCTGCTTTTTGATCACGAGCTCTCCCTCCGGATCCCGGACGACCTGCGCCATCCCGTGCGGGCCAAGCATCATGATTCCCTCCATCAGCGCCTGCCCGCCGACGGAACAGATCTTTTTGCCCTCTGTCATTTTATGTTTCTTATGACTTGCTTTCGATTTATCAGACATGTGCTGTCATCTCCTCTTGTTCCAGTACAGTATACGCCACTTTCCCTACTTTCGTCAAAGGGAGGGATTTCCGGAAGACAAAATCCTTCGGCACAGCATAACGCGCGATTCTTTCCATACAGTGACGGCGGATGGAGTCCTTCACAGCCTGCGTTTCCGCAATGCCGTCCTTGAGAACAATAAAGGCCTTCAGCCGGTTCATTTTATAGTCGTCGGGAACGCCGATCACGCAGGAAATTGCTACGGCTTCATGGGAGTTGATGATTTCCTCGACCTGCGAGGGATATACGGAATATCCGGAGCATTTTACCATCCGCTTGATTCTGGACTTAAAATAGATAAAACCGTCCTCATCCATGGAGCCCAGATCACCGGTATGAAGCCAGAGCCTGCCGTCCTCGTGAATCCGGAGCGCCCGCGCCGTCTCCTCCGGATTATCCAGATACCCGTTCATTACCGTAGGACCGCTGATACAGATTTCTCCGTCGGTGCCGGGCGCAAGCTCTGTTGTCTTTCCCGGCTCTGCAATCATGTAAAAGGTATCAGAATAGGGAATGCCGACGCTGCCTCTGCGGTATTCTGAGGCGGGCGTCAGAGCGCTTGCCGTTACGCATTCCGTAAGCCCGAAGCCCTCCCGCAGCGTCACGGACGCGCCGCGTTCCTTCAGCGCCGCGTCAAAGCGCAGCTTGACATCCGGCGGAAGCGTGTCACCTCCGGAAAAAACGCCTTTGATTCCAGAAAAATCAACACCCCTCAGCCGGTCGTTCCGCAGAAGCGCTTCGTACAGCGTGGGAACGCCCGCAATAAAAGAAGGCTTTTTCTTTCGCAGAAGCTCGGCAAAGGAATCCGCGTCGAAGCGCGGCACCAGGATTACCGTGACGCCCTTGGCAATCGCTGTATGGATGCATACGCCAAGGCCAAAGCCGTGGAACATCGGCAGCACCGCAAGCATGGTATCTCCCGGCAAAATACTCTCCGTACCGTTGGCGGCCGTCTGTTCCGCCAGAGCGTTGAAATTCAGATGGGAAAGCAGGATGCCCTTTTGGACTCCGGAGGTTCCGCCGCTGTAAAGAATTACGGCGGTATCGGTGCATTTCAGATCGGACGCACCGAAATCGTCCCGGAGCTCTGCGTTTTTATATTTTCCGAGAAACGTTTTCCAGGAGCATACGGAAGCGGTTTCCTGCGGCTTTTTTATTTTTCGGCCCTGCGTCAGTCGAAATCCGGCGCGCAGATAAAAGGGAAGCAGATCCGCCGCGCCTGCAAATACGGTTTTCTGCAAATACGGGCAGCGGATTCCCTCCGTTTTTCCGAAAAAGGCGTCGAACATAAAAAGAATTTTACTTTTGCTTTCATTCATGTAGAATTCGATTTCGTTTCCGGAGGACAGCGGATGAATCATGTTTGCTTCCGCGCCTATGTATAAAATTGCATAAAATATGATGACCGCCTGCGGAATGTTGGGCAGGCAGACCGTGATCCTGTCGCCGCGTCCTGCGCCAAGCTCCTTCAGAGCCGCCGCGCAGCGCAGCACCTCGCGATGAAGCGTCTGGAACGTCATCCGGCTCGTCATATAGTCGATCGCCGGAGCATCCGGATTCCGCAGGGCCGCGTCCCGGAATACATCGTACATCGTGCCGTCCGGATATTCGAGATCCGCAGCGGAAGGAGAGCTGTAATATTTGATCCAGGGGCGCGGTCTGGTTTTGTTCTGTTCCTTAAAATTCATTTCTGGTCTCCGTTTTCAGAATCTGCGCAGGGCAGCTCGATGTCGAACGATATCCCGTGCTTGCTGTCGCTGATTACGGTAATGTATCCTCCGCAGAGCTGTATGATCCTTTTTACCAGGGGAAGGCCGAGTCCGTTTCCCTTCGCTGCATGGGAGGTGTCTCCCTGATAAAATTTATCAAATATATGGTTCAGGGTATCCTGGCTCAGCACCTGGCAGTCATTCTCTATTATAACATGGATTGTGTCTTCTTTCCTATAGCATTTTACGGAAATACTGCCGCCCTCCGGAGAAAATTTCACGGCGTTTTCCAGGAGATTCCTCCAGGCGTGCGACATGAGCTCCAGATTGCCGCAGTATTCGGTCTTTTCCAGCTCTACGGCAAGCGTGAGCTTTTTTTCCTCCCATTGCTTCTGAAGCAGGAGAATGCAGGCGCGAAGCTGCTCGTCCAGGGAGTAAAAGGTGCGGTCCGTAATGATCTGCTGATTTTCCAGCTTTGACAGCAGCAAAATATTGGAAGACATTTTGGAGAGGCGCTCTGCCTCGCTGATAATGATGTCGGCGTATTCGCTCCGTTCCTGCTCGCTTGCAGCGGGGGATTTCAGCTGCTTTGCAAAACCGCGTATGGAAACGATCGGCGTCTTAAATTCATGCGAAAAGGTATTGATGAAATCGTTACGGAAAATTTCAATGCTGCCAAGCTCGCGTGTCATGGCATTGAAGCTTTCGATCAGCTCGCGAATTTCTCCCGCAGTGCCTGCGGCGTCTACCTTGGGGCTGAAATCACCCCTCGCCACGGTTCTGGTCGCCGCAATCAGCTGCCGCAGAGGGCGAAGCAGCATCCGGCTGAGCACTGCCGTCAGTACAAAGCCGATAAGAACGCTCAGCGCGAGCGTCAGAAACGTCATCGTCATGGTCGCGTATTTTAAATCTGGCATGATATCCAAAATATGAAGCGCATACATCAAAAGAAACGTCAAAAAGCCGGAAAGCAGCATGACCGACGTGGTGAAAAAGACAGTGGCGCCGATAAACGTACGGGAGCGGTTAATACCCTTCCATTTCTTCATAGTGCTCCGCGCTCCTTTCTGACGGCCTTATAGCCGAGTCCTCTTACGGTGACAATTTCAAAATCGGGGTTTCCCCGGAATTTGTCGCGCAGGCGGTTGATATGGACGTCTACGGTCCGCTCGTCCGTTTCGCTGTACAGTTCCCAGATCTCGTCCATCAGCTGCCGCCGTGTGAAAATTTTATTCGGATAGGAAAGCAGCTTGAACAGGACCAGGAATTCCTTCTGCGGAAGCTCGGCGGCGCCGGCGGCCGAGGTTACGGTGAGACTGTCGTAATCCAGGAGGGTTTTCCCGACTATAAGCTTGTGCTCGTTTGCAATTTGCGCGCGCCGAAGCAGAGCTGCGATCCGGCACAGCAGCTCCTCCTCGTCTACGGGCTTGACCATATAATCATCGGTGCCGGCTCGGAATCCGCGCACTTTATCAGCAGAGGCCTCCCGCGCCGTTACCATTAGTATGGGCGCCGTATTGCCGCTTTCCCGGATCCTTTCCGTAAGCTGGTAGCCGTCCATGCCCGGCATCATGATATCGAGAATCAGCAGATCGACCTGAGACGTTTCCAGCAGCTCGAGCGCTTCCGTTCCTGTTCCGGCGGCAAGCACCTCATATCCGCTTTGCCGCAGAACTGCGGACATCAGCTTCCTTGTATTTGTATCGTCTTCGGCAATCAGGATATGGAACACGGCCGAACCGAACCTCCTCACATTCGGAATATAAAGAAACTCCAATATTTTATTAGTTTACTTCCTGTCCGGATAAATGTCAAACGCCGCGCTTCCGTTTATATTTAGTTTTATAAACCATTTGTGATAATGTCTCAATAAACCACAAGGGAAAATGTCCCAAAA
>UQSG01000024.1 GCA_900543695.1 uncultured Clostridium sp. | reverse complement strand
GGACTTCGCTATTTTTTTCTAGGTTCAACTGTAACACATGTATTGTAATCCTACACAACCGCCGCTGATTTTTAACATGGATTTCCTTTACAAAGCATATGGATTTTTTTATAATAAAAAAGTGTGTTTATTAACGCTCTATAAGAGCGGAACGGAGGCATTTTATGAGTTTGGATGTCAGGGAGTTGAGCAAATCATTTGGCGGTAAAATTGCCGTGGATCAAATTTCTTTTGCGATAGACGAGCCGGGCGTTTTCGGCCTGATCGGTACGAACGGAGCCGGGAAGACTACAACCATTCGAATGATACTGGGAATCATGTCCTCGGATCACGGCACGGCAGAATGGAATGGAAAGCCGATCCGAAGGGAAACCCTGAATTTCGGCTATATGCCGGAGGAACGCGGCCTTTATATGAAAAACAAAGTCATTGATCAGCTCGTTTACTTCGGAATGCTTCGCGGCATGGAAAAGTCGGCGGCAAAGCAAAACGCATTGAAACTCATGAAACGCCTTGGAATCTCAGAGTACAGCGATATGCAGGCGGAAAAGCTCTCCAAGGGCAACCAGCAAAAGGTACAGCTTGCCGCCACGCTCATCCACGATCCGGAACTGATTTTTCTGGACGAACCGTTTTCCGGACTTGACCCGGTAAACGCGGAAGTGCTCCGGGAACTGATTCTTGAGCTTGTAGCGGAGAAAAAGTTTATTGTGCTCAGCAGTCACCAGATGACGACGGTCGAAGAATTCTGCAGGGATATTCTAATCCTTCATCACGGAAAAACAATTTTAAAAGGGAATCTCAGCGTAATCAAAAGCGGCTTCGGGCGCACAAATTTGGTGATCCGACCGCAAGAAAAGGATCGGACGGCGGTCGAACAAATATTGGAAGCCTCTGGCCTTACGCTGATAGAAAAGCGCGCGTATGAGTACGAATATGGGATCAGAGGAGAAGCGGATGCTGTTGCGGTCCTGAAAGCCATGATAGCGCAGGAACTCTATCCGTTAAAATACGAGGTCAAGGAGCCGTCGCTCCAGGAAATTTTTGTAAGAAGCGTAGAAGCTTCCGAAAGGGGGAACGTGAAATGAAGCAAATCGGAATCATTATGCAATATACTTTTAATGACGCCATTCGGAAAAAAGCATTTAAAATTTCTACCATTATCGTTGTTTTGCTGATCGCCCTTCTTTGCGCTCTGCCTCGTGTGATCGCGTCCTTTGACGACGGCGACAACAGCGCTGAAGAAGAGCAAACCGCGGCGGCCTCTTACGCCGGAAAGTGCTACTATATCGATGATCAGAATCTGATCCCGGGAGGCGCCGAGGCGCTGAAAAGCTATTTTACCAATACGGAAATCCTGACGGGCTCGGGAGAAAGCCTGGATCAATACAAAGACGAGATCGGCGAGGACGGAACGGTATCCGCCATAGTAATAACAAAAAGCGAGACCTCCGCCGTACCTGGAATACAAATCATAACAAAGGATTTTATGAGCGGGATCAGCGGGGATGGAGCAGCGGAGGCCCTCACGGAAGCGTATGTTTCCGATCTGCTGACGGCGCAGGGCGTCGCCCCGGAAACAATCGAGCTGACAAAAACAAAGCTAACCTACGAGAGTCAAATGGCGGGCTCCATGAATTTGAGCGGCTATATTATGGGAATCCTTGTAACGGTTCTCATTTTCTATGCGATATATTATTACGGGTACGGCGTATCCATGTCGATCGCTACCGAGAAAACCTCGCGCGTTATGGAGACGCTCGTCGTATCGGCAAAGCCGTCCCATATTTTAATCGGCAAATGCCTGGGCATGGGGCTGCTCGGCATCTGTCAGTTTGTAATCGTGCTCCTGTCGGGCGTATTGTTTTATAAGCTGTTTATTCCTGAAAATTTTGCTCTTATGGGCATGCCGCTGACGCTGGACGCGTTCACATACAAATCGGCGATTCTCATCGGCGTCTATTTCCTGCTTGGATACGCGCTTTATGCCGTGCTGAACGCAGTATGCGGCGCTTCCGTCAGTAAAATCGAGGATTTGAATTCCGCAATGATGCCGGTGATGCTGGTTGCTATGCTTTCCTTTTTCATCGGATATTTTACGGCGATTTCCGGATCCGGCAGCTCTTTGTTCCAGAAAATCGCGATGTATGTGCCGTTCTGCTCTCCGTTCATATTGCCGTTCCGCCTCCTGAACGGAGATGTTGCAGCCCTTGACATCACGATTTCCATCGCGCTGCTGATCGCCGCAATTATTATTATAACGATCATATCGATTCGAATTTATTCAGCGTCCGTGCTTCACTATGGCAAACGGATGAAATGGAAAGAGATGTATAAGACAAAGATCTGATTGATAAATTATTATTAAGGAGCTGTATAAGAATGCTGATCGGCTGGAGTGAAATCGACATTACGCCAAAAAAGAAAATAAAGCTTGCGGGGCAATTTTACGAAAGAATTTCGGAATTTACAGAAAGCCCGATTTGCGTGATTGCAATGGCAATCAGCACGGAGGAGGATCACGCGGTATTCTGCGCGTGCGATCTGGAAAGCGTCTATCCGAATCTTCTCGCGCTGGCCCGGCAGAAAATTGCACAGGCGTGCAGCGGACGTACCGCGCCCGGACCGGATCCCGCAAAGGTAATGGTATCGGCTACCCACACGCATACGTCATACGAATACAAGGGTGAAGACAAACGCGATTCATCCCTGAGCGTGCTCGCACGGGTGCTGCCCGAATCCATGAAATACGTGCCGAAGGTTGCCGCAGAAGACGTTGTAACATCGGAAGAGGCGCTGGAATTCCTTTCCGAAAAAATCGCGGAGGCAGTTCTGGCCGCATGGGACAGCAGGGAAGAAGCGTTTTATGCAAACGAATTCGGAAGAGCCGCCGTCGGCATGTGCCGCCGCGCCGTATACGACGACGGAACTGCCAAGATGTGGGGCGATACAGACCATGCAAATTTCGACTGTCTGGAAGGAGGAAACGATTCCGGGATCGAATTGCTCTATACCTTCGATCGGAATAAAAAGCCCACCGGCGTTGTTGCCAATATTGCCTGCCCCTCTCAGGTGCTCGAGCAGCGCAGCTTTATTTCCTCCGATTACTGGGGAAAAGTCCGGCAGTACCTCCGGGAGGAATTTTGTCCGGCGTTTCATGTGCTTGGGCTGTGCAGCGCCGCAGGCGACCAGTGCCCGCGGGATTTAATCCGTTGGGTTGAGCCGGAAACCCCGATCGATGATCCGAACGTCATCCGGATTCATCCGCTGAAGCGCAGAGCCGATCCGTCGATGTTTGACATCAAAGGCTGCTGCAGGGTGGGACGCCGCATTGCAGACGAGATCCTTGCTGTCTCCCGGGAAATCGAAGAATATCATACGGATGGGATTTTCAGACACTGCGTGCTGCATCTTCGCCTTCCGCTCAGACGCGTAACGATCTCCGAATATGAAGCCGCAAAGCGCGAATTGGACGAATATATTAAAAGCTGCGGCGCTTCCGGCGAATTTACTTTTAAGGACAATGCTGCAATGCATGTGTGTGCCGGCGTCATGGCGCGCTACGAGCATCAGCAGAATACGGATCTGCATGACGCAGAGGTCCACGTCATCCGGCTTGGAGAAATCGCGTTTGCAACGAACAGCTTTGAGCTGTTTCTGGACTATGGCAACAGGATCCGCGCAAGAAGCAAGGCGCAGCAGACGTTTCTGATTCAGCTCTGCTGCGGCTCAGACGGCTATCTTCCGACGGAAAAGGCTGAGCGCGGCAGCCATTACAGCGCGTATGTATCCAGCGGGGTAACGGGCCACACCGGCGGAGATCTGCTTGTGCGCAGCACGCTGGAAACCATCCGTACGCTTTTTGAGGAAAACTGAACCAAAAAAATTTTTTCGTCGATGCAATAAAATTTCTTTCTGAATCATTATTAGGTTGAACAGGAGGAAGTTATGTTTCTTTTTTCCATACCAGAGGAGCCTGCTCCGCAGCGCGGTCAGGCGGAATATTTAGAAAAATATATTTCCGGAATTTCCGAAGGAGACAAAGAAGCATTGGCAGGGCTTTATGAGTCGACACATGCCGCCGTATACGGTTTTGCCCTGTCCCTCTGCAAAAACACGCACGACGCGGAAGACGTTCTGCAGGACGTTTTTCTGCAGATCTGGAACGCCGCCGGGCAGTACACCGCGGCCGGCAAGCCGATGGCGTGGATTTTCACGATCACACGGAATCTTTCCCTGCAGAGCCTCAGTCGCAAGGGAAAAGTCGTTCCGCTTCCGGCGGAAGAGCTGCCGGAGCAGTTCGAAGAAGCTCCGCACCTCACAAGCGAGGACAGGATCGTCCTGGAATCGCTTCTGAATATGCTCGGAGACGAAGAACGGCAGATCGTGGTATTACATGCGCTGTCGGAAATGAAGCACAGAGAAATCGCGTCGCTTTTGCACCTTCCGCTTCCAACTGTTCTGTCCAAATACCGCCGTGCGATCAAAAAGCTCGGCAATATCGTAAAGGAGGCAGATTCCCTATGAAACAGAAAGAAGTTGAACAGCGCGTCCGCGTTGCGGTAGAGCATGCGGCGCCGGATAAAGCAGACGAGATTCTTACCGCGTGCGGCAGCCGGCCGGAAGCGGCGCAGACGCCCGCTCCGGAGCGAAAGAAAAGGAGCGTTCATATTATACGTTTTTGCGCTGCGGCGGCCGCAGTTGTCCTCGTATTTGTATCGGTCTGGCTGATCGCAGGCTACCGCGTGAATAAAACGGTCGATTCGATCGTGATGCTGGACGTAAACCCCAGCTTCAGCCTTTCCGTAAATGCAAAGGAAAAGGTTCTGGCGGTAGAAGCCATGAACGAGGATGCCAGGACTGTGCTCGGAGGTATGGATTTAACCGACGTATCGCTTGAGGTCGCAATCAATGCGCTGATCGGTTCCATGCTGCAGAACGGTTATCTGGATGAATTGCAGAATTCCATTCTGGTATCCGTGGAAAATGACGATGCCAATCGAAGCGAGCAGCTGCGCGCAAAGGTGGCGAGCGCGATTAACAGCTGTATGAGCGGCGACCAGCTGGAAGGCGCTGTTTTAAGCCAAACTGTCAGCGGCTCCGATGACGCTCTGAAGGCGCAGGCCGAACAGTACGGGATCTCTCTGGGGAAAGCGGCGCTGATCCAGGAGGTTCTTTCCCAGGACGCCACGCTTACATTTGCCGATCTGGCGGGACTCTCCGTAAACGAGATCGCGCTGATTTCCAACTCCAAGCAGCAGACCTCCGGGGAAATTTCGGTTTCCCAGACGGGTACGGTCAGCACGAAGGCTTATATCGACAGAGAGGAAGCGCTTGCAATCGCCTATGGGCACGCGGGCGTTTCGTCGGAATCCGTTTTGCGGACAGAAGTGGAATTTGACAGCGAAGACGGCGTCATGGTTTACGAAGTGGAATTTATAGCCGGCAGCACGGAGTATGAATACGATATCAACGCCAGAACGGGTGAAATCCTGAAGCAGAAAATTGAGGATCACACAGGCGCAGGGACAAATCCTCCCGTAAATCCAGGCGATTCCTCCGGAGATCAGAGCTTTATCGGGGAAGCGGCGGCACGCGCGGCGGCGCTGAAGCATGCCGGCCATGCGGAAAGCGAAGCATCCTATATCCGGAGCTCCGTGGAATACGATGACGGCAGAGCCGAATATTACGAAGTGGAATTCAGAATCGGCAGCACGGAATATGAATATAAAATCGATCTGTATTCCGGCGCGGTTCTGTCATACGAGACGGAAAGCCGTCCGCAGCAGTCCGCCGGCGCTGCAACGACGCCTTCTGCGGCTCCAACTCCCGCTCCCGCCACGCCGACGCCTGCCCCGTCCTCCTCCTATATTGGAGCAGAAGCAGCGAAAGCGGCCGCATTTGCCCATGCAGGGGTTGACGCTTCGTCAGTAGTAAAATTAGAAATAGAATTTGATTTTGACGACGACCACGGGCCGGTATACGAGATTGAGTTTCATTCCGGCCGCATGGAGTTCGATTACGAAATTGACGCGCGAACCGGCGCAATTCTGAAAAGCGAATCGGATTTTGACGACTGATCTTTTGTATCGTTTTATTCCGCGCCCGGGAGACTGTTCCCGGGCGCGCATCATTTTCAAAAAAAGCCCGGGAAATTCCGCGCCCCTTCGGCGACGGGCAAGCGGGCATTACGGCTGCTTTTTTGTCTGCGAATGCTGCGTGTGCTCTGCGCGGTAGGCGGAAGGGGAAAGCCCCGTCTCCGCTTTGAAAATTTGGTTAAACTGATGCTGATTCGTATATCCGACCTGTTCCGTGATGTCGGAAATTTTCAGATTGGTGTTGACAAGTAAAGCGCATGCTTTACGAATTCTTTCTGAACGGAGCATATCAGAAAATGTACCATTTGTTTTTGCGGAGATCATTCTGCTCAGATATGAAACGGAATAATTAAAATGCTCTGCCACGCTTTTCAGCGTGGCACTTTGTATATTTGCGCGCAGGTAAGTTTGGATCTGCGCGATCAAAGGAGTTGCAATAAAAGAATCGGAGCAGCACTCCGCCGACTCAAGGTGATTTTTAAGAAGCAGCGTCAAAGCAGAGGAGAGAAAGGTTTCTATCAGCAAATTGCTGTATTCCGTATGCGATGTATATTCCAGCAGGATCGTTTCCAGTATTTTACGTATATTTTCATCTCCGAACGTGTGAAACAGAATATATGAATTTTTGTTTCTCATATACATGCCTTGCGAAAAAAAAGACGACATATGGTTCTGCACGGTCAGAAAGCTGCTGAATGAATTGGTAAAATAATCCTTCTGAATCAAAAAGCTGATCAGAATGCCGCTCCCGAACAGGGAAACCTTATGCATTGTGCCGGGAGGGATCAAACAGAAATCTTCTTCTTTAAAGCAGAGCTTCTTATCAGAAAGTTCAATTTCACAGGAGCCTTCGAGCATGTAGAAGCATTCAAAAAAGTCGTGAGAATGTAACTCGGAAGGGTAATAGCGTAAATGACGATAGATTTCGACATTTCCCGTGAAAGAATCGGCGCTGGAGATCTTTTCATGGCGGCATTCCTTTTCAAGCATGCATGAAATTTTACGCTGCTGTTCCTGCGGCAGTCCGGAAAGAAACGCTTCAAATGTCAGCTCCTGATCCAGCCGGTCAAGAAAAAATTTCTTGAAAATGATTTCCAATTCGCTGAACGGGATTAGCTTTACAGCAAGATTTGGATGGATAAACAAACGATATTCCTCCCAGTTAACGTGAAGTTATTGTAGAGCATCATAAATTGCGTGTCAATAGACAAAAAAAACCCACATAATAGACAATAAACAATATTGTGATGACGTTGTAAATTCGTATACTGAAACTGTTGACTGCAGGATTCATACAGACAGATGCGTATCACCGCAAAGGAGGCTTCGTAATATGAAGGGGAGCTGCTATATTTCAGTTGTAAACGAAACGATTGCCAGAGCGTGGAACAGCCAGCAGGAGAAAATTGCCGCGGCCGCGGAACAGATTGCAGAGGCAATCAAAAGAAAAAACAATGTTTTTATTTTTGGCTGTTCCCATGCGGGAATCCTTTCGGAAGAGGTGTTTTACCGAACGGGCGGGCTGGCAGTTATCAATCCTATTTTTTTTCCGGGATTTATGCTGAACACGAAACCCGTTACCATGACGAGCCGGCTTGAGCGCATTCCGGGTATAGGAAGGATGCTGTTGCTTGAAAATCATCTGCGGAAAGGCGATGTTTTGCTGATCCACTCGGTATCGGGGCGGAATACGGTGCCGGTAGAAATGGCGATCGAGGCGTCGAAAACAGGAGTTTATGTGATTGCTCTGACAAATATGGAATATTCGTCGGGCGCTGCGAGCCGGCATCCGAGCGGCAAAAAATTATATGAGGTGAGCGACCTTGTGCTGGATAATTGCGGCGTCCCCGGAGATGCGGCAATCCGCCTGGAAGGGCTGGAGGAAGCGGTCGGGCCAACCTCCACGGCTGTCGGGGCGGCGCTCATGAATGGGTTAATCATAGAGGTTGTTGAGAAATTAATAAATGATAAAATTGTTCCCCCTGTATTTCTCAGTGCAAATCTGGATGGCGGCGACGAGCATAATCGGAAAATTTTCAAAGAATACAAGGACAATATATTTTACATGTAACAGAGAGCGAGCTTGTCTGCGGGGAATCACTGCGGGAAAGGGGTACGGTTGTGAAATATTATATTTCGGTTGATGGCGGCGGCACGAAGATCAAGGCGATTCTTTTTGATGAAAATCTGAATTTGATTTCCTGTGCTGCGTCGGGCAGCGTTAATCCGAATTTTTCCTCACAGGAAATGATTCAAAAGAATATAGAGCAGTGCTTTGCAGAGCTGCTTCATGGGCTGAACATTTGTGAAGCTGCCTGCTTATACGTATCGACGGTCGGTCAGGCCGGGCAGATTGCGGAAGCGCTGCGGAAATACGTTTCGGTGAACGCGGTTGACGAGGTCGGAGAGTATTCCTTGGGCTTGTATGCGGCGTGCCTGCAAAAGGAGGCGGTGATCGCCATATCCGGCACCGGATCGGGCGTATTTTATGTCCGGGAAAAGGATGCCGGATATGGGGTAGGCGGCTGGGGCGCGCTGATTTCCGATGAAGGCAGCGGCTATTATCTTGGGCGGCTGGCGGCGCTGGCAGCGATCCGCAGCTATGAAAAGCGCGGCCCTTTTACAGTTCTGACAGAGCTGATTATGAAGCATTTCGGGTATGATGATTTTCGAGAAGCGCTTTTCAGCATTTACGGCGGGGACTCCCAAGTACGCAGCGTTGCCTCGTTATCTTATGTGGTAAGAGAAGCGGCACGCCGGAACGATGAAGTGGCGCTGGAAATTCTTCGCACAAACGGGCTGCTTATGGCGGATCAGACGAAGGCCGTCCTGCGAAATGCCGGCATACCGGCAACCGTTCCGATTCGTGTGATGGGCGGGGGATTTCAGACACATATAACGATGTATAACGCTTATAAAGAAGATATCCTTAGAGAATTTCCGGACCGTGATATACAGCCGGTGATTTTTGAGCCCGTCGTGGGAAATATCGTGCGGCATATATGGGTGGAAAAAAGAAGTCTTGACGCTGAGAGCCTGAAACGGGTGAAGATAAATTTTGCGCAGTTTCTGTATCGAATTACTTCGTGACACGGAAGTCTGCGCCGGTGCGCCATGCAAACTGAAGGCCATACAAAGAGACTGCAGCCGGAAGCCGTATGGCCAGACCGGCAGGCAAGGGTAAAAATTGATTAAATAAAATATGAGGAGGATTCTTATGCTGCTTGACAGATATTTTGAAACAATCGACAAGCTTTACGCCAAAATCAGGGAGACACAGCGCGGCAATGTGCTGCAGGCCGGCAGGCTGATCGCGAAATCCGTTCAAAACGGCGCTTGCGTCCATATTTTCGATACAGGGCATATCATAAACAGCGAGCTTGTGGAAAGAGGCGGAGGCCTGATGCTTTATAAGCCGTTCAAATATAGCCTGAACGTGGAAGACCCGGTTCGTCCGCGCGATCGATCCCATATTAACACCTCTATGGAGGGGCTTGCCGCATATGCGCTGCGCGCGTCCGGTGCGCTGCCCGGCGATGTTATGATTATCGGCTCCGTTTCAGGAAAAACCATGAACGTGATCGATCTGGCGATAGAAGCAAAAAAATTCGGGCTTAAAATTATTGCGCTTACTTCAATGGCTTATTCCGCTCAGGTCAAATCGGAGCATTCAAGCGGAAAACGGCTGTTCGAATGCGCCGATATTGTTCTTGATAATTGCGCTCCCGCAGCGGAAGCGATGATCGATGTGGAAGGACTTCCCGCCAAATTCGGGGCGGCCTCCGGTCTGGCGGCGGCATTTATTATGTGGAGCGTCAGCAGCGTTGTGATCGAAGAGCTGCTGAATGCCGGCATTACGCCTTCCGTCTTTAAAAGCCATAATTTCGAGGGAGGTCCGGAATTTAACCTCAATCTGCGCGAAATCTATAAAAAAACAGGATATTAACAAACCGCTTGCTTTCCTTCCCTGGAGCGCCGAATCCTGCGTCAGGCGGGAAATAAGGGAGACGCGTATTTGTAAAGATAAAATAAAACCATATAGTGGTCAATAAACATCCATTGTTTTCAGACGTCATATTGATATACTGAAAACAGAGTGAAAGAAAAAGGAGCGTGTGAAAGATGTTTTATCTTTCCATACACGGGGGAAACAGTAACTTTGACGTTATTGCCTTCAACGAGAACTGTGAAATCCTGGGCAGAGGCCACAGGAGCGGAATTGATAACTGCTTTGAACCGCAGCAGACTGTTTTGCGCCATATCTCTGAGGCAGTGATCGAGTGTGTTGTCGATCTCTATTCGCTTGGCTTCAGCGGAAGGTTTGAATGCGTATATTACTGCATGGTTGCCAAAAGTAATCTCCTGAAGGAATGCTTCCTGCAGATTGGATACGATATCGGCGAATATATTTTTCTGGAGGAGCCGTTCTGTTACCTCCTTGCCGGAGGCCTGACGGAAACGGGTTGCGTAGCGCTGTCTAGCACCGGATCCTGCGCCGCTTTTTGCAGCGGGCGCAATGATTTGCTGATAACAGGCGGCTATGGGATCCCGGTTGGCGATGAAGGCAGCTCCGCGTATATCGGAATCAGGGGGATCAATATGGTCACACGCGGCCATTGGCGGCTGGGGAGAGAAAACGATTCTATATGATTTTTTGTGCGAATCTCTGGGGAATAACACTGCTCATGTGGATACGGTGCGGCTGCTCCAGCTATTATATCCGGAAAATAATTATGCCCGCAGACTTATTTATGTGAAATTTGCGCAGCAGGTCGTTCGCGCCGCCGGCTGTGGCGACGCTGTTGCAGTTTCAATTCTGGAGGAAGCCGGGGAATTAATGGCAAGGCAGACGCTGTGCGCATACCGCCTTTATTTATCGGGAGCGCGGGGAACGCAGAACGATATTTGTATGAATCATCGAGGACGCGAGCAGGGCATTGTTGATTTAAGCTTTGACTGCAGTACGCACGGAAATCAGACGCCGGGGGTTTATGTATGCGGCAGCACGTGGAAAAATAATCCGATTATGCTGAATGCGTTTCAGTCCTTTGTTTCCCGCTATCTCCCGGAGGCGCAATGCGTTGAGACGAAGCGCGCCGCAGTTTACGGCGGATTTGTTTGCTTTATCTTGGAAACATACGGGAACAGCGCGCTGAAAGAAGCGGCCGTGCATCTGGATCCGCTGCAGGGAGCATAACAAAGCAAAGCGCGCCTGGCTGAAAAAACAGAAAAAGAATTTTTTGTAGCCTTATAGATTGTATTGTAAAAAAGGAGGATATGAGCATGAAAAACACTTTATGCTGCGTAAAGCGCAGGACAGCAGGATTGACAGCCTTTCTATTAGCATTCTTTCTGCTGTTTTCTTGGGGAATCAGAGGAACCGCGGCGACGGAGACGATTGCTACCGACGGCAGCTTCGAGGAGGATGATGTCGGTACCGATGCCGCAAACACATTGGATTTTGCAATCGACTGGATAAACGAAAAGGGGAACGATGCAGCCACGGCTGTTGTGATGGAAGAGAACGAAGGAAAATACCTTCATATAGAAGGCTTTTATGAAATTTATTCCTATGATCTGTTTGATGAGGGATATACCTTCTCCGTTGATGCAAGAACCGGAGACGGCGCTCTGGTCGGGTTCTTTGTCCGCTCAGGCAGAAATCCGGCTGAAAAGTTCCCGTTCTATGAATGGGACTGGTATGCCGAGCAGGAAGGCAAGAACGGCGAATCCGGCATCGGCGGCAGCGGCATCAGCGTTCATCTCATGACAGACGGCGTGCGTGTGAACATAAAAAATTATCAGGACGACGGCTCGCACGTTTCCAACACGTATTATGATTTTACAGGGATTGAGGGATATCAGAGCCCTGCTGAAAATTTTAATAAAATAACGATTGCCGATGAGGGCACGCGCATTGTAATCAGTATCAACGAAAAACTGCTTGCCACGGTAGAGCTTTCGGACATCGGTACTTACGAAACGGATACGGAGAAGCCGCCTGTTGATTTTGTGTATTACAAGACGGCTGTGCTGAAGAATGCGGCTGGGGAGGAGGTTGTAAAGATCAACAATGCGCGCGTTGTGGCGGAAGAGTATATGTCGGCTATAGGAGTGCGTAATGGCAAGCTTGACATTGACAACATCGTTATCAGCTATGAAGAAGAGCAGCCGGATCCCACGGAAGAGCCGGAGGAAACGGCGGCTCCGACAGCAAACGCTTCTACGGAAAAGCCCGATACGACATCTACGGTAAAACCGGCGGCCACGAACGCGCCTCAGGAAGAGGAACCGTCGGATTCCGGATGGATCCTCTGGGCCGTAATTGCGGCGGCTGCGGCAGCAGCGATCATTTTGATTATAACGGTTATTGTTCGAAAAAAGAATAAAAACAGAGAAAAATAAAAACAGGAGGAATGATGAAAATGAAAAAGCTGTTTGGTAAGAAAAAAAGGTTTCTTTTATGCACAGTCCTTGCGCTGTGCCTGAGCATCTGTCCGATTTATGCGTCCGCAGTGACGTTCGAGGAAGCGGCGGCGGGCACGAAAATTGCAGAGCTGAGCAATTTGATGGAGGAATGGTACTTTTACGCAGGACTTGGAGAAACGGTTGCTGAGATTGCAGACGATGGGGAAAACGGAAAAGCTCTGCTTCTCGACAAGTATGTGCATATGAGCTCTGAAAAAACGCTTGAAACGCCGTACACATTTGAAACGGTGTTCCGCACGGTGGAAAAGCCATCCTGGATGCTGGGAATTTTTATCCGCAGCGGGATTGTAAAGGATTCCCTGTTTCCGAATTTCGAGGTTGACGCATACGACGGCGCGAACGGTTCCATGGGCCTTGGCGGCAGCGGTATGACGATTGCGATAGAGGAAGACGGCATCGATCTCAGAATCAAAAATTATCAGGACGACGGCCGCCGCATCTCCACGAGCATCTGCAGGCTGTCATATAACGGGACGTTTGACGCCACGGAATATAATAGGCTTGTTATGAAGGACGATGGGAAAACCGTGACATTTACGCTGAACGACCAGCTGCTTGCGACGGTAGAAATGTCGAATCCAGGCACCTACGATGACGGCAGAGCCGAATTGCCGTTTGAATTTTACAAAACTGCCGTAGTTAAGAATGCGGAGGGAGAAGTCCTTCTGTCAATCGATAACGCGAGACTTGTGTCGGAAAATTACTGCGCGGGAATTGGGGTGCGCGGAGATACGCCGACCTATTTCAAGGAAATTACGCTGGAGAAGGCGGAGGATCCGTCTGTTACTGATCCAGATCCTGAGCCAGAGCCTGAGCCCGAGCCCGAACCGCCGGTCGAAACGGGAGATTCTTCCGTCTGCGCAGGAGCGCTCACGCTTGTTTTCGCCGCGGCCGCAGCGGGTACAATTCTTCGCCGCAGGAGGCACGCAGTAACGGAGGAATAAGGGATGAGCCTGAAAACCAAAGGAAAAGTTTTTATCGCATTTCTTTTGACTTTGATTGGAGTGACTGTAATGTGCGCATGCGCCGGAAAACAGAGAAAATATTATGAGATCCCGGAGGCGGAGTCGGAGCAGCAGGCAAATCTTGTCTGGGAGGGCAAGAGCAATTACGCGATCATCTATGGGAAGGACGCGGCCGCCTCGGAGAAGACTGCGGCAAAGGAGCTGCAGAAATACTTGAAGAAGATGACCGGAGCAGAGCTGTGGCTTGCGGACGATGCCTCAGAGCCCGAGGGAGAATATGAGATTCTGGTCGGGAAAACAAATCGGGAAGAAAACGGAGGCTACTCTGTAGACCGTGAGGAGCTGGGAACGGATGGCTTTGAAATCAAATGGGCCGGAAAAAAGCTGATCATTGCCGGCGGCGAAGTACGCGGCACACTGTATGGCGTATACGATTTTCTGGAGCAGCTCGGCTGCCGGTTCTTCAGCACGGATACGGAGGTGGTTCCATCCGTCGAGACGCTTACGCTTGACACTACGCAGACTACGAAAGAAAAGCCGGCGTTTGAATACCGGGATCTGTTCTGGACGTGTACCTTTGACGAGGTGATCAGCGCCAAAATGCGCCTGAATGGCAGCGTCGTCAGCGGGGAAAACGGACGGATAATCTCTGATGCATACGGCAACGGGCTCGAATATGCAGGAGATCATTTTGTCCATACGTTCCACTATCTGGTGCCGCCCGAGGAATATTTCGAGGAGCATCCCGAATATTATTCGGAAATCGACGGGAAGAGAACGTCAGAGTACCTGTACAGCCAGCTTTGCCTGACGAATCCTGACGTGCTGCAGATTACGATCGACAAGGTCCGGGAATGGCTGCGAGCCAATCCCAATGCGAAGATCGTGTCCGTTTCTCAGGACGATTCTTACGTGATTAATTCTTATTGCACCTGCGAAAAATGCTCCGAGGTCAATAAGGAGGAACGCTCCAATTCCGGAACGCTGATCCGGTTTGTCAACGCCGTGGCGGACGCGATTAAGGACGAATTCCCGGATGTGGCGGTAGATACGCTTGCATATCAGTACTCCATAGAGCCGCCGAGAAAGACGGAGCCGCGGGACAATGTGATTGTGCGCGTCTGCACCGGCGTCTGCAGCGCGCATGCAATCGGGGAGTGCAGCAGCTCCGGTAATATTTCTACCGTGATCAGAAGATGGGCCAAAATCAGCGACAGAATCTATATCTGGGATTACACGACGGATTTTGCCGAATACCTCTGTCCGTTCCCAAATCTGAATTCTCTGCAGGGCACCGTTCAGTTCTTTGCCGAGAATAACGTAAAAGGCGTCTTCGAGCAGGGGAACTATCAGGAAGGCAAGAGCGGAGAATTCGGCGAGCTTCGCGCGTATCTGCTTGCCAAGCTGCTGTGGGATCCATATACGGATCTCGCCGTGCATACTCAGGAATTCATGGAAGCGTATTACGGAAAAGCGGCCGGCAGCGTGCAGTCGTATATTGATTATATTCATAAGGTGATTGCCGACAGCGGCAAGTGCTTTAATCTTGTAGTGCAGGCGCCGGCGCTGTTCGAAGGGCTGATTTCGGATGAGGATCTGGCTATGCTGGACGGACTTTGGGAGGAAGCGAAGGCGGCGGTATCGGATACGCAGCTTGCGCATGTGAGACGCTCGGAGCTGCAGTGGCGATGGTATAAGATGCGGTCGCAGCGCGGCGAGTTTGCGGACGCGGCAAATTACAGCGCGCTGGAAAACGCATTTTACGCAGATTGCAATGAGCTTGGCGTGCTGCGTACGAGCGAGGGCGCAAACGTCCCGTGGATTTCGTGATCCCTTTGGATACTACAGTAAGACGATAAAATTTTATGTAAGCTGGATCGATGACTGATGTCCTCCCGGATAAATGGCAGCATGCCTCCGGGAGGATTTTTTTAAAAAAACAGACATTTGTATTGACGATATGTTATAATATGGTCAAATTCTGAGACCGGAGGCTATTATGGATAAACGAGCGTGTATTTATTTAATTGTTTTTGTATTTGTGCTCGTATCCGCATATGTAATCGTTTCGCTGCGCCGAAACCCGGAAATCCGGGCGGAGGACGCAAAGGCGGGAGCATTTGTGGAAAACGGGAGGAAGGCATACCGCATCGCGTCGGAGCAGCTTTTCCTTGCGGACTTCAGCGGAGATAAGAGCCTGAAGGATTATAACAGCGATGAAAATGGCTGGCGTATTTCGAGCTCCACTGCGGGGGAAATCCGAGACGGCCGCTTCTATCCGAACAAGAAGTCAATTGATTTTACCGGCCGTTTTATGCCGGGTGACGATTACGGCGCGGAGGCTTCGGTGATCCGCTTCGACCTGCTTTTTGGAAGCGGCAGCGTTGAGGTCGGGCTGCGCAAGATCCTCGAAACCGATAAAAAGACAGATTCCGGCATCTGGTTCACGTTCCGGGACAATACAATCCAGATTGAAGAGCAGAGCAGCGGCGTCGATCTGGAGCTCTCGCCGTATGGTGAAGCCGGCGCGCCTGCGGAAGCGTCGTTTGAATTTACGGATACCCATGAGGCTCTCTCTCTGTATCTGACGGCGGGCGAATCCAGACGGCTTCTTCTGTCCGTAGCCTACAATGAAAACGATATTTCCGTTTTTGATGGGGAGGGAAGCGCGCTGGCAGAGGCTGTGCCGCATAACAATATCCCGCTGAACGGATACTTCACGGTTTCACTGAAGTCCTTCGACGGGGCGCTGGACAATTTGAGCTATAACAGATACGAGCTCGATTTCTCGCTTCCCGAGGCGCAGCAGCGCGCCGTGGATTACAGCTCCTGGATCGCCGCCGACGATTTGGGCAGAATTACGCCGACAAACAGCGAGACAGGAAATAAACGGGAAGATAAATACGTCGGCCTGTTCTACTTTCTGTGCAATGAATATACGGGAGCGCCGCGCGAGGTGCGGGATTTTACGCGGATGTATTTAAATTACGGCGTGGATTATATTAAAGAGCACATTAAAACGTCGCCGGGAGGATACTGGGCGGAGCCGTTTTTCGGTTATTATATTAATACAGATGAGTGGGTCTACCGGAAGCACGCCTATATGCTGCAGCAGGCGGGAGTGGATTTTATTTTCCTGGACATGTCGAATGCAAACGTTTATGAAAAAGCGCACGTGCTTCTTTTCGATACGTGGCTGCAGATCCGGAAGGAGGGCGGACAGACGCCGCAGATTGTCTGCATGACGGGCGATATGCCGTCTACGCTTGTAATAGACTTATATACGCTGATGGACTCGATTTATTCCAAGCCGGAATATGAAGAGCTGTTCTTTCAGTGGGAAGGGAAGCCGCTGATTCTGGGCAACAACGATACGCCCGGCGGCGAGACCTGGAGCGCTGCAACCGGCACGACGCCGCAGACGGAGGAGGCGTTCTATGCGGCGGTCCGAAAGGACAGAAGGGTTCGGGATTATTATGAAAGCGGACAGTTTGCCGAGGATTTGTCGCAGTTCACGGTGCGGAAGTGCTGGGCCTGGCAGTCCGACAAGCATGACGGCTATTGGGATTGGCTGTCGGAATCCCCGCAGCCCTACGGCACGGATTTCAGCGGCAGCCGGGAGCAGATGGCGGTTACCATGGGCGTGCATGCTCATACCAACAAGGGGAGAAGCTACGTAAACGGAAACGCGGAATACGACCGCAACGGGGATTTCGGCTTTTCCTACGGGAAGGCGCAATATGGGCTGCTCTTTGAAGAGCAGTTTGAATACGCGCTGAAGCAGGATCCTCAAGTGATCATGATTACAGGCTGGAATGAATGGTACGCCGGCGTGCACGATTCGCCGAATCCGGAGCAGCTGACGGGCGGAACGCTGACGCCCGGCCGCTACCTGGTCGATCAGTTTACGCCGGAATACAGCCGCGACGGAGAGCCGATGAAAATCCGCGACGGCGTCGGGTTCGGAGACAATTATTATTATCAGATGGTTCGGTATATCCGCCTCTTTAAGGGAATGGACGCGGTGCCGGCAGCGGACGGCGGAGGCGCGGAAATTTCTATGCGGGATGCGGAAGCCGACGCGGCGGAATGGGAACGCGTGTCGCCGGCTTACACGGATACGATCGGAGATACGGCGTTCCGGAACCAGATTTCGTTCCAGAGTGAATACCGTTACCAGAACAGCTCCGGCAGAAACGATCTGGACACAGCAAAGGTCACGCAGGACAGCGAATTTCTGTACTTTCATATTACGACGGTCAATGAAATCGTCGCGGAGAATGACGAGGTATGGATGAATCTGTATTTGGATATCGACAACGATCCGTCTACCGGCTGGGAGGGGTATGATCTGATTCTGAACAGAAGCCGGGACGGTGAGACGGTTTCCGTGGAACGCTTTGTGGACAACGGCTGGAAGTTTGAAACGATCGGCAGCGCGGAATATCTGCTCGGGACAAACAGCCTTACAATCAAAGCTGCAAAGGAAGTGATACGGAAAGCCGCGCCGAACGCGGATTTCAAGCGGTTTGCGTTTAAATGGGCGGACGCTTCCGTATCGGACGGCGATGTGATGCGCTTTATGGATCTCGGGGATACGGCGCCGAACGACCGGTTTCAATTTCTTTATACCACAGAGAAGCTTCCGGCGGCGAAAACGGGCGGGCGCCTGTCCTGGATCACGGTGCTGTGTATCTGCCTGGCCGCGGCCGTATTGCTGGCCTGCGGCGGCGTCTGCTTCTTCGCACGAAGGCGGAGGAAATAAAAATATAACGGGGCGGCGGTTCTGTCCCGAACGGCCGCCCGTTTCCACTACCGCTCGCTCAGACCGAGCCCGCCGACGTAAGCAGATGCGTTATTTGAATCACAAAGGAGAATAAACCGGCTTTTGGCAAGAGACATTGCACGGCACAAAAGATTTCGTTCTGCGGTATATTGTGAGGCGTCCGGCCTGCGCAGCAGCAGGGCAGACAGATCGTTCAGGCAGATTCTTTCGTCCGGGAAACCGAATTCGGTGTATTTCGTATTCACCCAGACGACGGCGTCGTATTTGTCCCAGGCCTGAAAGATTGGAATACAGTCGGTGCTTTGCCGCCGGGCGGCAGGACCGGAGAATTGCAGAACGTCCCGCTCGTAGCGGCAGGCGACCAGCACGGACCAGTCTTCGGGCAAGGACGCTAACAGCGCCGTGAATTTTTCCTGTACATCTGCCTCGCTGTCATAGTGAAGCCAGAGAGCTTCGATTTTTTTTACGGTGTTTTTATCCTCGTCTGAATAAGAACAGACCGGGCTGTATCCGGCGTAGCCGTTTCCGTCCAGCGCAAGCTCTTGGATTTTACCGAAAAACCCTTTCGACAGATTCCATACGCGCGTGCATTCGATTTCCTCGAAGCCGGGGAAGAATCTGCCGAAATCCTGCAGATACAAAGGATCAGCGCCGTGCCAGCCGATGGCGGAGCACCAGTCGCAGCCTGCGGCGGCAACGGCGCAGCCGCAGTTCTGCGATAACGCAATGATGAGGCGAGCCTCGCAGGCGTTGATGTTTTCCAGATCGTCCACAAAAACATAGCGGTATCCAAGCATTGCTTTATAGTCGGAAAGCGCGTTTGCAGCGCGCGCGATGATTCGGTAATCGTCAGACGGCATACGAGAGATATAGTAATTATAAAACGGAAGGACCAGAGAAAGCAGACGCTCGTGCCGTTTGTAAAGGGGTGCCGACGTCTTGCTTTTCGTACGGCTCAGCGTAAGAACCGTCTCCTCCGTCATGTTTAAGGAGAGAATCGTTTCGGTGCTGCGGCGGATGCTTTCCGCAAGAACGTCTATAAACGCGGGATCCAGAGCCAGAATCGCGTCCAGAAGGACGTCGTCGCTTTTGATATCGAACGCCACGCCGCATGCGGAGAGTCCCGCCTGCAGCCGCGGCAGAAGGCTCCCGGAATGCTTTTCGCGGGAAAAACACGCAATCAAAGGGAGCTCTGCCTCCTCGTGAATCTTCTGGATTTCTTCCAGACGCTCCTGGAGCTGCTTCGACAGAGTCTCTTTGTCAGAGAAAGAAAGCGCGCCATTTCCTGCGGCATTTCCCTCCTCGTCGATTTCATACACATTAATACAGACCTTATAATCTTTCAATGTAAAATCCGGCTTATATCTCGTCCGCTCGCCCTGGAGTATAACCTCTTCCGGGAACGGCGCATGATATTCGTATTCGATACCGAGCGCATACAGAAAATTTGCGATATCCAGCTCCTCGTAGGAGTTCAGACGTTCCCCTTTCAGGGAAACGGGAGGATACAGCGCGATATATTTCTGGTATTCACCGTAATCCTCAAACTCAAATGCCGTATGGCCTGCCGCGTGAAATTTCAGGTAGTAATCGATCAGACGGCTTCGATAGGACGGTTCGGACTGCTTCTCCGCAAGAAAGCCCCGGAGCATTTCCGCCAAGCCTTCCTCGCAGGGAGCTTCCTGCCCGGGGGCCGCCGGAGCCATGCCGCACTGCGCCAAAACGCTGCGCGCGAAGGAAGCAAAGCCGCGCAGATCGCCGCCCCGCAGGAATACAAGCTCCTCGCCCTCCCGCAGCCCGCGGCTTTTAAGATATTCCGCCTTTGCTTTCAGCGCCGCGGATTTTCCGGTCGACGGAGCGCCGCTGATCAATAGATTCTGATTCTCTGACAGAATGGCTTCGATCTGGTATTCCGCGGGCGCTCTGCCGCTTACCGCGCGGCGGAAGGCCTCCTCTGCGGCAGCCCTGCTGCCCGAGAGCGCTTTCCGATTATGCGCCGCACGGCGCCGGTCAATATTGGCATACATCGTATTGATTGCGGAGAACGGCTCTTCGTATCGCCGCGGCAGTTTTTTCTTTTCGATCATGCCGTTCTTCAAATAGGAGGAAGCCTCGTCGTGCAGGCGGCTGAACCTGCTTTTCCACTCTGCCGTCTTCCGGACATCCACATAAGCTGACGGATTCCGGAACAGCTCCTGATATTCCTGCCCCGCCACGGATATTTTGTGCTTCACGTCCTCCAGAAACGCTATGAATTCTTCCTTTTCCTGCTTCCTGATTTTAAAATATTCCGAAATTCTCCCGGCCATGCCTGTTTTCTCCGTTTCTGTTTTATATTTTTATTATACACGCGGTAAAATTGGTTTGCAATCCTTTCCGCCTGCCCGTATACTTATGATAACCAGAGAGGCGGGGATGACGGCATGATTGATTTCAATGAGATTGAAAAATATAAAGAAAACAACCGGATCGAGGCCAAAAAAGCGCTCGGCGGATTGCCGGAGAGCATTTGGGAAACGTATTCTGCCTTTGCCAATACGCTGGGAGGGATCCTGCTGCTCGGCGTAGAAGAGCTGCCCGACAAAACGCTCCGCTGCATCGATCTGCCGGATCCTGCGAAGCTGCTCCGGCGCTTCCGGGAGCTGCTGGAGGATCGGACAAAGGTTAGCGCTAATATTTTATCGGAAGAGGATCTGCAGCTTCATGAAATCGACGGCAAGCACATGATATCGATCCGGGTGCCCCGCGCCCTGCGCACGGACCGGCCTGTGTATATTAATCAGGATCCGTTTTCCGGTACCTATCGGAGAAACGGAGAGGGCGACTACCGCTGTACAAGCGATGAGATCGAGGCTATGCTGCGGGATGCGGCAATCCAGACGCACGACATGCAGGTCTGCTCCGAGGTGTCCCTGGATGCCTTGAACGCGGAGACGATCGCCCGCTGCCGCGCTTGCGGAAATTCAGCGGAGGATGCCGGCGCTCCGGCATTCCTGCTCCGCACCGGTGCCGCCGCATGCGCAGAGGACGGACAGCTGCGGCCGACCGCAGCGGGAATTCTGCTGTTCGGCCGGATGGAAACGATTCGCTCGCATTTTCCGGAATACCGGCTTTCTTACAGCGGCGCCTCCACGGAGCGCCGCTTTGAAGACAATCTGCTGGAATTTTATTTTTCGGTATGCAGGGAAATCGACGCTTTGCCCGCTGCCGCAGAGCCGGACGTAAAACGCGGAATCCGAGAGGCGTTTGCAAACTGCCTGATCAACGCGGATTATTATGCGCCGGGAGGAATTTCCGTCGTCAGCGCGCCCGCCCATATATCGTTTTCCAATCCCGGAAGCTTCCGAATCCGGAAGGAAAGCGCATATGCCGGCGGCATATCGGATCCGAGAAACACGATTATTTTCCGGATTTTTAAATACATGAACATCGGGAAGGGCGAGGGCGGCGGCATTCAGAACCTTTTTTCTGTCTGGAGGCGCCGCGGCTTTTCGGCTCCGGAAATCCGGGAGCAGTTTCAGCCGGATCGGATTACCGTGCTTCTGCCGCTGACGGCGGAACGGGAGACCGCCCCGGGCCGTTTGGGTGCGGCAGAGCTGGAGGCCGGGGGCGCGGCGGTGATAGAATATCTGACGGAAAAGATCTGCGCGCGAGCCGCTGCGCTTTCCGAGGCGCTCGGTCTCCCTCTCCCGGAGACGGAAGCGCTGCTTGCGGCGCTGCGCGAAAGCGGAATTGTCACGGAACGCCCGAACGGCTCCGGCGTCTTTTTCCTGAAATCGTAACAATTAAGAGATATCTGCTGCCAGAGTCTGACGCGGCGTTACCGCTGCGCGATACGGAACAGATAAAAGCTGTGCTCCGGCAGCTCACAGGCGATCCGGTTCTCTTTCGGATCAAACCGGAACGCCGCCGTTTCCGCAAAGGTGTGCCCTGCGTCCGTCGCAAGGCATTCCGCGGCGGCAAGCCGGCGGCCTTCTGACGGCTTCAGAGTAAACGAAACCGAAACGGGCTCCGGATTCATATTTGTCACCAATACCGCGCCATTTCCCCCGTCGCCTGAGACCGCCGCCAATGCGATGACGTCTTTTCCGTCGGGCGCCGAGCAGGCCGCCTGATTCTTCAGGCGGTACAGCAGATCGAACGCACGAAACGCATAATAAGCAGGGAACACGGTCTTGCGGACCGGATCGAACAAGCCCCCGTAATTTGCATGGACCTGCGCGTCATAATACATCATTTTGTCGATCGGGGTGTCCTGCATGGCGCAGAGCATGCCGGAGATATACGAGGCGTCTTCCAGCGTTCCGCGCAGGCTCGGTCCCATGTTCCATTCGTTGAGAATGCTTTCCGTTTCGGTAAAGCCGTACGAGTCGAGCGCTTCCCGCGCGTATTGTGCATAAGAAATGTTTTTCTCAATCGTCATATAGCTGTGCCAGGAGAAAAAATCCAAAGGACTTTTATGCTCGGGCGATGTGATGTATTTTAAAAAGTCGTGGAAAAATTCCAGAAAGTATTCCACTCTGTGAGAGGAATTTGCATCGGCGGAAAATGCGGAATCGGAAATCGCGTAAAAGCCGCAGCTGGCATACCCTCCGATTTTCAGATGCGGGAAACGCGCTTTCAGGTAATTGGACGTTACCTCGTAAAGACGGAAGTAATCCTCCTTTGAGCCCTTCCACATGGGGTTGTCCGAAATTTCCGGCTCGTTATCCGGCTCGTTCCAGATTTCCCAATACCGGATGCCGTACCGGAAGCCGTCCGCCCAGCCTTCGTTGTAGTGCCGGATGATGCCCTCGCAGACCTTCGCCCATTTTTGATAATCCTTCGGCGGATAAATATGATACGCCCGGATCGCGTGCTCGCATTCGATCGACGCGCCGAGCCTGTAGAAGGGCTCTACGTTTTGCTTTTCGAGCTCCGAGATCAGCCAGTCGGTAAAAGCAAAGTCGTAGGAGGCGGGATCCTCCGGATCTGCGTCGGGATTCCGGAAAATGTTCGCGATATCCACAAAGCGTCCCCCGCCGTAGTCCCCGCCGGTGTCGTGCAGGCGCGAGTAAGGAATTCCCGCATCTCCAAGATAATGGAACAGCTTATTGCTGCAGCCGAGCAGCGGCGCGTTTCCCACGCCGTGCATCGGTTTGAGCACGCCGGCGATTTTTCCGAAATCAACATGGAATGACGTCATTTTTCTTCTCCTGACTTTCTGCGTAATTTTTATGTCCCAGCTTAGCACAAACCGTACTTGTTTGCAAGGAGCATGTGTGTTAGGACCTGATCCATATCAAGGCACAGAGCCTTGGACTGGTTAAAACGCCTCCGCCGTGATACAACCTCCAACCGTTTTTACAGAATCACACGTTGCGGTCTTTTCAGAATTGCAGATTTTTCAAATCGCCAGCGGGGTTTTGAAAAAACATAATATAGTAGATTGGAAGATAGGTGATTTTACCGTTTGTTGTGATTTCCCGCGCATTGGAGAGGACGAATGCCTTTTGGATGTGATAATCCTCGTTTTGTACAAAAGCGTTTAGCGCGCTGTGTACGGTATAATTTTTGCCGGATTTCACTTCGATCGGAACGGCGGAAAGACTGTCGTAGTCATCGATCAGATAGTCCACTTCTCCCTTGCTTCGATTGTCATAGTAGAATAGCTTGTAGCCGTGTGCTATCAGCTCGCTGGCTACAACCGTTTCATAAACTGAGCCAAGATTGATGCTCACTTCATCATCCAAAATGGCTCGGATATTATTCCCGTACAAAATGCCGGTCAAAATCCCCACATCGTTCAGATACAGCTTAAGCAAATTTTTTCCGGTCGATTCGATGAGCGGAAACACCGGATTAGATATTGCCTGCACATTCAGAGCGATTCCGGCGCTGATCAGATATTCGAACTCATCCTGATAGTCACCGAAGGTCTTACCGCGTTTGTTTTCGATATTCTGCGCAACAACGCGCTTCTTTTTGTTCTCCATGCTGGAGGGGATTAAATCATAGATTCTCCGAATCTTCAGCTTTTTCTCCTCGTCGTATTTGGAGGCGTCTGAAGCATAGTACTCGTGGATTTCACTTTGAATTTCCCTTACGGCTTGAATGTTCTTTTCCGCAAGATAGGAGTTTACGACGTCCGGCAGTCCGCCCACAAGCAGGTATTTGCGGAACAGATCCATCATTTTATCATGTATCGGCTTATCGAGCGCTTCCAGCCCTTTAAACTTTTTCCGCATAGCCGTAATTGCGATTTCGTTCATACCGTTGGCATAGAGGAATTCTTCAAAATCCAGCGGGAACATTCTGACCTTCCGTATACTGCCCATCGGAATCGAGGCGGCCTGCGACAAAGTAACGCCCAACAGCGAGCCGCTGGCGATAAAGGTAAACTTATCGTCCTGCGATAAAAATTTCAGGAGTGTGAGCAGGTGCGGATATGCCTGAATCTCGTCAAGGAAGATCAAGGTGTTTTCTTTCTGCTTCATTTTACTGCCCGCAAGCATGCTGATCTGAAGATAGAAATCCTCTACGGTTTTTGTGCCTGCAAATAGGCGGTTGCCTAATGAATCCTCTACCAGGTTGATCTCAATAAAGTTTTCAAACAGCCTTTGCCCCACATAACGGATAATGTAGGTTTTTCCGACCTGCCTTGCGCCGTCAATCAAAAGAATCTTTTTAGAACTCGATTTTAAGTGCGATTCAATTAACGCTTCGATTTTACGATAGAGCATAACAAGCCTCCAATTAACTTTTCAATAAAATTATGGCATAAAAATAATGACATTTCAATAGAAATAAACGCATTATTTTATGACATTTCAAAATTCTGCCGTTTGATATGATCAAAGAGAACAGGAAACTCCGCATAAAGCAGCAATGCCTCCTTTCCTGAAATACGATTCGGCAAAAAGGCACGGCCAGAACCTTCTTATAAAAGAGCTGGAAAGCAAAGCGTTTTCCCCGCCGGCGATATTTCCGAAATCAACACGGAATGACGTCATTTTTCTTCTCCTGACTTTCTGCGTAATTTTTATGTCCCGGCTTAGCACAAACCGTACTTGTTTGCAAGGAGCATGTGTGTTAAGATTAACCATCTTTAAAAACAATGAGGTGCGACGTATGGAGAACGGAAAAACGGCGATCGATTTTGCGGAACCGCGCGGCGGGACGTTTCAGAAATACAGCCTGCGATACTCCTCCCGGCTTCCGGGCAAGGGGAAAATATTTTACAATATACCGGACGGCGTGGCCTGTGAAACGTTTTTTTTGGAGCCGGGGGAAAATGCGGTATTTTCTTCTTATATCGACGGCTTCCTGAGCGGCGCTTCTGCTTCCGGCATTTACCGGCTTGAATTTCTGCCGTCCGAATCGGGAGAAGCGGGATTTTCCCTGCAGGAGCTTACAACGGAGCCGGCGGAGCGGAGCGAATCCGTCGTGTATCTGGAAAACGAGCGCTTCCGCCTCGGCGCGGATCTTGGCTGGGGCGGCGGCTTGTGCCATGTAGAGGACAAACGGAATCCCGACGGACTGCAAAATCTTTTGAACCGCTGCGATGCCGGCCGCCTGATTCAGCAATCGTATTACGGAACGGTGGATTCTCCTTATAAATGTGCGGTTTTCAACGGTTCGACCTGGTCCTATAATCCCGTTCAGGGAGGAGATCAGTATGCAAACCGGAGCAAGCTCGTCGACTGCAGCGTTTCTTCAAACCGACTGTGGGTAAAATGCCAGCCGATGGACTGGGCGCAGAACAACCGGATTACGCCGAGCTACATGGAAAATACCTATCTTCTCGAGGAGGACTGTATTCGCGTGGACAACCGCTTTATAGACTTCTCGGGGTACCGCCACAGACCGGCGCATCAGGAGCTTCCCGCTTTTTATGTCCTTAGCTATCTCGATCAGTTTACGTTTTATGACGGCGCGCGTCCCTGGACGGGAGACGCTCTGGCCGTGAAGGATCAGCTTGGCTTCTGGGGAGACAAGAGAGCGTCGCGCCATTGCTATTTCACGTTTCAGGAGGGCAATACGGAAACCTGGTGCGCCTGGACCTCCGGGGAGTCCGGCTTCGGGATCGGGCTGTATACGCCGGGAGCCGAAACGCTGATCGCCGGCCGCTTTTCCTACAATGCGTCGAAGGATCCTTCGGACGGCGCGACGAATTATGTCGCGCCGCTGCGGACGCTGTGCCTGGAATCCTTTTTGCCGCTGGAATATTCTTATCTGATTACTACGGGCGACGCGGCGTCGATCCGCCGGACGTTCGAAAGGCGCAGAGATTTCCGGGATAACGCCTCGCTTCAAAGATTTGTAAAGCAGGACGATTAATACGGAGGCCCGGAATTGGAACGGAATTATGCGATGCCCGCAAATTTGGTACAGAGAGAAAAAATCCTGACGCGCCCGTCTTTTCGGATTCCGCCGCAGAGGGCGGAGCGCAGAGAGGATTTTACGCTTCCCGCGCTGTTTACGGACGGCTGCGTTCTGCAGGCCGAGCTGGCGGTGCGGCTGTGGGGGCGATGCGCCTTCGACGGGGGAATCGCCGTCCGGCTGAAAAACGACGCCGGAGGGGAAGCAAAAACCTTTTACGGGAAGACGGAAAACCATGCCTTTGAGCTTTTCATTGAGGGGCAGCCCTGCGGCGGCCCGTATACGCTGGAGCTGATTTCCGAGAACGGAAGCTGCTGCTATCTGAATAATGTTTTATTTGGGGAGGTTTTTGTGCTCGCCGGTCAGTCGAACATGGGCTGGACCTTTGGGCAATGCTACGACGGGACCTCAGACCGGCTGCTTTACCGGGATTTGATCGCTTCCTGTGAAAATCCGGAAATCCGTGAAATGCTGGTGCTGCCCGTTTCCTCGGAGGTTCCGGTGGAAGAGCTTGAAACGTGCCGCCCCTGGCGTAAAATCACGCCGGAAACCATTCGCGAGGTGAGCGCGGTGGGCTACTTTTTTGCCCGCCGCTTCTATGCGCTTCGCAAGGCGCCCGTCGGACTCGTCTCCGCGTGCATGGGAGGGATCCCGATTGCGGAATGGGACGTCGGCGGCGCGTGGTATAACGGGCAGATCCATCCGATCCGCAGGCTGACCGTCCGCGGCGTTTTATGGTATCAGGGAGAAGGCGATCCCGTGAATTACGGAGCGCGGCTTGCAGGCCTGATCGGCAGATGGCGCGCCGCGTTTGAGAATCCGGGACTCCTGTGGGCCGCCGTACAGCTGCCGCGTTATACGGATGAAAAATCATATTATGAAAGCAGGGAAGAAATCAAAAAAGCGGGAACGCTGACGGAACGTTTTACCTACTGCGTTACGCTCGATACGGGCTTGTATCCCGAGCTGGCGGCCCGGGGCGATATGCTGAACGCCGACGGAATCCATCCTTACGAAAAGGAACCCGTCGGAACGCGCCTTGCGGACGCAGTGATCGGCGCGTTCTGCGATCCGAACGGACTGTGGACGTCCCCGTATGCAATGAAAGCCGTTCTGGAGGAGGACGGCCGCGCAGCGGTAACGTTTGCGAACACGGGAGGCGGACTGCTCCTGGAGGGACGGGCCGGCTTTGAGCTTGCAGGGCCGGATGGGGAATTTTACGACGCCATTCCCGAGCTGGCGGCTCCGGATCAAATTTACCTGACCTGCGACCGCGTGGCCGATCCCGTCACCGTACGTTACGGCTACAAGAATTACAGCGCTCTGGCGGACGAACCGATCGTCTGCTGCGCACAGTCCGTGTGCGTATACAATACCAGACCGGACGGCGCCGGGGAAAAGGCGTATCCGGCGGAGCAATTTACGATGCAGATAAAGCGAAATACATGATGGAGCTTCAAATTTCTGGGCGGATGGGCATTGATGGCGTTTTATAAAAAATAACGAATTAATTTAACCTGAAACCGGGGAAGGCTCTGCATACGTAAAATATGTTGAAAATATTACATATTTATTATATTATTAATATAATAAATGTACAATATTTTGAATAGATTTATAGAAAAGAGGTTCTTTATGCTGTCTTCGTGGATTTTTATAAATAGAAAATCTCTTATTCTTATAATGATGGCAATTGCCTGCTGCATCGCCTTTGTCGGAGAATTTATCATACCCGAAGCAAGCGAACCGGCTTTAACAAAACCTGAACGTCGTTTCTTTTACTATGAATATATTCCTGCGCTCTATTATTACAATGAAAATATATACGTTCTTTATGATCCGGATGTAAGCGGCGGCGGATATGCGAAAAGGGGCGAGGAACGGACCGAGCTCCCGTTTGTAGGTACGATCGATGCGCGCTGTGCGGCATATAACGGCAGAAAAACAACGGCGGGACGCTATGACGGACTTTCCTATGCCAGAATTGTCGGGTTTGCCTATAACTGCGCATATAAGCCGATCAGCCGCGTTTTTACGGCAAGGGATGAGAACGGGAGAGAGATCGACCGCGATCTTTTTATCTATGTCTGCATGGAGCCGAATGATACCGCGCTGAATCCGTTTCCGACAGATTCGTCTGAGACGAATGTTTTTGCATTTCGGTTCGCACGGCTTGCAGAGCCTGAAAGCGAATTGCTTATGAGTCCGGACACCTGGCCGGACTATATGAATTGGGCTAACGAGCGCCTGCCTGCATATATAGAACGTCATAATCTGCAGCCGGACGGTTATAATGCGGAAGTAAACGGATATCAGATGGGCGGCTTTATTACCGTATTTGACGAATCGGGCGGCACGGCTCCCGGCACGCCGGAATGGGAGTATGACGCGCAAGTCATCTATCAGCCGCCGGACGGAACCCGGTATATTTACCGGTAATTTACTTGGTGAGCGCGCCGCCGCAGAGCTGCTCCGGCGAAGCCAGCCTTTTAAACGCTTCTTTCAGCGTTTCCTCCGCGGCCTTAGCGGTGCCCTGGATCATTTCCCGGCGGCCGCCGCAGGCCGCGCCGAGCGTTTCCCGCAGAAATGCGGCGGCCGGGCGCAGATCCGCAGAGCGCGAACCAATCACAAAGCGGTAAGCGCCTGCATTTTCCGGATCCGGAGCACATACGGCGCAGATCCCCTGCGTTTTCTCCGTAAGCAGATTGACAAGCGTGCGCAATTCCTCGAAGGAACCGTCCTGCTCGAAAATCAGCGCGTTTCCCGCTTCCAAAACGCACTGCTCCGCACGGAGCGTATAATAGTCGCGCCGTGCGGCCGCTTTTTCTGCCTTGAGCCGGCCGATCTCGCACTGAAGCCGCGCGACGGACGCCTCCAGCTCGTCGGGATTTGCGGACAGAGAAGCGGAAACGGCTTTTACCTGGGAGAAGCGATGGGATAGCTCCGCGAAGGCCCTGCTGCCCGCCAGCATGCCGACGCGCGCGCCGCCTTTATAGTTCTGGGCGCTGATCAGCTTAATCAGGCCGATTTCACCGGTCCGCGCGACGTGCGGCGCGCAGCAGGCGCATCGGTCCACTCCTTTGATTTCCACGAGACGCACGACGGAGGTCAGTTCTTTTTTGCTTCTGTAGCTGATCCCCTCCAATGAGCCCGGCTCGTGAAAGGAGATTTCAACGGGAAGATCGGCATACACTGCGCGGTTGGCCTGCCGTTCGATTTCGGTAAGCTGCTTTGCGGAGAGCCGGCCGCTGAAATCCATGGTAATCTCCTCCTCGCCCATATGGAAGCCGACATTGTCATAGCCATACAGGGCGTGTACCGTGCCGGACACGATGTGCTCAGCCGTGTGATTCTGCATGTCGGAAAACCGTTTTTCCATATCGATGCGTCCTTCTACCTGACTTCCGGGCGCAATCGGGAGCGCAACCGCATGATATACTTCGGAGCGTTCGGCATCCGTTCGGAGGCGCAGAACCGGCTGGCCGCCCAGCGTTCCGCGATCGGAGCTCTGGCCGCCGCCTTCGGGGAAAAAGGCCGTCCGGTCCAATATGATTTCGTACGTTCCGTCCGGCGCCGCCTCGCAGCTGAGCACGGTTGCCGTAAAAGCCGCGCAATGTCCATCTGTTTCGTAGAGTTTCATAACAGCCTCCTGCATCCGGTATCATTCCACGCTATTTTACCACATCCGGCAGGAGCTTCGCAGCATTATTTTCGTTATGCCAAACCGCTTTGGGAGGAACCGTACGGATGCTTTTTCAGCCAGCTTACGGTATCGCGGATCGTCACGCAGAGATCGCGCGGCCGGAAGTTCAGGTCTTTTGCCGCTTTTTCATGTGAAAATTTATCGTTGCCGGACAGCGCGTGCAGAGAATATCGCGTGAAAAGGGGACGGACGTGCCGGATTTTGGCATACAGCTCGAAAAACGGCGCGGCGGCCTTCGCCGCCCACAGCGGGAGAACCGGCAGCCTTCTGCCGCCGTATTCCGCCCGGATCATCGCTAAAATATCCTTAATTTCATAATGGCGGTTTGAGAGGATATAACAGCTTCCGGACACGCCGCGCAAAGCGGCGGAAATACAGCCGGCCGCTACGTCACGCACGTCTACGAAGTCATATCCGCCCCGGACGCACGCGGGGAGCTTCCCGGAGATGTAGTCGCTGATCAGCTGGACAATATGATTTCCGCGGCTGCAGAACGGCCCGATGATTCCGGAGGGATGAACGACAACGGCGTCAAGGCCGCTTTTTGCTGCCGAAAGCACCGCTTCCGTCGCCTCCGCTTTTGTTTTGGCATAGCCGCCCGTTACGCTCTCCGGGGCAAACGACGCGACCTCGCGGATGACGGCGCCGTCCGCCCCCTCGGGGATGGCGTGTACCGAGCTGACGTAAACGAGCCGTTTTACGCCGTATTCCCGGCAGAGCCGGAGGATATTTTTCGTTCCGTTTACATTGACATTATAAATCAGCGGGGAAACCGCGTTCTGAATATCGACGATTCCTGCCGTGTGGATCACATAAGTTTCTCTGCCATACCGGTTTTCAAACAGCGGACGCAACGTATCCGGCTTTGTAACGTCTCCCTTGTAAAAGGTAACGTTTTCCGTATCCTCCGCCTGCTCTTCGGGGAGAATCAGCCCCCGTACCTCGCAGTCTTTTCCTTTCAGCATCCCGATGACGGTGCCGCCAAGGTGGCCTGCGGCCCCTGTAATGATATAAAGCTTTTTCATGTTGAACACCATTCCTTTCCGAACACTGTGTTGATTATCCTTCCATAATGTAGTATAATCCTGTTCCTGAAATTCTGCCAGCAACAGCAGGCGTCCTGATGGCGGTTTTATGGACATACCGGACAGATTCTGTTGAAAGAGATGGTTATTTATGAAAAATTTTATAAAGGATCACAGGGTTCGCGTAACGCGCATGCTTTTGCGGAAGGCGTTCCTGGAGCTTCTTTCCCGCAAGCCGATCCAGAGCATTTCCGTACGGGAGCTCTGCGAGGAGGCGGGGATCAACAGAAGCACCTTCTATGCGCATTATAAAGATGTCTATGATCTGCGCGAGCAGATCGAGACGGAAATGCTAAGTGATTTTCAGGAGGCGCTTGCGCCGCTGATCAGCCAGAAGAAGGACCGAATCACGCCTACGGATATTACGGCCGGCATTTTCCGCTGCCTGCGGGAAAATTCCGACATCTGCGCCGCAACGCTCGGCAAATACGGAGACCGCGACTTTCTGACGCATCTGATCGATCTGGGCAGAGACTCCTGTATGAAAGGGTATTCCGCATATTTTCCCTCCGCCTCTCTGCGGGAAATCGAATTGTTCTATACCTTTGTAAGCGCAGGCTGCATCGCGCTGCTTCAGGGCTGGATCGATCGGGGGATGACAGATCCGGCAGAGAAGATAGCGGCTGCGGCGGAGGAAATTATGATGAAGGGCATCGGATTTTTAGAGAAAAAGTAACGTTATGAGCATGGAATTTTATTCCGGCCGCCCTATTTACCAAAAAGCGGGAGCTGATCAGGATGATCGTTTTGATTACAGGCGCTTCCCATACGGGGAAGACGCTGCTGGCACAAAAACTTCTTGAAAAATACAAATATCCTTATTTTTCTATCGATCATTTGAAAATGGGACTGATCCGAAGCGGGAACACAGCCCTGACGCCCGAAGACGATAAAGAATTGGAGGCCTATTTATGGCCGATTGTTCGGGAAATCGTAAAGACTGCCATTGAGAACGGACAGAACCTCATCGTGGAAGGCTGTTATATCCCTCTCGGCTGGAAAGAGGATTTTGCGGAGGCGTATCGAAGGGAAATACGCTGCTATTGTCTGGTGATGAGTGAAAACTACATCAGACGACATTTTTCGGATATCAAAGGATATGCAGGCGCGATAGAACGGCGGATGGAGGACGAGGGATTGACGATCGATTCTGTGCTTGCCGACAACGCGTATTATTTTGAGATGTGCCAAAAATACGGCTGTCATTCCATTTTGATCGACGATTCCTATCAAGTGGAAATCCATTTGTAAAATTTCCGCTCGCAGAGGCGGATGCCATCCTTTAAAAGGCGGAGGGCTCGGACAAAATTTTGCTGATCCACCGTTTGTTGGCAAAATAGATCAGAATCGCGATCAGCGCGCACGCTGCAATAAGTAAGATGTAATCCCGCCCGAGATCCGCAGCCGTAAATCCGATCCCGTCTCTGTCTGAATTTATGGTAACGGCCATTGTCGCCAGCATTCCCATAATCGGCACGGAGAGGATAAGGGCAAATAGAATATAATTCAGATATTCAGTCAGAAGGATCCAGTTCAGCTCCTTCTTGCTGAGGCCTATGGCATACAGCCGCCTGATCAGGCCTCTCTTCGAATCTGCGTTGATCACGTAATGGATCAGAAGAATGAAGGAGGCAAGCAGCACCAGCAGCCCAATGAGGCAATGCACGGTGGTATCAATCAGAAGCCCTGTGATATACTGCGCCGTGTTTGTTTCTATAAAGGAAGCGGCGCGGATCATATTTGGATATGTTTTCGTGAGCTGGCTGATCTGCTCCTCCAGAGTTCCGACGGCATACTGATCGTAAAGCTGGAGAAAACAGCTTCTGAAATAGAAATCCATATCCATCCGTTCCAAGGCTTTGTTGGCGGTAACAAACGAATAATAGGAGCCAAGCGCTTCCTGAAGAACGGGATCTTCCTCGGGAATCAGGATGATTGCATCCAAAGTGACGGAATAATCGATTCTGTTCCGGCCCAGATTTCCTCCCTCGAAATCGTTGTACCTTATATGCGATAGTGTCAGCTGTTTTCCGATGAGCTCTTTGTAAACGTCTTGATATTCGTGTTCCGGGACGCACATTATGACGCTGCTGCCCTGCAGAAGCTTTTGCGGATCATATTGGCCGACCGTTTGGAAGGCGGTCAGCTGCTGCAGAATTTCTTCTTCCGCGCCCAAAACTCTTGAAAAATAAAGGATGTCGTTTTCCTGATAACCATATTTTTCCATTTCTTCCTTTATCTGCTTCTGAACGGATCCGTCGGAAGAACGAAGCCTGCTGTCGCCATAGATTGAATCCATCAGCGTTTTTTCCGCGCTGTCGGAATCCGCGGAAACAAGTAATTTGACCTCGGCGCCATTGATATAGACCGCCCGCTGAACGTTGTGATTTTCCAGAATCGGTTTAAAATCGTTGACGGACGGCATGTTTTCCTGAAAGACAGGAATTTCAAAGATCCCCTCCGCCATGCTGGCAAAACGAGTGATTTCGTAATCGCAATCGCCCGGATCCTCAAAAGAGGATTCTTTTTGTATGATTTTGCCGACCTGAATCACAACGATGCATAGAACCAGCATGATTGAAACGGCATAGAAGCGTTTCAAATTCATAAGAAGATTTTTATAGGAATATAAAAGAAACGCGGAACTCGTATTGATTGTCGCTCTGCTGTGGGGCGCTCTGCGGGCGGAGGCCAGGAGCGTCCGTATGATGCGGACCAGTACGGCCGCCGCTAATATCATAACGAAACAGATGACGGCGGAAAATGCGGCAGAGCCTGCCGTTATTTGAATGCGGAAATACGCGATCCCTTTTTTTTCGATGATCAGCCTGTATAGATCCGAAATTGCATAGGAAAGAAAAAGTGCCGGAACAAGGGACGGCAAATAGATAAAAAAGGAATAAAAAAACGGAACTGTTAATTTCAGCATGCGGCCGGAGCCCAGCGCGCCGGCAATTTCGACTGTTTTTTTAAATTCTATATCCACAAGATAACACAGCAGCAAAAGGATCCCGGCAGCGGCGATCATTAAAATACAGAAGATGGAATCCACGGTTGACTGATAAAGGCGGTAAGCAGGCTGCGTATCAAGCTGCTCCATATTTTCGTTTCGCCTGTAAAGGCTGCTGTTAAGAAAATTGGCGATTTCGGCAAGCGCTTCTCCGCTTTCCTCTTTTAGCAAGAGCGTACAATGATATGCTATGGGATTTTCCACCTCGGAAACGAGCACTGCGGGAAGCAGCGTTTCACTGGTTCCGTCTCTCAGAAGTGAGCCCTGCAGCTCAGAATAATTATTGATAATCCCTGTTACCATGTAATTTTTGCCGTTGATTGTTACCGGATCTCCAGCCCTTGCGCCGAGTTTCTCTGCAAGCCATTTTTCGACGGCAATTTCAGAATCGGCGGCGGGAAGCCGTCCTTCAGAAGCACGGATAGAATGAAGCGCATACGCCGTTTCATCGGCGGCCCCGATATAAATGTCGCTGAAATAATGATCTGTTCTGAAAGAGCCCTGTATGCGGAAAAAGCCGAAGCTTTGGACGGACTCGTCTGGAACGGATACGGGCTCCGCCTCAAAAACAATCCCGCTGTACGTCCCGTATACGGTCTGCAAATATTCGCGGTATGCATCCCTGGCCCCGATTTTGGCGGAAAAAATACTTATGACAGTTGCCAAAATTACAGTATAAACTAAAAAAATTGCAATACTTTTCGTTTTCCTTTTCCACAGCGTCTTACGGGTGATCAGCAGGCTGGCTCTTAGCATGAAGCACCTCTTTCCTCCGAAAGGACGCCGTTCTCGGACATCCGGTAAATTTTGCGCGTCCTGGCGGCAATTTCCCTGTCATGGGTTACGATGATCAGCGTTGTGTGATATCGCTCGTTGATCTGCGTAAGCAGGTTCATAACGGCTTCCGACGTTGACTGATCGAGGTTTCCGGTAGGCTCATCGCAGAATAATATTTCCGGCCTGCGGATTAAAGCCCGGGCAATTGCGGTACGCTGCTGCTGCCCTCCCGATAGTTCGCCGGGATAACGCGAACGCAGATCGCCAAGCTCCAGCGCGCCGCATAATTCCTCCGCATATTCTTTCGCCGCCGCCTTTTTTTCTTTCTTTCCGCCCAGGAGCAAAGGGAAAATAATGTTTTCATAAACGGTGAGCTCTGAAATCAGTTCAAAGCTTTGAAAAACAAATCCGAAGTTGTCTCTTCGAAAGGAAATCTGTTTTTTTTCTGACAGGGTATAATAGTCGATATGATCAAACAGTACTTTTCCGTCTGACGGCTTCATAAGTCCGCTCATTATTTTAAGAAGCGTCGTCTTTCCCACGCCGCTCGTTCCCATGATGGAAATACTGTCGCCTTTTTCAAATATGGCGTTCACATTTCTAAGCACGGATTCATCGTCACGGTATGCGTGCGATATGTTTTCAATCGTTATCGTATTGATTGATTCCCTCATGAAAATCGCTCCCTGTCATATATATTTGTTAATATACTTTTCTGAATACGGATATACAAGCCGGCCGAGTATGCGCCCGAGCAGACAGCCCGCAAGCACTGCGATATACACGCCCGTATCTGTCAGGAGGCTTGCGTTTATAAATTTCATTAAGACGGCAAGCGTTGCTACGATAAGACTTACCGCAAGAGGAAGAGCAAAGGATTTCTTCTTGCTTGTAACAACCTCGCACAACGTAAAAGAAGCGGAGTAGAAAAAATACTGCATATAAAACAGAACAAACGGAAGGATGGAACGATCCTCCCCGAGAAGCCGATACGTTTTATACCCATCCCAAAACGGGATCAGGAAGAAGCCGCTTCCCGCAGGCGCTTCAGACGAAAAATCCAATGGAAACAAAGCGAACGCAATAAACATCGTACAAAGCAGGAAGCCCAGGCTAAACAGCAGGACGCCCAGGAACTTATAGCGCTGCTGAATAAGCTTTACGGGCAGTACCAAAAGGAAGAGAAGCAGCATAAAAAGGTATAGCAAAATTGGTTTGAAAATCATCGTTTCCTACTCCCTCTCAGATATGAAACACGGTATTCCTGTATACGGATAATACTCATTTATCGCCGCAATTCTCCTTGCCGACGCCATTTTGCTGCGCGGCAGGCGAAGCTGCGATTTGCGGTTCAAATCGGTTCGGCAGAATAAAATATTATTGCTCGTTTTCTTATAAAACAAAAATATTTTACGCACAATATTATTAAATAAATAATATATTATATTTAATATAATTGTCAATATAATTAATCTGTGTAATTTTCCTGCGGACAAAAATTCAGGGGAAAAGCAAAAACAGAATAATAGGAAGCCATAGCAGCGCCGCTGTCATGTACAAAAAGAATAACTGCCTAAAGCAGCAAAAACGCCCTGGCCGGTATCAAACCGAACAGGGCGTTTCGCAGTATGGCGCACGCGTGTGTCTGTCACTCAAATGTAACGGATTTGGCCCACTTCTGAAAATCGGGCAGAAAATCGTCGAAATTTTTCGTCTCGCAGGCAAACTGAATCAGCCAGTAAGCATCCGGCCCCTTGAACACGGTTGCGTAATATTCAAAATTTTTGCCGTTTTGTTCTTTCTCATATGTAAAGCAGGTGAGCCCCTCTTCTTCCTTCCGCTCTGCGGAGAGGGAATTTGCCTAGATCACCAGATCCGCATATTCAGACAGTGTCATATCTTCATAACCGGCCTCTTCAAAAAGCGTAAATTCCTCTTTCAGCATGACCACGATGGAATCCATGGATTCATAATACGCCGTCTGCGATACAAGATCCTTTTCTGTAAATTCATCCGTCAGCGTAATCGTCGCGCCCTCTTTGGAAAATTCCTTTTCCTCCGGCTCGCTGAGCACGGCGCTGCAGGAGCATAGACCGAGCAGCAGGACGGCACAGCACAGAATCAGTCCAAGTCGATGTGTTTTTCTCATGATTGCCTCCCAAAATACCATTTTCGAGTTGAGATTATATCCTATATATATCTATTTTTCAATTGGTAATTTATGCATTCCGGCAGCCGACGCTGCGCCGTATTGAAGAAGCTGCGGAACGAGTGTAATATTATACAGTAAAAGAGTGCGGAGGGAGGCGGCTGCGTTATGAATAAAAGAAATACGGAAAAACAGATTCATTCGATTCCGCCGTTCTGGAGGCCGGATTCCGAGCAGCTGATCCTGGGGAGCTTTCCTTCGGTAAAATCACGCGAACAGAGGTTCTACTACGCACATCCCCGGAATCGCTTTTGGCGTGTTGCGGCCGCGGTATTTGACTGCGCTCCGCCGGCCGGGCCGGAAGAAAAAGTGATGTTCCTGGAAAAAAACAGGATTGCGCTGTGGGACGTCATTGCAGTCTGTGAAATCAGCGGCTCTTCTGACAGCAGTATCAGAAACGCCGTGCCGAATCGGCTTGCGCGGATTCTGGAGAACTGCCCGATCCGAAGGATCTTCGTCAACGGAAAAACGGCGGAACGCCTATATGTGAAATATCTGCAGCCGGAAACGGGGAAAGAGGCTGTATTCCTGCCGTCGACAAGCCCGGCGAACGCGGCCTGGACGCTCCCGCGCCTGATCGACGCATGGAGCGTCCTCCGCGAAGACTGAGCCGTTCTTCTTTCCGCGCGCTTTCTGCTCAAAGCGCCTGCTCGGAAATCGCGGAAAAAATTTCTTCGATTTTTGCGGCTCCTTCGGCGTGCCCCTCATCATAAAGCGCCAGAAGCTCTTTCGTATCGGCGCTCGTTCGTTTTACCCGCAGCGGCTTCAGCGGGCGAATGATAACGGCGCGGCCTTCGCGCTCGAGCTGCTCGCACAGCGCCAGCTGGCGGTTGTATACTTCGTGACGGCGCAGCACGGCCTCCGCTGCCCGGGGATGCTTGCGGTAAAGGGCTTTCAATAATTTTTCGTGTCCGAAGGGCCGCTTTGAATAGCCGGCATTTCTGGTCAGCACGATTACGTGGAAGACGTTCCCGTCGGCAACGGATTTTTCGATCGGAATGGGATCGCTGACGCCTCCGTCCAGGAGCTCATATCCCTGGAATTTTACGATCGGAGAGAGAACGGGCACGGAACAGGACGCAATGCTTGCGCTGAAATCCGGCGTAATCGTTTCTTTTTCAAACCAGACGGTCTTTCCGGTGGCGCAGTCCATTGCGCCCGTAAGAAAACGGACCGGGCAGCTTCGAAAGGTTTCCCAGTCAAACGCGACATGCCGCTGCGGGATCGTATGAAAAATATAATCAAAATGAAACATCGACCGGCGGAAAATAAAATTCCGCACGCTCACATATTTGGGATTTCCTACGTAATGCTCAACAATCTGCCGGCTGCGGAGCTTTTGGCCGGAAAGATAGGTGACGGCATTCGCCGCGCCGGCCGAAACGCCGGCGATATAGGGGAACATGATTCCCGCATCCAGAAAGGCTTCGAAAACGCCGGCGCTGTAAAAGCCGCGCGTCCCGCCTCCCTCCAGTACGAGCGCGCAGCCGGAGGGAAGTATTTTTTCGGGAAGGCATCCCTGAATGGGAGGATACGTATATTTTTCCGCTTCCGCGATCATGCGTTTCCGCCTCCTTCCGGAAACCATCCGAGCTCCAGGCGAACTTCCTTCCGACTGACGTCGTCGTTGCCGTAGCAGCAGCGGTCAAAGCCGATCAGCGTAAATCCCTGCGCAAGATAAAACGCCATGGCCGCCTCGTTGCAGGTCTGCGTTTCCAGCATGAGGCAGCGGTATTGATCGCGGACGGCAAGCTCTTTTGCAAAATGCATCAGGTGCGTTCCGAGACCGCGCCGGCGGTGCTGCCCGGATACCCAAAGCTCCGTTACGCGCAGCCGGTTCGACCATCTTTCCGGGCAGAGCTCGATGACGGCAATCAAGGCTCCGGCTTCGAAAATACCGTAGGCGTCGGCGCCCTCCCACCAATCCGCGTAAAGGCAGTCGCCGTATTCTCCGGTTTCCGCCGAGCCGTGAATCCGCGGCGTTTCGAAGGGCGTTTTGAGGAAGGTCACCTCGAAGCGGCCCTCCTCCTGCCGGAGCGTCACGTCGTAATAGCTGCCGGTTACATAAGTAAAATCAAGCCGGACGCCCCGCCATTTTTCTTCCGGCAGCCGTTCTATTTTCCGATTTGTTCCTGATATCATGGTCATTTTCCTTTCCGCCGGGCCGTATGCGGCCGTTATACTCTGATTTCTGCCCGGCTGCCGCCGTATTTTTGCTTTGTAACAAGCACCTGGCGGTCGATTTTTTCTTTCAGCTCCGCTACGTGGGAGATGATCGCCACAAGGCGTCCGGCTCCGCTGAGCTCCTGCAGCACGCGGAGCGCCTGCCCCAGAGATTCTTCATCCAGAGAGCCGAAGCCCTCGTCGATAAACATGGCGTCCAGACGGATGCCGCCGGCCGAAGACTGGATTTCGTCCGACAGGCCGAGCGCCAGAGAAAGAGAGGCCTTGAAGGCTTCTCCGCCGGAGAGCGTTTTCACGCTGCGCTCGGAGCCGTTATAGTGATCGATTACGTCGAGCTCCAGACCGCTCTGGCTCCGGTTGCTGTCTGCCTCGGTTCTCCGCTTAAGCTCGTATTGTCCGCCCGACATCATCATAAAGCGCGTGTTGGCCCGCGCCAGAATTCTGTCGAAATATGTCATCTGGACGTATGTTTCCAGCTTGATTTTTTCTTTCCCCGAAACGGTGCCGCATGCCGTATCGGAAAGCGCCTTTCTCCAGCTTCTTGTTCTGTCGGCTTCCGTAAGCTCTGCGATATATTCCTTGAGGGCGGAGAAAATGGCGCGGTTGCTGTGAAGCCGGCCGGAGAGCTCGTCCAGCTCTGCATTTGCCGCCTGCTTCTGCCCGGTTAGCTCCTCTTTTTTGCTTTGCTCCGCGCTGCGGTCGATTTCCGGGGCTCCCTCCAGGCGGCTTTTCAGACTGTCGGCGCGTCCGCGCAGGGTATCCGTTTCACCTTTACAAAGCTCGTATGCGCTCTTTGCTTTTTCATAAGCGGCCTGCAGCTCCTCCTTTTGGCGCTTCAATGCGGCGAGGTGCGTTCCGGCCTCGCGCCGGCTCTGAAATTCCAGTCCTTCGGCGATCCTGGCCGCTTCGGAGGTTTTTTCGCTGATCTGACTGTTCAGCGCGGCGGTTTCTTTCTCGAGCTCGGAAAGCTCGGCGGTGAGCCGGTCCGCTTCGCGCTCCTTCTCCGGGATCAGGCGCGCTTCAAGCTCGTGTTTTCGCTTAAGCGCCTGCTCAGCCTGCGCAAATTCCGCTGCCGCGCGCGCCGCTTCGGTCTGAAGCGTGCTGAGCGCCTCTTCTGCTGCGGAAGAAAGGGAGGCGGGGAGCGCCGCCCCGAACAATTCCGATGCTGCGCGCTCGATCTCATCTTTTTTTGCCGCAGCCTGTTCTGCGGCTGCTCCCGCCTTTTCACTTGCGCGTCTCACTTCGCTTTCCGCCTGCTCGCTGCTTTGCTTTGCCGTTTTCAGGGCCTCCTGGCTTGGGGCGCCCTCCGGCATGGCGGCCGGGCGCGGATGGCTAAGGGAGCCGCAGACGGGACAGGCAGTTCCCTCCGTCAGGGTTCCGGCAAGGAGGCCGGCCTGTGCGTCTAGGAACGCGCGGTTTTTCTCGTTGTATTCGTTCCGCAGCCTGTCGGCTTCCCCGACGGCCGCGGCGTAGCGTTTCTGCGCCTCATCCTTTTGCTTCGAAAGCGCCTCGTATGCCTGCAGATTTTTGCCAAAGGCTTCGAGCGCGGCCTGCCGCTGCGAAATTTTTTCTTTCTTGTGCAGAAGGGCCTCCTTTTGCGCTCCGGCGTCTCCAAGCGCTGAAAGCTCTGTTTTCAGATCCGTAAGCGTACGCCGGAGCAGGTTCTGCGTTTCCGCCCGCTGCGCCAGCGCGTGCTTTTTTTCTTCAAGCTCCTGTTTTTTCTGCCACAGCTCGGCGCGGCGTGCCTCGAGCGCTTCGTACTGCGGCATTTTTTCGGACAGCGAAACGATCCGTTCAGCCAGGGCGTTTCGCTCTGCCTCTTTTTCCTGCTCCGCCAAGAATGCATTTTCCAGCTCTGCCAGAGCGCCGGACTTTTCCAGCAGCTTTTTCTGCGCGTCGGACAGCGCCGCTTTTGTTTGCGCAAGCTCCTCCGCCTGACCGAGCAGTCTGTCGGCGGCCTCCTGCTGCTTTTCCATTTCCTCGATTTTTAATTTTACAGCGGCTTCACGATCTGCATCTCGATCTAATATTTTGCCGACCAGCACCGCTTCCTCCCCGAAGGGCAGCCGCCCCTCCTTCGCTTCCTTTAATTCGGCTTCCAGAATTTCGTCCCGGCCGCATGTGATGCGCTCGGTTTCCCGCCGGATGGCATTTTGCAGATCTTGACAGCGCGCGGTAAGCTTAGCGGCTTCGTCGCGCAGACGCTCCTGCAGCCGGTCAAACGGTTCCGTTTTAAAAATGCGCCGGAAAATTTTTCTGCGTTCGTCCGTCGGCGCAAGCAGCAGCTTCAAGAAATCGCCCTGCGCAATCATGGCGATCTGGGAAAATTGACTGCGCTTGAGTCCGAGCAGCTCTTCTACGGCCGCCGTGACCTCCTTCGGCTTTGACAGAATGCGCCCGTCGGGATACGTGAGCTCCGCGGCGGCTTTCTGCAGCGTCGTTCCGCCGCCCCGCTTCGCGGGACGTTCATATTCGGGACTTCGCCGGATCGTGTATTTTTTTCCGGCGTATTCAAACGTCAGGACGACCTCGGTCGGCGTCTCCGGAGCGGCGTATTTGGAGCGCAGCATTGCAGGCTCCCGGTTTTCTCCGCTTGCCTCGCCGTACAGCGCAAACGCAATCGCGTCGAAAATCGTGGTTTTTCCGGCTCCGGTGTCGCCGGTGATCAGATAAAGTCCTGTGGCTCCAAGCCGCTCCAGCTCGAGAACGGTTTTCTCTGCATACGGGCCGAAGGCTGACAGTTCAAGGCAGATCGGTCTCATGCCTGCGCCTCCTCCCAGATTTCTTCGATCAGGCCTGCCGCAAAGGCCCGCTGTTCTTCGCGCATGGGCTGATTGTTCTGCTTTTCATACAGCTCCTCGAACAGCTCCAAGGGCGTTTTCGGCGCGGCTCCGGCGGTGACCGCAGCAGCGGAGCGCGTCCGTTGATTGTCGTAATCCAGCTTCATGATGTTCGGATAAATCGCGCGAAGCTTCCCGATTGCATCCGGCTGATCCTCCTCGTCCGTCAAGGTCACATGCAGATAGTCGTCCGTGCGGCTGCCCTCGTAAAAGCTCCGCGCAGTGATCTCCAGGTAAGAGCCCCGGATTTCTCTGAGATCGCGCTTCGGGAGCAGAGGAACCGTGCGGACCGTCAGGGCTCCCGCTTCCCGCAGCTCTGCGACCGTAACGGATTTTTCCTGCCCTGCCTCGGAAAAGGAATATTTTAACGGCGTCCCGCAATACCGGATCGCCGCGCTTCCTACGTTCTGCGGACTGTGAAGATGCCCCAGCGCCACATAGTCGAACGGCTCGAAAACGGCGGCGTCCACATTGTCGGAGCCCCCGACCGATCGCTCTTCCGATTCGCAGCCTGCCGCGCCGGTAACAAACTGATGCGTTACGAGAATTTTCCTCGCCGCGGGATCGAGCGGCATATTTGAAATTGCGATTTTGAGGGCGTCCGTATACGTTTCGATTTCCTCTTCCGGGAAAAAGCGGCGCACCTGAGAGGGGCGGAGAAAGGGGAGCAGATAAATGTCGACCGCCCCGAATTCATCGTAAAGCCGCACGGGCGAAACGGCGCCGTCGTAAACCGGAGAAAGATGGACGCCGCTCGGGATCATCAGACGGGAGCCGAACGCGATCCGTTCGGGAGAATCGTGATTTCCGCTGATGATGAAAACCTGCAGGCCGCGCTTTGACAGGCGAAAAAGAAATTCATCGAACAGACGCACCGCTTCCGCCGGGGGCACGCCCTTGTCATAGATGTCCCCGGCTATGAGCACGCCGTCCGGACGTTCTTTCTCTATGATATCCATGATTTCCGATAAAATGTGCTTTTGATCCTCCAGCATGGAAAATTCGCTGACGCGCTTTCCAAGATGAAGGTCGGATAAATGAATCAGCTTCATAAACGGCTGCTTCCTTTCTCGGAGCGTCTGCCGGCGCCCGTGATGTCTGCCGCAGCTGCCGCGATCTTTTCCAGCAGGGGAATTTCAAACGCTTCCTCCGACGGGAAGACGCAGCGCAGAACGGCTCTGCCGGTGAAGGTACAGAACCAGGTCGCGGCAGCGGCAAATCTTCCGTAATCCAGAGACAGGTGAAATCCGTCGCGGCAAAGCGACCGTCCGCCCTCGCGATATCGAAACTCGGGTAGGGAGGCGCGCAGCGTCTGAATTACCGTGCCGGTCGGAATGAGCTCTGCGCCGATCAGCTTGACGGCCATTTCACTCGCGTCCTTCAGGCGGCGGTACATTTCTCCCTGGTCATTGTGATACGCCGCAAAGCCCTCATGATCGGAGTCCGTTTCGTACGCCCACGTCTGATGAAAAAAAAGACGCGCCTGCGGCTGCTTTTCTCGGACGAGTGCGGCGAGCTCGGGCAGGTATGGAAGGTAAGTTTGGGGCATTCCGCTGAAATGGCTGGCCTGCTGCAGGGTTACAATATCCCACTGCTGAAGGCTGAGCGCGCCGCTCAGGGAGACGCTCCTGCCGGTGCTCTCCCCGTTTTGCTCCAAAGCGTAATCCTCCGTGTGTTCAACCGCATTCTTCCGGTGCTGCTCCAGACTGCACCCGCCGATATAGAGGTTGACGGTGTCCATTTCCACACCGTTTCCTGCCGCTAATTTGTGCAGCCATTTCTGTGCGTCCTGTGAAAAACTGTTGCCGATGGATAATATGTTCATAGATCTCTTCCTGTCAATTTATTTGAGTGATATTTTATCATAGTTTCGCGGCAAAGAAAACGTTCCTTGCGGAGGCCCGGGAAAAACATTGGCGCCGCGCCGCTTTATGGATGGGCTTGCATTGTTTAAAAGGAAATTTATCGTCTTTTGCTTTTTGCTATCCATGTTGTACCGCCATCCAACATAAAGTTAATCATATCAAGCATCTTGCATATACTTGCCATTCGCTTTGCTGCTGCATGCAACACAAAAAAATAACGGGGCTGTAAAAAAGCCCCGTTCACAATATTGTGTTATTGTTTGTCTAAGTCGCATAAAAAGCTGCTTTCGGCGTTTCGGATTCAGAGTCCAATTTGCATGGAAAAGTGAGAAGCCCAAAAAACACCGTTGGGCCCAAACGCAGTGTGCTCAGATCTCAACGGTGCTTTCAACAGCTGTCACTTGATAATTTCCTTGCTCGCTGGTTCCGCTTTCAGTGGTCAGACCTGCGTAAGTCAGGGTTTCAAAACACAGATCATTCTCGTCGCCGGCGCATAAATCTGTATCAGGTTTTCACCCGTGTATCCACCCCTGTCATAGGATTCCCAGCGGGTTGTCGGACTGCAGGGATTTCTCACATCCACGCACAGAGTATCGCCATCCTGTTCCACGTCAAAGAGGCGAATAAAGATAGGATCTCCTGCCGCCCTTACTCGGCAGGTCTTGCCCTGCTCCTCAAGCAGTTCCACGCGGCAAATATTGCCAAGATATAATTTGATGTGTTGGCATATTTCAAAAGTCCCGTTGTATTCGTTTTCGCCTCGTTGAATTTCCATTGCTTTTTCCTCCCCCAAAATGACGCTGATTGGCACCTCTAACAGCTCGGCAAGGACCGGGAAGAGCGCGATATCCGGATAGCCGACGCCGGTATCACATAGTTAAAGATATTGGTGTCATTCAATCAATTTTGCCGATAAAG